>DATGUN010000046.1:0-43084 GCA_035301285.1 Virgibacillus sp.
AGAAAACGAAGCCTATCAAACCATTGTAGAGAAACTTCGTGATGATGCAGAGATTGAAAATCACTTATCATAATCGCTTTAACTGGCAAGAATAGAATATGATACCCCCTAGATTGAAAGAACCCGCCCTTCTGGATATATATTCCGGAAGAGGTGGGTTCATTTTTTTGGCTTGTGTTGGAGCAGGTGTGGGTCCGTTTCATTCAATTCCATGACAGGGTATTGACGTGGATTCTTGAGATTTATCGTTGATGGTCGATAGCAATCGATCTAAAGCGATTTTATGAGTTTCTGTAAAAATCGCGATTAGCTTTAGTGGAGGGCGGAGGAAATATACGAAGACTCCTGCGGGAGAAAAGGCATAGGTGAGACACCGTTGTGCGTTAGTACAAGGGGGCTCACCAGCCGCCCGCGGCAAAGGAGACACTGCAACGTTCTAAGGAGCGGATGTCGACCTATGAGCTGTGATAAAGCTAAAGCGAAGTATATTTCCGGAGCGATAGGTCGGACATCCTTTGATCAAAATACGCTTGTCCCATCCTCCATTTTCGTATGTCAAAAATCCTGGTTGGGTGGATTTTTCACGCATAATCCCATGAAAGGTCAATCAACTCTGCTTTTTGACTCAACTTTTTACATTTTACGGAAACTCAAAGGCAAAATCATGTTGAAAAGAAAACAGTGTCATGCTATAATGCGTTTTAGTAACTCACAAGTGCAAATTACATAGGATTTTTAGGAGGAGTCTGTCACCGAGGGATAAGTATGTCCTGGTGGCAGGCTTTTTTATATGGAAAATGAGTCCACATATCACTTAAAAAAGAGTTACGCCCCATCAAAAAAGTAGAGGAGGAGTCTATTACAATATGATTATTGGATTAACCATTATTTTAGTACTCGTCTTGTTTTTGCCTTTCACGAAAATAGTGGAGCGGAACTTGGAAGTGTTTTTGTTTATCATGGGTGTTGCGTCTGTATTGGTCAGTCAGGTGCTGGACTGGGATTTATTGAAAGAAGCATTGAAAGACCCCATTAACATCACCCTTGCCGTTCTTGTGGCAGGTTTATTATTCAGATGGTTCAGGACCCCTATAGAAAAAGGGGTGCTATCAGTCAGCAGGGCGATGCCTTACCGTCTGTTCATTGCGTTGTTGGTCATTGTGTTGGGACTGATATCAAGTGTCATTACAGCCATTATCGCTGCCATCATCCTTGTTGCGGTGGTCGGCGTATTGAAAATGGACCGGAAATCGGAAATACGTTTGGTCGTATTAGCGTGTTTTGCCATCGGGATGGGTGCGGCATTGACCCCGCTTGGCGAGCCCCTTTCGACGATTGTCGTCAGTAAACTGGATGAAGACTTCTTTTATTTATTGAAACTGATCGGGATTTATATCGTCCCAGGCGTCATTGTTTTTGCGTTATTGGCTGCGTTTATGGTGAAAGGCAGAAATGACACGGAGAGTGACGGATTGGATGAAGAATCGGCTTCTGAGACGGAGTCCTATCCGGAAATCATCATCCGCAGTTTGAAAATTTATCTGTTTGTCATGGCGTTGACCTTTCTGGGTGCCGGATTCCAGCCCTTTATCGAAAAATATCTGCTCGATTTAAATCCATTAATTTTATATTGGATCAATATGATATCCGCTGTTTTGGATAATGCGACACTGGCTGCGGCCGAAATCAGCCCATCTATGGGTGAAACGACAATCCGGGATATCTTGCTTGGATTGATCATCAGTGGCGGAATGCTCATCCCCGGTAACATACCGAACATCATTGCGGCGGGGAAATTGAAAATTACGAGTCTGCAATATGCTAAATTTGCAGCACCGATCGGTTTCGTCATGATGATGGTGTATTTCATTATCATTCTTATATTTTAAGGTCACTGAAAAAGTCGTGAGGTGAAGCAACGATTAACTTCACGACTTTTTTGCGTTGAAATCCAGTTATCCGGAAAATGGGGGGCTGATGTTGCCACTGATACCGGATTTATTTGTCTTCTCACGGATAAAGACCGATCACTTGAAAATGATTCTCATTATCATATAAACTGTAACTAGTTCAATGATGAGGTGATTGCTGTTGGGAAAGGTATTGGTTCTTTATACGAGTCTGACTGGAAATACAGAAGTGATGGCAGAAGCGGTTCTCAACCAACTGGATCAATATGATGGTCAGGTTGTCAGTAAATCGTTTGCCGAAGATGCGCTCGAGACAGAGGAGCTATTGGATTATGAGGCGATTTTAATCGGTATTTATACATGGGTTGATGGTGATTTGCCATTTGAGGTGGAGGATTTTTACGATGAATTGGAGGATTTGGATCTAACGGGGAAAGTATGTGGCACATTCGGTTCGGCGGATCGTGAATATGAGCAATACGGAACCGCCACAGAAATGTTGTATGACATGTTGGAGGAGCAAGGTGCAACAATGATATCGGATAAGGTCATTGTTGACTTGGAACCGGATGATTCGGAAATCGAACGCTGCCGGCAGCTGGCGGACACGGCTATGGACATGATCAGCGGATAGTATGTGATATATCAACACTCTCCTTCGGGTGATTTACCTTGGGAGAGTGTTTTCAGCTTGATTCCTAACTGTTTCATCGGTTTGTTCTATAATGTTTCCAATGCATCTTCAATGGGTGTACTGCCTGAGACGAGCTCAAAAGAACGTTTGAATGTTTTCTTTTCATTCAATGCCGAAACGATGGTTGCAGCGACATCTTCGCGTGGGATCTCGGCTCTTTCCACTTCAGGAGCGGCTGTGATTTTCCCGTTACCGGCATCGTTTGTCAATAAACCTGGACGCAGGATCGTATAATTCAAGTCACTTTCAGCAAGGATTCGATCGGCGTGATGTTTGGCAACCATATAATAAGAGGGTGTGCTACCCCATTTATCTCTGTTGTCCGCATGGATGGCACTGACCATCATGAAGCGGTCAATTCCGGATTTTTCAGCTGCTGCGATGGACTTGGCAGCTCCGTCGAGGTCAATGAGCATCGTTTTGTCGGCACCGGTGTGAGCACCAGAACCCGCGGTGAAGACGATGGCATCACATCCCTCTGCAGCCGAGGCAATATTCTCCATCGGCCCTTCCAAGTCTACCCGTCTAGCCTCCACACCTTGTTTTTCGAAAGCATTCACTTGTTCTTCCGACCGTACCATCGCCCGAACACTATGTTCATCACTGTTTTGCAATTGCTGTACGACATGCTGTCCAATCTGTCCGTTTGCACCAATCACGAAAACCTTCATACATCATTCTCCTTTCGTCATCATACTAACTTCATCGTATCAGAAAAAAGGATACAGGCTAATAGATGTGCTTATGTTCAGTTTCACTTTTACAGCTACGTCTTAAAAGAATGATTCCATATTCGCAAATGGCCCCGGCTTCGGATAATCGATGTCACCCAAAATGCGTGTCACATTGATGTTTTGCCCACCAAGCCAGCGGTTGAAATCGAAAATGACTGGTTTGCGATCCGGTCCCAAGGAGAACCACGCTTTCAGTGTTTGTGGAAAATAAGCCGCTGTATGCAATGTCCCTGCCGCAGCATCATATTTAAAGGAAAAAATGTCATAAGCAGGATCGTTCATGACCCGGAATGCTTGATAGGGACTGCTCCCGGTTTGCTGCTTTTCCTCGATAGCTGTTTCCCGTCTGCGTGATTCGTCTTGACGATAGCGATTTTCCTCATCCAATAGATGAAAATGATTTGTACATACCTGTGACCTTCTTACGGCAACTTCACGGGGTGATGCTTCGACGACATACGACACGCCGCCTTTATCGAGGAGAACATAACTGAAGGAGTGCCGGTGCGGGATATCCTTCAGAAGTGCAATTGCCTCATCGACATCAGCACATGTTTCGAGAATCAAACGTCCGATCATGTTACATAGGAACCCGTCAGCGGATTGTTTCCGGTGGGTAAAGTTGTATCCCATCACGAGCCCTTTTTCATTCATGCCATCAATCCGTCCGGTGACTTGCATACTTGGTCCGATCACGGCATACCCGGAATCCGAAGGCTGATAGAAAAGATAGCGCCCTTCATACGATCGGGGGTGGCTATCATAATTGCGCACCATGAAATCCGTGTCGGCGAAAATCGAACATCCGCTTCGTACGAATTCCAGATAGTACCCCCCGAAGAACTGGACTGCCTCATCTATCGGCATATGAAGTACATCTGCTAATCCTTTGATCTCGTCCCAGATGCGAGGTGCCATATTCATGATTAAATCTTGAAATCCTTCTAGGTCAATGATGAAATGGCGGTTTAATTTAGGTCCCCACTGTTTCTTCCGATTGGGAAGGAGGGGGGAGTTACGCAATTTTTTTCCTTGAAAATAGCCAAAGTCATAATGTGTCCCTCTATATTGGATAATGTCGCTATACACCTGTGCCATGTTGTTCACCCTTTGAAATCATAACTATGCCCAGTTTACGTTATATAGCATGAAAATCAATCGAATTGTTTTGTTGTTGCCTCGCCGGTCGTTAACGCCTTCACTCTTTTAGAAATTTGGAGACCCCCATGGACTTCTTTTTTTTCCCTGTCTTTGGTCCGGTACGACCAGATATGAACCATCCGATGATAACGATAGCAACAAGTACGCCCCAGAATGTCATGGTCCAACCAGTTGTGTGTGGGAAGTCCGCATCCAGAATGCCGACTTTTTCATGGCTCAAGGTAATGACGGCAAGTTTTATCCCGACCCAAGCAACTATAAGATAGGCAACCGTTTCAAGGCTTGGACGTTTTTCGAGTAATGACACAAACCATGTCGCTGCAAACTTAATTAAAATCAATCCGGCTATACCGGCTAAGACGACGATGATGAATTGCGCGGCATCCATACCTCCGAAATGTGGCAATGGACTATCAGGGAGGACAATTGCCATGGCAACGGCAGCCAGGATGGAATCAACTGCAAAGGCAAGGTCCGCGAGTCCGATCTTGGCGACTGTTGCCCAAAAGCCTTTTAGCATACCTTCTGTTTCAGCTTTGTTTTTCTTATCGGAGCCCGACTGACTTGAAAAAACATTTTTAAAACCAAGATAGATAAGGTATACAGCACCGATCGCCTGAACCTGCCATACATTGGCGATGAATGAGATGGCAAACAGCGCCGCAAACCGGAAAACGAATGCTCCGATAATGCCATAGTTAATGGCCTTTTGTTGCTGTCTTTCGGGTAAGTGCTTTGCAATGACCGCCATCACGAGTGCGTTGTCGGCGGATAGGATACCTTCCAACCCTATTAATACGACTAAGGTCCATGCATATTCAATCCAAATATCTCCCACGATGTTTTCTCCCTTCTAATAAAAAAACATTTACCACCGAATATGGTAAATGCCTAAAAGTAGACAGACCTTTACCACATCGGGCAAAGGTCTTGCTAACAACACCGTTCGAGTTGCCAGTCCAGCCGAGAGTTCATGCACACTCTGTATTGACGACTAAACTGTAAAAGCTACTCCCCTTTGAAATTATACTATAAGTAAACCATGATTCATGGTTTCTGTCAATTGTTTGAGTGTACAAGACGTATATCCCGTTAGGCGTTGGTCAGGATGGCGTTCACAAGTGGTCTTCGGTGGGACAATCAAAGCTTTCCCAAGACATGAACATATACAGGTTTCTGACACATCATACAGTGGCATGAATGCTTGCAGATCTTAAGATATTACGAACAGGATATCACGACCTTAGCCTGTATGCGTTTGATTTAGCCCGATTTCTTGCTTTAGCTGACCCGGGACACTTTTTGTTATGTGTTTTTGAACGGTTGTTATGTTCTGGATACTTGAAAAAGGGGTGCTTAGGCATTTTATTTTTATGTGATCCTGATAGGTTTAATCCTTCTTGTTATATTGCGCGGGTAGAAGGTAATTATGCGCAGCTTGTCTCAAGACTTATATTAACCTATGCCACGAGGGACTTTAAAAATGCCAGGATGTTTCATTATGTGCTATATAGCTGATATGAAACGTCAAATGATATGGGGCATGTTGTTTTCCGCACCCTTTTGAAATATGTGACAGGGGGGTGCTCAAGAGGGAAGCTTGAAAGGGTTGCGAAACAAAAAAACTGCTGGATACAAATGCTGTATCCAACAGTTTTTCACATAAACAATCAGGCTTTCAGTTTTTTGTTAGCGGTATGGAATAGGTACCAGATGACCAGAGCGATGGCAATCAATGATACGACAGGACCGAATATCGTACCGCTAGGGAATGCGACTCCTGCAGTCACGGCGAGGGCAATCGCTACACCCATCAGTGCTTCACCGGCGATATAACCGGAAGCAAGCAGGATACCACGTTCATTTTTCTTATCATATTCATCTTTATCTTTTGTACGGCGTTTGATGATGCCGTTAACGAGACCACCAACCATGATCGGTGCGGTTGTTGTGATTGGTAAGTACAGTCCGACCGCAAACGGTAATGATCCGATACCGAACAATTCAACAGCTGCCGCAATAGCCGCTCCAATGAAAATCAAGTTCCATGGCAGATCACCGCTCATGATACCATCAACAATCATGGACATCAGCATAGCTTGTGGTGCCGGAAGATCTTCCGAACCAAACCCGTGGGCATTATCAAGCAGGACAAGGATACCGCCGATGACGATACTTGTAATGAGCACACCGTATAACTGTGCAATTTGTTGCCACCTTGGTGTCGATCCGACAATATAGCCTGTCTTCAAGTCTTGTGATGTATCACCTGCAATGGCAGCAGCGACACAGACGACAGACCCGATTATGATGGCAGTGGCTGCACCAGCTTGTCCAGTCTGACCGACGAAAGACAATATGACCGTGATGAAAATCAATGCACCGATGGTCATCCCGGAAACGGGGTTTGATGAACTTCCGACAATCCCCACAATACGGGACGAAACGGTGACGAAGAAAAATCCGAAAATGAATAATAAGACAATTCCAACAATACCAACTTTAATCGCTGGATTAAATAGCAAAATACCTAGGAACACGACCAACAATGTCAAGATGGACCACATAGGCATATCTCGATCCGTCCGTAAATCCTCACCATCATTATCACCGGCAGCCGAAAATCCACGGAGTGAGCCGAGAAATGACGATATGATCGTCGGAATCGTTTTGATGAGACCCATAATCCCTCCAAATGCAACGGCTCCAGCGCCGATATACCGTAAGTAATTCTCCCAGATTTCTTCAAAGTTCATTTCTGAGATCGGTACCTCACCAGGATAAATCGGTTCAGTTGCGACATCTCCTATAAAACTGATCAATGGAATGATGCCGATCCAACCGAGAACCCCTCCCGCAAACATCACTCCGGCGATACGTGGTCCGATAATATAACCGACACCGATCATCGCAGGCAGTGTGTCCATTCCGATGGACGCATTTTTAAACTTGTAGATTTCCCATTGGACCGTGGATGGGAAAAGTTTGACCGCGTCCGTCAATAATTTGAAAAGAGCTCCGATACCAAGGCCATACATCACTTTCTTGGCACTTTTTCCGCCTTCTTCACCGGCGTGGAGTACCTCGGCACATGCCGTACCCTCCGGATATGGAAGCGTATCGTGTTCTTTGACGATGAGCGCACGTCTGAGTGGAATCATCAATATGACACCCAAAATACCCCCAGCAAGCGCAATGATGGCGATTGTAGTCAGACTTGGTTTCAGTCCCCAGATGAACAAAGCAGGTAGTGTAAAAATAATCCCAGCAGCGAGTGCTTCACCCGATGACGTAATTGTCTGAACAATGTTGTTCTCTAAAATGGAATTCCGCTTCATGATGATGCGCAGGACTGCCATTGAAATAACAGCCGCCGGGATGGAAGCAGAAACAGTCATCCCGACGATCAGTCCCAAGTATGCGTTTGCTGCACCAAATACAATGGCCAGTATCCCACCGACAAACAGGGACATCCATGTGAACTCAGGTGGATGTTTGGAGGCGGGAACATATGGTTTGAATCCGGGATTCGGATCCTTTTTTGACATGAAAAACACCTTCCTTATGTGAAATCTCGATGACATAAAAAATATAAATAATATACACCACGATAGAATATAACATTAAATGCATGCAAAAGAAAATCAAAAGATATTGAAAAGATCCCCCTCTGATATCCTGCTGCTATGCCAAAAAAGCGACATATCCGTCTGTTGCCTCTCCATATATTGGAAGCCGCCCATCATAAATCAACGTCATTTATTTTGGACAGCTAGGAATGGATTAATCCTTTCCATCTCATGGTTTATATGGAGGGGTGATGTACCTTAATATGGGCTGATAGTCCATATTAAATGTCTTTAATCCAATAAAGTTGGACTGGAAATGACTGTCATCCCTTGTTGAAATGATCGACTTTGATAATATGGATATAATAATGATACATTTTCAAGAAGGGGTTATGGTGATGATTGCACAACGGAAATGGCCATGGGTGGCACAGCAAAACTGGCAGGATGTTTTATTCGTACACACGCCTGTTCCATCAGAAACGTTGCGACAATATGTTCCTTATCCATTTGAAATCGACACGTATCATGGTGATGCCTGGGTGACGGTTGTACTTTTTGAGGCGACACATAGCCGTCTCCGCACGATGCCTGAAAGGATAGCCTATCCGTCCTTCTATCAAATGAATCTACGGACGTATGTGCAATATGGGAACGAACGTGGTGTTTACTTCTTTTCCATCAATGTCAGTGACCGAATGGTCCAAATCGGTGGTCGCTTAGCTTCACTTCCTTTTTCAAAAGCCTGTATGCACATAAAAAAAGAAGGTGATACATATCGTTTTTCTGCAGATCATTTATTTGGTCGTCCGTATATCACCTTTGATGTGATGTATGCGCCGCAATCTGCTGTTTTTACCCCTGAAGCAGGTTCGCTGTCTCATTTTTTGACAGAGCGCTATTGTATTTGGATACATCGCCATCAAAAAGTGTTAAAAGCCCCGATATATCATACTCACTGGGATTTACAGGACGCTCAGATGTTGAATCACGCGCGTGCTCATTTGCCGTTCCCGATGACACATGAAACAATTGCACATTATGCTCGGTTCAAACAAGCTTATATACATCCATTTGAAATATATTAATGAAACGAATGTGCCTTTTTAAAAAGGCGTCGGTATCCGGTTTTTTTGTTTCACAGAATGAAATACACTGCTTTTGAGATGTAAAGAAATGCTTGAGATGAGTTTTTCAATGTGACATTATGTTAAAATAACAAGGCAACCTGCATTTCCATTAATGGATCATCATATAACTGATTCACTTTTTCATTATGCAACAATGAGGAGGAGTACCAATGGTAGAAGCAACAGACCATAACGCATTATTGCGGAATGATGTCAAAATGCTTGGGAATATATTAGGTGACATTCTACAGCTGCATGGCGGAAAAGAATTATTCGATAAAGTCGAAAACATCCGCATCATGACAAAGCGAATCCGGACAGATTCCGATGAAGAAACGTACCATATATTGAAAAAGGAAATAAGTCAATTGGAACCACCGATGCGGCAACAGGTTATCCGCGCGTTTTCCATCTACTTTCATCTCATCAATATTGCTGAACAAAATCACCGCATCAGACGCAGACGGCAATATCTACTTGAAGAAGATAAGCACCAATCGTTTTCCCTGGAAGAGGCGGTGTTGAAAGCGAAGGATTATAACCTTTCCAATACAGAAATCCAGGACGTGCTGGAAGATTTATCGGTTGAACTGATTATGACGGCACACCCGACGGAAGCGACAAAACGGACGGTGCTGGAAATACAGAAACGGATATCCGGAAACTTGCGTAAATTGGATAATCCGCTGGCTACCGAACATGAAAAAGCGATGATAAGAGAAAGTCTGTTTAATGAGGTCACAGCCTTATGGCACACCGATGAACTTCGGAAACGTAAGCCGGAAGTGCTGGATGAAGTGAAAAACGGTCTATATTATTTTGATCAGACATTATTCGATACATTACCGAATATATTCCATGACATGGAAGTGCAACTACGGGAACATATTTCCGAAGAAGATTGGCATGTACCCAACTTCATCAGCTTCGGGTCGTGGATTGGCGGTGACCGTGATGGCAATCCAAACGTTACATCGGATATAACGTGGGAAACACTTGAAATGCAACGGAAATTAATATTGAAAAAATATGACCAAGCCATTGTTGAATTGATGCGGCGGTTCAGTCAATCAAGTGAGCGTATATCCATTAACCCTGAATTTATCCGACAAATGGAAATTGAAGAGAAGACATACATGGAAGAAGATGAGAAGTGGCCTGTCGAGTCCGAGGTATACCGGCGCAAGTTTGCCGTCATATTGAAACGGCTCAGGGAAACCGGAAAATCAGCAAATGGCTATCCGGACGCCCAAACATTGGCTGCAGACTTGAAAGAGATCAAAAAAAATGCCGAGTCCCATCTGCCAACATCAAAAAATATGAAGACGATCCGCAAAGTCATCCGGCAAGTTGAAATGTTCGGATTCCATTTGGCGACATTGGACATCCGGAACCACAGCGGCGAACATGAAGCGGCGATTGATGAAATATTGCGAGCCGTCCATGTGGCTGATCATTACACTGAGCTTTCTGAAGATGAGAAGCAAAAGATATTAAGTGATGTATTGGCGGATCCACGCCCACTTGTCGTTTTTGATGGCAGCTATTCGGATGCGACACAAAAAATACTTGATGTATTCCGAATGATCAAAAGGGCGCATAAAGAGTTTGGCAAACGTGCAATCGAAGTTTATCTGATCAGTATGGCGGAATCGCCGAGTGACCTGTTGGAGGTACTTGTGCTAGCCAAAGAAAGTGGCATCTATCGTCTTTACCCAGATGGACACGTGGAAAGTGACCTTGATGTCGCACCACTTCTAGAAACAATCGATGATTTGATTGCCGGTCCGGAAATTATGCAGAAATTATTTGATACGGATGTCTATCGAGAACAGTTAAAAGCGCGTGGACAAGAACAGGAAATCATGCTCGGCTATTCTGATGGCAGTAAAGACGGCGGGACATTGAGCGCCAATTGGAATTTGTTTAAAGCCCAGTTGGAAATCCATAATACCGCACGGGCATATGATGTTCGTTTGAAGTTTTTCCATGGACGCGGTGGGTCACTCGGCCGTGGAGGCGGTTCATTGAATGCGAGCATTCTTTCACAACCGATTGAAACATTGGGGGATGGCATCAAAATTACAGAGCAAGGGGAAGTGCTTTCGTCCAGATACTTATTGGAAGATATCGCCTACCGTAATCTGGAGCAAGCAGCTTCGGCTTTATTCAGTGCATGTGCCAATGTTTCCGGTGCGCCTGATGAAGCTGAGTTGCGTAAACCAGAGTGGGAAGCAGCCATGGAGGAAATGTCTAAGGAATCTTTGGTTAAATATCAATCACTCGTATTCGGAAACCCTGATTTCCTGACGTATTTCAATCAAGCGACACCATTGAATGAATTGGGCGATCTGAATATCGGTTCCCGCCCGATGAGCCGTAAAAACAGTCATAAATTCGAGGACTTGCGTGCCATTCCTTGGGTGTTTGCCTGGACACAGTCAAGACATCTCATCCCAGCGTGGTATGCGGCTGGAACAGGATTTGAATCATTCATCAATGCCGGTGGGGATAATCTGGAAACATTACAGATGATGTATAAAGAATGGCCGTTCTTCCATTCGACCATCAATAACTTGCAAATGGCCTTGATGAAAGCCGATATGAAAACAGCCAGGGAATATCTGAAACTTGTTGAGGATCCTGAACTTGCTAAGCGGATATATGATGATGTCGTCGATGAATATGAACGGACGAAAAGGACTTTATTGCAAATAACCGGGAATGAAGAATTACTCGATCATATGCCGAAAATAAAGGAATCCGTTCATCTGCGCAATCCTTACGTTGATCCCCTTAACTTTTTGCAAGTTGATTTGATTCAAAAATTGCGGGAAAGCGACAATCCGCCAAGTGATCTGGTAACTGAAGTCCTGCTTACAATCAATGGTGTTGCAGCGGGTCTAGTGAATACCGGTTGATACAGGGCTGACTTTGACTGGATGCTTTTCGGCGGCTGGCCGCGGATATGACGCAGAAAAGCACTCGATCTGTCGGATGGGTCCGATCGCATTTTGAACCTAAATAAAAGAATCAGTCTGGTATCCCCCATGCGTTGGAGTAAATAAGTGACGTAGGGGGGTATTTTTTTGCAGTGATGTTCTTGATTGAAAAAGGGCGTTGTTCTGGGTGCGGAATTGCATCAAGGACGGGTCTTGATTGAAAAAAGGACGTTGTTCTGGGTGCGGAATTGCATCAAGGAAGGGTCTTGATTGAAAAAAGGCGTTGCTCGGGGTACGGAATTGCATCAAGGACGGTTCTTGATTGAAAAATAGGTGCTCCGCAGGGTTGAAATTGCATCAAGGGTGGTTCTTGATTGAAAAACGAGGGTGCTCGAGGGCTGAAATTGCATCAAGAACGCTCCTTGATTGAAAAATGACCATGCAAGAGGCACAAAATTGCATCAAGGCAGATCCTTGATTGAAAAATAAATGCCATCACTGTTCAAAATTCAATTAAGGATCGCCTTCGGTGCAAAAATGTTCGTCAGCGAGTGAACGGAGGTATGACGTATGCATTGAATGCCAAAGAATCAAACCGAACATGTTCCAAGTGAATGGTTACACCGTTGAAGGCGACTCTAATCCGAGTTGAGTGGTTTTTTCCAGTGAAGGAATAATGGGTCACGGTCCATGTCCGGTTTGATGGCACGTCAAAAGTAGACTTTGGTTTCAATTTTTGAATCGTATTTCACATTCTTATGAAGAAAACCAGTCATTCTCCGGAACGAGAATGTACACAAAACTACTTTACGACGAATACGTGACAGTTTGCCTCATTGGTCACTTTTTGGCTGACGCTTCCTTGGACAAGTTTTTTGAAACCACTGATGCCACGATTTCCGATGATAATCAAATCCATCTCGTGGTTCTCTGCATAGTTGCTTATTTCCGTTACGGGTTTTCCGGTTAACTTTTCATAGGATACATCCAAGTTGGTCGCTTCCAGTTTTTCTTTTGCCTGATTGATGACATGGACAGGTATTTCGTCTTCCACAATGACACTATTTTCTTCCTCGGGGATGGGTGGTATATTCGTCGTGACGGAACCCGGCGCCAAGTACCCTTGAGATTTGAACAGATAGGAATCTCCTTTTGGTGTCGTTCCAAGGCTGACAGTATGCTCCAATGGCTCATCATGTACATAGATGACGGTTAAGCTGGCATCATAATGTTCAGCCATACTTTGGGCTACCTCCAATGCTTTCATTCCATCCTTTGAACCATCAAAAGCAAGTAACATCTTTTTGAATTGTGTCATTTACAAACCACTCCTATAGCCTGAGAAGGCCTTTTTTTGGAAGTCATATGGGTATATAACCTGTTAGAAATATTTTAAACATTCAGGACGGGGCAATTTGTGTACAATAAACATCAATGTTCAGGACGCCACAATAATTTGTGTAGAATAAACATCCACATCCAGATCGCCGCAGTTTACAAATAATAAACATCATGTTCAGAACGCCGCAACAATTTGTGTGCAATAAATATCCATACTCAGTGCGCCACAATTTGCAAAAATAAACACGGGGCAATGTAAAATCAACTAAAATCAATCAATATAAATTGTAGGGGTTATGTTTGTACTTTATAAAATAACCGGGTTATTAAAAGTTTCGATTTTATCCATTTTAATGATACAATACTATTAGGAATTCATGAATGGAATGATGCTTGGTGAGGTTGCACCTGTATTTGTTAATGTGTGAGCATAGGGAAGCATCCTTTCCGCATTAATAAGTGTATAAGGATGGGAATTATGAGCAAAAGTCAGTCACAAAAAAACATTATTTTGGTCGGTGCCGGCATTATGAGTGCCACGTTGGCAACGATATTAAAAGAAGTGGAACCGGATATAAACATTACGATTTATGAAAAATTGGCTAAGCCGGGTGAAGAAAGTTCAAATGAATGGAATAACGCCGGGACAGGTCATTCTGCATTGTGTGAGCTTAACTACACGACCGAAAATCGGGATGGCTCCATCGATATTTCAAAAGCGATTACGATCAATGAGCAATTCCAGATTTCAAAGCAGTTTTGGTCGTATCTGATCAATGAGGATAAGCTTAGCAAACCGAGCGATTTCATCAATCCTTTGCCACATATCAGCTGGGTTCGTGGAGAAGCGAATGTCGAGTTCTTGAAGAAGCGCTTCAAGGCCTTGATTGAAAATCCTTTGTTCCAAGGGATGGAGTATGCAGATGATCCTGAAAAGCTTGAAGAGTGGATGCCACTGATCATGAAAAATCGCGTCAAAGGTGAAGCGATGGCAGCAACGAAAATCGACAGTGGTACCGATGTGAATTTTGGTGCATTGACGCGTAAATTATTGGAAAACCTGCAAGAACAAGGGGTCCAAGTCAAATACAATCATACCGTTAAAGATTTTGAGCGGATGGAAGATGGCACATGGGAAGTGAAACTACGCAACTATGATCATGATACACTAGAATATCAAGTGGCCGATTTCCTCTTTATCGGAGCAGGGGGCGGGGCACTTCCGCTTCTGCAGAAAACTCGTATTCCCGAGAGCAAACATATCGGTGGATTCCCTGTGAGTGGTCTCTTCCTTGTCTGCAATAACCCTGATGTGGTTGAAAAGCATCATGCCAAGGTATATGGTAAGGCAGCTGTGGGTGCACCGCCAATGTCCGTCCCACACTTGGACTCTCGTTATATCGACGGGAAAAAGACATTGCTATTCGGTCCTTTTGCCGGATTTTCACCTAAGTTTCTAAAAACCGGTTCGAATCTGGATTTGATCAATTCGGTCAAATTGAATAATGTGCTGACAATGGTTACTGCCGGGGCAAAAAATATTCCGCTCACCAAATATCTGATCGGTCAGCTCATGTTGTCTAAAGAACAGCGCATGGATGAGCTCCGCAACTTTATTCCGGATGCGAAAACGGAAGAATGGGATACCATAACAGCAGGTCAGCGTGTACAAGTGATTGAAGATAATGAAAAAGGAAGAGGCACCCTTCAATTTGGAACGGAACTGATTACGGATTCAGATGGGACGGTCGCCGCACTTCTTGGGGCTTCACCTGGTGCTTCGACTGCCGTACACGTTGTGTTGAATGTGTTTGAAAAATGTTTCGGTGACTATTTGGATGGATGGGAATCGAAATTACAGGAAATGATTCCATCTTATAAGCAATCGTTAACGGAAAACCCGGAATTGATTGATGAGGTCTTGAATACGACAACTGAAACATTAGGTCTTGTCAGGACAGCTCCGAAACAAGCAGCTAAATAGACGGCATGGAAAAACGGTTAGCCCGATAGTGTGGCCTAACCGTTTTTTACGTTCAAGACTGCCAATCAATTATTTCCGACTAAAAATGGAAATGGCGGTGATCCGGGTGGTGCATTTTGAATGATATCGATAAACGGTATCGTATAGGCAAACAGGATCAAAGCGATGGTGATGCCGATCCATAGTTTCCAGTTTTCCAAGAACTTCGGTGTCGGTTCGGCGTCCGGTTCTTCTTCGGCGATTGGATATTCCTCGTCACCTTTTGGAGCGAAGAAGGCCATTTTGATGAAAATATAGACCATCAAGATAATACCGATGAATAAAATGGTGCCACCCACCGCTTGTGCCAACTGATAGTAGCCCCACTCATGTGCCTGGGCAGTGCCACCGTAGTTGGAAAATGATGAGCGTCTTGGTCCACCCAAAAGCCCTTGGATGTGCATGGAAATGGACATGATTCCCATCCCGACTGTCCAGATGATTGTTTGAATGATTCCCAGCCTGTTCAATTGTTTCGTCAATCGTCTGCCGGTAAGGTGTGGCACGAGCCAATAGCTGATTCCAAAGAATGTCAAGATAACGGTTGTTGCCACGGTTAAATGGAAATGTCCTGTTACCCAGATCGTATTATGAATGACAGCATTCATTTGGTGGGAAGCGTTGATGATACCGCCCGCTCCTCCAGGTATGAACGCGACCATCCCGAT
This sequence comes from Virgibacillus sp., assembly GCA_035301285.1. Taxonomy (GTDB): domain Bacteria; phylum Bacillota; class Bacilli; order Bacillales; family Amphibacillaceae; genus DATGUN01. The sequence continues at coordinate 16,173 of DATGUN010000046.1, forward strand.
GAACGGCGCAAGGAAGCGCACATCTTTCCATGGCAGGTGTTTCAACCAACCGAAAAGGCCTTTGAATCCTTTCTTTCTCCCGGTAATCTCAAATGTCGCAAACAATGAGAATGCTGTCATCAATGTCGGGATGACAACCATGAAAGTCAATGAAACTTGTACAAACTTCCATGTTGCATCAATACCTGGTTCAGTCAGTTGGTGATGGAACCCAACCGGAATCGAAAAAAACAAGAAAAGGATAAATGAGAGACGTGCCAATGCATCACTGAAAATTTTTCCGCCGATTATTTTTGGAATGATGGCATACCAAGCCATGTAAGCAGCCAACAGCCAAAAATAGACGAGCGGGTGTCCGAAGTACCAGAATAATGTCCGGCTGACGAGAACGTTCATGGTGGAAGCAATCCCCAAAGACCATGGGATGAACTGGATCAATACAGTCGCAGCAACTCCCATCGAAGCGATGACCCACATGATCATGTTGATGGTGACCATGAATGCCAATAACGGTGATTTTTCGCCTGGGTGGGCTTTCTTCCATACATACAATTGCCTGAAGTTCACAAAAGCAGCAATCCAGCTGCCGATGATGACAAGAGCGAGTCCAATGTAAAACACAGGATGAGCTTGAAGTGGCGCGTAAAATGTATATAGGACACTTCCTTTTCCAAGTAAAATAGTGGTCGCTGTCAGCAATGTTCCAATCGTCATGATCCAAAAGGATACCCATGCGACATTCCGCTGTTTTGGCGAGATGCCGACGGTCTTATTCATCAGGGAAAACTGGAAGCCGATGATGAAGAATGTCGTCAAGACAAGTGCTAGAACAACACCATGTACCGTTAAGATCTGATAGTAATCGATTCCCCATGGCAAGGTGAATTTTCCTGATCGGACGAGCGTTTGGAGCAGTCCCATCAGTCCACCTACGAATAAGGCTATGATGGCTACATAAATATAGGCCATGGACAATCGTTTGTCTGGTTTGGTCAATGGGTACATATCTGTCGTGCTGTTCGGTTCATTCATTACCTTTGCAGTTTCCATTATTCATACACCTCCAAAGTAGCATGCATCATATGGTGGCCAGTCCCGCAATATTCATTACATACAATTGTATAAGTGCCTGTTTTGTTCAAGGTTGTTTCATAGCTGCTGACATAACCTGGCTCAACCATCATATTCACATTTGTTCCGGCGGGATTGAAACCGTGGACAACATCCGTGGACGTCACTTGAAACAATACATTCGCACCTTTGGGAACACGGATCGTCTTGACCGGTTTGTCGTCATCATCTTTTCCCAGGTCGTAATTGAATGCTGAGGCGACAATGTTGACAACGTATTGGTCATCATCAATCTTATTTAAACCAAGATGTTCGGGCTGGAAGGATTCATGGGCTTCAACATTGTCCGGGTCGATTGTTTCGCCGTGACTCTGTGGGTGTGTTCCCTTCCAAAATGCACCATAAGCTAGAATAGCCAGAAATATTACCAATGAACTGATTCCGAAAATAAGCCATATCTTTTCATACTTGTGCAAGTGCATGGCTGGTTCACTCCTTCAAAATAAATTATCGTGATAGAAATAATGCATAAACACCAACCCAGCTGATGATAATGAATCCACCGAGAAACATGACAGAAAACAATGTCCCTTTAAGACTAAATTCCTTTTTCTCGGATGTCTTGACCGCTTTGTTTTTCTGTTCCATGTAACGAATCCCCTTTCCGTTTAGAAATTTCTTCCACACCTTTAGTATACGATAAAAAGCGGTCCAAAAAGCTGCCATAAGCGTTCTTTCACAAATTGTTCATTATTTCACATGAAAGCGGTTAGCATCACATTTAGACCTTTTCCGCTGTGCCTAATTGTGAACAGATATTGAAAAAAATGAGGCTGTTATTTGAACAGAACGTTTTGGGTACTTTTGCCTACAAAAATCAAATTCTTTCATTGGGATAAGACTAAGCGTAAACTATAAATAAGAAGATATAAGGATGGTGGATATTCAATGAAAAAAGTTGCCGTATTGGTGGGAAGTTTACGCAAACAGTCATTTTCCAAGCAGGTCGCGAAAAATGTTGCGGATCTATTCCCGGAAAACTATGATATGGAGTTTGTGAATATAGGTGACCTTCCACTTTACAATCAGGATTATGATATGGAAGGTGCATTGCCGGATACGTATGTTACGTTCCGTGAGGAAGTCAGGGCTGCGGATGCCATTTTATTTGTGACGCCAGAGTACAATCGTTCGGTGCCAGGTGTCTTGAAAAACGCGATCGATGTTGGCTCGCGTCCAAAAGAGACAAGTGTCTGGAACAATAAGCCTGCAGGCATCATCAGTGTGGCTCCTGGTAACCTAAGTGCGTTTGGTGCGAACCACCATTTGCGCCAGTCCCTTGTTTTCTTCAATATGCCAGTCGTACAACAACCTGAGGCCTATATCGGCAATGTGGCCGGTTTATTGGGCGAAGATGGCAAAATCACTGCGGAAGATACTGTTGCCTTTTTGCAGACGTTTGTAGATGCATTTGTCAACCTGGTCCAAAAGCATTCGGAAAATTGATCGGCAGTTAAGCTATATACGGGACACTCCCATTCGACATGAAAGTGCGTGTGAAGTGGGGTGTGATGGGGCGATTTCATTTTCCCCTGTTAAAAAATGGGCAATGTCATTTTCCAATGGCCTTGCCCACTTTTTTTATGCGCCTTGGGTCTGTGGTAAAGGACGGGGAGACTCTTTTTTTCGTTTGGTTTGTTTGAATCGGATGAGCCTCATGGCATTGACGATGACGGCAAGGACACTTAATTCATGGATGAGCATGCCGGATGTGAGAAACACTTTTCCGATAAGTACCCCCATAAGCAGTAAGGCAACCGTTCCAACGGCGAAGAACATATTTTGTTTCATATTTCGGATCGTCGCTTTTGATAAGGCGTGGGCATATGGAATGTGATGCAGTTTGTCTCCCATCAACACAACGTCGGCAGTTTCCATGGCAGCGTCTGTGCCAGCTGCTCCCATCGCAATCCCGACATGACTGAGGGCGATGGCTGGTGTGTCATTGATACCATCACCGACCATAGCGACATGATGCCCTTTTTCTTGCAAATCTTTTAAATGCTTTACCTTATCTTCGGGCAATGCATTCGCATATACCGTATCAACACCCGTCTGGTCGGCAACTTTTTTGGCAACATGTTCATTGTCTCCTGTAAGCATGATGATTTGTTCGATACCGCTTGCTTTAAGTTCTTTGATGGCCTCTGCGGCTTCCTTCCGAATTGTATCGGCTATCGAGATGATTCCGCTCACTTCTTTATTGATGGCGATATAGACGGCGGTGTGACCTGTTTTTTGTTCAGAAGCAGCATTTCTTAAAATGGTTTGCGGCAATTTGATGTGGTGCTTCAGAAGCATTTTCCGATTGCCGATGACGATGGTATCCTTCCCGAAAGTTGCTGTCAGGCCGTGGCCTTTCACGATTTTAAATGTATCCGGTTGTCTGGATGCCACGATACCTCGTTCTTTTGCTTCCTCGATGATTGTACGCCCAAGATGATGTTCTGAAACATGTTCAGCCTCTGCAGCGATTTTCAACAAATCATGGGGATCGATTTCATACGTTATGATATTGGTGACAGAGGGTTTACCTTCTGTCAGTGTTCCTGTTTTATCAAACACAAAGGTATCAATCTTGGCAAGGTTCTCCATTGTTTCACCGCCCTTGATGAGGACCCCGTTTTTGGCGCCGTTCCCGATGCCTGCCACGAGTGAGACGGGAGCGGAAATGACAAGGGCACCTGGGCACGCAATGACCAGGAATGTCAATGTCAACTCGATGTTACGCGTGAAGAGCAGGACGATGATTGATAGAACAATGATACCTGGTGTATATATGTTGGCAAAGCGGTCGAGAAATCGCTGGGTACGCGCTTTTTCTTCCTGTGCTTCTTCAACGTATTCGATAATTTTGGAAAAAGCAGTGTCATCACCCACTTTTTCGGCAATCACCTCAATATACCCATTATCAATCAGTGTGCCGCTGAATACAGAATCATCCTGTTTTTTCGTCAATGGAACGGATTCACCTGTGATGGTGGATTCATTGATGAGTGCACGGCCCGATATGATTTTTCCGTCAACAGCAATGGTTTCCCCGGAGCGAATGAGGATGTGTTCCCCTTTTTCGATGTCGCTGACAGGGACTGTGATTCGTTGGTCCCCCCGCATAACAGTGGCTTCAAGTGGTGCCATATCCATGAGCGACTTAAGGGACGAACGGGTTTTTTCCAATGACCGGACTTCCAGATAAGCACCAAAGAGAAATAAGAATGTGACTGCCGCAGCTTCAATATATTCACCGATCAGCAGAGCCCCGATTACAGCGATGGTCACAAGCAGTTCAATGTTGAATGTCTTCATGATGACGGCTTGGATGGCCCGTTTGGCGATGGACCAGCCCGCAATGACAGCGGCCATTGTAAGTACGATACGGTTCCAAGGTTCTACAGCAAACCATTGCAATAGAAGCCCCGTCAGCAATAAACTTCCCGATATCCAGATGACATGTATTTGTTTTCGTGCACTCATTTTCCTCATCCTTTTTATTCATCGATAAATCCTTGGGAGAGGTATTGATACCCATTCACTGGCAGTAGGCTCCCTCTTCAAGTGTTTACGATGCTTTTTTTGAAACGATTGGATAACCTAACTTTTCGACGATGTCTGCGATTGTTTCTGCATCTGTCACTGAGTCATCATACGTTGCTTTCACTTTGCTGGAGTTGAATAATACACGGACATCCTGTGTTCCTTTGGTCTTTTTTAATGCTCCTTCAATGCGTTTGATACATGACGGACAACTTAACGGTTCCAAGCGTAATTCAATGGTTTTCATAGTGAATCTCTCCTTTTCGTTTTTGTAACTTCAGTATACCTTGGGTTTACGAAGCATTCCTTGACGTAGGTCAAGATTCGGAAAAAATATATTTAATTTCTTGTTGCGTTTCGAAAATCTAAGGTTCTGCCGATGACAGGCGGGAAATTCTTCTTCATTCATAAATTGAGATATACTAGAAGTAACAAAAGAAGGAGGGGGTATCCGTGGGGGATAGATCCAGTATTGATGCATCTGGATTATGTGTATCCAAAGTTCCTTTTTTCAATCATCTGGATGAGAAAGATATGCTCAAGATTGTTGACTTGAGCAGGCATAAACATTTCAGGAAAGGTGACGTCATTTTTCGCGAGGGGGACCCGCTTGAAGATCTCTATATTGTCCATCAAGGGCGTGTGAAGATCTATCAGCTGTTCGCTTCGGGCAAGGAACAGTTGCTTCGTATCCTTGAACCGGGCGAGTTCATGGGTGAACTGGCTTTGTTCGCGGGAAAACAGCTCGATCGTTATGCTGAGGCGATGGAGGAAACGGAAATATGCATGATACATCAACGTGACATGCAACGTTTGATGATGACCCATCCGACCATCGCCATCAATATCCTGAAACAGTTCAGCAATCGGATCGATGAGACGGAACAGCTTGTCGGGGAATTGAGTTCAAAAGATGTGGAAACCCGTATTGCGGGCTACTTGCTGAAACTCAGTAAAAAAGGGGATTCAAATGCAATTGTGTTGCCGATGAGTAAAAAAGATCTCGCTTCTTATTTGGGGACAACGCAGGAGACAATCAGCAGGCGGTTATCACATTTTCAGGGTGAGCATATCATTGAACAAAAAGGTCACCGCTATATTGATATAAAGGATGAAACTGCACTGGCCGCCATTGCTTCTAAGCTGGAATGAAAAAAGACAGGATCACTGTTCCCGTATAATACGGCCAGTGTATCCTGTCTTGATGATTTACTTAAAGGGATGCTTCATAGATGGAATCGACTGCCTTTTGCAATGCGTCGTCAAATTCCGCTTCTGTTTGCTTGACATTCAAATCTTGACTCAATGCCCGTGAGAAGCTCGCGATCATGTTATCGTTATTCTTCAGTTTTTCATTGGCGTCATCCCGTGAATATCCGCCTGAAAGAGCTACCACACGAATGACTCTTGGATGTTCGATCAGTTCTTTGTATAGGTTCGGCACAGTTGGAATGGTCAGCTTCAAGATGACATTTTCATCTTCACCAAGTTTGTTTAAATGGTCCAGAATATCTTCTTTCAAGATTTCTTCGCATTTTTCTTTTTCCGGACTGTGGATATCGACCTCAGGTTCTACGATAGGGACAAGTCCTGCTGCGATGATTTGTTTTCCGATTTCAAATTGCTGATCGACAACATCTTTGATTCCTTTTTCGTTTGCTTTCTTGATGACCGAGCGCATTTTTGTACCGAAAATGTGTCGTTCGTTGGCCCGTTTCAGCATGTCGTCAAGATTGGGGATCGGCTTCATAACCTGTACACCGTTTTCCTCATCGGCAAGACCTTTATCCACTTTCAGGAAAGGGACAATGCCTTTTTTATCTGCCAAATAATCCGCTGTATAAAGACCGTCGATCTTGTTGTCCATTGTATGTTCGAACAGGATGGCGCCAAGGATTTGCTCCGGGTTGAACGCCTTGGATGTAATGATCCGTGTGCGCATGGCATGTACACGCTCAAACATCTCATCCTCGTTGGAATAGTCATCTTCCATAACGCCATAAGCGGCCAATGCTTTTGGTGTACTGCCACCGCTTTGGTCAAGTGCCGCTATGAATCCTTTGTCATTTTTCATTTTTTCCAATTGATTTTGTTGCATCGTCTCTCCACTCCTTCAACATATTAGAGCTAGTTGTATCAGCATGCAAATAGGAAGCCCTAAAGATGCAAACACACACAACATTCTATCCTAATTGTAGCATTAATTTTAAAAAGGACATAGTCTTAAATATGACTTTCTTATGGATTTATGGTTACTTATATTCACAAGTGTTGATATAGACCGCTTTTGATTCAAGGAATAATCATACGCACACCGATAATCATCAATAAAACCGATAACATCTGTAAAATGATGGGGCCGGACACTTTCTTGGCGACACGCACCCCGACGTATGCTCCGGCGATAACACCAACCGCCCCCCACATGATGATGACCCAATCGATTGTTTGATAATACAGCTGGGAGAGCACACCAACGGATGTATACAAACATAATGAAAAAATGGATGTTGCGGTTGCCTGGTGTGTCGGCATGCGATAAATATAGATCAGGATCGGTACGAGCAGCCATCCACCGCCAATTCCCAAATAACTGGAGAGCATCCCCATGACGACACCCAAGGGAATCAATTGGGCAGCTGTCAATGAAAAGGCGGTTTGTTCATGATGTGATTCTTCCTTATTTCCGAATGGTAATTTTTCCCGCCAAGATGCCGGTGCGTTTTTGAAAAATAAAAATCCGCCTAAACAGAAAAGCAATGTCCCAAATAAAAGATAAAAGTATATGGAGTCATTCGGCTGAACTTGGAGTAGCCATACACCGAAGATGGAACCTGGAATCGCACCGATGGCAATTTTCAATCCGGTCCGATAGTCGATTCGCTTCTGTCTGGAATAACCGACAACCCCTGTCAGCGAGTTGATCAGGACGATGACAAGTCCTGTGCCGGCTGCAACCGCTGGTGAAAGGTTGAATAGAAGCAGCAATGCAGGTACAAGGATAAACCCGCCTCCAGCACCTACGATGGTTCCATAACCTCCCGCAAAAAAACTGACGATCAAAATCAATATGCCTGTTGTAATATCCACGTTTGTCCACTTCCTTCTAGCTGAGCTGCCTGTCCGATGTTGTTGAACTGGCTCGTCCTCCTACCAGTAATCAGTATCTAGTATAAAGGAGATAGAAATGATTTGCATTGCCTAAGTCTTAACATTTTATTTATTTTTTTGTAAAGGTAAACCGGATTTCTGTCATATAGATGTCATATAATATAAAAATAAAAAAATTTTTTTAAGCAAGTATAGTGATTTTATCCAGTATCTCTGCTAAAATGTATCCTTGTGGGGGAATATTACATTTGTGTTACAGAAAGCAAGAGGAGGAACAACCATGAGAAAGCTATTCATCCTGATGCTGCCGATTTTACTTGTTATTGGTTGCAGTTCAAATTTTTCCAAAGACAATCATACCGAAGAGTCCGATAATGCTTCCATCAATAATAATGCGTTTGATGGAGCAGATGGAAACAATAACAAATCAGCAGATGATGAAAGCCAAAAACGTGGTAGGGTAGCTGCAGAAACAACGGATGAAAATGAGGATGCAGAAAAAGAGAAGTCTGATCAATCATCCGATGATGAAAAAGAGCCGCAAACAAATAAAGAGAAATATTTGGAAATGCTCGATGACGTCGAAGAAGAATTAAAACCGATGGAAGAAAAGGCAAAAAAAGGAACGCAAGAAGAAATGGAAGCCACAGAAGAAGATTTATATGAACGCTGGGATGTGGCTTTAAATGAAGTCTATGAAGCCTTGGAACGCGAACTTTCAGAAAAAGATATGGAAGTGTTGCGTAAAGAACAGCGGGAGTGGATCAAAAAACGCGATCATCATGCCAAAGATAAAGCGCAAGAAGTTAAAGGTGGCACACTCTATAATTACACGCTGACAGAAGCAAAGAAAACATATACAAAAGATCGATGCTATGAACTCGTCAAGAATTATATGGAATAAGAACGTTATTCGGGCATGTTCATGTCTTGTCACATATAAAATAGACTTTGACTGTTGCAAAACAATGTCATTCATATGGATTGTCCGATAGAATGAACGTGAGAGTGCAATTTCAAACGAGGAGGGCATGACGTTGGATACAATCGAAGAAGTCGTCAAAGGATGGTTGAAGCATCGTATGGTTGTCCATGATCTACTTGATAGGGTCGACGATGACCAAATGAATTTCAAGCCATGGGACGGCGCATATACATTAGGTGAACTTGCCGTTCATATCGCAACCTCCATGGATATGTTTGCGAAATTGGTGAAGACGGGAAAATTTGCACCACCCAATAAAGAAACCTATCACTCAATGGAAGATGTCCGCAAAATAGTGCATAAATATACGCTTGTCACAGAGGGGGATTTGAAATCCCTGACACGTTCCAATGTGACTGAAGAGGTAACATTCAACAGGGATACCGCCCCTGGGAGCTTCTGGTTATCCAATGCCATCGATCATGAAATACATCATAAAGGACAATTATTCACATATGTCCGTATGACAGGCGCGGAACACGTTCCATTTTTCATGAAACATCCAACGGAAGTATAGGGGTCTATGTGTCTTACAAAATATCATAGAAACATCGAACAGCCATTCCACATTTTTTTGGGATGGCTGTTTAATATTTGAAGGGCTATGACTAATGTATGAGCCTGTTCCTTTCGATTGTTTGGTAAAGCTATGCTACACTGACACTGTATGACAGTTCGGTGAAGGGGGATGGAGATTGAAGCTGCTTGCAGAACAGCCGTATATCAAGATGGACCGGCAATTGGACGGTCTTCAACAAAAAGATGTGGAACTCAAACGCACATTATATTTATATGATGAAAAGGTTGTGAGCCAATACCGTGTGTTTCCGATTGAGGACGTGACAGATATCTCGTTCAAGGAAGTGGGTCCTTCTGGTGGAATGCTTTATGTACACACGAAACAAGGTGTCTTTTCGTACATCGTCAAGTCATCCCCGATGGATTTTGTAGATGTGTTTAAAGATGAAATCAAGTATAAACGCTATGGATAAGATGTTAACAATCGGGATGTTTAATCTTATATGTTCCAGATAATGTATCAATCGCATAGGCTATTATTATCCAGAAGGAAGGTGATAGCGTGGGATTGTACAGGAAGGATGGGAAACACCCGGATGTTTTCTTGACTGACAACGTTCCGTCATCCAATCAGCGATTTTATAAATGGGAGTATATGGCCCATTGGATGGAAGCGCAAAACGAAAACAATCTAAAGGTCGATGAAAAATTGACATATCTGACGAAACTACATCGAAAGCTGAACGCCCGCCAAAGAGGAGAAACGATGAAGGTGAATGAACGACTGGATATGCTGGAGGAAATCACAGAAGCGAATGAGAAAAGGGGTGTGGAGACCGAGAAAGGTTTTGCCATGCTTGATGCGCGGACACAAGATATCACTCGTTTTTTGGATGATCATCAACAGGCACGTGACCATTTGGCCGAAAAAATCGAATATCTCACGAGCATGAATGATCATATCATCCAACAGCTGAAGGAAAGCGAGACGGCCAGAGGCGCCTTGACGGAACAGATAGACGATTTGACATCTATACAGAAGCAACTTGCCGGTCAAATTGAAAACAGCAAAAACCAACAGGAAAAAGTGCTGAAGAAATTGGATAACCATGAAGCTATGCTCGAGAAACTATCCAGGCAAATGAGCCAGCTTCGTTCAACTGTCTATGAAAGAATCCACTTTTTGCAGGAGAAGATAGAGAATAGTTACGAACTGACGGCAAACTATGTATACCACTTACTGAGTGGGAGCCACCAATCATTCATGATGGAGGTCCCACACGATCATCAGGATAAAATGAAAAAAGAATCTTAAATATAAGGTTCTTTTTTTTGTGATTTGAGAGCGAGGACACCCATAATTTGAATTGTGGGATGAATCGGCCGGAACCTGAAATGGATGGAACGGTGTGCTTTTATCAAGTGTTCAGATGGATGTGTGGCTCTATTTGTATGCAGCCATTGCTTATAGTTGTTTTTTCAAGCTAACTGAGGTAAATTTTAAGATAGGAATAAGTAATGCAGTACCTGAACATCAGGTGTTTTGATACATACGAAGGCATATGAAACACTGTATCTGAAGTGACTGTCCGAAAGTCTTCCTGATCATGGGATGGCATTTTTGAAGCCGATAAAAGGAAGGTATTTTATGACCGAAGAAAACATTACACGTATTGATTTAAATGGAAAAGAACTGATTCTCATCGGGACGGCGCACGTCTCCAAACATAGCGCCGAACAGGTGAAAGAAGTCATCGAAAGCGAACAACCAGATGCTGTTTGCATTGAACTTGATGAACAACGCTACCAATCGATTACGGACGGGAACAATTGGAAGGATACCGATATATTTCAAGTCATCAAAGATAAAAAGTCCACGCTTCTGCTCATGAATCTTGCTATTTCTTCGTTTCAAAAGCGAATGGCCAAACAGTTCGATATCAATCCCGGTCAAGAAATGATCCAAGGGATTGAATCTGCCCAAGAAATGGATGCGGAACTTGTTCTGGCAGACCGGAACATCCAAATTACATTTGCTCGCATATGGGGTGGCATCGGTCTGAAAGGCAAAGCGAAACTATTGACGCAGATTATTTTCAGCATCTTCAGCAATGAAAGTATCAGCGAAGAAGAACTGGAAAATATGAAATCGCAGGATATGCTGGATTCGATGTTGCAAGAGTTGACGGATTCATTTCCACGGTTAAAAAAGCCGCTTATTGATGAACGTGATCAATATTTGGCTGAAAAAATCAAACATGCCCCTGGTGACAAAGTTGTAGCTGTTCTTGGTGCGGCACATGTTCCGGGAATATCAAAGGAAATCCATGCCTCGCATGATTTGGAACGTTTGCGGGAACGCCCGAAAAAGTCCAAAATGCCGAAGATCATCGGATGGTCCATTCCAGCTGTCATTATTGCACTGATTGTCTACACCTTTTTATCCAATCCGTCAGTCGGCCTGCAACAGATGCTTAGTTGGATCATATGGAACGGAAGTTTATCTGCCATCGGGACAGCCGTGGCATTTGGTCATCCGTTAGCGATATTGACCGCTTTTGTGGCAGCACCGATTACATCCCTCAATCCGCTTATCGCAGCCGGATGGTTTGCAGGTCTTGTCCAGGCGCTCATCAAACGTCCGCATGTTTCCGATTTTGAAAGTCTTTCGGACGATGTATACAGTGTGAAGGGGTTTTGGGGAAATAAGGTGACCCGTATTCTGCTTGTTGTCGTTTTAGCCAATATTGGCAGTAGTGTTGGTACGTTCATCGGCGGTGCAGACGTCATTCGGTTGTTCCTGGAACACTTGTGATAATGGTGGATTGTCTTCATGAGGTGACATTGATTCATTAGATGATAGAAAGGCGCATGCATAGAGACATGTGCTTTTTTTTGTACTCGAAAACAGGTGCTTTCAAAAATGATTATATTGTTAAGAGATCAAGGGTTTACTTTTTATGATGACTGAGGGAAAGAAAGACTTATTTGAAAATTGACTAGACGGGGTTCATGAAACATGATAAACTTTTAATAGATAAATGTAACGAGATGAGGGGGAATGTCATATTCACCCCCATCATCATATGAGGAGTACATACGATGAAACGATGGATGAAAAAAATAGCTGTAGCATTCGTCGCTGTCATGACGTTGGGTTTGTATATTCCACCTATTCATATGGATGTCGAAGCTGAAGGTGAAAAAGAAGCCCTTCGTAATGCCGATTTACCTGATGAATCCCAAGTAAACGAATCGATGGAACCCGGATCAGATGAATCGGGTGATGCTGATCGAAATGAAGTGACAGTCGATGAACCGGATTATGTGCAATTATTAACGGATAAAGCGATTGAACAAACCATGGCGAAACTTGGGCCACGTATTTCCGAACAAGTGGAAGATGAATTTATGGAAAGCATTTTACCGGCGATGGAAAGTGTGTTGGAATCTGTTTTGTCAGAAGCGGGTGAGGACGTATTGCCGTATTATGCGATTACGGAAAAACCGGCAAAAGGGACTGGTGAACGCATTTTTCATGTATATGACTTTCACAGCAAAAAGGATGTCGCCCGGTTCGATGTCCGACGTGATAATCGTCCGCAAGATGGCTACTGGTTCAACTTCCATTACCATTTAAGCAGCGATAACTTTGAATCCCATCACGAAATCGGGGAAATCTACTGGAATAAAAATGTCCCGCCGCAGTGGATGAGCTAACGGCAGAGTGTTGAGCGACAACATATCCAACTGACCCTTGAACTCTCTTCGGAAAACAGATGCCATTCAAATCTGTTTTTCTGCAGGGAGTTGTTTTAATGATGGGCTGGTGACTGACATCATGAACCTTGTTGCAAAGGGCATCAACTGGGAGTATATCGTTGGCATGTGTAAGATAGTATGTAACAGACATTGGGGTGAATATGTGATGCGGCGGTTTGTTCTGCATACAATTTTTATCTTTGTTTTTTTACTGAGTGGTTGCGTGGATGTACATGTATACAGTGGTGATAGCGAGGATCAAGGCGAAGCAAAGCATGCGGGTATAGGGGAGTTGGTGACGCATGATACAGTGCTTGGCGAGCGAGGGATTACATTGGAAAAGGTTCAGCACCGAAGTGCGTATTCCGAGGATGGGTCGTCGCAAGCACCGTTCGCGGTTATTTTTTCCGTTGAGAATTTTTCGGATGATGAGAAGGCACACACTGAAATGGAATACAGGGATATCATCATCTATAGTGAACATGGAGATATGGGCGGTGCCAGTCCTGAGGGAGGGACGGCCATTGACCGAAAAGAAATATTGGAACCTGGCGAAGAAGGGACTGTTGAAATCCCATTCCCTAAAGTTGAAGTGGTCGATGGTGATGAGTACACACTGAAGTATAGCTTTGGCATGTTCAAAAAGAACGATATTGTCTGGGAGTTCGATGAAAGTGATATCGAATATGATGATTGACGAGAGGTGATGACCATTCACAAAAAATGCATAATCCTTTCTGTTATAGGTATATGTATCTTTCTAGCTGGATGCAGTGGTAGGTTGACGGTGGATAATCTTATGGGGGGCTCCTGGGAAGCGAAAGCATATAAAGATGGAGAACTTCAGGAAGCCGATTCATGTCACATCTTTCCAGGCGATGTATCGTTTGTCAGTGATGAGCGTATTCAAGTGGAAAATGCTGAGTATGACATGGAATACCAATTGAAGCACACGCATAAAGACCATACGCCTGTCATTGAGGTGTACGATCCTTCCTTTGACACAATTGGTGTTCCGACGGAATATGAGATCCGTGCTTTAAGTCGTCATGAAATCATCGTGTTGGATGGAAAGTACAGCACGACATGCTTATTGACGCGTGATGCTGGTCGTTGGTAGGGTTATGGATACAAAGAAACCAAGGGAGTATCGTAAAGTCCCTTGGTCATCAATGCTGTAAATAACATGACATTTATTGCCCGTTGAAGTAATCTTCAGCTAGAATATACATCGAGATGGCATCATGATAAGATCCATTGACGAAAAAATGCTCTTTCTTTTCGCCCTCTACCTGGAAACCGGCTTTTTCATATATATGAATGGCTTTTTTATTTTCCTTATCAACAATCAAATATAATTTGTGCAAGTTCAATGTGTTGAATGCGTAGCGGATGGCTAACCTTGTTGCAGCTGTAGCATGTCCATTCCCTTGGTGGCCAGGGTCAATCATGATCACGAACTCTGCATGCCTGTGTTTCGGACTGATGCGTACAATCCCGACGAAACCGAGTCGTTCGTTATTTTCGGTGAGGATGAATTGACGTAGGTTATCGTCTTCAATGCCTTTGTCAAAATGCTGTTTCAGCTGCTCCATAGATAGATGGGATTCACTGAACCAAAAATCCATCACATTCGGATCATTATGCAGTTTGTGTAAAAATTCTAGATCATCTTTTTCAAGCACGCGTAAATGTAGACCGTTTTGCATCTGAAAGACTCCTTCTCATTTTTTTGAACATCATCAGTCTATCAAAAATAGGAACAAGGTGCCAAGGAACACGTTTGTTTTTGATTGCCGGTGAATGGGGGTTTCCGAGTGCGGGATAAGAATGGATGATGACGCCCGCCATGGAAACGGGTAAGTGGGCGAGTGATATAAACGTGTTTCCGTTGACATGACAATGCTTTATATGGTATCACAGTATTAGCGATTATCACTCGGGGTTCAAGAGTGCTAATCGCTTTATGATGTGTGACCACACCCCCTGAACTTTTTAACCATGATCCACAATAATATGCATGAGGAGAGGATACAAATGGAAAAAAAGGAATTTCAAGCTGAATCCAAACGTCTATTGGATTTGGTCATCAACTCCATTTATTCACAAAAGGAAGTATTCTTACGTGAATTGATTTCCAACGCGAGTGATGCGATTGATAAGATCTACTATAAAGCATTGACAGATGAATCGTTGACATTCGATCAAAGTGATTACTACATAAAGGTCGATGCTGATAAGGAAAATCGCACATTGGTTGTGGAAGATACCGGTATTGGCATGACACAAGCAGAATTGGAAGAAAACCTTGGTACCATTGCCCAAAGTGGTTCCCTTGCTTTTAAAAATGAAAATAAAATACAAGATGGCTATGATATCATCGGTCAATTCGGTGTAGGTTTCTATGCAGCGTTCATGGTCGCCGATCGGGTAACCGTCATATCCCGAGCACTCGAAAGCGATGAGGCGTTCAAATGGACATCGGATGGGGCGGATGGCTACACCATCGAACCCACTTCCAAAGACGAGGTCGGAACCAAAATCATCATCCATGTCAAAGAAAACACAGAAGATGACAACTATGATGAATTCCTTGAAGAACAACGCTTGCAAGATATCGTTAAAAAGTATTCCGATTTCATACGCTATCCTATTAAAATGATGGTTACAAAAAGCAAACCAAAAGAAGATGACACAGACGAAAAAGAAGAAGATGACAATAACGAAACCGAGTATGTCGACTATGTGGAAGAAGAAACGGTTAACAGCATGGTCCCGATCTGGCGCAAAAACAAGAGCGAATTGACGGATGAAGACTATGAAAACTTCTACCATGAAAAACATTACGGTTTTGATAAACCATTAACACATCTTCATATCCATGTTGATGGAAACATTCGCTACAATGCTATTTTGTATATTCCGGAAAATATGCCGTTCGACTATTATTCCAAGGAGTATGAAAAAGGACTCGAATTATATTCCAATGGCGTGCTGATTATGGAGAAAAGTGGCGATTTATTGCCCGATTATTTCAGCTTTGTGAAAGGTATGGTCGATTCCGAGGACCTATCGTTAAATATTTCCCGGGAAATGTTGCAACATAATCGCCAGTTGAAAACAATCGCGAAAAACATCGAAAAGAAAGTCAAAAAAGAGTTATTGAGCTTGCAAAAAAACCATCGGGATAAATACGAGTCCTTTTACGAAACATTCGGGTTGCAATTGAAATTCGGCATCTACAATGACTTCGGTGCCAATAAAGATGTGCTGAAAGATTTATTGATGTTCTATTCATCGACAGAAAAGAAAATGGTGACGCTTAGCGAGTATGTGGAACGTATGCCGGAAGATCAGAAATATATTTATTATGCCTCCGGCGAATCCTATGACCGGATTGAAAATCTTCCACATACTGAAGCAGTTGCAGATAAAGGTTATGAAATTCTATACTTTATCGAAGATGTCGATGAATTTGCCATCCGTATGTTAGGTGAATATGATGGAAAAGAGTTCCGCTCTGTATCCAGTGGTGACCTAGGTTTTGACAGTGAAGAAGACGATAAAGAAACCGAAGAAAAACAAGAAGAAAATAAAGCGCTATTTGAGGAAATGAAAGACATCCTTTCCGGGAAGGTAAAGGATGTGCGTGCATCCAATCGTTTGAAGTCACATCCGGTTAGCTTGTCGGCCGATGGTGAAATTTCCCTTGAAATGGAAAAAGTACTGCGTAGCCAAAACAATCCGCAAAATCAACATATTGAAGCGGATAAAGTATTGGAAATCAATTTAGATCATGATGTGTTCAAGAAACTGCAGGAAGCATTTGATAAAGGTGATGACAATAAAGAACAGCTGACGTTATACACAGACTTACTATATAACCAAGCGTTGCTGATTGAAGGATTTCCTGTCAATGACCCTGTTGCATTCACGAATGACATCAGTAAATTGATTGTATCGTAATAACATATCATCTAGGATAAATTGAAAATCCGTTCCTGTGTTGGGAGCGGATTTTTTGTTTGGCTGCAGTGAGTGTCGTGTCAATGATTACGTATGATGTGGTGCTTGCTAGGGTGGTGCTGCCGACAACAACATTCATCTGTTTTGGGTGCTTTTCAGGTTCTATGGATGCATATGACATGTCAGGATACTCCGTTCCCGTAAAAGGGCAAAGACTTTACACAGTGCGCAGTGCTGCATATGGCGTGATGGGTGTATAAAGAGAACTGTACATCCGAATGCTAAGTGTTGAAAGAAAAGGAGGGTATGTATGGATAACAAGGACAAGAAAGTGAATAATCAATTCAAGGAGAATAAAAATCACGGTGAACACCGTAACGGACGGAAAAGCCAATTCAAAAATTCAAGCAGTTCAGGTGAAGGTGAACTGAACCAATACGTCAGCGAAAAAGAAGATTAATGCTGGAGGTGCTGGAACATGATCAAGAATATTCGCTTCCAAGCATGAACCATAGTCTGTTTTTTATTGCAGGATAAGGTGTTCCAGCACCATATAAGTATACATATAAAAGTGTTTTCCGAACGGTATGCTGTCATTTGCGATAAATGCGATACTTGTATGAATAAACGTTTGAAATGAGGAATGATAAGATGCATAAAGCCATTTTTTTAGATCGTGACGGTGTCATCAATGAAGTGAAAACAAAGCGTGTGACGTTCGTGAACAATCCTGATGATTTCTATTTGTTGGATGGTGTTGGGGAAGCAATCAAACGTTTCAATGATAATGGGTGGAAAGTATTTGTCATTACGAACCAAGGAGGTATCGGGCTGGGGTATATGGAAGAGTCATCGCTTAAAGCTATTCACGCTAAGATGGAAGATGATTTATCAGCATTTGGTGCAACCATTGATGACATCCATTATTGCCCGCATAAACCGTATGCCAATTGTCCGTGTCGCAAACCGAAACCCAAAATGATTACGGACTTGGCAGAAGAATATGAAATCGATGTTGCGGAAAGTTATATGGTTGGTGATCGGAGACCGGATATTGAAGCCGGCAGCCAGGCGGGAACCCAAACGGTTTTAGTAGGTGATCGGTCGCAACATGAAGTCAAAGCCGATTTATACTTTAAAGATTTACTTTCGTTTGCGATGTGGCTCATTTGAGTGCCCTGACCATCAATCGTATCTTTTATGAGTGCGGAACCGCTCACACGGTTCCACACCGTGCGAACTTTTAAAACCTCACTACCCCGATGACATCCAAAAACACCATGATGATTGCGAGAGGTACAATATATTTGATCACAAAAAACCAAAGGGCAAATATCTTTTTTCCAAGGTGGGATCCTTGACGGATTTCATTCACCAAGACGTTCCGCGGTACAGCCCATGCAGTGAATATCGCAATCAAGAAGGCACCGATTGGCATCAAAACATTGGAAACGGCAAAATCGGATAGGTCGAACATCGTTTTATGAAAAATGGTAAAGTCGCTCAACAGACCAAAGGACAATGCTGCTGGGATACCGGCGAAGAAAATGCATATCCCGGTTATCCATGTTGTTTTTTTTCGTTTTGTCTTGTCTCCTTTAGTCAGAGCCGCCACAATGATTTCCACCATCGAAAAAGCGGATGTAAATGTTGCAAATAAGAATAACACCAAAAATACGAACAAAAAGAAACTGCCAAAAGGAATTTGGTTGAATACGGCAGGCAGGACAACAAACAACAAGCCCGGCCCCTCTGTCGGTTCGAAACCAAATGCGAATACAGCCGGAAATATGGCGAGCCCCGCCAAAATCGATATAATGATATTCATGGACACAATCGTCAACGCGGATTTCGATAAATCCTCTTTCTTGGATAAAGACGAGCTATACGTTACCATCACGGAAACCCCGACACTGATGGAGAAAAAAGACTGTCCCAAAGCAAACAGAATAGTTTCCGAGTTCAGGCCCGAAAAGTCCGGTTTCAGGAAAAAGGATAAACCTTCTCCGATATGATCCAGTGTCAATGAACGAACAATCAGAATGACGAAGGCAATAAATAACGCGGGCATCATAACCTTGCTTGTGCGTTCGATCCCTTTTTCAACACCCTTGGCGACAACGAGGATGGTTACGATCATAAAAATAAATTGTGCAAAAACCGCAGCATATGGATTGGCGGAAATGTTCTCAAAAAGGGCGCCATATTCGTTTTCGGATAGTCCAGACAGGGATCCGATTACCGTTTCAAACATATAGATTAAAATCCATCCACCAATCACACTGTAGAAGGATAGAAGAATAAAGCATGTCATCATACCGAGGATACCGATGTAGCGCCATGACCGGTTCGCCCCTAAGGCGGTATAGGCACGAATGGCATCTTTTTGCGAGCCACGGCCGATGATGAACTCTGAAAGCAAGATCGGTAAACCGACCAGTAGTGTGAATAGAATGAAAATTAATAGAAAGATGCCACCGCCGGATTCGCCAACCATATAAGGGAATTTCCAGATAGCCCCGAGGCCGATGGCGGAACCGGCAGTTGCCAATATGAATCCTAGTTTGGATGTCCATTGTTCTGTTTGCTGCTTCATGATGGTCTCCTTTATTCTGAGTGCCGTAAATATCCCTATTATAGTGAAACAGAAAACGGATTTCAATGACAAAATGTAGTAAGGGCATTATTTTTCCTTCCAAGGAGCCGCCCTCGAATGTCTGCTAGCAAGTAGGCCAAACCAAACTAAAGAAGAATCGGTCTCTTATAAAGAAATGGATCAACGAGGCCTGTGAAACTAAAGAAGAATCGGTCTCTTATAAAGAATTGGATCAACAGGGCCTGTGAAACTGAAGAAGAACCGTTGCCTTATAAAGAAATGGATTAATGGGGCCCGCTAAACTAAAGAAGAATCGGTCTCTTATAAAGAAATGGATCAATGGGGCCCGCTAAACTAAAGAAGAATCGGTCTCTTATAAAGAAATGGATCAACGAGGCCCGCTAAACTAAAGAAGACCCGGTCTCTTATAAAGAAATGGATCAACGAGGCCCGTTAAACTAAAGAAGACCCGGTCTCTTATAAAGAAATGGATCAACGGGGCCTGTGAAACTGAAGAAGAACCGTTGCCTTATAAAGAAATGGATTAATGGGGCCCGCTAAACTAAAGAAGAATCGGTCTCTTATAAAGAAATGGATCAACGGGCCCGCTAAACTAAAGAAGAATCGGTCTCTTATAAAGAAATGGATTAATGGGGCCCGCTAAACTAAAGAAGAATCGGTCTCTTATAAAGAATTGGATCAACAGGGCCCGCCAAACTAAAGAAGACCTGATCCCTTATGCAGTATTCGATCAAAACTTCCCACCAACCGATATAAGAAACGTTCATCCTCCGTTTTCTCGAACTATTATATAAACGCTCGAACTTGTAGCTGAACCAAGCGAGTACCTCCTGTTTACTTCAGGCTCCTTAGACTTTCCTGCCGACGGTTTTAATGACTTGCCGTCGACACACGCCCTCTCACTAAGGAACTATTTTCGTGTTAGGCGGTTAGAATGATATGCGACCCTTTTAGAAGCATTCTATTCGTCCTCGTCATCCGCTTTTTCGTATAAGACTTCCGGTATCATTTCAAATCCATCGATAACCGCATTTTCATCCAGTTCGAGGACAAGGCACAGCTTGCCGTTCAAGTTGACTTGCCTGATGTATTTGAGATTTTGTGGACTGACTTTCAGATCGGCCGCTTTTGTCTCGATTTTGATTGATTTGGACGTATACTTCGGAACAATATTTTGCGTCTTGAATTCATATGTCTCATCGTCCGTCATATCTTTTACGGTGGATTCGATCTTCTCGGTGGAAACGTCCTGTATGCCGCTGTTTGTCAGCACGGATTCCACATCTTTGGTATCAAGTTTTGAAACAGGTTCGTCGTTTTCTTCATGTGCTTCGACAAGTTGCTGTATTTCATCGTACACGCTGGAAAGAGTTGCAGTATTCATTTGATCGCCCGCAACATCTTTGACAACTTCTTCGAACACGAATTTATCTTCTTCGGCCGTTACAATATCTTCCGCCTGCAGGACGTTTTCGATAAAGTGTTCATTCAAATCATTTTCCTTGCCTGCTGAATAAAGAACATGATTGACGTCCTGTGCTTGATCTTGGATGGTTGGGTACAGGAAACCCGCCACAGGCTTTTTCAGGTTGATGATCGGGTCAACCATCACATTATATTTGAACTCTTTTCCAATATAATCAAACAGCAACTCCTTTTTCGGTTCCTCGGTCTGATTCACGCTGCACAAGATAAACGGGTGTGCTTGCACCGTGTCACGACTGCTTTCGTCTTCACCGATAGGCTTCATCGACTGTAGATATTCACCCCGGATGAATGTTACGACAAGATCCATCTCATATTGCTTGTCCGCCAGCATTTTTTCAACCACTTTAAGCATTTGTTCGGTCCATTCTTCCCGGTTGCCACACGTCAGACCTTGATGAAGGATAAACGGACTATCATCCTCATCGTCACGTCTGAATTTCAATTCGAACAGTTTCTGATCCAACTGCCCTGAGAGCACCTTTTTGAAATTCGTCATAAACAGTTCCTTCTGCTCATCCTCAAGCAGTTCAAAAGACGTTATCTGCTGATGATAGATATCACTCGAATCTTTCGTGATATACACATGGAAAATGTCATGGATCGTCAATAGATCATTATGTAATTTGAATTGTTTACGGATACCTGCAATGTCTTTCTTATTCAAAACGTATGTCACCTCTGGTTGTTATAATATGTTTGCATCATGTATTCTATCATTCTTTCATGGTAAAAGTCTGGTTTCATACTTTCGCATCGTTATGCCCGGCCATCTTAAGAAGGGGCTTCCTCCCGGAGGTGCCCCATGGAATCGGTTATTTATCGATGTTAGCTGTCAGTCATGGTATGTCCTTCTACTGACTGGATTGGGTAATGATCGACATCATTTTGTTCAGTTCATGTCGCGTATAGAACTTTTTGAATCCCTTATAGACACAACCCCTGCTGCAAAAGACCGTATCATTCGGACCGGCTTTGCAATACGTTTCCGTCGCCTCAATCGACTTCTTGCAATGTGCACATTTCATCATATATCATCCTCCTTACATTAAAATGTATATGCACGTGTATGAAAAGTAGGATAGATGCCATTCAACAGATTCAGCGGTTTTTCACCACAAGGTGACAGATAAGGAGCTATCGTCCTACCTTCCCATTGAAAATGAAAAATGAAGAAGCAAAGGTTATTCACAACATAAAATGAGCCCGGTATCTTCGTTTCCGTGGTAAATGTGGAAAATATGAGGAAAAGTCCTAAAAGGCTTGTCACGCGTCATGATTATTCATATAATGTTAGTATATATGCTCAAGCAATCGCATTATATTTATTAGTAAATGAATGATTATCGGAAAGGTGAGAATAAATGGGAAAACGAATACTCTTTTTAGTATTGACAAACATACTTGTCATTGTCACCATAGGTATTATCCTTTCAATTACAGGGATCGGTCATTATATCAATGTCGATGGGACGATTAACTTCGGGTCCCTTCTTGTTCTGAGTGCCGTTATCGGTTTTACCGGTGCGTTTATTTCGCTGGGAATTTCACGTTGGATGGCCAAGAAAATGATGGGGGTCAAAGTCATTGACCCGAACAATCCGCAGAATCAATATGAAGCTGCTGTTGTTGATAAGGTCCATCGCATGGCACAAGCTGCTGGCTTGATGCATATGCCTGAAGTGGGCATTTACAATTCGTCTGAAGTGAATGCATTTGCAACCGGCCCCTCGAAAAAGCGTTCATTGGTCGCTGTTTCTTCTGGGCTGTTGACAGAAATGGATGATGATGCGGTCGAAGGTGTCATTGCCCACGAAATCGCACATATCTCAAATGGTGATATGGTGACGATGACGCTCTTGCAAGGTGTCGTCAACACGTTTGTCGTATTCTTGGCACGTGTTGTTGCATTCGCCGTCTCTCGTTTTGTTCGCGAGGAATTGGCACCGATTGTCCATTTTCTTGCCATTATCCTCTTCCAGATTCTTTTTTCCATTCTTGGAAGTATTGTCGTCTATGCGTACTCCAGACACCGTGAGTATCACGCAGACAAAGGTGGCGCGGATTTTGCCGGGAAAGACAAGATGCGTCATGCATTGGAAATGTTGAAGGTCTACAGTGATCGCATGAAAGGTGAAAATGAACAAACAGCTGTAGCTACTTTGAAAATAAACGGGAAGCGAAAAGGGGTATCATTATTTTCCTCCCACCCGGATATTGATGACCGGATTGAGCGTTTACGTTAAAAAGGGTTGGATGCCTTATCATCCATTGAACAAAAAAATAGGGAAACTGGACATATGGCGTCTGGTTTCCCTTCTTTTTCCGTTGTTTTCTGAAAAATAACATAAATAGAGGTGATAAGATGGAAGAAAACGAAAAGATCATTTCACTTTCCGGCGTGACCATGAGTTACGGTGAAAAATTTGTGTTGCGAGGGATTGACCTCGATGTATACAAAGGCCAGGTCATCGGTTATATCGGTGCGAATGGCGCTGGTAAAAGTACAACGGTTAAATTGATGCTCGGATTGGTTGATGGTTACCGTGGCCAAATTGAGATTTTCGGAGAGGATATTGCAAATGGTGACGTCTCATATAAAAAACGGATTGGCTATGTCCCGGAAAATGCGGATATTTATGATAATCTGACAGCATTTGAGTATTTGACATTCATGGGCGAACTTTATGGAATGGAAACGGATGATGCAGCCTATAAAGCCGAAAAGCTTATGAAGGAATTTGATTTGAAGGATGTTCTCTATATGCGTATTTCGTCGTTTTCCAAAGGGATGCGGCAAAAGGTTCTGATCATCTCGAGTCTTCTGCATGATCCGGATATACTGTTTCTTGATGAGCCACTGAGCGGGATTGATGCAAACAGTGTCATGATCATCAAAGATATATTGGCTAAACTGGCAGCAGCAGGAAAAACGATTTTCTACTCATCGCATATCATGGATGTCGTCGAGAAAATCAGCAATCGGATTATCCTTCTTGTCGATGGGCATATTGCTGCGGATGGTAGCTTTGAAGAATTAAAGGAACAGAATGAGGAAGGGTCACTCGAAGACATTTTCAATCAATTGACCGGCTTTTATGAACATGAACAAACCGCTGATAATATTACCGCAATCGTGCAAGAAGGTGAAGCAGATGCCTGATTCCATTTCACTGAAAATACTTGATGTCTTTCGTCCATTGTTTCGCTGGCTTGGTGTGGACTATCCGGTCATGCGAAACATATTGGGAATGAAACTGATGATGGACCAACGCCGGCAGCCATCTATTTTAAGCGGTTCCAATAAAAAACCCAAAGGCAATATGTTCTTGAAATCACTCGGAGTTTATGCTCTGTATGGGTTGTTTTTGACGCCGATCCTCTTTTTGGGGGACAATCTGATGTTCCAGATGAGCATCATTTTTGGCGTAACGATGTTTATATTGATGACGTCCATGGTTTCTGATTTTTCAAGTGTGTTATTGGATGTCCGCGATAAAACCATCCTCCATACAAAGCCTATCTCATCAAAAACGATCAGCGCTGCCAAGGTGATGCATGTCGCCATTTACATCACCATGCTGACAGGGGCGTTCATAGCGGTGCCGGCACTGGCTATCCTTGCCAGAAAAGGCGTTTTGTTTTTCCTGTTATTTATCGTTGTCTTGTTTTTGCTGGTCATGTTGATCATCGCGTTGACGGCATTGATATATATTTATATTTTGCAGTTTTTCAGCGGGGAAAAGTTGAAAGATATCATCAACTATATGCAGATTGTTCTTGCACTAGGTATCATTGTCGGATATCAGGTCCTCATCAGGGCATTCGACTTTACCGGAATGGATTATACATATGATTTCAGTTGGTGGCACATACTCATCCCGCCTATGTGGTTCGGGGCGCCATTTGAGATGGTCTTCCATTCAAATGTTAGCAGCGAACTCATGCTTCTAGCCTCACTTGTCATCATTGTGCCGGTATTAGCCATCAGTTTGTACCTTCGTATGATGCCATCATTTGAGAGGAATTTGCAAAAACTGATGGAAGAGGCTCATAAAGGAAAACCGAAAATGCGACGGCTTGATCACTTTTGGGCAAAAACGGTTTGCTTTAAAAAGGAAGAACGTGTTTTTTTTCATTTCGCATCGATCATGCTGTCTCAGGAGCGGGAGTTTAAATTGAAGGTGTATCCGTTATTGGGAATGGCTTTTGTCTTTCCGTTCATATTCATGTTTAACATCATGACAGCGGGTGGCACGTTTCAGGATGTACGGGAAGGGGGCAGTTATTTCGGTATATATTTTACTGGGATTATGATTGCGGCGGCTGTTCATGCGATTGGCTCATCGGGAAATCACAAGGGAAGCTGGATTTTCGAAGCCACACCTGTCCGTTCGTATAAAACCGTTTACAGCGCGACGTTGAAAGCCATTCTGGTGAAACTGTATGTCCCGGTCTTTTTAGTGTTGTCGGCTATTTTTATAGGGATTTTTTCAGCGCGGATTGTACCGGATTTATTGATTGTGTTTGTTTCAATCGTGTTATGTACGGTTATTGCCTACAAACTCTTCGGAAGCAAGGTCTATCCTTTTTCTCAACCGTTTGCATCGATGCAAGAAGCCGGGAATAGCCTCGTTTATTTCTTGTTCATGTTTGTCGTCGGGGCCTTTGCGTTCATGCACTTCATGGTGACTTTTATTCCTTTAAGTATTGCATTGTATGTCTATTTCGTCATGCTTTCGATCATCACATTTTTCACGTGGCGGTCGGTTTTCAAAGAACGCTCCGCATTGGAACTTGATCCACCCAGCGCAGACAATATGGCGGGGTGATCGATAGGGAGATTCGTTCGTGTGTGTTTGGTGACTTGCCTATCTATCATGTTTTGAAGAAAAAGGAGGGGCTTTTTTGTTTGGATATTACAACGCGTTGTCAGCTGAAGTGTACGATATCGATAAACCCATTGGCCATTCATTCGGGGATATTGAATTCTATTTGGAACGCCTAGGGTCAATGAAAGGACCTATTCTTGAACCCGCTACAGGGACGGGACGGATACTCATTCCACTTTTAGAAGCGGGCATGACTGTTGATGGATTTGATGTTTCTTCAGATATGTTGGATATATGCCGCGCGAATTGTCGGCAGAGGAATCTGTATCCTGAGCTTTTTGAAGGACAGATGGAGTCTTTTTCAGTGGATAAGAAATATGAGGCGATCATCGTACCAACAGGGACATTTCTGTTGCTTCATGAGAGAGAAAAATCCATCCAGGCCTTAAAGAATTTTTATCACCACTTATCTGACGGTGGGAAACTGATCCTCGATATATTTTTGCAAACTGAAACGCCGATTGGAAACGTATCAACGCGAACATGGGAAAGTGAAAAAGGCGACATCATTACGTTGGAACAGAAAAACATAGAAATAAATCCAATCAAGCAGTATACCGTTTCACATGCACGATACGAAAGATGGAGAAACGGCAGCCTGGTAAAAACGGAGCTTGAACAGTATCCGATGCGCTGGTATGGCGTTGAAGAATTTAAAATGATTCTTGAACGTATCGGCTTCATAAACATCACCATATCATCAGACTATCGTTATGGACAATACCCTGAATCATCAAATCAAACCATTACCTTTGAAGCCGAAGCACGGAAATAGTCACCCAAGCACATGCATGTATTCATCAGATTAGGTTATATTCATATTTCAATCGATTAAATCGGGAAAAATATTTATGTACGGCTTCTCCTTTGATATACTGACATTGCAGTATACTGTTGATCAGCCTATAAT
>DATGUN010000047.1:0-7040 GCA_035301285.1 Virgibacillus sp.
CACCCTGTTTAATGTTTGCATCGCTTGCCAAGTTGGGTAAAAGTAAATAGGTAATGTCTAACCGATGTGTTTTTTTATCAAGATGGCATACACTAAACAACAAATATTCAAGGAAAGAAGGTAAAAATGGTGTCTGCGATTCAGAAGAAAGTCAATAGTTGGCGACAAAGTACATGGGGGGATTTACTCTCGGAATTTATCGGGACGTTTGTACTGATAGCTTTAGGTAATGGTGTCGTTGGACTGGCAGTCGTCGGTATGTATGGTTCAGGACGAGCGGAAGAGATTTTCGTCGCAGCTGGTGATTGGATGATCATTGGTTGGGGCTGGGGTCTGGCAGTCGCGTTTGGTGTGTATATTGCGGGTGGCGTTTCCGGAGCCCATCTCAATCCGGCTGTGACACTTGGACATGCATTTAAAGGAATGGTGTCGTGGGGCAAGGTTATTCCTTACTGGATTGCGCAAACGGCGGGTGCGTTTTTGGGTGCTGTGGTTGTCTACATTGATTACTACCAATCAATCGACATGTTCAACGCGGACCACGGCGTGACGAGAGCATCGGAAGGTGGACTCGACACGTTCAGTATTTTTGCGACGTTCCCGGCTGAATCTGCCCAGGGGACATGGTTCGTACCGCTTTTTGACCAGATACTTGGAACGTTTTTATTGGTTATGTTCATATACGCGCTGATTGATAAGAAAAACGTCGGTTTTGGTGGATTGAAAAACATGGCGCCGTTTGTTGTCGGTCTTGCTGTTGTGGCGATTGGCATTTCCTTTGGGACAGATGCAGGGTATGCGATCAATCCGGCACGTGACTTCGGACCGCGTCTGTTCACATGGTTTGCAGGATGGGGCGAAAATGCTTTCCCTGGACCTGGGAACTACTGGTGGATTCCGATTATAGGGCCACTTATCGGTGGGGCGTTGGCTCCTTTTGCCTATAATTGGTTCATCGAAAAGACACTTCACGAACGGTCGGAAGGCGAAGAATCAGATGATGATTCTTGATAAGCTGAATGGGGAAAAGTATGTACAACACGTGTTACACTTAATATAGAGCGACATTTGAAAGGAGAATGAAAAGTGGATAAAAAATACATTTTGGCAATTGATCAAGGTACAACGAGTTCTCGTGCGTTATTGGTAGATCAGAGCGGGAAGATAGTCGATATAGCTCAAAAGGAATTCCAGCAATTTTTCCCGAATCCGGGGAGTGTGGAACATGATGCAAATGAAATCTGGACGTCGGTTCTTGCGGTGATTGCAGATGTGCTCAACAAAAACAACACCTCTCCGAAAGAAATTGCATCTATCGGCATCACCAACCAGCGGGAGACAACGGTCGTCTGGGATAAGAAATCGGGCAAACCGATCTATCATGCGCTTGTATGGCAATCCCG
This sequence comes from Virgibacillus sp., assembly GCA_035301285.1. GTDB lineage: Bacteria > Bacillota > Bacilli > Bacillales > Amphibacillaceae > DATGUN01. The sequence goes on from DATGUN010000047.1 coordinate 1,404, forward strand.
CCAAACGGAAGATATCTGCAAGAAGCTCAGGGAAGATGGGTATGAAGATAAAATCCGTGATAAAACGGGTTTGTTGATCGATCCTTATTTCTCCGGTACAAAAGTGAAATGGCTCCTTGACAATGTGGATGGGGCACGGGAAAAAGCTGAAAAAGGGGATTTGATGTTCGGAACAATCGATTCTTGGCTCATCTGGAAGTTATCAGGTGGAGAAGCACATGTCACCGATTATACGAATGCATCACGGACGCTGATGTTCAATATCCATGATTTGAAATGGGACGATGAATTACTGGATATCCTGGATGTTCCGAAATCGATGTTGCCGGAAGTGCACGCATCATCAGAAGTGTATGCCCATACGGTCGATTATCACTTCTTCGGTGAGGAAGTTCCGATTGCCGGTGTGGCTGGTGACCAGCAATCCTCGTTATTCGGTCAAGCCTGTTTTGAAAAGGGAATGGCGAAAAACACATATGGAACAGGTTGCTTCATGCTGATGAATACAGGTGAAGAAGCGGTGAAGTCCGAAAATGGTCTGCTGACGACCATCGCCTGGGGATTGGACGGAAAAGTCGAATATGCGCTTGAAGGTAGTATATTCGTTGCCGGTTCAGCGATTCAGTGGCTTCGTGATGGCTTGAGAATGTTGAAGTCGTCACCGGATAGTGAAGCTTATGCCAAGCGTGTCGATTCAACAGATGGTGTATATGTCGTCCCTGCTTTTGTCGGTATTGGCGCACCACATTGGGATAGTGAAATGCGCGGAGCGATCTTCGGCTTGACGCGTGGTACCGAGAAGGAACATTTTATCCGGGCGACGCTTGAATCCCTCGCTTATCAAACAAAGGATGTGCTTGATGCGATGGTAGAAGACTCTGGTACATCGGTTAAGTCACTGCGTGTCGATGGTGGAGCGGTATCGAACGATTTCTTGATGCAATTTCAGAGCGACATGCTTGATGTTCCGGTTGACCGTCCGAAAATCAGTGAAACGACAGCGCTTGGTGCTGCATATCTTGCGGGATTGGCTGTCGGTTTCTGGGAAAGCAAGGATGACATCGCAGAACAATGGCATCTTGATAAAACATTTGAATCGGAAATGGATGATGAAGAACGGGATAAATTATATGATGGCTGGCAAAAAGCGGTCAAAGCGGCAGGTGCGTTTAAATAAGGGAGCTGAAAGTTGATAGGCAGCTGTAAGGAAACGTGTTGGCTGTTCGTGTATTTCTGGAAAAGTGACATTCGGGAAAGTCGTTTTGTCCTATATGTAGAAGGCCATCTTCGGCAATGTTGGTCCGGTGAGCGGGACATATTTAAGGAACAATTGGAATGGAACCATATTTGGAGGATTCTTCTGACTGTGTGATATCAGCAGAGATTTGAATCGTTTTTACTGGAGGGGGAATGAATGATGTCAGCATCAGGATTTCCCTTTCTGATAGGATTTGAAAGGGTACGTAATGGCTTCCTGGTCGAGTAGACCTAGGAGCTTGCACTTTACTTGATAAAAGGAAAAAGGAGGGGAATTTCGTGAAAAAAATAATCAATCAACCTGAAGATGTTGTGGAGGAAATGGTGGAGGGAATCGCTTCAGCCTATCCCGATACCGTCAAACAGATTCCAGGGACATCCGTCATTGTCCGGAAAGATGCACCCGTCTCCGGTAAAGTCGGAATCATCAGCGGGGGCGGAAGTGGACATGAACCGGCCCATGCTGGATATGTGGGGAAAGGGATGCTTGATGCGGCTGTTTCGGGCAGTGTTTTTACCTCGCCGACTCCTGACCAGGTATTCGAGGCGATTAAGGCGACAGATAGCGGAGAAGGTGTATTTTTGGTTGTCAAAAATTATACCGGTGATGTCATCAATTTTGAAATGGCAGCTGAACTCGCTGAGGCTGAAGGGATTACCGTTGATTACATTGTTGTGAATGACGATGTGGCGGTAGAAGATAGTTCATTCACAACTGGAAGGCGCGGAATTGCCGGGACAGTGCTTGTGCATAAAATCGTCGGTGCTTTGGCAGAAAAAGGAGCTCCGCTTGAAACAATCAAGAGGGCTGCAGAGAAGGCGGTTGCGAATGTGCGTTCAATCGGTATGGCGTTGACATCCTGTATCGTACCGGAAGCTGGGAAGGCGAGTTTCAATTTGGAAGATGATGAAATGGAAATCGGCATCGGTATTCACGGTGAACCCGGCATTGAACGGGAGACACTCACGTCAGCCAACGATATCGCGGAGCGCCTGACGGATAAAGTGCTTGCTGACATGGACTTTTCCGACTCGGATGTTGTTGTGATGGTCAATGGACTTGGTGCAACACCGGAGATGGAATTGTATATTGTCAATAAAAAGGTACAGGAGATCTTAAACACAAAAGGTATTACAGTTTACCGGACATATGTCGGTGAGTATATGACATCACTTGAAATGGCAGGATGTTCAGTGACATTGATGAAGGTCGATGAAGAACTGAAGACTTTATTGGATGCCGATACGCTTGCACCTGCATTTCATTAGAAGAAAGGATTAGATGATATGGAGTTAACCGTCAAGGATATTTTGAAATGGCTTGAGCTGGCAAATGAACAGATTCAAACAGAAAAAACATACCTGACTGAACTCGATCAGGCGATTGGTGATGGTGATCACGGACTCAATATGGCAAGAGGTTTCGGGGAAGTTGCCTCAGCCGTATTATCTGAAAATGATGGTACCATAGCGGGTGTGCTGAAAGATACGGCCATGACACTGATTTCGAAAGTCGGCGGTGCATCCGGTCCACTGCTGGGGACAGCTTTTTTACGGATGTCGACTGCTTTGAAAGATGAGGAAAGCCTCGATCCACAGCGCTTGGCATCGGCTCTATACGCAGCGGTAGAAGGGATTAAGCAACGTGGCAAGGCATCAGAAGGCGAAAAGACCATGCTCGATGTCTGGCTTCCGGTTGCACATCACTTTTCAGAAGGCGCTACGTTTGACGGGAACGCACTTGCCCAAGTCGCCAAAGAGGCAATGGAGGCGACCAAAGATATGAAAGCGACAAAAGGAAGAGCATCCTATTTTGGTGAAAAATCCATCGGTCATATCGACCCCGGTGCCGCCACGTCATATTATCTTTTCAGTGCCTTGGCTCAAGTGGTTGAAGGGAGCGACGTATAATGGCATACACTGGTCTCGTTTTGATTTCCCATAGCCCGAAAATTGCCGAAGGGATTAAAGATCTTATTCGTGAGGTGATGACAGATGTGCCGATCGCGCTTGCTGCCGGAACGGAAACGGATGAGATTGGGACGAACGTCGGGCGCATCGAGCGTGCCATCGAACGGGCTGACCAAGGGAATGGTGTCATTCTTTTATATGATATCGGCAGTGCCAAAATGAACGCCGAACTCGCGATTGAGTTAGCGGGCACCGTCAATGTTAAAATTGCGGAAGCGCCTATTGTGGAAGGTGCTTATTTGGCTGCAGTGGAATCCGGCATGGGCAAACAGTTTGATGACGTCTATGCCGCGATTGTGAAGGAATATGGGTGACTGTGTCGGAAACCTGGCTGGTGACGAAAAATAGGATGAAAAGGGCCCCGGCTTATGACGGCACCCCTGATTATTGTCAAATAAAGGTCCAAGCCAAAAGCCTAACCAAAACATTTGTAATGCCCTGATAAAAGACTTGTTTGGCAAAGGGATGCTGGAAATGGCATAGGGCTTTTGAAGAATATATGAATGTCGAATCGGAATGTTGTTGACTATTGTTCAGATTTTAAAATGAACATATGAATGATGACATGGATAAATACGAAACCTAAACGTAACAAACGATATTTTATAAACTGAAAGGACGAATTCATCATGAAACAATCATTTTCCAGTATTCAAAGACCTGTCATATTGGATGAGATGTCTACAATGAACTTGGATGTGCTTGTCGTTGGAGGAGGAATTACCGGTGCGGGAATTGCCCTTGACGCTCAAACACGCGGTATGACAAGCGGTTTGATTGAAATGCGAGATTTTGCATCCGGTACATCCAGTAAATCGACAAAGCTCGTCCATGGCGGTCTACGCTACTTAAAACAATTTGAAATCAAAGAAGTGTCCGAGATTGGGAAAGAACGGGCAATCGTCTATGAAAATGCCCCGCATGTGACGACGCCGTTATGGATGTTACTTCCGACGGTGAAAGGCGGGACATTCAATCGAGTGACACTCAAGGCTGGATTGTCGGTTTATGACCGTTTGGCCAAGGTTAAACGAAGCGAACGGCATAGCATTTTGAATAAAAAACAAACCTATGAAAAAGAACCGTTGCTCGACAAGAAAAAGATCCATGGCGGAGGGTATTATGTCGAATATCGCACGGATGATGCACGACTGACGCTTGAGGTGATGAAAGAAGCCGTCAAAAGAGGGACGCGTGCGGTGAACTATGTGAAAGCCGAAGCATTCCTTTATGAAAATGGAAAAGTGGCAGGTGTGCGCGCGGTTGATATGATTTCGGGTAAAACCTGGGATATTCGCGCCAAAAAAGTCATCAATGCGGCTGGTCCTTGGGTCGATACATTGCGGGAAAAAGACCGCTCCAATAAAGGAAAACATCTGCACCTGACAAAAGGTGTTCATATTACCATCGACGGAAACCGGTTCCCGCTTGGGCAGGCCGTTTATTTCGATGCGCCTGATGGCCGATTGCTTTTTGCGATTCCGCGTGAAGGAAAAGTGTATATCGGTACAACCGACACGGATTACTACGGCGATATCTTGAATCTGCAAATGACCGTCAAAGACCGCGACTACTTGCTTGAAGCGACGAATAATCTGTTTACAAGCGCGAAACTGGAAGCGAAAGATGTCGAATCGAGCTGGGCAGGCGTGAGACCGCTCGTTCATGAGGAAGGAAAAGACCCATCTGAGATTTCAAGAAAAGATGAGATATTCGTATCGGATTCAGGGCTTATTTCCATTGCCGGCGGGAAATTGACAGGCTACCGAAAAATGGCACAACGCGTCATCGATCAGACGGCAAAAGAATTGAAAGAAGAAGGTGTCGGATCATATCCCAAATGTCAAACGCGTAACATCCGCCTCTCTGGCGGGGATGTCGGTGGTTCAGATGCTTTTGATGAATTCATCCAAGACAAGGTTCGTGAAGGGACAACACTCGGACTGTTGGCTGATGAAGCGGAACGACTCGTAAGACGTTACGGTTCCAATGTCGAAAGAATATATGACATTCTCCGTACAAATGGAGAAGAAGCGATCCATTACAATCTGACCAAAGAGATATTCGCAATGGTTGTGTATGGCATTGAAGAAGAAATGACAGTCACCCCGGCAGACTTTTTCATTCGCCGTAGCGGCAGCATGTTCTTTCATATCAATTGGGTCAAAAAATGGAAAGACACTGTTGTTGATTGCATGGCCCATCGCCTGCACTGGACGGATGAAGAGAAAAGGAAGCATGTCGAAAAACTGGAGCAACGAATGGAAGAAGCAACCATACCTGCACAAGAAGAAAAATGAAAATGATGGCGCACATGCGCAACCGGTGTATGCTGAAGTACTGAATGGCTGGCAGTGACTTCTCTCGTTTTTCTATTATGGAAAGGCGGAAATGTAAGGTGCCCGTGTG
>DATGUN010000048.1:0-57880 GCA_035301285.1 Virgibacillus sp.
ATTCCGGGTTAAACTACGGGAAACGGTAAAACTTGCGAGGAGGCATATCATGCATAGGAAATGGCTGCTTAAACTGGGTGCCCCGATCATTGCATTGGCACTGCTTGGGGCATGCAGTACAACAGAAAATGATGAGGCGCCAGGTGAAAATAATCGACCGGGTGGCAAAGCACCAGAAGAGAATCATCAAAACAACAATGATGTCGATCAGAATGCACCTGAAAACGAAGTCAACGAACCTCATGAGGGGCGTCATCCTGACAGTAACATCAATCCCAATTACGATAAATATGAAGGGTATCAGTAAGATGGTTCTATATATCACACGATCCCCGCGGCTAATAAGGTGGGGGATCGTGTATTCATTTAGTGTTGGGGTTGTAATGGGTGCCAAGGGCACGCCATACATTCTCATTGAGCTAAAGTACTGAACTGCCCTGTCTTCTTGAAAGGTCAGGTTCCACTTTTACACTTCTTCCTCTATTTCTTCCGGTAATTCAATCTCGTCGATAGCGTTAATATCTGAAAAGTCTTGGACGATTTTCATCTCTAATTCATTTTGATTGTTTTTTGCGGTAACCGTGTTTTCAACGTTCATGATATATAAGTTTTCCTTATCTACTTTGATTTTCAAGTCTTGATTGACGCCGTCTTCGTCAAAACCGGTCACTTCCAGGCTATAGGGCTCATCTTGGGCATCAAATACGTTTTGGCTGGAACCTTTGAAGGTCAAGATATAATGGTCATCATCCGTTTCCATCTCCAGTTCATCTTCAATTTCCTCCAAAAGCGTCGCGATCTTTTTATAGGATAACGTCAGATTTTCCTGGATATCTATCGTATTAATCGATTCATTGACCCATCCACTGTCATTATCATTGACATACATGGTATCTTCTATCATGTAATATTCTACGACGGATTGATTTGCATCATCTGATTCTTCAACGGTTTGCCGCAATTCATTTGATGATTCGATCGCATCAATGTCCATGTTCACGCTGGAATGTTCAGTCTGGTCCATTTCCAGGTCATCCATCTCCATCGCGACATCCCATTCGGTATGATAACTTTCCACGTCATCGATCGTATCTTTTACCTTTTCCATCACTTCATCCTGATCTAAATCTTTTTCACTGCACGCGCCCAGAAAAATGGCCAGTAATAATATAAATGCTGAAAAAATATGGTTTCGCATGTCTTCCCCGCTTTCTAAAATATTTTACACATATAAAATTAAGTCTACTAGAATGCAGCGGGGCTTGCAATCCGTTTTGACACTCCGGATACGAAGAAAAGAGGGCTTGGATCTTTAGAGAGTGGCCAATGGGAGAAATATCGGCCGCGATATGACTGAACCGCGACCGACTTCATGTGTTTCAGAAAAATGCTTGAATCAAATAATAAATGGCTGTTCCGAGGTAGTTTCCAATGACATAACCAAGTGTACCAACCAGGAGGATGGGTACGATCATTTTTTGCCATCCTTTTGCAATAGCCATGGCGGCAGCGGTTGTTGGGCCACCAAGATTCGCGTTACTGACCAGGAGCGCCTCTTCCAGACTGAATTTGAAGATTTTCCCTAAAATGAGTGTGATGAAAATGTTGGCCAGTACGATGATCAATACAAAGATGAACAATAATGGTGCGGTCTTCAGGATGATGACAAGTGATGCAGGTACACCGATGACGACGAAAAATAAATAGATCAGGAATGTACCGATTTCACGTGTTCCATTGATTTTTTCAAAATAGCCAGGGAACAGTGCCACAGTGAGAACGGTCAATGTTGTCAACATCAGATATTCATCAGCAAATATACCACGTGCTATTGCGATTAATACGTTTGAATCGTCCCCTTCCGGCAGGAGATTGTCAATCAATCCCGCGAGTTTGAATGATACGGTTACAAGGACGAATGCAGAAGCGACACTCATGGCGATATCTTTCAGTGACATTTCATTTCGTTTCCAGAAATTCGCGGCTTGTGTTCCGGAATCGTCATCACCTGTTTCGGCTTCTGTTTCATCGATGTATGGTGTCGGGTAGCGTTTCCTGAAAAATGAAGATGCCGGGATGGCAAATAATACAAAAAAGAACAATGCCATCAGCATATTATCGGCTACTGTTGTGGCAGACACCATATCACTCGGTGTCTGGAACTTACTCGCCATGGCGGCAAAGTTCACGCCTCCGCCCGTGTATGATCCCGTCATCATGGCCGTTATTTTATCGAGGTGCGGAATGAAATGGTTCAAAGACAAAAATGCGATAATCGCACCTGCAAAGGTACCCAGTGAACTGAGGAAAAAGATGACGAGGACACGACCGCTTTTTCGCCAGATTTCCCCGATGTTTGCCTGGAACAGAAGGAGGGGGATGGATAGCGGGACGATATAATCCCAAACCGCATCATACACATCCGATTCGGTTGGGATGATGTTCAAGTTTGATAGGACGACGGCCCCGATCAAGGCGATGATGGCTCCAGAGATTTTGGATGCCCAGGTATAGCGCTGTTCAAGGTAGATACTGATGGCAGCCCAACCGGTCAAGAACATCCAAAGGACCCACGTGTCATCGGGAGATATCAATGAATTTTCCATGAATGAATCACCTCTTTTTCAGTAGTTATAATGATATTTTACCGAAAAAAGTGATTAAGCGCTATCTTAAAAGTATGTTCGAAAAAGAAAGGTAGCAGTATTATTCTTCATAATCCAGCTTGAAAAACATCTCCCGGTCCTTGATCAAAATAACCACGGATAAGAGAATGAGCAACCCTGTCTGGATGACCTTACTCATTGGATGCGTCTGGAAGATTTCATTGAAATAGCCTGCTGTGAAATGGAAGACAATGACAACAAGAATGTTCCGATTTGTTTTGAAGTATAGCCAGTTCATCAAAATCACAAATGGAAACAGACTGACAATGAAGTTGATCGAATATAGAGCGCCTGTTTCTGCGACTTGGTTTTGATAGTAATCCTTTACGAGTGATAGCGGGAAATGCCAAAAAGCCCAAAAGACCGCAAAAATCATGGATAAGGTGAAGAGGGTAAATCGCCTCCGCAAACAATCGGTGCCATACGAATGCCAAGCCAGTTCTTCGAAAATCGGCGCGATGATCAGAAAAAAGGCTGCAGAGAACACGCCACCTTGAAAAGAGGCCTGTTCGGCAAACGTAAATTGTGTTGGACTGTATCCAAAAAGAAGGGATACGGCCTGTGCTGCCAAAATACTCGCTAGCATAAGTGTGCAGGTCAGAATCAAGTAAATGGTTTTAGTGTTCCGGAAATGGAAAAGCTTCATTTTCAAATCCCGGCGTAAATCTTTGTCGGGAATCATCAGTGCGAACGCGACAATCATTGGACTGATGAGTCCTGCAATTCCCAGTACATCTCGGGTGATGCGATAAAATGTCGTCGGTTCGAGATGGCTGACATATGCGGTCACAAACCATAGTGCCCAGGGGATGATGATCGATAAAGCATAAAACAGAATCGGACGATTGTATTTTTCAATCATGATAAATCCGCCTCCCTACAACGGAGAAATGGTATTATCTATGATATACAACTGCCCTGAATAAATCGCCACCCTAGAGATGGAATTTGGACTCCATCGCAAGTCGGATTTTAGTGTGAACAAGGGGAATCGCTCACGGTTTCATAAAAGACTATGAAGGTACGTATGTATCCGGCGAGGGGACATCAATCGAATTTTATATTGAAAATGCCATGCTTCATTTTAAGACCGCTCAATTTCCGGAAGATGCCTTGAAGCCGATCGGTAAAGACATATTCATGTTTCACATGCGGGAGATGGACTTTATCATCCGTTTTGCAAGAAATGAAGCAAACGACGTTCACCGAGTTATATTCGGCTTCAGGCAGATTCTGAAGGTCCCGGTAGCCAGTCAACATGAGGCTTAGGCGGATGGGAGTGGGCCCGAATCCCTGTTAAGGGGGACGGGCTTTATTAATCGATTTATCTTTTTAAAAACAATAGAATCGAATACTATCGTCATGGTATAAAAACTGTCATAACATGCCTAAACATAACTTGACATAATACCTATAGGGGTATACAATGTGTGTTGTAGCATTTTTGATGAAGGGTTCAGCTAAATAGCAAACCCTCTTTTTTAGCCATTTATTAATACCCCGTGGGGTAATTGTGGAGCGGAAAAGGAAGGTATGTTTACGGGTGGTAAGGGTTCAGTCTATGAAGGATGACTGGGATGGATTTCATTTTAACTTGCCTAGCCTGATCAAGACATTAGGCAGTTATTCATTTCAGTAAAAAATGACAGAATGGATTAGGAGGCAGAAGGATCATGAAAGAGATCAAAACAGAAGAACTGGAAGAGCTCATCAAAAATGACGAGTCAATCAATGTGGTTGACGTACGTGAAGATGAAGAGGTTGCACAAGGCATTATTCCTGGCGCAAAACATATACCCCTGGGGGAAATTCCGGACCGCCTTGATGAGCTGGATAAAAGTCAACATTATTATATGGTTTGCCGTTCAGGCGGCCGTAGTGGAAGAGCGTGTCACTTTTTAAAGGAAAAAGGATTTAGCGTCACAAATGTTGATGGTGGCATGCGTAGTTGGACAAAAGAAGTCGAGAAATAACAAACAGATGGTTGACAGGTACTATAAACGATATTTCAGGAGGAATCCATAATGGCGCATAATAACAAACGCGTAGCAATCATAGCGGCAAATGGTGGGTTGTTTGATGCGTATAAAGTATTCAATATTGCAACGGCAGCCGCGGCATCGGATAAAGCGGTCGGCATCTTTTTCACATTTGAAGGTCTGAACCTTATCCATAAGGAAGGTCATAAACATCTGGAAGTCCCTGAGGGAAAGGAACATTTCAAAGAAGGTTTTGAAAAAACGAATGTGCCATCAATCCCAGAGTTACTGGAAATGGCGCAGGACATGGGTGTGAAAATGATTGGCTGTCAAATGACGATGGATGTCATGGGTCTGGATAAAGACGCTTTTGTTGAAGGTATCGAAGTGGGTGGTGCTGCTTCATTCATCGATTTCGCTGAAGATGCGGATATGTCATTAACATTTTAAATAGGAGGGGAATTCATGGCGAAGCATATTACAACAGATGAACTCGCAAAACGTGTTGTCAATCGTGAAAAAACAATGATGTTGGATGTCCGGAGTACGGATGCGTATAACGACTGGAAAATAGAAGGCGATCGTGTGGAAATCATCAATGAACCTTATTTCAATTTGCTTGATGGTGTGGATGCTGTTGCTGAAAAGATCAATAAGCACCAGGAAGTCATCGTCGTCTGTGCCAAGGGCAATTCATCACAGATGGTAGCCAGTATGATGGAAGAAGCGGGGTTTACGAACGTCTATAGCCTTGAAGGTGGCATGAAAGCATGGAGTGAACATCTCGAGCCGGTTAAAATAGCCGATTTGACTGATGGTGGAAGGTTGTATCAGTTTGTCCGTCTTGGAAAAGGATGTCTTTCCTACATGGTTATTTCCGGTGAAAAAGCGGCAGTTATCGATGCCAGCCGGATGACAGACATCTATAAGCGTTTTGCTGATGAAAAAAATGTATCCATTGCGTATACGATTGATACACATCTGCATGCGGACCATATTTCCGGGGGACGGAGATTGGCTGAAGAAACGGGTGGCATGTATCATTTGCCACCGAAAGATGCCGAGGAGGTCACATTCGATTATGCGCCGCTTGAAGAAGGTACAGATATTGTGGTTGGTTCAACAACAATCAAAGTGCAGCCGCTTTATTCACCGGGGCATACGATCGGCAGTACATCGCTGATTATCGACAATCAGTACTTGTTGAGTGGCGATATATTGTTCGTGAAGTCAATCGGCAGACCTGATTTGGCTGGAAAAGCGGATGATTGGGTAGGTGATCTTCGGGATACCTTGTACAGACGCTATAAAGCCTTATCCGATGATTTGGTTGTTCTGCCTGCCCACTATTCGTTTGTGGAAGAATTAAATGAAGATGGCAGTGTCGGGGCACGGCTTGGCGACTTGTATGAACGTAATTCCGGTCTCAATGTGGATGACGCGGATGAATTCCGCAGAAGGGTGACGGAAAACCTGCCGCCACAACCGAATGAACATCAAAAAATCCGTGAGACTAACATGGGTAAGGTGACGCCTGATGAAGACAATCAACGTGAAATGGAAATTGGGCCGAACCGTTGTGCCATCGATGCTTGATGGCACGATGGTTCCATGAATAATAACCATTAACACAAATAGAATGGAGGAAGGAATCAATGATGGACGTCACAAAAGTATTAGATGCAAAAGGAATGGCATGTCCGATGCCGGTCGTGAAAACGAAAAAAACAATCGATGAACTCGAATCGGGTGACATCCTTGAAATTCATGCAACAGACAAAGGTGCGAAAAGCGACTTGACGGCTTGGGCGAGATCAGGCGGTCATGAACTGCTTGAGCAGAAAGAGGAAGATGATGTCCTGAAATTCTGGATTAAAAAAGCATAACGGATGGATTCCTGTTGATGGGCTTCTCCGAGGTCAGGTCTATGCTGGCCTTAGGGGGCTCTCATTCAGGGAACCCTGTCTTTTTAAGAAAGGGGAAGTCAAGAATGGAATATAGCCTCATGTTTATCGTTGTGCTGTTTTTGGTTGGCTTCATAGGTTCATTTATTTCCGGAATGGTCGGTATTGGTGGGTCAATCGTTAAATACCCGATGTTGTTGTACATCCCGCCACTACTCGGATTGTCGGCTCTTACGGCACATGAAGTTTCCGGTATCAGTGCCGTCCAGGTGCTTTTTGCAACAATCGGTGGTGTCTGGGCATACCGCAAAGGTGGCTATTTGAACAAGAACCTGATTATTTACATGGGCGTAAGCATCCTGCTCGGGAGCTTTATTGGCGGGTATGGATCACGCCTTATGTCCGATGGTGGCATCAACTTTGTGTATGGCATTCTGGCAACGATAGCAGCGATTATGATGTTTGTCCCGAAAAAGGGGATTGATGATATACCGTTCGATGAAGTTACGTTCAACAAATGGCTTGCTTCTGCGCTTTCATTTATGACAGGGATTGGTGCTGGTATTGTAGGTGCGGCGGGGGCATTCATTTTGGTGCCGATCATGCTGCTTGTTTTGAAAATACCGACGCGGATGACGATTGCGTCTTCGCTTGCCATTACGTTTATTTCGTCGATCGGTTCGACGGCGGGCAAAATCATGACCGGGCAGGTACTTATTGTTCCGGCAATTGTCATGATTGTTGCGAGTCTGATTGCAGCGCCGATTGGTGCGAATGCCGGGAAAAAGGTCAATACGAAACGATTGCAAATCATCCTTTCTGTATTGATATTGGGAACGGCCATCAAGATATGGATGGACTTTTTCTAGGGTGGAGGTGAGTTAAATGGATATGATAACATGGATTCTCCTTATTGTTATCATTGCGCTTGCCGTCAAATTCTTTCTACCTGCCAAGGGCGTAGCGAATATAACGGCACAAGAAGCAAAGGATAAGTTTAAAGAAAAAGATGTTCAATTTATTGATGTGAGAACACCTGGGGAATATAAGACAAACCATCATAAACAATTTAAAAATATACCTTTGAATAATCTTGCTGGACGTACAGATGAATTGGACAAGGACAAAGAAGTGGTGATTATCTGCCAAAGCGGTATGCGGAGTGCACGGGCGGCCAAAATGCTGAAAAAGCAAGGGTTTGAAAAAGTGTCCAATGTCAAGGGCGGCATGGGTGCGTGGGTATAAAGGGGTTTTGTATTATAGAAGGCGATTGGAAAAACGATTACGCCCAATGTGAACGGCGTATATATTTTTTGTGGTTTTTATACCCCTGTATGTATAATAGGATGTGAAGAAGATAGCACATATAACTTAAACCAGTTAAAAACCAACATTGAAAAGGAGATTCACACAAAAATGAACTATGATGATCAAACGAAGAATAGAATCAAGCGTATCGAAGGCCAAATAAGGGGACTATTGAAAGCGATGGAAGAGGGGAAGGATTGCCGTGATGTGGTGACGCAAATTTCAGCTGCAAGAAGTGCCCTCGACCGGACAGCGGCATTGATTGTTAGCAAAAACCTTGAGGCGTGCATCCGTGAGGAGAGGGAAACCGAGGAAAGTTCAGAGGATGTCATTAAGGAAGCGGTGGACTTGCTTGTGAAAAGTCGGTAATGCCTTGCCAAATGTTTCGTGAAAGCCGTCGTTAAACGTTGGACACTTTAGAGTCTAACCTTTTAAATGTTTCATGTCCGCTTGCGGAACAAACTGATCAAGGACAGTAAAATAGCTACAGCTGCAAGTGTGATGGGGAGCCAGTTACTGCTTCCTGAAGCACTGTCTGTATCATCGCCAGCCGCTGTGTCGTTTGAATTTTCTTCTGATGCGGTATCACCGTTTTCTCCGTGCTGGGCAGCTGCATCACCCTCAACAACTTCTGTGACCGAAGCCGGTTCGTCTGCATCGGGGTCACCGGTCCATTCCACAACGGAATCATCTTCATATGTCTGGTAGGCTTCCCAGCTGAATTCACCTGGTTCACTGGGATTGGCGGCCACAAAGTAAAACTCAGTGAATTCGTTTGGACCGATCCCATCACCTGTTGCTGTCCATGTCACAGCAGTAATGATATCATTGTCATCCTTTTCGAGTTCATAATCCCAATTTTCTTTTGGCATGACATTCACAAGATCAATGCCTTCCGGAACTTTCAACTCAACTTCTGTCGTATTCATATCCTTTTCGACCGGGATACGGACGGAATATTTTTCCCATGCATCTGTGGAACTTTCCTCCGGGTGTACGGTGACATGTGCGGATACAACCGTTGCAAACGCAAATATCAAAATCAAGGCTATAAGTGATGTTGTCCATTTTTTAATGTTCATGACATGACCTCCATGTGTTGATTTTATTTTAATCTAATTTCCTTCACCAGCAATGAATATTTCGTCTTCCCATTTTTCTTTCTCACCGTCAGGGTATGTCGCGGTCATTTCCAGAAGCCATGTCCCTGGCATCGTAAACGGCAAGTCTGTCGTGTAATCCCCTGCATCATCTTTTTCCATCGTCAGCGTGCCTGACGTCATATCATGCTGTGGCATGGAAACTTCCACTGTGACGTCATCAGGAGCGTCTCCATCCTGGTCGGAGATCGTTGCCGTCAATTGCCGGTCACCCGCTTTCAGTTGATGGATATATAAATCGGCCTCGGCTTGATCTGCAACCAATGTTTCGTCATATGTCTTGATGGCAATGGGATAAGAAAGTTGACTCATCCATACACCGAATGCGATGACAACCAGTCCGACAAGCCATTCTACTTTTACGATCCGTTTCGTTGTGAAAGTTTCGGTTTTTTTCCATTTCAATGTCTGGAAAAGCGCCAAGCTTAACATAAAGAGGGTCAGCACCACTTTTATAATGACGATAAGACTCCATGTTTTCCAATCGGTGAAAATGGATATAAAACCTGTCTGCAAGAAGACCATCATCAAGCCTGATAAGACGACAAGTCCTGAGGCAATCATCATCCTTCCGGAGAAAAACGGTCTGAACGTCTTCCAGGAAACCGGCGTATCATGTTTCTTTTGCCATATTAACAACAAAATAATGTATGCGAGTGCACCGAGCCAAAAGGCGATTGCCATTTGGTGGAACACGCGGGGAGCAAGTGCAACAAATGGCTGTTCCATTCCCCAAACATGGCCCCCAAAAGCGGGTGTTATGGCCAAAAGCAACCAAAGCGCTAAATACCAACCCCGCATCATACCTGGAATAAAGGCGAGTATGAGAAGAAGCAGCTGTGTTGAAACCATGAGTGCAAATGGGAATTGCATCAAGAGTTCCCACCTGCCGTTTAAGATGACTTGAATGATTCCTGGTGGCAGAGACAGGCCATAAACAACCAGCTCCATAATCGTCCCAAGCACAATGACGACCGCTCCAATCCGCCGTCCCCTTTTCCATATGGTATCGAGACTTGGAAAACGCCGGCGTTCAGCCAACCACCCAAACCAGAAAAGGCCAGCAGCTAGGAGAATCAGACCTTCCGGAATCAGACGGACTAGGCTTAGCGCGCCCTCAGATCCACCATCATTTTCAACAGACTTGACACCTCCTTCTGTCGCTTCTCCGACGGAAAACGCGTAAGACCCATTGACAGGGTGTCCATCCGCTGAAACAACATCCCATTTGACGGTATAAGTCCCTTGTTTCAAATCCGGGAGTGAGAATGCCATCTTAGGTGCTTTCTCGACGTCACCATCTGGATTGCCTGTGAAAACCGGTTCACCATTCCAATCATAAACGGTGACCATGGCAAGATCATGTTCAATCGGCTCATTGAAACGCAGGGTCAATTCAGAAGGTGCGTCCTGGGCGACGACATCTTCGGCTGGCTCCATCTCAAGGAGTGTCGCATGCGCTTCTACAGATAGGGTAGGCGCTATAACAATCGATAAACCGATTGATAATACAGCGGTTAACAAAACATGAAGAAGTCTTGTAGTGAATCGCTTTTTATTATATTCTGCTTTCATGCTCATCCTTCCCCTTCATGGCATGGATCAGAGAACTCTATGATTTATCATTGTCATCGTTGTTCGCTTCCTCGTCCCCATCTGATCCATCTCCTACCGTAATCGATTTTTTCGGCATGGTATGCAGTGTCCGAGCTGTTGTATGGGCATACAATTCGTAAACCCCATCCTCATCGAAGGTCACTTCCGCGGTATATGTGCCGTCCCCGTTGTTTTCTCCATCAATGAATGTACTGTTATCTTGGTCGTTTTCCATCCAATATTCGAATTCCATTTCGTCCGCATCATCGACTTTTTCATCGCCATATGTCACAGTTGCTTTTAATTCAACCGTTTCATCAACATCCGCTTCCTCAGGCAACTCAAAATCAACGTCAAGCATCTTCAGTTCTTCAGACTGATTGGCATCTTCATCGTCACCGCAAGCTGATAGTAAAGCTAAAACTGAAATCAATCCGATCATCCATCGTTTGTTTATCATGATTCAACCTCCATTCAGTGATGTTTTTCAGGGGGAGCCCACCATCATAACGGATATGTATCTTTAACCTTTTCTTCACAACATTCCAAAGGCTCAAGTTCGTGCATTTTGCGGGTGACCATTTCCATGGCTTCATTGAAAGGAAAGATTTTTCCATCGAATCCTTTGATGAATTTTTCGGCATGGTCTGGATTTTCAAATGTCAACACTTGTGGCTGGCAACATGCCATGTTCAGGGTCGTATCCATGACATACCATGTCAAAGATGCACTGATTGTCGTGTTCATGAAAAAATCATGGCAAATCGCGTGGGATACCTCGTCACCTAGCTGTCGGTGCCGGAGCAATCCACAATGGGCACAACACGCCGTTTCAATTGTATTGTCCTGTAAAATGAGACGGTAGGTTGTTTTGGAGTGATTGGGTTTGTGGCAGTAAATGCATGTGCTATGATCGGGAGATGTGTTGTTTTTCCTTTTATCTGCCAACGATATTCCACCGGATGTTTTGATGATCGACCCGTCTTCAATCAATGGTTTGATGTCACGGTAGATTGTCATTTCCGAAACATTGAACTGCTTACTTAATTCATTGATCCTTAACATCTTTTTTGTTTTGATCAGTGTCCTTATTTCATTTTGCCTTTCTACCGGAAGCATAAAAGTCACCTCGTGTTAAATGATGGTAAAAATAACATATTTCAAACATACCCATTATGCCCTTGCTTTATCCAAATATATCAATAATAAGAGAAAAAGTCTGTGAAAGAATTATGACTTTTGTTATAAAACCACAAATAATAACAAAGTCGAGGAGGGATAGACGGCGGGTCCAGCATCCCGTTTTTGTTCGAAGTCCGTGGAGGGAACAGTGATAAATAGCGGATTCAGTTCATTTGAAACGAAAAAATAGGATGTGGTCCCTGTCTCCACATCTCTACTTTCAAAGTCAATGAGGCAGGCTCTTGAATGCGCCCCTTCGCTTCTGCTACAGCCCATCATTGAATCATCAACTTCAGCCCATCATTGAAGAGGTCATCGACTGTTTTACCATCTGAAAAGTATTCTTCGATGCTTGCTGTCAATGTCGGATGTTCCTCTTTAAACGGTTCGATATGAAAATGGTCCATATCTTTTTCGTTCAGGCTTGTTTGTTCCTCAATCACATGGCCGAATGTAAAGCGTGTTGCTGTCAAAACAATCAACCGAGCTTGGCGTAAATTCACACCTGCATCCACAAGTGATTTAATCGTTGTTTCCGAAAAATTGGCCATTACGAGAGAAAGATGTGCCCCTGCTACGACCCGCCCACCATCCGTGTGGGATAGAAGTGCACGTCGCAAGCGGTTAAACATGTCCATCAACCAATCCTGCCAGTGATCATCATGTTCTTTTGCATGAAGGTCATGAAATTCCGCCTCCAAAATAGTCTCAGCCATTTCATTTACGAGCGCATTTTTATTTTTGAAATGCCAGTATAACGCCGGAGCCTGTACATTCAATTCTTTTGCCAGTTTACGTAATGTGACGCCTTCCAATCCATTTTTATCAAGTAATTTCAATGCTTCAGCAACGATGCGTTCCTTTTTTAGAGCCATCCCGTATCTTCCTTTTCTTTAATGTATATGTACTGTTGACATTATATCATAATTATCATATAGTGGTTTAACACCGTTAAATTTAACAGTGTTAAACTATGCGGATAAGGAGGATTTTTGATGAAAGCAGCTGTACTACATGATTTTGGGGAATTACCACGTTATGAGGACTTTCCAGATCCCATCCCGGAAAAGGGAGAGATACTTGTTCGTGTCAAGGCCGTCACACTTGAAAATATCGATCAGATGCTGGCGCGCGGAGAACATTATGCCAGCCACGATTTGTTCTCTGAATTACCGATGATTGTCGGAAAAGCAGGTGTTGGTGAAACAGCGGATGGTACACTTGTTGGATTTTCAGGCATGAAGGCGCCATATGGTGCGATGGCTGAAAAAGTGGTTGTTCCCGAACAATCAGCGGGTCCGATTCCAGATGGCGTTCGTCCTGCCATTGCAGCGGCCCTGCCATCTTCGGCTATGACGTCACTATTTCCCCTTAAATGGGGCATGAAAATGAAACAAGGAGAGAATGTGCTGATCAATGGTGCGACAGGGGTTTCGGGAAAACTGGCCGTTCAAATTGCCAAGCATCTTGGGGCTGGACGCGTTATCGGAACCGGTCGCAATGAACAATCTTTAGAGCGTATAAAAGAATTGGGTGCTGATGCTACTATTGATCTTAAACAACCTGAGGAAGAAGTGCTCGCGTCGTTTAAAAAAGAAGTCCAACAAGGGATTGATATCGTATTGGATTTTGTGTGGGGGCGCCCGACGGAAATGTTGCTGAAAGCGATTGTCCCGGAAGAATTGAGTATCGTGGAAAAAGGAATACGCCTTGTCCAAATCGGAGAAAAAGCAGGGCCGGAAATCAATCTTCCAGCGCGCGCTTCGAACATCCGGTCTTGAAATTTCCGGCGGAGCAAAAGGGATGACACCGGAATGGATACAAGCAGGTATCGATCTTATATGGGAATGGGTTAAAGATGATAAGCTACAAATGGATATCGAGGAAGTCCCGTTAAACGAAATCGGAACCATCTGGCAGCGTTCGGATTTTGAAGGGAAACGCGTCGTGATTATACCATAAAAAAACGAATCCATTTTGGATGATGAAAACAACAGAGACATGTTGATCATGGTGAGAAGACAATTCTTAATCAAATGAGCGCACCATTTATGACGTGGCGCTCATTTTTTATGCCGTTTTTCATGTGTTTATTCAGATTCTGCGTTAACTTTTGGATATCATATTGACCATACGAACTTTCAAATATAGAATGACGTTAAGTAGAGAAGGGAGATGGGTCTGACATCACGCTTTGTGCTTCGTGAAAAACAACGATGGGAGATTTGAATCATGAATCATGAAATGGGGCTTTTTGAAACACCTTTCCATTCCATAAAGTCGGGTAGAAAGAAAGTGGAAGTGAGACTGTACGATGAAAAAAGAAGAAACATCAAAGTTGGGGATACGATTACATTCACCAAGCTACCAGAAAAAGATGCTACATTGACCGTTGAGGTGACTGAACTGAGGCAATATCCGTCATTCAAGGCGATGTATGAGGCGATTCCGGCCGGTGACTTTGATGCTGTTGGTGACTCCATTGACGAGATGGTTGAACAGACTTATCACATCTATACACCAGAAAAAGAAAAGGAATGGGGTACAGTGGCTATCACCATAAAATTGGAGGAAACTTAGGTTTTCGTGCTTTTTATGGATTCAGGAAGACATATGAAGAATAATGGATCCTAGAGAGATAAAACGGAACCATGATTGCCTTGTCTAATGATAAAAAGACATTTGGTATTTCGGGATTATTTGCTTGCACATCCGGATGAGGCAAGTAGATATAGTCAATTTAAAGAAGAACTAGCCCGTGAGTTTGCTTTTACAAGTGGGTATAGCCCAGCGAAAAACGTATTTGTCTCGGAAATGGAAAAGAGGGCACTTGCATGGTATCAAAGCAATATGAACTAACGCGGGGATGATGCTATATGGAAGATGTTTATAACGGTTGATAACGGGAACATGTTAACCCCTAATAATGCGTATAGAAGAAGGGATAATGTGAAGAAAAAGTATGTATTGGTTTTTGTCATTTGTTTTTTATTGGGGCTGCTTGTTGTACCGACGATTCTTGAATTTATTGGCCTCCCGACATTTGATAATCTGTTGGAAGACTGGTTCGGATGAAGTGCATTGGCTGGATAGTCAGCGTTTTCCAGTGGGAAAGGTCATCCTGAACCACAGATGCTACAATGTTGTCTCTAAGTCGGACTACATATAAGAAATTTTCTATTCCATCTCATCGCTTTGAAAGTCCACTCATGACCTTGAGATGTGATAAAATAAACATATCCAATCATTCATGAACAAGGGAGAGAAAACCCATGGAACCAAAAGTAGTCGGAAAAACAAAAAATGTATATGAACTTGACAACGGTCATTACCTGTTGGCATTCAAAGATAACGTGACGGGAACGGATGGCACCTTTGATCCAGGTGCAAACACCGTCGGCATGACGATGGAAGGAGCGGGTGCCGCCGGCCTGAAGCTATCCACGTTCTTTTTTGAGGAACTGCAGGAACAAGGCATTCTGACACATTATGTCTCGAGCGATCTGGATGAGAAAACAATGACTGTCAAGCCTGCCGAACCGTTTGGTGAAGGACTTGAAGTCATTTGTCGTTACCGAGCGGTTGGAAGTTTCCTCAAGCGATACGGGAAATATGTGTCAGAAGGAGATCCGCTCGATGCATTTGTGGAAGTGACGTTGAAGGATGATGAACGCCAAGATCCGCCTATCAGCAAGGATGCACTCAATATGCTTGGGATTTTGACGCATGCGGAATATAATGTGCTGAAGGAACAAGCCATTCGAATTGCTGACATCATTAAAGCGGAGTTGGCTGAACATCAAATCGATCTGTATGATATTAAATTGGAATTCGGTCGTGATCAGGATGGTGCTATCATGCTGATTGATGAAATATCCGGAGGCAATATGCGTGCCGCTAAAGACGGGAAGCAGGTAACGCCGATTGATTTGCAACACTATATTGTGCCATGATTCATTTACACAGGAGGATGCTTTATCAAAAAAGCGTCCTCCTGATTTTTTATGCTTCATTTAGCTGGATCTGTTGAAGCATTTTTTACGTAAAAAAGTTTTCAGAAACGAAACGCATACAATCATTGTTCCGGACACATAATAAATCAAAGCGACACGATATGTCGTTTGTGAAAAAGTATCTCAAGCGCAGGAGGAATGAAAAATGTCCGTATTAAGCGACTTTGATGGATGGAAGAAGTTTTTGGGTGATCGCTTGCAAAACGCTGAGAAAAGTGGCATGGATGAAGAGTCCATGAATAATATTGCCGCGGAACTCGGTGATTATCTAGCGGAGAATGTCGATCCCAAAAATGAGGAGCAGCGTGTGCTTTCCGATTTATGGAACTCTGCTGACGAACAACAGCAGCACGCACTGGCCGGGGCCATGATCAACATGGTTAAAAACCAAAAATAACTAGGACACAGGGACAGGCCCACTGCCCAACAGATTTATTGTCCCGGGAAAGGGAAGTTCGCGATGGTGAACTTCCCTTAATGATGTTTCCATGATTACGCTGTTAATTCATCAAATGGTTATGATTCTTCTTACAGTAGGCTGTGAGGAGTCAAGAAGATAAGGATGACGGTTTTGAAAATTAAAGTAACGCTTCATCTTCTGTTATTCTGATGATATATGTTCAATAGTGGGTGAGCAGAGGTTGCCTTATTTAAATCAAGGCCTTTATTTCTGAATCTTTCATCTTGTTCAATCGTATATACGATTGAAGGGGGGGGATATGATGAAAGGTAATATTATTTTTGTCTTAGTAATGATGTTGTTTTTAGCCGGTTGCCAAAATCCATCCTCAGAAAATGATGATCATACACCATCGAGTGCCAACGAAGCGAACAATGAAAGCTCTGACGATGCTGAAGTGAACAGTGAAGAAAACGTGATAACCATAACTGATGAAAATGATCAGGTCTTCCGTGTCATTTCAGCATATAAGTGGGTCAGTCAGTATGTAAAAAAGGCGGAGGAGACGGATAGCGAAAGTGAACGCGCAGAGTTATGGGAGAACATTGTGATGGATCACATTCAAGATCAATGTTTGAGTGGGGAATATTCACATCTTGTGAGAAATTATGTTTACGCTTCCCCAGAAGACTTGGAAAGTCTGAAAACGGATGCGGACATATTGGAAGACGCAAACTTTGAAGACGTAGCAATCAAAGCATTAGAAACATCGGCAAAAGAATTTCCCGGTCCGGAAACAACCGTCTGCCTATTACCACAAGGAAGCGAAATGAACTTTTTAGGAGTAAATTTGGGTGCGGGGCTTATCTCAGTTTTTTACGATACGTCCCAAAGCGAGGCCTCTTTGCAAAGCACAATAGCGCATGAATATCATCATAGCACCTGGACAGAAAAATATTCGGATAACTACGAATGGGATCTGCTCGGTTCTGTCATATTTGAAGGGAAAGCGGAATATTTTGCATCCTTGATTTTTGACAATCGTGCTGGAGCCAATTTTATAGGTGCTGAAGAAGAGGAACTGTGGGATAAGGTAAAAGACTCACTTCATTCGGCCAATTCGTATAAAATCGATAACGTGCTTTACGGGGGAGAAAATGGTTTTCCGTATAATTATGGGTATTTTTTAGGGTATGAAATGGTTCGTCAATATGTAGAAAATCACCCCGAGACAACCATTGAGGAATGGTCAAAATTATCACCGACAGAACTGTACGAAAAAAGTGGATATGGGGATTCGTTTTAGCAGGGCAAAAATAATACTTACCAAGAATCTTAGAATCCGGCTTGGATGAAAAACACCTTTTTGTGACAGATCCATATACACCGGCTGATATCGCGCGTTATAGATGACATCGTAAATGATACGAGGTTTTAACTAATGTGACCTTTTTAGCGTAAAGATTTACTGTAAGTAATAACAGCACAGCCTCTTATGTATTGGCTGCGCTGTTATTTTGATGAGCATTAAATCATATCATGCCGTTTTCGGCTGTTTGGTTGATGTTGCAAAGGTTACAACGATCAGGACCAAAATGGCAAACGGAACGGCGATGACGGCACTGTTGATATCATACGGTTTGGATAGGACAACCTCCCATAGTAATGTAACAGCCACGCCGGATATCATGGATGACAGTCCAGCGGATTTGGTGACACGTTTCCATAGTAGAACACCCAATACAGCTGGGGTGAGACCGGCGCCATATACGGTGTATGCGTACATTTGTACATCCAGTATGGTTGGGAAGAAGCGGATCAAAACGTAAGATAACACACCTATGACGAACACGAAAAGCTTTGACATATTCAACAATTGTTTATCGGTTGCGTCTTTCTTGATATATTTATGAACAATATCGTACGTGACATTCGTTGCCCCGGATAATAAAAACGAGTTTCCGGTTGTGATGATGAACGCTGTCGCCGCAGCTAATAACAATCCACCGACAACGTTTGGTAATACAAGTGTAGAAGCCATTAATGCCATGCCTGGGTCGATATCATCGAATAGTGTGCTGGCGGCAAACGCAATCAGGCTAATGGTCGGTGTAACAATAATGAGCCCGATGATCCAGCCGATATTCGCCTTTTTGGAGTTGCTGTCACTTTTGGATGCTGCCAGTCTCTGGTACATATTCTGATCACTCAACATCAAAAACAGCGGCGGTAACAAATAGCCCAATAACTGAATCGTGGAAAGGGATCCTGTCATTGTCAGATGATCTGCTGGCACGTTGGAAGTGACTTCGCTCCAACCGCCTGCAACGATAAAAATAGCAGGCAACGCAATCAACAGGCCGACGACCATAATGGCGGCACTGATGGCATCCGTAGGGGCGACTGAACGCAGACCGCCGATGGTTGCCAGGAAAATGATCAAGGCCGCACCGATAAGAGTTCCCCATTCAACAGAAATGCCTGTTGTGACATTCAGGATAAAACCGACGCCCTTCATCTGGTAGGAGACAATTCCGATATATGCCAAAATAATGATCAAAGCAGCCATCAACCGGCCGCCTTCTCCATATTTCTCTTCCAGTATGGAGGAAACGGTGTATTTTCCCAAGCTTCGAACTTTGGGGGCGAGATAATAAAGTACTATAATCCCGATAAGAGAGGGAATGGTCAGCAAGACAGCTGGCATCAGGCCGAAACTGTATCCCATGGATGTTTGTCCGCCTGTGATACTGCCGCTTCCAACCCATGTGGCTAGCAATGTTCCCGCAAGCACCATTGTTCCGAGACTTTTCCCGGCTAATATATAGTCTTCACTCTTGGATACTTTTTTAGAATAGTAAATCCCTAGGGCGACCATGATGACACCATAGCCGATAACATACCAAAGCAAAGATAAATCCGATTCAATCGCCAATTCCATTCACATCCTTTTGTTGTTTGATCATTGGTGGTTGTAAATAAATCTTTTATACACAGATAATGTGTTTTAAAAGCATAGATATTTCAATTCTCTTGGGTAATCTGTGATTTGATGGGATCCATCTTCTTTGAGTATGACGGTATCGGAATGACGGAATCCGCCGACGCCGGGTACATATAATCCCGGTTCAACACAATAGGCCATCCCTTCTTGCAATATCAGGTCATTATCAAATCGTAATGAAGGTTCCTCATGGTTGCCGATGCCGATTCCGTGACCGGTTCGGTGCATACTGTACGCGTCAACGTTATATTTTTGGAATACTTTCCTGGCAGCTTCATCGACATGTTTTGCCTTGATGCCGGGTTTGATGATGTCGAGCGCTTTATTTTGTGCTTCCAGGGCTATTTTGAACAGATCTGCTTGTCGATCGGTCGGTTTGCCGATGAAAAAGGTTCGTTCACATTCAGCACGGTAACCATTCAGACCGACTTGCCGGCTATGGATGGAAATATCGTTTTCCTTGAATGTCCGGGTGTTTGAGAAAACATGTGGCAAGACACTGCGCTCGATACCGGATGGTGTCATGACAAAGAAGTCCAATGTTGAATCCGGATGTGTTCGCGCCACATCCTTAAAAAGCGCTTCGTTTCCAAACTGATCCACTTCCATTTCCGTTAATCCTGCATGTGCGTTCTCCAGTGAGTGCTTCAATGCCAGACTGACGAGCCGGCCGGATTCTATCATTCGATCAAGTTCTTGTTGTTCTTTGATATAACGCATTTTTGTCATTTCGTCATCTAAGTTGACCAATTCAAGTCCGGCGGTTTTCATGATGTTTCCCAACTGGACGGAAAGAGATGAAAACTCCACCCCAATCCGTGTGCCTTTTGGATAGGGGGCAATGCATCTTTTGAAAAGGTCAATGTATGACATGTTTTGATCATCGCCAAGGGGTGTTTCGTGGTATACCAATAGATGATCTGCCGGTGTGGCGGTCTTGGCGTGATTTTCTTCCAATGATGGGACAATCAGACTCATTTTTGTGCTATCGATCGCCAATATAATCGGACGTGTATAGGTGATCGCTTTCAAACCGGAAAAATAGAATTGATTTTGAAAATCTACGATGATGGATAGGTCGATATTTTTTTCACGCATGACTCCTCGTAAGTTTTCTGTTCTTCGTGATGTATCCATTATGCATTCTCCTTGTTGTATCAATGGTATTTGTAATCGATTGACTGAACGTGCTGTGATAATCAGTTGGATTATGGATGTTTGTTTTACAGGGCGGCTCCATTGCCATATAATGATGCTATAAAAAAACGATCTATTCAAAAAACGAGTATCATTCTTAATGTGATATATTGTAACATCCCGATCCTTTGTTTTTGAAATATAATCCTCGCGTCCATAAACTTAAGGCGGACGGTAAGTGGAAAGGTGTATGCTGCTGTAAGGGATTGTGGCCGATTCATCTCCATGATCTAAAAAAGGGAAGTTCGCGATGAGGAACTTCCCTTTTCCAAGTTATGACATAAATAATGAGCCGTACTGCACCGAAAGCGAGAGCGCAAAATCTGATGTTTTAGGGGGTCTGTTTTTGGCTCTTAAATTTCCAGGAATTTTTCGAATGCATCCATGGTCAGTGTGTTTCCGACGAAGAATGCTCCGAATTCCCCGTAGCGGGATGTGGCAGTATCAAAACGCATCTCGTAGACGACTTTTTTCAACTGTAGGGCATCGTGGGCAAATAAGGTCACGCCCCATTCCCAATCGTCGAATCCGATGGAACCGGTGATGATCTGTTTGACCTTTCCAGCGTATTTCCGCCCTGTTTTAGAATGTTCGTATAATAAACGTCCACGGTCTTTCTTTTCCAATGTATACCAGTTATCCTCGCCATCGCGTTTACGGCTCATCGGGTAGAATGAGACATAATCCCATTTAGGCAGGATGGGTTTCAGACGTTTCTGGGTTTCAGGCAATGTTTCCGGATCTTTTCCATCCTTCCGATCGCGATATTTTGCCAGTTCAACGACGGAGACATGTGAATAAGTCGGGACAAGAAATTCTGCCATCTTGGTTTTATTCAATGCGGTTTCCACTTCCGCCAATTCATCCATGGTCGGTCTGAGCAAAATGAACATTAAATCCGCTTTTTGCCCGACGATTTGATAGACGCCATGAGAACCTTTTTCCTCTTCTTCAATTTTATTCCAAACAGATACCAATTCTGTGAATTCATCAATAGCTGATTTTCTTTCTTCAGAGGTAGCCTCTTTCCATCGTTTCCAGTCGATGGTACGCAAGTCATGCAGGGTATACCACCCGTCCATTGTTTCAACTGCTTCTACCATTTTAACTTCATCTCCCTTCACATATTTACAGTCAATGTAACATAAAATGGTTGATTATAATCATACTTCACAAAAAGTTCATCTGTTGTTCATATTTATCTGAGCAAAAATATGTTAAACTTGCACCAATCTAATAATAGAAGTTGTAGAATTTATTTTGCAACGAGGGGAAGATACAGAATGCGCATTATAAACGTTGGGATCAGTTATCATCACGCCCCAATCGACGTCAGGGAAAAGATGGCCTTCTCCCAGGAAAACGTAACACACGCCATGGGTGCACTCAGTGAAAATCCATCCATTTTGGAAAATGTGATTTTTTCGACTTGCAATCGAACCGAGGTATATGCCGTTGTCGAAGATAGTGAATACGGTATTCAAACCATTAAACAATTTTTGAGTGATTGGTTTCAAACGGATTTGGCCGATATTACAGATTACTTCACTGTTTTGGTCGAGAGAGAGGCCATAAGACATCTTTTGAAACTTGCGACCGGTCTCGACTCGATGGTTATCGGGGAAACGCAGATTCTTGGACAGGTAAAAGATGCTCTTTCACTTGCTCAGGAAACGAAAACAACCGGAAAATTATTGAATGAATCATTCAAACGGGTCATTACGTTTGCCAAACGGGCACACAAGGATACCTCAATTGGACGGCAAGCGGTCTCAGTCAGTTATGTGGCGGTGGAACTGGCTAAAAAAACATTCGATAAAATGGCAAACAAAAACGCGCTCATCGTCGGGGCGGGTGAAATGGGTGAATTGTCCTTGAAAAACCTGCAAGGAGCCGGTGTGTCCACGGTAACGGTTACGAACCGGACATTTGAACGGGCGGAACAATTGGCTGATAGATTCCAGGCACGGGCGGTTCCTTATGATAAGTTGTCGCAAGCGATGATTGAAGCGGATATTGTCATTACGTCGACAGGCTCATCTGACGTTATTGTCACACAAGAAATGCTTTCGGGGGTCATGGGAAAAAGGGACTCATCCCCGCTATGTTTGATAGATATCGCCGTTCCAAGGGATGTCGACCCACAGGCCGGAAAGCTCGATAACGTATATCTATATGATGTGGATGATTTGGAGCGGATCGCTCATGAAAACATCGCTGCACGGAAAAGAACAGCTGAATGGATTGAAGGGCAACTCACGACAGAAGTGGAAGCTTTTTATGAGTGGTTGGGCATGCAGGACGCTGTTCCGGTCATTAAAGCGTTGAATGATAAATCGCATGCCATCCAGCAAAAAACGATGGCAAGCATCAAACGGAAAATACCGGATTTGACCGAACGCGAAATCGACGTACTGGAAAAACATACGAAAAGCATTGCAAATCAGTTGCTTGAGATTCCCATCGAGCAGGCAAAAACAATGAGCCATTCTAAAGAAGCATTGACGTTGATGGAGGAAATCTTCGGGCTCGATCCAGAGGAAGAGGCTTGCCGTGAGCAACCATTGGTATCACCGGAACAGTCTGGTGATCGCATCATGAGAAATACATCAAAATCGATAGGTTAGGAAGTGAGACGGTGCGTGAATTTGTAGTCGGAACACGAAATAGCAAGTTAGCACTTATCCAGACAAAAAAAGTAATTGAACGTTTACGTGATGCTGGTGTGACAGCTCCCATCCGGATGGAAGAAATCGTCACGAAAGGGGATAGGCGACTGGA
Source organism: Virgibacillus sp. (assembly GCA_035301285.1). Taxonomy (GTDB): domain Bacteria; phylum Bacillota; class Bacilli; order Bacillales; family Amphibacillaceae; genus DATGUN01. The sequence goes on from DATGUN010000048.1 coordinate 23,191, forward strand.
CGTGTCGCTCCCGACGCTTGGTGGAGGTGTTTTTTTACAGGACATTGAATCAAAAATCGCAAACGGGGATATCGATTTTGCGGTGCATAGTTTGAAAGATGCGCCCGCCGTTCTCCCGGAAGGGCTGCATATGGCATCGATCCCGGAACGAGAAGACATACGGGATGCCTATTTGGCGAATCATCATGTGCCGTTCATGGAATTACCGGAAGGAGCGGTCATCGGTACGTGCAGTGTGAGAAGGGCAGCACAATTACGCCGGATGCGTCCTGACATTCAAACGAAATCAGTGCGGGGACCCATTGATTCCAGGATTGCACAAATGCAGAACGGAGATTATGACGCGATTATTTTGGCAGTGTCTGGCATAAAACGTCTCGGGGCGGGTCTGGATGTGATAACAGAGTATTTATCCGCTGAACAATTTGTCCCCGCCATCGGTCAGGCCGCACTTGCCATTGAAAGTCGCGTCGATGATACCGAAGTGAATGAGCTGCTTCAGAACATCAACGATCCGGATAGTGAAACAGCTGTACAGACGGAGCGTTTGTTCATGAATCACTTTTCCGATCCTGATGCTGATTCGATAGCTGGTTATGCGACCGTTCAAGACGGGCAGGTGACGTTGACAGGTATGATTATCTCGCTAGACGGGACACGACTTATCCGTGAGACAGCATCAGGCCGTGATCCCCGTGCTGTGGCTTCGGAAGTGTATCACACGCTTTCCAGCCAGGGGGCTGAGACCATCATCCGAGAAACGAAAGAGGAGCTTGGTAAGGAATGAAGCAATCACTTCATGGAAAAAGGGTTTTGATTACACGCGACAAAAAACAAGCCGGACCGTTTGCAGAGAAAATCGAGCAAGCGAACGGTGAACCGGTCATGAGCGATTTGCTGACAATTGACTGCATGTGTGATGAAAAAAGTGAAGAAACATTGCAAGCGGCGAACCAGTATGATTGGTTGTTTTTCACCAGTGCCAATGGCGTTGAGTGCTTTTTCAAAAAACACAGTGACGTTTCAGAGGATAAGCTGGAAAATATCCGCATTGGAGTGGTCGGTTCCAAAACCGAGGCCGTTTTGAAAACATATGGTTATGAAGCGGATTTTATGCCGCAAATTTTTAATGCTAAAACGATGGCGAAAGAATTCATGGATCAGCACCCAACACATGAATCGGTTCTGCTTGTTCAAGGAAAGCGGTCGAGAATGGAGTTGGGCGATGCTTTCATAGCGGAAGGCAGGCCGTTTTCCAGGGTGACACTATATGAAACCAAAACAAATCAAGCGGCGAGGGAGCCATTGAATGATATTCTCGAGAATCGTCTGCCTGATTTTATCACGTTTATGAGTCCGTCAACGGTTGAGGCGTTTGTGGCGTTGAGAGAGACATCCTTTCGCGAGCATCAACCGGTCATTGTCTGTATTGGAACGACAACTCAGAGACGTGCCCTTAATTTGGGATTCCAGAATACGATCGTGCCTGAGACATTTACAATCGAAGGCATGATCGAGGCGATGTGTGAGTATATCGAAGTTGAAGAAGGAGGACAATAACATGAACACATCATCATTTAAAAGACATCGCAGGCTGCGTTCTTCAGCGGCAATGCGTTCGTTGGTGAGAGAAACGCATCTGACGGTGGATGATTTCATTTACCCGTTATTTGTCGCAGAAGGTGAGCACGTGAAAAATGAAGTACTATCCATGCCAGGTGTTTATCAGCTGTCACTTGATTATTTGGAAGCGGAAATGACGGAAATTGCCCAGCTTGGAATCAAATCGGTTTTACTCTTCGGTGTTCCGGTCCATAAAGATGAAACGGGAACAGGCGCCTATAGTGATGAAGGCATTGTCCAGAAGGCGACACGTTTGATCAAAAAGGCGTTTCCGGACATGATTGTCATCGCTGATACATGTCTATGCGAATATACATCTCACGGACATTGCGGCATCATCGAACACGGGGAAGTGGCGAATGACGCGTCATTGGAGTTGCTTGCTGAAACAGCGGTATCGCAGGCCAAGGCGGGTGCAGATATCATTGCCCCTTCGAACATGATGGATGGTTTTGTCATTACCATTCGTGAAGCGTTGGATAGCGCTGGATTTTCTCACGTGCCGATCATGTCATATGCCGTCAAATACGCTTCTTCGTTTTATGGTCCATTTCGTGATGCGGCTGACAGCACTCCAGAATTCGGAGATCGCAAGGCGTATCAGATGGATCCAGCAAACAGGCAGGAAGCGCTGCGTGAGGCCGAATCGGATGTCCAGGAGGGCGCGGATTTCTTGATTGTCAAACCGGGATTGCCGTATCTCGATATTGTCCGGGATATCCGAAATCAAAATTACAATCTCCCCATTGTAACGTATAACGTAAGCGGGGAATACGCGATGATCAAAGCAGCCTCCCAAAACGGTTGGCTTGATGAAAAAGCCGTTGTGGTGGAAAAAATGACCGCCATGAAACGTGCTGGTGCGGACTTGATCGTGACGTATTTTGCCAAGGACATGGCCAAATGGCTGCAGACGGAAAGTACATCCAATAAGGAGGCTAACAATGAGTGATATGATTCGATTTGAAGAGGCGTATAAAGAGGCGTGTGACTTGATGCCCGGCGGTGTCAATTCCCCGGTCCGCACGTTTCAATCGGTGGGTATTCCCCCGATATTCATGGAGAGCGGAAAAGGTTCTAAAATAAAAGACGTCAATGGCAAAGAATATATCGATTATGTGCTTAGCTGGGGACCGCTTATTCTGGGACATGCGCATGAAAATGTTGTTGAAGCGCTGAAGAAGGCCGCGGAAAAAGGAACCAGTTTCGGGACACCGACATTGCTTGAAAATGAGATGGCTAAGCTTGTGACCGAACGTGTTCCTTCAGTCGAGATGGTGAGAATGGTGAACTCTGGTACAGAAGCAACGATGAGCGCATTGCGGCTAGCACGTGGCTATACCGGACGCGACCTCATATTGAAGTTTCAAGGGAACTATCATGGACACGGGGACTCACTTCTGATCAAAGCTGGATCGGGTGTTGCGACGCTTGGTCTTCCGGATAGCCCCGGCGTACCGGAATCCATCGCCAAGAACACGATTACGGTGCCATATAATGATATCGACAGTGTACAGAAAGTGTTTGAATCGTATGGAGAAAACATTGCAGCTGTCATTGTGGAGCCGGTCTCGGGCAATATGGGTGTCGTCCCGCCCAATGAAGGATTTTTGCAAGGTTTGCGTGACATCACGACAGATTATGGCTCACTTCTGATCATGGATGAAGTCATGACAGGTTTCAGAGTCGGTTATCATTGTGCACAAGGTCACTTTAACGTGATACCGGATTTGACCTGCCTTGGGAAAATCATCGGTGGTGGACTCCCTGTCGGCGCATACGGTGGCAAAAGAGAAATCATGGAGCATGTGGCACCAACGGGCACCATCTATCAAGCCGGTACATTATCAGGCAATCCGCTCGCCATGACGGCAGGCTACGAAACATTGCGTGCGCTTAAAGAAAGTGATTATGAAGCGATGATAGCGAAAATGGATGTTTTGACAGAGGGTTACCGGAAGGCGGCAGATAAGTATGGCATCCCGCTATGCACCAACCGTGCGGGCACGATGTCAGGCTTCTTTTTCACAGACGTTTCGGTTGAAAACTTCGATACGGCCCAAACATCCGACACCGATTTGTTTGCCCGGTATTATCGCGGCATGATCGAGGAGGGAATATTCCTTCCGCCGTCACAGTTTGAAGGTGTATTTTTATCGACGGCACATACGGATGATGATATTGCCAAAACGCTCGATGCAGTCGATAAGGTCTTCCGTTCGTTATAAACATTGGGCAGTTCACGTTATTACTTGAGAAGGGTGATTGACATGACGGAAATATTCAATGATACGGTGATTCGTGCTTACAGAGGCGAAAAGACGTCTTATACGCCGGCATGGTATATGCGCCAGGCTGGCAGATCACAAAAAGAATACCAGGAAATCAGGAAGAAGCATTCCTTGTTTGACATTACGCATGACCCGGAATTATGTGCTTATGTGACACGTCTTCCGGTTGAAAATTACGATAATGATGCAGCGATTTTATTCAAGGATATCATGAGCCCCCTGCCAGCTATCGGGTTCGACGTTGAAATCAAGGCAGGTGTCGGACCTGTCATCGGCAACCCGGTCAAAGATGAAACAGATGTTGAACAGATAAAAGAAATCGACCCCGAAAGGGATCTGCCGTTCGTTCTGGACACGATCAAACTGTTGACGAACGAACAATTGACTGTCCCCTTGATCGGTTTCAGCGGAGCACCGTTTACGCTGGCAAGTTATATGATCGAAGGAGGGCCATCCAAAACATACGGCAAAACGAAATCCTTCATGTATTCCCAGCCACTGGCATGGGGAAAGCTTATGGATAAACTGGGGGATTTGGTGATCGCCTATTCGAAAGCGCAGATACAAGCTGGCGCACAGGCAATCCAAATTTTTGACTCATGGGTCGGTGCGTTAAGTGCTGAAGATTACCGGACATTCATTTTCCCTGTCATGGACCGTATTTTCACGGCTTTGAAAAAAGAAGATGTCCCCCTCATATTGTTCGGCATTCACAACAGACATCTGCTTCCGCTTTGGAATCAGTTGCCGGTGGATGTCATCGGGTTGGATTGGCGCACATCCATTTCGGAAGCACGTGCCATGGGCGTTACCAAAGTGCTGCAAGGGAATCTGGATCCAGCTGTGTTGCTTGCCGATTGGGATACGATTGAGACACGTACAAAAGCGATCCTAGATGAAAGCATCGCAGACGGCCACCATGTTTTCAACCTTGGCCACGGTGTGACACCTAATGTCAAGCCCGCCACATTGAAAAAACTGACAGAGCTGATCCATCAATATTCCGCAAGATAATTTGATAGAAGAGGTGTAGGAAATGGCAAAAGAAAAAATCGGATTACTGGTTATGGCGTACGGGACGCCGTATAAGAAAGAAGATATCGAACGGTATTATACAGACATCAGGCACGGGCATAAACCATCAAAGGAAGCCTTGCAAGATTTGACGGAACGGTATGAGGCCATCGGTGGCATTTCTCCACTCGCCAAAATAACAGAAAACCAAGCAAAAGCACTTGAGGCCAAACTGAATGACATGCAAGATCGCTATGAATTTGAAATGCATATTGGTTTGAAGCATATTGAACCGTTTATCGAGGATGCTGTCGCGGATATGGGAGAATCTGGCATCACAAAGGCTGTTTCCATTGTTTTGGCTCCTCATTATTCAACATTCAGCGTGAAAGCCTATAATGGGCGCGCTCAGAAAACAGCGGAGAAATATGGTGTGGAACTGACATCTGTCGAGGATTGGTATGATGCACCCGGCTTTATTCAGTATTGGTCTGGGCAAATACAGGAAACGTATCAGGAAATGACTGAGAAAGAACGCGATAAAGCGGTATTAATCGTATCCGCGCATAGCCTTCCTGAAAAAATACTGCAGGATGGGGACCCTTATCCTGAACAACTTGCCGAAACGGCACGTCTGATATCGGAACAAACAGGTATCAAAGAATATGCCATCGGTTGGCAAAGTGAAGGGAATACACCAGACCCTTGGCTTGGACCGGATGTTCAAGACCTGACGCGTGAATTGTATGAAGAAAATGGGTACGAAACATTTGTCTATGCCCCGGTCGGCTTTGTATCGGATCATCTGGAAGTGCTCTATGATAATGATTATGAGTGTAAAGTTGTCTGTGATGACATCGGTGCATCCTATTACAGACCGGAGATGCCGAACACAGACCCGTTGTTCATCGAGACATTGGCTGGTGTCGTCCTGTCCCAAGTGAAGTGTGAGGCTTAATGGAAACGAAACGAATTGTGATAGTAGGCGGCGGCATTACTGGACTCACAGCCGCCTACTATTTACAAAAAGAGAACCCGAAAATGAATGTGACACTTTTGGAACAATCCGGCGACCTTGGCGGGAAAATGCATACAGTCCATCACGATGGGCATATCATCGAACGCGGCGCCGATTCTTTTTTGGCACGGAAGAAACCAGGTATGCGCTTGATGGACGAACTTGGACTGACGGATCGCCTCATCAGGAACCAAACCGGTCAGGCATATGTCCTTGTCCAGGACCAATTACATAGCATTCCCGCTGGTTCGTACATGGGTATACCGATTGAAGAAGGTCCTTTCATGGCATCCGATCTCTTGACATCATCCGGAAAAGAGCGTGTATTGAAAGAGAAGGTCATTCCTAAAGGTGTGCCCACTGAGACGGAATCTCTGGGGCGCTTTTTACGTAGACGGTTCGGTGATGAGCTGGTGGAAAACGTATTGGAACCATTATTATCAGGGATCTATTCAAGTGATATCGATCAAATGGATCTCATGTCGACGTTTCCAAACTTTTATGAACTCGAACAGCAATATGGCAGCATTTTAAGGGGATTACGTGAAACAATGCCGGAAAGACGGAGAGGGACCGGTCAAAAATCGGGACAATTTGTCGCCTTGCCGCATGGAATGGAGGACATCACTGCTGCATTGGTGAGGGTGATCGGCGAGCCGACGATACAGACTGGAAAAGAAGTGCAGAAAATTAACGGGGGAGAAGAGGGGTACACCCTCCAGACGACAGACGGATCGCTTTACGAAGCGGACAGGGTGCTGCTTGCCTTGCCTCATCAAGATGTCCCTGAATTGTTCAGTGAGCGAACAGCGTTAATGCAACCATTGAAACACATTCCTGTCTCGTCAGTCGCAAATGTGGCACTTGGATTCGATGCTGACAACGTTAACAATCATTTAGACGGTACCGGGTTCGTCGTGTCCCGGAATAGTGCCTTCCGTATCACCGCCTGTACGTGGACAGATCGGAAATGGCCCCATACTACGCCGGACGGGAAGGTATTATTCAGATTATATGTCGGTAAACCTTCCGATCAGGACATTGTGACACTGCCTGATGAAGATATCGTATCGATTGTTTTGAATGATATGCGTCAAATCATGACAATCACCGGTGACCCGGACTTTGCCGTTGTATCACGCTGGCCGAAGAGGATGCCGCAATATACGGCCGAACATCAACACATCGTTTCACAAGCGCGGGAGACATTGCAACAAGAGTTACCCGGCATTTTCCTGGCGGGCAGTTCTTATGATGGTGTCGGTATCCCGGATTGTATCGCCTCAGCTGAAAAAGCTGTGCAACAGATTCAGTCCTCGTTATAATTCAGTCTGTTTTTGAATATGGTTGAATATCACAGAATCAATATATGTTGTATACTGTACTTAGATACGATATTGAACCATACAGATAGAACAGGAGAGATTTAATGACATGGGTAACCGAATCGTTGCATTCATTGTATGATTTTTTGACAGGTGCAGCTCTTTGGGTGTGGGTAGGTCAAACATTCCTGCGTATTGTCGCGATCATTATTCTGGCTTTTGTATTTAAATATCTCGGCAATAAAGTAATCGAAGCCGTTTTTAAAAACAGGACCAATATGCCGATACGGATCACGACTAGCCGAAGAGAGCAGACGCTTAAAAATCTGTTGAGCAATATGTTGTCATATATCATCGTCTTTATTGTCATCATGATGATTTTGGATACGTTCCATATCCCGATCAAAACGATGCTTGCTGGTGCGGGAGTGGCGGGAATTGCGATCGGTTTTGGTGCTCAGAGCCTTGTCAAAGACGTGATTGCTGGATTTTTCATTATTTTCGAAGACCAGTTTTCCGTCGGGGATTATATTGAGACCGGTGAGATTGAAGGAGATGTGGAAGTCATCGGCTTGCGCAATACAAAGTTGAGAAGTTATTTCGGACAGCAATATGTCATTCCAAACGGAAAAATAGATATTGTCACCAATTATTCTGTTACAAACGGTTTTGCAATGGTCGAGGTGAACTTGCCATATGAGACGGATATCATCCGAACGGAAAAAATGGTCGAAAACATACTGCAAACCTTACCGGAAAAATACGATATGTTCGTTGATACGCCCGAAATCAATGGTGTGCAAGCCCTTGAATTATCCAACTATGTCTTACGTATCCGTGCTGAAACAACACCGGTCATGCAGTGGGCGGGTGCCAGGGCGATTCGCAAGGAAGTTAAAGAACACTTGTTTGAAAAAGGTATTGAAATCCCGTCACCACGTGTTGTCGTATATTCAAAAGATGGTGAGCCATTACCCGCACAGGAGCGTTAAGTGAATGGTCAAGGTATTCTGTTCATGTGCTTTCTGAACGGGCATCATCGGATGTAAGTGCGTGCGTATCAATAGATGTTGACAGAGGCAATAGGGAAGGAGATAATGGGAGGAAATGACATGACAACGAATAATCCGAAAAAGAAGCAATCCACAGAACAACAGAACGATTTATTGGATCGGTTGCAAGAACGGTTTGACGAAAACAAAAACCGGCATCCAGGCGTTGTTTGGACAGATGTTAAGGCAAGACTTGACGCATATCCGGAGAAATTATCGTCCCTTTTCGAAATGGAACGAACCGGTGGCGAACCCGATGTTGTCGACTATGATGAAACAAGTGGTGAATATGTTTTTTTCGATTGTGCCACGGAAACGCCAGAAGGCCGGAGAAGTATGTGTTATGATCGTCAAGCATTGGAATCACGTAAAAAGAACCAACCGGAACATAATGCGATTGATATGGCTGCCGAAATGGGTATCGAACTGTTGACAGAGGGCCAGTACCAAATGTTACAGGAACTTGAGGCGGTCGATCGGAAAACATCAACCTGGCTGAAGACACCCAGAGAAGTGAGAGAGCTTGGAGGTGCTTTATTCGGGGACTTCCGTTATGGTCGCGTATTTATATATCATAATGGTGCACAGTCTTACTATAAAAGCAGAGGTTTCCGTGGTGTATTAAGGGTCTAGTGAAAGTTATCTTGAACGACTTGATAAAGGTTGATGATCCTTGGTGGTTTGCAGGAACAGTGAAAACGGTGTTAATGTAATGCCCATCATTTTGTGATCGTTTTCAATCATCAATTCATATTCTTAGAGGGCGGCGGGGTTTTTAATGGATATCATACTTACGTACCATTGGAATATTTTTATTACAATTGAGATACTGTCACTCCTATCACTTCTACTGTTCGGTGTATTCCGCTATTTTTTCAGCAAACGCAGATTCAGTCTTGTGTTTATTGCAGTATTCCTGGGATTGTTGCTTGTCGAAGCCCTTTTGGGGTTATATGTCTATCAGCGGACAGGGGAAATATCTACTTTTTTGATTGTTATCATGGTGTTTCTTGTATATGCTTGTACATTCGGAATCTTTGACTTTATCAAACTGGATCGGTGGATGCGGGATAAGATCGGGAACTTTCGTGGTGTCGATCTTTTGTCGGAAAAGGATCGCTGGATTATAAAACGTCATCGTGACCCGAAATATGTGGCTAAAAAATACCGTATATCTTCTATAATCCACTTGGTCATCTTTGTGATTGCGCAGTCAATCTTTTGGTCTATGGGGACCGATAGCTTTGCCGAGGCGAAAGAGTATGCGCTGGATCTATCCTGGGTGGATACAGGTGATCCGGATATATCCCCTTATCCAAACGATATGTTTTATGGGATCGGCATGATCTGGGGTATTGTTTTTGTTGTTGATTTTATCTATTCGTGGTCCTACACCCTTTTTCCGAGCAAGAAATAGAGGCGACCATGTTGGTTGGACCTATATAAAAGCAGCAGATGGGGGATGACACCTCTATCTGCTGCCTCTTTATGGACACATAACCTTATTGATTGCTCAAGATTGTCATGTGCCATGTGCTATCATCATTGTCTTCATCATATTCCGTGTAGCCATAGGCGATGGTGCTGCCATCCAGGCTGACGGTGATGTTATCAATTTCTTGGTTTTCTTCCTCTTTGATGGTATGGATGGTTTCCAGTTCTTCGGTTTCAAAATCGAAATACTTTACGTCTTGTTCATCATCGTTTTTATCAATGATGATGATATTACCATCGGACAACGTGAATAATGCATTTCCTTCGCCGATTTCAATGGTTTCTTCACTATCCAGGTCGAGGGCGTTGAAAACAATCGAGAATTCGTCATCTTCGGATTCATTGACCGCATATGCGATATGCGCCTCATCCGATGTCAGTGTTGTTGTATACGTATCAACCGGCATGATGTTGTCGGTCGACAGGAGGTTTTCCGTTTCTCCTTTTTCCATGTCGTAGGCGAAAATGCCATCATCGGAAACAGTGGCATACACCGTGGATGCATCCTCCGATAAAAAGAAATGTGGATAGGATGTCAATTCATCTTTGCCGACATCTTTCTTTATATCTTGGATAAAGGTCATGTCCGTGTATTCATCATTATCGATATCCCAGAGAAACGTCTCGGAGTCATCGAACTTTGTGTTTGTTTCAGTATGTACATATGTCCGTGGATCTTGTATATAGGTTCCATAACCTGGCAAAGGATACTCATTATGATCATTGTCGGATATGACGAACGACTCCTCCTCATCTGTGGATGGATCGTATTCGAGGATGGAATTTTCATCTTTATCATGATCGGATTGAGAGTTTATGATTGTACCAGATGGGGACAGCATAGCAAACTGGTCATATTTCTCCATATCCAGTTCTTTGACATCTCCGTCCAACCAAACGTAGCGTCTTGCGTCATCGCCCATACCACCATTGGTTTCACCCCAAAATAATGTTGTGCCTTCTTCATCAAAGGAAAAAGTGGTCATGTTGACCGGGCCATCCAATTCGAATGTTTCTTGTTCTTTGAAACCGTCTGCTTGTTTACTTTTACCGGATGCTTTATTCCCCTCGGCAGACTTATCGCCACATCCAGCAAGCATTATCGTGATGATGGCTAAAATGCTTAATAGATATTGTGTTTTCTTCATTGATTGTCCATACCCCTTCGTTTATTTTTTACACGAAGATAATATTACCATAACCATGCATCAAGTGGAATAGGACGAAAGAACTATATGGATGGGGTCAGGAAAAGGCCTTGAGAGGGGTTCAAGACGTTCCAGTGGGAAATGGTTTATGCTGGAATCTGTGGCTAAGGGGATGGAGTGGGACAAGGGGGTTGTTCCACTCTTTAGCCTGTTTAAAGTTGATCGACTGCTTCGTCAATGGATTGTGCTTCTGTGATGCCGTGTATGACGCCGACCCCACTTGCTCCAGCATCCATGACGTCTTTCGCATTTGTGGTATCGATTCCCCCGAATGATACGACGTTTATCGTTGGATAGGTTGCACTGATCTGTTTGGTTAAGTCAAGTCCGATCGGTTGTTCCTTTTTGATGTGTGGCAGACTTTCATATACTGGTCCGATTGCGACAAAGTCTACTAGCGCCATCTGGCCTCCATCTTCCTGATCTTCTCTTGACATGGTCAGTCCGATGATCTTGTCAGGCAGACGTTCTCTAAGCGAGTGAATATCGACGTATTGCTGGTCCACCCGGATACCGTCCGCATTCATTAAATGCAGCATATCGATGTCATTGTTGACGATGAACGGGATATTGTTTTGTTTGCAGATTTTGCGTAGTTCCGTGGCTAAGTGAAGTTTGTCCGATCCAAAGAGTTGGTCATCACCGAGTTCACGAAATTCAAACGCCGTCACACCTGCTTGGACGGCTTGATTTAATATATCCACGGGGTTTTTATCTTCCGGAACATCTTGGCTTCCCATTATAAAATACTTCCTTGTAAAATGTTTAAATGTCATCATTTCACTTCCTCTTTTTCCGTAGAATTTAAGTATTCCTATATAATATTCCCTTAGGACTTTGGGAATAAACATTGGAAAGACCCTCGTATAAGACGGAATTCAAAGGGTGTGGGAATGGATAGGGCTGGGGTTCTTCCTGGAGCGATTGTTTCCCATTGGGTGTTCTGTCATGTGGATTGATTTTTGGGGGACGTTTCTTCCTATCGGATTTCCACATTGATTTTCGTCTTTTTTTCCCTTATGATATCACTAATATAATCGTTCAGAATTGTATCATGATTGATATGTGCAATCGGGGTAAACAATAGGGGGTATTGAAATGACACCAGAAGAAAAGTTGAAAGTCTATTTACAAGCACAATCGGCCTATGATTCAAAGGCCATTCCCGGAAAAAACGCATTTACGTTTATTTCTAAGCGGACAGGCATGCCACAAGCATGGACATTAAATGAGAAACAAGAACCCGTTTTATTCGGAGCGTTCCAAGATAGGGTCATGAGTGTCCACCACGCACCAGACGGGGATAAAACCGTCATCGGCATGGATCACGGTGGGAATGAAAAGCAGCAATTGTACTTGATGTACGGGGAAAAAGCGCCAGTCCCGCTTGTCGTTTCACATGATCACTTTCATCATTTTGGAGGGTTTTCACCCTATGGGGAAGAGATTGCGTTTACGAGCAACCGTAGACACCCGGGTTATTTTGATGTTTTTATACAAAATCTTGAAACGAAACAAACACGGAAAGTGTACATCTACAATGGGAAATGTGAGGTTCTGAAATGGTTGCCGGATGGGAAGCATCTTCTCATCAGTTTGCAGACGACCAATTTGAATAACAGCATATACAAGCTGGACATAGAAACGGGTAAGGTCTTGACAGATGCTGGGGAAAATGATGATGCATCGTATACATCGATTGTCCCGACACATGACGGGAAAGAAGCTTACCTGTTGACTGACCATCAGGCTGAAACGACTTATATATCCCAAATGTCATTGACGGCATTAAATGAACGAAAGACGCTTTATCATGAAGAAAAATGGGATGTTGAAGCCATCGAATTATCACCGGACGAGAAAACGCTTATCTTTTCCGTCAATGAAGGAGGGGTCTCGCGTTTGATGGTCATGGAAACATCAACACATGATGTAAGGAAAATGGATGGTGTACCAGGTGGTGTCATCAGTTCCATGTCCTGGTTGGATGATACACGTTGTATCTTTACATTGAAAACTCCTGTTGAACCAGGTGATATTTGGCAAGTCACGTTGCCTGAAGGACAGGTGAAGAGGTTGACTCATTTTGGTGAATCCGTCAAAAGTGTGCCATTGTATGAACCGAAGATCTGTCACTATGAATCGTTTGACGGACTGCGTGTCCCGTACTTTTACTATGATCATAATGAATCATCCGATAAACCAGCTGTCGTGTATGTGCATGGCGGACCAGAGGGGCAGACGCGCGCCGATTACAATCCGATCATTCAATATTTGGTTGAAGCGGGATTTGCCGTGGCGGCTCCGAATGTAAGAGGAAGCAGTGGTTACGGTCGCACGTATATTCATTTGGATGATGTCAGGAAGCGAATGGATTCGGTGAAGGATCTTGCTTGGCTTGCCAAGGACCTCATCCATTCACACAAAGTCGGTCAGGATAAAATCGGTATCATGGGGCGAAGCTATGGCGGATTTATGGTGCTTGCGTCATTGACTCATTATCCCGACCTATGGGCAGCAGGCGTGGATATCGTTGGTATTTCCCATTTTAAATCGTTTCTGGAAAATACAGGTGCATGGAGACGTCATCTACGAGAAGCAGAGTATGGATCGCTTGAAGATGATGTCGATTTCTTTGAGGAGATCGCCCCGCTCAATCACTCGGAAAAAATACGGGCCCCGCTCCTTGTATTTCATGGGCGCAATGACTCACGCGTTCCCGTAACAGAGGCGGAGCAACTCGTAGCGGATATGAAAAACCGCCAGCAAACCGTTGACTTGACCATTTTTGAAGATGAAGGCCATCAAACCGAAAAACATGAAAACCATATGACGATGCATACAAAAACAGCCCATTTTTTCGAAAAATATCTGAATTGACCGGGACAGAGGGTCAGCCCTGTTCCATCCAATCAGAACACATATAGTTTAACAACAGGCTAACGCATAGATAAGAATGTCTATGCGTTTTTTCATGGAATGATGATTATTTTGTCATAGGACTGTAATATATAACTTAAGGAAACGTCTAATAGTTAGTAAGCATGCTGAACAGGTAACGAGGGAGGGGCCCGCGGTATGGAAGATGACCTGATTGCAAAATGGTTTGACACTTATAGCGATGATGTTTATAAATTTCTCGTCTATTATATGTCCACGCCCGATGTAGAAGATATCGTGCAGGATGTTTTCATAAAAGCGATTGATCGATATGACTCATTCAGAGGGGAATCCAACCCTAAAACGTGGCTCATATCAATCGCACGGAATCTGGCAATCGATCAAGCACGTAAAAAGAAAACCCGGGATTGGCGGAAATTGATCGATATCTATGATTATCAAACCAATACGTCGCCGGAAGAACAGCAGTTGACTCTAGAGTCCAAGCTCGAACTGCACCGTGCTATTACTGAATTGAAACAGACATATCGTGATGTTGTCGTGTTACGTGGTATCGAAGAATTGTCGGTAGCCGAAACCGCCGACATTTTAAAATGGTCCGAAACGAAAGTACGTGTGACATACCACAGGGCGTTGAAGGATCTGAAGACTAAAGTAGAGGAGGGTCGTCATGCACACACACGAAGATGAACTCCAAAAGAATATAAAACAGCTGCAACTGTCTATTACGATCGATGATGTTAATAAGAAGTCCATGCGCGATGAAATCCGAAAACATGCAGCTAAAAAACAACGACGTGCCAAGGTGAAGCGATCAGTCACATGGTTCTCGACGGCCGCCGCCTTGATGATATTCAGTGTGATCCTGTTGAATGTATTCGCGGATAAACAATCGACGCTTCCGGTGAAGGATCATCATCAAACAGAACATAATGGTTCGCCAGATAAAAAAGACCCTACTCATAAAGGTGAAAACCACAATGATCATCCGGCAGATGATGATGACGAATCACAACAATTGACGCTTGAAGAAGGGGATACCGAAACGCAGACAATCATACGCGAGGGGATGGAAGATGAAACAGAGGTGACCAATTTTGTTCTCAACCCATATGGTATTCAATTCCAAATGGATGAGGTGATCGATCATTATGATGTCAGGGAGAATGAAGTCGAGTTCACGAACTCAAACGACATGGTAACCATTGTCATGTCCGTAAGGGAGGACGCTGAAGTTGAAGACGTCGCCAATGAAGTTGAATCCGAGTATGGTGATGACTTTGATTTTGTTGATGGCCCTTCTGAGACTTCAGAGGACGACAATCCCTATCCAGGCATCAAACAACATTTCTCCGATCCTCCACAAGGTTATTATGTCTATCAAATCGGGGATGATGTTTTTATGATCACCTATGAATATGATATTGAAGCGGCTGACGGAATGGGGCCGATACTGCAAGCATTACAGGAATCCATCAAGGAATAAATAAAGAAACAAAAACGCTTTGGCGCTATAGAAAAGTCTACCTCAGTCCCACATCTGGCCATGGACATTAAAATGTTACTGGAGGAATAGAAATGGGCAAACTTGCTGATATTGTAGTGGATGGGAATCGGGAACAGGGCGACGGCTATTCAGGGAACGTTTCAGCGTATGCGCGTGATTTTTCGGCAGGTATGAATGGGTTCGGGTTAGAACATGTCGTGTTCGTTAATCAAAATAAGCTGTACCATGTATTATTGGACGGGGTGATCTACAATAGGATCGAACTAAAAAGAAAGTTACTCGAGCATGATGTCATTTTCGAGACGGATACTGATCATGAAATTATTCTGGCTTTGTATGTTTTGAATGATGAGCGCTGTGTACAATCGCTCCGAGGGATGTTTGCTTTTGCGATATGGGATGAACAGGAGGAAACATTATTTGCGGCACGTGATCCGTTTGGTATCAAACCATTTTATTACTGGGAAACGGATGAGGGGCTTTTCTTTGGATCTGAACAAAAGCCCCTGATGGCCCTGGATAATGATAATCCTATTGTTCAGGAGACGTTTCAGCATTATTTGACCTATCAATATGTCCCTGAGCCCTATTCTTTGACGAATGCGCCCTATAAACTCAAGCCAGGTCACTATTTAATGAAAAAGGGTAAGAATGGCCCAAGTGTTTTCACGTATTACCGAAAGTCATTTAGTATTACGAATAAAAACTTTCGCTACTATATTGATAAAACGAGAGCAGCATTGGAAGATTCAATTGCACATCATATGATAGCGGATGTTCCTATCGGTGCATTTTTATCCAGCGGGATTGACTCGACGATTATTGTTGCACTTGCGAAACGTTATCAAGACAATCTAAAAACCGTTACCGTCGGATTTGAAAATCAGGCGTACAATGAGACGGATATAGCTAAAGCAACAGCTGAGAGATTGGGAGTCGAACATGTTTCCAAGTTGATCACGCCTGAGGAATTTGTGGAGGCCCTTCCGGAGATCGTCCGGGATTCAGATAGCCCTGTCGCAGATCCGGCCGCTGTTCCGCTTTACTTCGCGGCTAAAGAGGCTCGCAAGCATGTGGGGGTTATCTTATCCGGTGAAGGGGCGGATGAATTGTTCGGCGGGTATAATATTTACCGTGAACCCTTGGCATTAAAGGGGTTTAATTATATCCCAAGGGTATTTAAAAATCTATTGAAGCAATTGGCGATCATGCTTCCTGAAGGGGTGAAAGGGAAAAGTTATCTATTAAGAGGAACAACGCCATTGGCTGACCGATACATCGGCAACGCGAAAATATTTTCCGAGGCGGAAAAAGAAGAACTTCTGATGCATTATCAACAGGGAGCTCCGTTTACGGATATAACAAAACCGCTTTTTAATGAGGCAGCGTCCTATGATGCCTCATTGAAAATGCAATATATCGACCTCAACACATGGATTCCGGGGGATGTTTTATTGAAAGCTGAAAACATGACAAGTGCACATGACTTGGAATTACGCTCACCTTTTCTCGATAATGTTGTCTTCGAAGCTGCCCAGGAAATCCCGACAAAATATAAAATAGCGAAACAGACAACGAAATATGTCTTAAGGGAAGCAGTAAAAGATATTGTTCCGGAAAATATATTATACCGGAAGAAATGGGGCTTCCCTGTTCCTCTCCGTCACTGGCTAAGACATGAACTATATGATTGGGCGCGGGGGATGATTGAAAGGAGCCCAACAGATCATCTGCTCAAAAAAGATGTCATTCTTTCCCTTTTGGACGAACATGCACTCAAGAAAAAAGATAACAGCCGAAAAATCTGGGTCCTATTGGTTTTCTTGCAATGGTATGCCGAGCGGGAAACGGACAAGCGTTACCGTGGAAGGGCCGTGTTAGGTGATTAGTTTTCCGTGTCGAGTAGCCCTGAAACTGCATAAGGAACCGTTTCTTCTTTAGTATTCCGTGTCGATTAGCGATGAACCTGCATAAGGAACCGTTTCTTCTTTAGTATTCCGTGCTCAGTAGCCCTGAAACTGCATAAGGAACCGTTTCTTCTTTAGTATTCCGTGCTCAGTAGCCCTGAAACTGCATAAGGAACCGTTTTTTCTTTAGTATTCCGTGCTCAGTAGCCCTGAAACTGCATAGGAATCCATTTCTTCTTTAGTTTTCTGTCTTCAGCAGCCCTGAAACTGCATAAGGAACCATTTCTTCTTTAGTATTCCAAGCCCAGTAACGCGTACAGTGCAAAACACTGTATTTAAATGGATGCTCCTCTTCTTTGGTTTTTTGTTTCTGTATGATGGATTATGTTGTAGAATGAGGATATGTGTGGAGGTAATGCTGAAACTCCATTCCGAAAAGGGGGGCAGTAAGATGAGAAATCAACCACAACATAAAATAGCCCAAGATGCTATGAAAGTATGGCGTATCCATGCTGGTATTTTCATGACGCTGTTATGGCTAGCCATCATTGCCTTTTTCGTTCTGACGATTGTATTTGATTTCAATTATATATTCACGCTTATCGCTGGTGCAATCGGGATTGTTTTCATATTTTTATTCGTATATTTGTTGCCCAAGCTGAGGTATCAACGCTGGCGGTATGAAATTTTTGAACAGGAAATCTATATCCAGCACGGGATTTTGATCCGGAAACGTACATTGGTCCCGATGATCCGTGTGCAGCACGTGGACACGGAACAAGGGCCGATTTTAAAAAAGTTCCATCTCGCAACCGTATCTGTCTCCACAGCAGCGGGTAAACATATGATTCCAGCACTCCTGGAAGACGATGCCTCCCATTTGCGTGACCGGATATCAACATTGGCAAGGGTGGATGAAGATGATGTATGATGAAGAGAATGTACATAAAGACACATCACATATGTATTTACCCCCCAAGCGCATGAATCCCGCGGATACCATCTTCCGCTTTATCAAAACAATCAAGGATACCATTTTAGGAATCGGAGTTGGGGCACTCGCTTTGATCAAACAGTCGCCGATGTACGCGTTACTGTTTATCGGGGCCTTCCTATTGTTGATGCTCATCATCAGTTTCTTCTCTTGGATGCGGCATACATATCGTGTAGAGGACGGAGAACTGCGGGTGGAAAAGGGTATTTTCATCCGAAAAAAAAGCTATATTTCCATTAATCGGATTCATAAAATCGATTTTACCGCTAATGTGTTACATCGGATACTCAAACTGGTGCAAGTAAGTGTCGATACCGCTGCGGGCGGCGAGGGGGAAGTCTTGTCGGCTGTTAAGTTACAAGATGCTCAACGGTTGCGGAAAGCGTTAAAAAATGGCCGGTCTGAGGAACAGCCCGAAACGCTGGATGAAGGGAATATCCAGGCCTATCCAAACAAAAGAATCCACGCCAAGCATTTGTTTATAGCGGGTATGACATCCGGAAGCGCTGGTTTTCTCGTTTTGGGCGGTCTGTTTTTATTTTCGCAAGTACAGCAGTTTATCCCTGAAGCAGCTTATAAGCAAGGGATTGATTATTTGGTTCAACTTAGCATCGTGTTCATCATTATGGCGATTGTATTGGGTTTCATTGCTTTATGGATGGTGGCCACGCTCGGGACAGTCATCAAATACGGCCATTTCACGATTGAAAAACATACCGATGAGCTGTTTATCAAACGTGGTTTGTTGGAAACCAAGGAATTGACGATTCCCTATGATCGGATTCAAGCGATTGAAGTCCAACAGAATATTTTACGAAAACCGTTGAAATATTCCCGTGTCATTGCAATTACAGCGGGTCATGGGACGGATGCGAACGAAGACAATCCGATTATTTTTCCGCTTCTTCCAGATAAAGATGTCGATGATTTTCTAGCTGAGTTTGTTCCGGGCTATGAGGGGATTGATGAGATGGTCATACCCCTTGATAAAAAAGGATTGAAATATTATATGGTGAAGCACGGATTATTATTTATCCTGGCATTGATACCGGTCTTATATTTATTTCCTGTGTTTAGCTGGATACCCGGGATACTGGGACTCATATGGATAGGGTTCGGATGGATGAAATTCAGGGAAACGGGTTATCGGATCGATGGGAGGCGCATGTTCACAAGCAACTGGCAAAGTCTTACGAGAGGGCGGTGCGTTTTTTACCGTCACCGTGTACAATCGTATCAAAAATATCAGCATAAATTGCAGCAGATGGAAAACCTGGCAACCGCTGACTTTTCAATCATCAGCCTTGGAGGTAGAGCGACACTTCGTCATTTGAATGATGAAGATGCCAATGTGATTGGTGATTGGAATTCCAGGAGAAATAGTGTGAACGCTAGTCACGAAGATGAAGTGGATTAAGATACCTTTTTAAGCAGGGGCATTACAGGATGACTACATGTGTTAAAACGTCACTCTGATTGAACGAACGGCAAGGTTGACACTGTTCTATACAGCGGAAGTGGTAGGTAAAAGGCAATATGAAATAACCATGTTATATGTGATGGGCCGTTTCATGTGATTCCTATTTGCGGTTCCCCATTGATTCATACCTTGACATGATATATGGTGTGCGGATCGATATCTTATTTAAAGTGTTTCATGGCCTTCGCATATGCTTTATAATCACTATCTGAAAACAGAACCATGGTCACATGTGATGGATGTGCGTGACTTTCCAAAAAGCGCCTGATCGTCCCTATGGCGATGGATGCTGCGCGCTCCACCGGAAAACGGTAAATACCTGTTGAAATCGATGGGAAACAGATTTTACCCAGACGTTTGTCCGAGGCTATTTCCAGTGCATGTCGGTAACAATTGGTGAGGAGCTCATCTTTTTCCGATTCATCACCACCCCATACTGGACCGACGGTATGAATGACATAAGAAGCGGGCAGTAGATACCCTTCCGTGATAACAGCTTCACCTGTACCAAGGTGTTCACCGCCGAGTTCCTCATCACGGATTTGTTTACATTCCTCACTCAGTCTATTGCCGGCAGCTCGGTGGATTGCCCCGTCAACACCACCGCCGCCCATGAGGGAACCATTGGCAGCATTGATGATTGCATCCGCTTCCTCTTCTGTAATGTCGCCTATTTTCAATTCTAATGTATGACCATTGATGTTTTGTTCCATCCCATTTACCTCCCGATGTAACATATTCCACTCCATAATCTTAATATTCCCTTTTACGTGTACATATAAACTATGAGACTATAGGTATCCATTTTTATAGGGTATCTAAGGATGGACACGTAAATAAAAAAACAAATGCGTTTTAACGTGTTAAGGTCTATATGAATCGATTATTTCCAATTATATGTGTATAAATGCCATTATAGTGAATTTAAATAATGTACATGTATCTGGTAAACTGAATAAATATCATATGAATGATTGGCCAAAAGTGATAATAACGTTCGAACATATGCGGAGTACTCCTCATAGCGCCCTTCTAGGGTAATTTTTAAGGAGTGTTTAGATGGATTCTAAAGTGAAAAAGCCATCTTTTTTATATGCCATTGGAGTTATGTGCATGGTGGTGGCGATTATTTCGATAGGGATGCTTGTTTTTGGGGCATCTATCCAGATTATGATGTTGGCTGCATTGCTTGCTACAATACCTTGTATCACAAGGCTTGGATACACATTCAAGGAAGTTGAACAGAATGCTTATGAATCCATGTTGAAAGCTTTGCAACCTGGTTTTATCATAGCAACGGTCGGTATTTTAATCGGTTCGTGGATGGCATCGGGTACTGTTCCGACTATTATTTATTACGGGATTGAAGCTATTTCACCTCAGTTTTTTCTTGTGACGGCCCTTATTTTATGTTCAGTTGTCTCAATGGCGACAGGTGCATCCTGGGCAACGCTTGGAACGGCTGGGGTTGCCATGATGGGTGTGGGTCATAGTATGGGGATCCCGGTTGGTATGACTGCAGGTGCGGTCGTGAGTGGCTCTTTTTTTGGTGATAAGATGTCGCCGTTATCTGATAGTACCAACCTATCAGCGGCTATTGTAGGTATTGATGTCATGGATCATATTAAGCATATGCTACTGACCACAGGTCCCGCTTATGTGATTTCGGCGATTATTTTTACCGTTTTAGGTTGGATATATGGTGGGTCAAGTGTCGAAGCTCCTGATGTTGAACAGTTGACAGGATTTCTGTCGGAGAATTTTCACCTTGGTTTGATACCTATGATCCCGCCAGTTATTGTAATTACTTTACTTGTCATGCGTAAACCGCCCGTTCCATCAATATTTATCGGAGCCATCACTGGTGCAGCAATTGCGGTTCTTTATCAAGGTTTCAGAACAAAAGAGATATTCGATATCCTTTATGATGGTTATTCTGATAGCGCCGGCATTGCTATTGTTGATGATTTGCTGCAACAAGGCGGGTTGCTAAGTATGCTTCCATTGGTTGCACTTTATTTGTTTGCGATTGGTCTAGGCGGTATATTGTATAACTATGGTATTCTGGAAGCTATATTGGAACGCGTTATGTCGCGGATCAAAAGCAGGGGAGCGCTTGTGGGTACATCTGTATTCACAGGTTATGCTATGCTGGGTATCGGTGGATCATTCTCATTCTCAGGAGTGATGACAGGTACCCTTTTGAAACCATTATACGATAAGCATGATATACCGCCGGAGAATCTATCGCGTACAATTGAAGATACGGCAACCTTAAGTGCACCACTTGTCCCGTGGACAGCAGGTGGTTTATTCACAACGGCCGCACTTGGTTTGTCCCCGGTTGTATATCTTCCCTTTGCCTTTCTGGCGCTGATTACTCCGATTTTTACTCTTATATATGGATTTACAGGCAAGGCAATGAACTTGGATAACCAAAAAAACGTGAATCAAAAAGAAAATGTGAAAAAAAAGACGGCATAAAATAGGAACTGCCTAGGGAAACGATACCTGGGCAGTTCTTATTTTTTTGGCTGGAAAGAACGATACAATTTTTTTAAATAGGGGCATACGGGGATGTCGTTTTATATACTTGCTTTTTTATTTGTCCGTTCTTTCAAGTAATAGTTCTCAGTGCGATTTACTTTTTAGTAGCTATGCTCTTGTTCCGATGTCATTTTTTTATACCGAAAGCTTTGGCGATAACCATATGTTATGTTGCGTATTTTTTGATCGTCCTCCAAACCGGCTCCCATCGCACTGACAATTGTGGCGATGGATGCCTCAATCCAAGCGACACGCATATAACTGATGAAAGTTGTGGTGTCGTTTTTGGGTGTGATCGTCTCAAGATAGTCTGGCGGAATGAATATAGCGGCTGCCATGAAAAACAGGACATACAGGACGATGTAATAGGCCGCTACATCTATGATCAGAGTCGAGAAGGTCGCCAAGTTATACAAACGTCGTATAGGCGGCTTGTTTTTACTCGATGGATTTTCCCATAAGTGGTGTGCGGCGATGAGCCAGACAACCAGACCAAGGATAGCTGCAATCATCATGAAGCTTAGGCGTGTGGGCGAGAAAGTTTGCCCCCAAACCCATATCGTCGGGAAAATGAGTGCAAATGCACCCGTTGTAAAAGCGATGGCGATGACACTTTTAAAAGATGACATGATTTTCAGTGGGTTATTGGCAAACGTCATGCCGATCATAATCCGCAATAAACCGATTATTTTTGGGTAAATGAGAAAACGGACATCAATATGTGCGCTGTTTGACTCATTATCTGTATCGGAATCGAAACGTTTATCACTTTTTGCGTCGTGTGATGGCTTCGTATTCTTTGCCTTAGGTATGTCAGGGTTACTTTGCCGATGGATGAACATGATCGGAAAACGTTGTCTGAACGACTGTTTATTTAACTTTTTTACGTTTTTGTGCCTGTCTTGGACACGAGATTGTTTTCCTTCGGCTTGTGCCTGTTTAATTTGGTAATAGGTATGCATTTCGCTTACCAAGCGGGTGATGGTCCGGTTGATTCTCTTTTGCATAGGTGGCCATCCGTATGATGGCAGTGATATTTGTGCCACTTGGTATGTAAAACTGATATCAGCCGCAACGATTTTGCTATTGTGAAATATAGGCAGGTCCGTGACACAAATGGCGAAATCCCATCCTTTATGTTGCTTGATTGCGGCGGCGTTATAGAGAATGTCATGCGCTGTTTCAGCAGCTCCGGTCAATGGGTCGACGACAGATTCGACTTCCCACTCGATCTTGTTGTCAATGGTTGCACTGAATTTTTCCGGCAGTCGGCCGATGAGGCGGCTGATAATATCCGCTGCACGTTCTGGAGCCGCAATGATACCTACTTTGAGGTTCTCGGTCATTTGTATCCCAGCCCTTCTTCACAAAATTCCACGATGATCATGAGGTTTTATACGCACTGTTATCTGCATGATCTTTTTCATATTGGTCCTGTATTTCATAATAACGATTGATCTGGCGGTAAGAATAGGTAATTTCTCGGATCGTATCTTCGTTTTCTCCCGCTGTTCCGATTGACCCGGCCAATGTGCCAAGCGATGCGCTCAGCCATGTCAATCGGACATAGTGTATAAAAGAGGCATTCCCGTCAATGTTCGTTGCTGCTTCAAACAAATGCGCCGGCACAAATATATAGAGCGTTGCCAGAAAAAGGCAAAACAAGGCTAAGTAATTGATGATGACAATAACGGAAAGCGTTGAAACCGTCGTGATATTATAAAGCTTTCGCAGTCGGATGTCGCCTTTTTTCGTAGGCTTTTCCCATAGATTATGGGCAAATATCATCCAGACCACCATCGCAATCATAGCGGCAATCATTAAGGTCGAAAACCGTGGGACACTATAAATGGTGCTGAGTTCCCAAGGTGTTGGAAAAAGAGTAATATAAATGCCTGTTCCAAACGCCAGCATCAATACTTTCTTGAAAGAAAAAAGCGCTCGCCATGGCCGGTTCGCAAACACCATGCCAGCCAGTATACGAAGCCAGCCGATGAATTTGGACCGGATGATATAACGGAGGTCTGAGCGTTTTCCGGTATCCTCCTGTGTTTTTTCATTTTGTTCATCATGTTCATTCTGACTGGATGTTGTTGTGTGTGGGTTTCCCTTCTCATCATGTAGATCAACCCGTGTGACAGCTTTGAACGGGTCACCTCGATTTGCTTTTCGTTGCTTACGATATTCTTTCCGTGTCATTCCCCCAGCTTTGATAGAGGATTCTTTCGCTTTTTCAGGGTACATATCTTTGATGACTTGGCAGATGGTCTGTTTAATGCGTTGCTTTAACGGAAAAAAGCCAAATGCTGGAATCGATATCAGTGCGACCTTGTCATCGTGATTGATTTCGGCCATGATGACATGTTTATCCATGAAATGGGGGAGATCCGTCAAACAGATCATATAATCCCAGTTATTTTTATTCTTTAAATCGATCACTTTATCCATAAGTTCATTCATATATTCGGCTGAACCGATCAGCGGATCGATGACGATTTCGGGTTTCCATGATGTCTGTTCATCGACTTGATTCCCGAGTAGATCCGGGAGATCATCGACGATTTTCCCTGTAAGCACCGTTGGCAAATCCGGTGATGGAACAAGGCCCAGCTTCAGGGTTTCCATTTTTATGCCCCCCTTTAGAGGTTTATGTAAATATCTTGTTGAATTCGGGTTTCAGTGAATGATGTGAGTTCCTCGTTTTAAAAGAACGGTAATAATATAATTTACCCGTTTTATAAAGGGATTAATCTACCCCTGAAAACGGTGCATCAGGGAGGGGGTAAATGACCTGCACTCATGCCGTCTGATGGTATCTATGGATACAACATGTTTCTGCATACCTTCAAAAGGGAAAAATATAATAGATAGGAGGATGTGCCCCTATGAAAAAAATTCAAGACCATTTCAAAAAACCAAAGGGAATGATCGGAAGATTGGTTGGCAAACAAATGGCATTGGAAAATAAAACATTGAATGAATGGACGGTCAGGCAATTGGACATATATCCAGAAAGTAACGTATTGGAAATAGGATATGGCCCGGGATACGCCCTGGATTTTATTTTGAATCATTATGAGAATGTCCATGTAGACGGCATTGATATATCGGGAACGATGAAAGAAGAGGCATCACATCGACTGGAGCCGGGAGCTGAGAGCGATGGGGAGGTTGGTCTTTTTGTTGGCGATATAGCCGAAACACCTATACGCGAACAGTATTATGATATCGTATTTTCCGTTAACAATTATACATTGTGGGAAAATCGATACGATGGTCTCAGACATATCTACTCGGGGCTGGTTTCCCAGGGCAAAATTGCGATTACGGTTCAACCCCGGCAAGAGGATGTCAAAACGGATCAAGAAAACAGATTTGCCAGAGAAATCGTAAACGATCTTGAAGAAACGGGGTTTACAAAGATCGTGGTGCAGTATAAACGACTTTCACCGAAGACGGCGGTCTGTGTTACTGCTATTAAACCATGAGGGATGTTTACACATTTACTTTATACGGGAAAATAGATTAATACGCATTATTTTAGGAGATGATGTGAAGATATTAAACGTATGGTAATGAGAAGCCCACGCATAGGATTGATTGGGACCATCAACCAACAATATTTTTTAAAATATGAAAAGGAGATTTTTATCATGAAAAAATACACAGTAGCTCCGAATAAAGACGCCACTGTATGGTTTATCAAAATGGAAGATGTCGCACCATTGGAAGAATATGATGAATTTGATAAGTCCGTTGAGGCTGGTTTTCGAATTGCACAGGAAAATAAACCGAGTACCTTAACGATTTTGGATGAAAATCATGACATCCAGGATAAACATACGTTCAAATGATGCTATTTTCAAACGGGATATTCTGTTTGGAAACGGATGATGCTATATGGCGCGGTGGAACATCGAACGTGTTCCATCGCCTTTTATTGTGGGTGATTTTGTCTTTTCAATTTGTTCTCTAGATTTACAGCCATCGTTCATATACACTTAAGTAAATGGAGAAAGGATGATTCGTATGGAAAGCTATCGCATCGGTATTATTGGAACGGGTTTTGGTGCTCGCGTTCACGCTCCCATGTTCCAACATCATGATGGGTTTGAAGTTGCCGCCATTGCCAGTGTGAGGGGAAATGTGGAAGCGGCTAAAGAGCAGAGTGGCATCACCAATGTATACACAGACTGGAGAAAAATGCTTGATGAAGAGTCATTGGATCTTGTGGTCGTTGCTTCAGCGGTGTTCTATCATAAAGAGATGGTCGAGGCAATTTTTGCCAAGGGCATTCACGTTTTATGTGAAAAACCAATGGCGTTCGATAGCACTGAAACAGAAGATATGATGGCAGCACGTGATAAAGCGGAAAAGCTGGGCCTGATCAATCATGAATTCCGTTTTCTCCCAGCCCGTTCAAAAATTAAAGATATACTTGCTGATGGCCGATTAGGCAGCTTGGTACATGTCCGTTACGAGTTGGCACATCCCATTTATAAACCTCTCACGTCCAAACGGCGTGGATGGCTTGGACGCAAAGAAGACGGAGGCGGTCTGTTGAATGCACTCGGTTCCCATGCGATTGATTCATTGCATTGGTGGACGGGAAGCACCTTCAAGAGATTGATGGGACAACTGAACATACATGCGCCTGAGTTTATGGATGAGCAAGGGAATGTCGAACAGCGGACAGCGGATGATGCCTATCAGATCATCGGAACGTTGAATAACAGTACGACTGTTACGATGGATCTTGTCACAGCTGCCCGTAAGACCGATCATACAGCAAAACTGGAAGTGTACGGGGAAAAAGGAACGCTTATCATGTACGATGATCAGGATGTGTTGGTATCGATGGGGGATGGTGATTTTGAGAAGTTGGATTTAGCTGAGGAGCTGGAAATGCCAACAGGGATTCCACAAGCGGCCGCTCGTTATTATAATGCGTTTAAACCCATGATGGATGCCTTATACGATACATTGGAAACAGGTCATAGACACCCAACTTTGGCTACTTTCGAAAATGGTCGCGTCACCCAGAATGTCATCGATGCGATAAGGGAATCCTCACAGGAAGGGAGACGCATCACATTATAGAATAATCTGTACGCTTTTGGCAGAAGCAGGTTTTTATCGCTCATGTCAATTGCGGGAACTAAGTCAACATCAATCTATAAAACGTAGTGGCCATTCGTCACTAAGTTTAATATTTCGGGAGTCCCAGACCATGTTCAAAAATGTATCAACTGTTTCCCTAGCCTGAAACTGAATGGAATGCTGATCACTAAGAATGCTCCCATGATCAATGTGCTGAAGATAAACGAGAGTACCGTGATGATTCCTAAATCCAGTCCGGCATGAATAATCAAACCATTGATCGGTATGATGACAAGCACCCCTGTCATTAAACCGGGCGAATAGCTCCGTTCAATGATGGTCGAAACGAGATGTGGGAATATAATATTGATGATCATGGCACCCAGGAACCCGAAATAAGCATATTTGAACAGTCCGATATCTGGATAAAACATGTATAACGCCGTAATGAGGTAAGCGAATCCGGTCACCCAAAGCAAGCCAAACAGGAATTGATCCTGCGTCACGACGTCATGCATTTTAACGTTTGCTTGAGTAGATGTTTGTTGACGGGTCAGCCAAATACCTTCTTCTATATTGTGAATGGTAATGGCGAATAAAAACAGTATTGGAATAGCGCCACTCACGCCCAATCCCTCCTTCATTTTATATCATGCGTCTTGAGTAAGCTTTCCTTGAAATCCGAAATCATGAGAGCTGCCCTCTGGACATGTCCCATCTATCATTATATCTAAAAAGGAGGGAAAGGGGTACTACGGTATGTCTCCCGTTCAAATTACTCTGATTGCTTGTTCGTAATCTTTTCCGCTAAGTACTGAAAGACGACGACAATGAGCACCAATATGATTGACATAGCTGCAGCGGAATAATATTCTGCCCGCATGACATTCTCGAATATAGCTAAACTCATCGGTGCCCAATCTGCTGGCGCCATTAATATAGATATACTCGTTTCTTTGATGACAGTGACAAAGACTAAAATGGACCCTGCCGCGATACCCGGAAGCATGAGTGGTCCGACCACTGTGATCAACGATGTGAATGTCGAAGCCCCTAAATTGACTGCGGCTTCTTCTATATCCACTTTTATTGATTTCATAGTGCTGACCGTCGATCGAACCATGTATGGCATTCGTCTCAAGGCATATGCCACAATTAATATGAACGCTGTACCCGTTAATTGCAATGGCATGGTATTGAATGTTTGAATCAAAGCAATACCTATAGCGATGCCTGGAACGACCAGGGGGATGGTTGTCATAAAATCCAAGGTTGTTGACTTTTGCCTCACCACAAAATACGAAACGGCCGAAGCAACAATGACACTGATTAATAAAGCACCAAGAGCCAACACAATACTATTTTGGATGTTACCTAATGACGACGTGAATATGGTTTTATAATGGCTAAGTGTATAGCCATTCGGCAATGGATCTTTACCCCAAGTTGTGGCGATGGATTGCATAAAGACGGTTAAAATCGAGAGTAAAGGAACAATGACAACAAAGGCAGAGAATAAAAATAAAGGAAATGTTAAAGCCTTATTATTGTTTAGTTTAATCTGTTTAGGCTTTCCGGATACAGATCCGTAATTCATATTTTTGGTAAAAAAGTTCTGTAACCAATATACAATACCGGCAATGGCAATCATGATCACAGTCAGAATGGCGGCGCCACCCCAATTAAAAAAGCCAGAAATTTCTCGGTAAGCCTCAACAACAATTAAATTTAAATCGTTGGGTGCTAGAATAATAGGTGTACCAAAGTCTGAAAAGCTGACTGCGAAAATCACCATCGCAGTTGACAGGATGCCAGGTATGACTAAAGGAAAGGTGACACTTACAAACGTTAACCATCCTTTGGCTCCCATATTCCTCGAGGCTTCTTCAAGTGAAACATCTGAAATTTTAAATGCTGCTACCAATGGCCACAGGGCATACGGAAAAAAGAAAAATATTTGCACGATGGCGATTCCAGTCATTGAATATGGATCGATCAATAGGCCATCTCCACCTAATGATTGATATATATAAGTTGCCCAGCCTGATTTACCGAACATGATGATGAAGGCATAACCTGAAATAAAAGTCGGAATGACTAAGGGTATGGTACATAAAGCACTTATCGTCTTTTTAAAAGGCATTTTAGTTCGAGCAATGCCGTATGCAATGGGTATGCAAATGAGCAGCACTAATATCGATACGGCAATAGATAAGTAAATACTATTTTTCAATGAACTAAAGTAAGTATTATTGGAAAATATGCTTTTAAAATTATCTAAACTAGCACTTTTAAATTGTGATAGTGTCGTTTGAAGGGTATCAAGACTTATGAAAGATCCAAATATATTAATGGGCTCGTCAGTAAAGCTAACTATAAAAATAGCAAACAATGGTATGATTAAAAATAAAATAAAAAACAAATAGACGATCAACTTAACAAGGCCTAGACCATTTAGGTGTGCTTTGATTTTTTTCATATAAGCAACACCCTTTCAGGTTCGATTGCGAGTTTGATAGCGTGTCCAGCATCATAAATTTTCTCCCCCGACTCATATACCGAATCCACAAGTAAATGATTATGACTTACGTTGACTTCATATCGAACAATGGATCCGAGATATGTGGCTTGTTCAACAACGCCAGTAAATTCATTGAAGCCATTTTCTTCCTCTTCTACTATTTTTATATTTTCTGGACGTATAATGGCTTTTACATGCTCTTTTTCCAGAATGGTCGTCGATTTGACGTGATAATCATCAATTTTCACAGTAGAAAAATGGTCATCCTTATTAATCACTTCACCAGATAATATATTCGATGTACCGACAAAGTCTGCAATGAACGAGGATTTAGGGTTGCTATATAAATCAGTGGGTGTTCCGATCTGCAATATTTCACCGTCTTTCATGACTGCCAATCGATCAGCCATACTCATGGCTTCTTCTTGGTCATGTGTGACAAAAATCGTCGTGATTTTTAAGTCTTGTTGTATTCTTCTTATCGTGTTTCGCATTGAATGTCTTAACTTTTGGTCTAAATTCGATAAAGGTTCATCCATTAACAAGACCTCTGGTTCCATGATGAGAGCCCTTGATAAGGCAACTCTCTGTTGTTGTCCACCTGATAGTTCTCCTGTCATTTTATGTGCATGATCCTCTAATTCAACATATTTCAGGATATTCATGACTTTATCTTTTATTTCCTTAGGATATTTTACTAATTTACTATTAAGCATTCTTGTGTATACACCGATTTTTTTAAATGGATTCGCTGCTTTTAAATGTTTAATATTTAAACTGTATGCCACATTGTCAAACACACTCATATGGGGAAATAATGCATAACTTTGAAACACCATCCCACAATTTCTCTTATCAGGGGCAATGTCATTTACAATTTTCTCCCCGATTTTAATCTTTCCGCTTGTCGGATCCTCAAAACCCGCAATACAACGCATGGTAGTGGTTTTTCCACATCCTGAAGGACCTAAAAGGGCGAAAAACTCGCCCTCATGTATATTTAATTCGATATTCTTTAAAACGGTCGTATCAGAAAACTTTTTAGTTAATTTGTCTATGACTACTTCTCCCACAGTATCGCTCCTCTACTCAATCTTCTCTTTCCATTCGTCTCGTATTCGGTCATAGTTATCATTGACCCAATCAATATCTAGATCGACTGCATTATCTTTTACTTTATCTAGCGAAAGGGAAGTCTCAGACTCAACATCTTGATTTATGGGGATATGATACCAAGATGCTAATATTTCCTGTGCTTCTTCGGTTAACATAAAGTCCATAAACTTCTTTCCACCTTCTGGATTCGGTCCATCCTTGATTAATGTCATTGGGTTAACAAGTACAGGCGTGTTTTCCGGAACGACAAAGTCTATATCTTCGCCATTTGCTTGATGTTCATAGGCCATAAAATCAAAACCGATGGCAATTTTAGCTTCCCCCATAGCAGCCCCTTTCGTTGGACCAGAACCTGAATCAGGAATAGAGTTCGCTTGATCGCTTAACTTTTGAAAATACTCCCAACCCTCATCTTCGCCATTTTGCATCATATAACTTAAAACCATTAGTGTAGAGGTTCCGGACGCAGCTGGATTCGGAAATTGAATTTCCCCTTCCCATTTCGGGTCTAGTAAGTCATCCCATGTTTCAGGTGCCTCCTCTTCCGAAACCAATTCGGTATTATAGGCGAATCCTAAAACAAAATATTCGACACCTGTATAATAATCATCCTCATGTTTCATTTTTATTCCGTTTTCAGTAACTTCCCAATCCTCGGCATCCTCGGGTACATATTGAGTGATGATATCCTTGTCGACAGCTGACTCAAAAGGTAATAAACCTCCTCCACCGTACCAAACATCTCCTTTTGGGTTTTCCTTTTCTGCCATCATTTGGTTAACAAGTACATTCGTACCGGCATAATCGACATTCACCTTTTCCCCATGTATTTCTTCGTATTTTTCAGCCAATTCTTTGGATAAGTCAGGTGTTTCGGGTGAATACAATGTGATCGAATCACCTGAATCCCCTCCGCCGGAATCCTCGGCTGCACATGATGATAGAATGATGGCGCTCACAAAAAATACAGCAGCAAGCACGTAGGACATCTTACCTTTATACATAATAACTCTCTCCTTTTAAAGATTAAAAATTCTAAAAAATAGAGGTAAAGAAATTAACTTTTCTATACAGAAAAAGAAATCTTTACTCTCATCCTCAATCGTCTAACAGATTTAGAATTAATAATGTAATGATATTTTGTAAATAGATTCTAGCAAACGCTTTCAAAATTGTCAATATTTCTTCATAAAGTAGTATTTTAAGCTTTTGCCATTTTTTCAGTGATTCATTAAACGTTGTGAATTGACTGAACAAAAAATGATTCTTGCATTCTGGCGCCAAGATTCCATCAATTAAAAAAGAAACGGGCTCTAATCCAGTCTTATATTTACTTTTAGTATAAGCCTATTCATTAAAGTATCGCTTTATGAGATAGATTCGATGACTGGTTAAATTGTTCGAACTTGGCAAAATCTTTGAGTTTCCGTAAAAAACCTCGATAAGATTTAGCAAAGCAGAATAATGTGGATATGTGGATATAAAAAGCCCTATCCGCCTCGTCCTAGTTTACGGATTGGGTGAGCAACCGATGATGCTGGCCACGAACAAACCCGTCCGCAAAGGATGCCATCGGCGTCGTTCGTGATTACATGTCCCGTTGGCGTACGCCCGAACGGGCATCCGGGACTGGATCTCCTTCAGGGATACAGGTCCCCGTCAATTAACGATGAAACTCATCTGTTGAATCAAAGAAATGGAATAGCTTTTAAAAGAGGCTGGGAGAGAATGAGAGTATGTTTCCAATGACGGACAAAACGCTAATTTAGCGGAGGAAATATACGAAGACTCCTGCGGGAGCAAAGGCATCGGTGAGACACCGCCGTGCGTTAGCACAAGGGGGCTCACCAGCCGCCCGCGGCAAAGTAGACACTGCGACGTTATTGGGAGCAGATGTCGACCTTGAGCTGTGATAAAGCTAAAGCGAAGTATATTTCCGGAGCGATAGGTCGGACATCCTTTGGTCAAAATCCACTTGTCCCATCCTCCATTTTCGTATGTCAAAAATCCTAGTTTGGTGGATATTTCTATGCATAATCCCATGAAAGCTCAATCAACTCTGCTTTTCGATTCAACTTATTACATTTTACGGAAACTCAAATAGTTCTCTCCCTTTCTTTTTTGCCTGAAAAAAGGTAAAGTTATTCTATACCAATTTATAGAAAGTTGTGATTCCATTGTTCCAGAAGCGCTGGTTTCAAACATTAGTACTGTTCATTATGATTTTTCTATTAATCTGGCTCATTTCAGTTACAGACTTTATTTTCGATCCGATATTTAAATACCTTGGCGCGGTCGCTATTCCCTTTATAGGGGCAGGGGTGCTTTATTATATTTCCAAGCCTGTTATGCACCTGTTCGAACGATTTAAAATCAACCGTGTTGTTGCTATTTTGCTTGTATTTCTTTTATTCCTTTTAATCGGTTTCCTGTTCATTATGTATATTGCGCCGATAGCACAAAAACAATTCAGCAACTTGATCGATAATGTTCCGAAGATGGTCAAGGGTGCACAAAACCTATGGGAATCCAATCAATTTGCAATCCCCGAACAAGTTGATGAGGCTATCGACAGTTTCACAGCAAACTTGCAGACCCACATTGAAAATGTCATGAGCTTTTTATTCGGGTTTATCGGCCAATTGATCAGTTTTGTTGCGGCGCTCATACTTGTACCTTTCTTCTTATTTTTCATGTTAAAGGACGGGCACAAGTTCATCCCTTTTATTACGCAGATTTTCGAAAAGAAAAAAGCGGATAATATCAAACGTTTATTAAATAAAATTGATACTGCCTTGACTGGGTTTATTCAGGGGCAAGTAATTGTCAGCATCTGTGTCGGCATTTTATTGTTTATCGGCTATCTGATACTTGGATTGGATTACGCATTGACACTTGCATTGTTCGCCATGCTCATGAATGTAATCCCGTTTCTCGGACCCTTTATTGCAGTTATTCCTGCACTGATTGTAGGTGCATTCCAGGCTCCAATCATGATTTTATGGGTAGCGATTGTAACACTGATCGCCCAGCAAATTGAAAGTAACTTTATTTCGCCAAATGT
Organism: Virgibacillus sp.; assembly: GCA_035301285.1. Lineage (GTDB taxonomy): Bacteria > Bacillota > Bacilli > Bacillales > Amphibacillaceae > DATGUN01. The sequence continues at coordinate 57,353 of DATGUN010000048.1, forward strand.
GATGGGCCGTGTCCTTAATTTGCATCCATTAACGGTTATTACAGTTATTTTAGCAGCCGGAAGCATTGCCGGCTTTTTGGGTATTTTATTTGCAGTACCGATATATGCGGTCATCAAAACGACCATTATTCACTTTTACCATACTTATCGGGAATCGAAAGACTCAAAGGAGGATGCGCTTATTTAGCATAGTGGTGATGTGGACAGGTGCCATTTATTCACCATTTTGCGAATAGGCCGGGGAAGTGCCTATCATCCGCCTGCCCTCTCTTTTTCCAATATACGTACCCGAATTTCTTGTTTTTTGAGGGGGCTCATGCCTAAAATAGGATTGGGAGTGGTAAATATGACAAAAAAAGAATTGGAACTGGAAATCGAAAAATTAAAATCAGATTACATTCGCATTCAAGAAGATATGGATAAATTGGAATTTGTCGGTGGCCGGGTATCATCAGCCGAGGAACAATTGGTGCGCCTGGAAAAAGAAATTGCGGAATTAAACACAAAACTGCAAGAAACAAAATAACA
>DATGUN010000049.1:0-3472 GCA_035301285.1 Virgibacillus sp.
TTTGCTTTTTCCGAATTCTTGTTTGGAATCGGCCAAGACGTGTATGTGCTATTTGCGTCGCGCATCCTTGGTGGCATCAGTGCTGCATTCATCATGCCTGGTGTGACAGCGTACATCGCTGATATCACGACGATGGAATACCGCCCGAAAGCACTGGGCTACATGTCAGCGGCCATTTCCACCGGATTCATTATCGGACCAGGGGTGGGAGGCTTTTTAGCCGGTATTGGAACGCGGATTCCATTTTTCTTTGCCGCTGGGTTTGCACTGATGGCCTTCGTCGTTTCCATCTTGTTCATGCATGAGCCTGAGCGGTACGAAGATGATATCCAGGTCCAGGTGGAGGGAGCCCAAAAGGGGTGGCGCAAGATTTTCATCCCCGTCTTTTTCATATCATTTATGATCATATTCATTACGTCATTCGGTCTTTCATCATTCGAATCGCTGTTTTCATTGTTCGCAGACCGGAAATTCGGATTTACACCTACCGATATAGCCATCATGATTACCGGCGGTGGTGTGCTTGGTGCGATTTTTCAGGTGGGGTTATTTGGTTACCTGGTCAAATGGCTTGGTGAGATCAAGCTGATTCGCTATTGCCTGATATTTTCCGGCGTGCTCGTTTTTTGGATGACGCTTGTCCATGAATACTATGCCATCTTGCTTGTGACGGTAACCATTTTCATCGGGTTTGATTTGATGCGCCCGGCTGTCACGAATTATCTATCACGTATCGCAGGCCATGAACAAGGATTCGCCGCCGGCATGAACTCCATGTTCACCAGCATCGGAAATGTCATCGGACCGATTATCGGTGGTGTTTTATTCGATATCGATATGGATTATCCTTTTTACTTCGCGACGGTATTGTTAGCTGTCGGTATCGGGATCACGCTTGTCTGGAAAGACCCAGATAATGAGACAGGAGGTCAGGTTTCGCATCTTGGTTAATCGCTATTCTCGGCGCTCTTCTTTTAATGTCCCTAGGTGAGACAAGATCGGGGGTCTGGAGACTCGTTTTTTACTTGAAGTAGATGTAACGAGCGAGACAGTGGCCCCCTTTCCTGATCCCTTAAAATAAACTGGAAAATTCGTTGAAAAAAGGGGGGATAGGCCTTACAATATAAGGTATGACATGATTCGATAAAAACGTGAAAAAATCAAGCAATAGGGGTTTTTGCAGATCGCTATGTGACTCTGGTCGTTTTTATATAACAGGGGTGGGTATTCGAATCAAAATACATACGGGAAAGGGAAAAATTATGAAAAAATCTATGACTCTATTGTTGACGGGGTTGGTGCTTCTGCTTATCCTCGGAGCTTGTTCGTCGGGGACCGCCAGTGAAAAAGAGAACAACAATGAAAAGGATAACGCGGGAGAGACTGGGGAGAATGACGCGGATAATGGAAAAGAAGGCAATGAAGATGACAACGCATCATCTGAAGAAGCGGATGGAGAAGGTGAACAGGAAAAGATAAAAGGGAAATACGAATTCGATCGTCCGGATACGGTCCGAGGATTATATGCTACAGGGCACTCCGTTGGTGGGGAGCGCTTTGATGAGCTTGTCGATTTAATCGATCAAACCGATTTGAATTCAATGGTCATCGATATCAAAGATGATGAAGGTTATCTGACCTATAAACCCGATGACGATTCAGACATCGAATCGACTGGACAGCCATACATAAACGATCCAGAAGAAGTTCTGGAGAAACTACATGAAAAAGATATTTACCCGATTGCCCGTATCGTGGTTTTTAAGGACAGTGTCATGGCCGAAGAGAGCCCTGAACTATCCTTTAAAGAAGGTGATCAGGTATGGAAAAACGGAAAAGGCGATGCATTCGTCAGTCCATTTAAAAAAGAAGTCTGGGAAAATAATCTCGCCATTGCAAAAGAAGCGGCGGAAATGGGATTTCAGGATATCCAATTCGACTATGTGCGGTTCCCTGAAGGATTTGAAACCCGTGCCGATGATTTGAATTATGACAAAGGCGACTATGCCGAAATGGACGATGATGTAGAAGCCCGCGTCCAATCTGTCACCGATTTTGTGGCGTATGCGGAAGAGGAACTTGATGACTACGATGTCGATGTCAGTGTTGATATTTTCGGATATACTGCAGCCGTTCCCAACGCTCCGGGCATCGGACAGGATCTCGTGAAAATCGGTGAGCATATCGATGTGCTTTCCTCCATGATTTACCCGTCCCATTGGGGCGAAGGGAGCCTGGACATTGATAAGCCTGATTTGAAGCCGTATGAAACGGTATTCGAATATGCGGTCAAAGAAAAGGATAAATTGTTCCGTATGGATGATCCACCGATATCCAGACCATGGATCCAGGACTTTACAGCATCATGGCTCGGATCGGGTAACTATAAAGAGTACGGCAAAGAAGAGGTGGAAGCACAGATTCGGGCGTTGAATGAATCGGGCATCGATGAATTCCTGCTCTGGAACGCAAGCAACAACTATACTCAAAACGTTGATTATACGCCACCGATGGATGATAACGTACTTGAACAAGTGGAACAAGACGATGAAAAACTGCGTGAAGAAATTGAAGCTGATGAAGAAAATGATTCAGACGAAAACAATGCCGAAAATGACGGGGCTGCGGAGGATGCAGGCGATAACGATCAGGCAGAAAACGAAGCGGAGAATGATGATGCCGGTAATGATGCCGCGTAATCACATTGTTATAACGCGTCTCTGAATCTCATTGACTATGAAATGTTACTGAAAAATGGACCGGTAAACTAGTAACCTATAAAAATGGCCGCATAGATACTGTGCCCACAAGCTAGATTTTCAATATCTGCTTATGGGCCCCCTATCATGTGACGGCCGTTTTTGTATATCAAATGACTTGCTTTAATATGGGAAGGGGTGCATCATCATGCGTGAAAATAAATCGAATAAACGCTTCAAGCTCCTATTTCATATTTTGACTTTTCTTCTCGGTATTGGTTTGATTGTATTTTCCATTATGGCATGGAGCGAACTGGACCGGGCCGCTCTTTACTTGATACTGGGCATTGTTTTGATCGTGGAAAGTGCAGTGGGTGTTTATAAACATTTTAAACGCAGACTTTAAAAAAACGAAGGATAAATGACAGACATTAACGTCCGAATGAGCTTTCCTGGCTGTTTAATGGTCTCGCCATTCCTTCCAACTTAATAGCATGAGCCTGTAAATCGTATATAGCCCTACATAAGCCCCTGTCGCCATGAATAGTGGATTCAAAAACAAGCCATGGATACGTGTCATGAACACCGCGTTATCACGAATGATTTGATATAGCGATATGGCAGCTATGTCCCCGAAAATGATTACACATATGACCATCAATAGATTAAAAACTGAACGCATTTGTCGCCACCGATATTGGACGTATATCATACATAGGGGTACCACAATGCTTCCAGCTATCAGTCCAATTTTCACGAATATCACCTCATCA
>DATGUN010000050.1:0-3326 GCA_035301285.1 Virgibacillus sp.
AAAAATAGGAGTGTAACTATGTCAAAGAAATACATAATAACGTTCAGTGTATTCGCCTGCATCGCATTGATTGCAGCTTGTACTGATAAAAACGATACATCAAGCGAAAAAAACGACTATAAAGCACACGATATGACCGAAATAAAAGCGACACTGGAAGAAAAATCCGCTTTTATCATGAATGGATATTCGCCACTGGCCCCTGCCGATGATGCCCAGAAACTAGAGGACCATTATAATGAGCAGGAAAAAGCAGAAATGCCCAAAGCCGAAGCAAAAGGCGGCAATCCCGAACGGAGTGTTCCACTTGGCGATGTTCTTTTAAAAGATAAAGAGGATACAACGAACGGTCCGCTTAAACAAAACCGGCTTGTTGCATACTACGGGACCCCCCTTTCAAAAGATATGGGCATTCTCGGGGAGTATTCACCTGAAGACATGATGAAAAAATTGAAGGAACGGACCCAGGAATATTCAGACTTAGATCCTGAACGCCCTGCCATTCCGACGATTGAACTGATTGCGACGGTCGCCCAGAGAAGTCCCGGACCGGAAGATTTGTATATCACGCCGCCCGATGATGATGTCATACAGGAATACATCGATTTGGCCGAAGAGAATGACGCACTGATTCTTTTGGACGTTCAATTAGGACGGGCTTCAGTCATGGAAGCAGTCAAAGAAGTCGAGCCTTATTTAAAAAATCCAAACGTTCACCTAGCCATTGATACGGAATATAGCGTCGGCGAAGGACAAATACCTGGTGAAGACCTTGGACATGTAGAAGGGGCAGATGTTCAAAAGGCGGTCGATCATGTCGATGAAATGGTCCGCGAAAACGATTTGCCCGATAAAATCGTACTCGTTCACCAATTTGGAAATGGCATCGTCAGAAATAAAGATGAAATCCATCCGACCGATCATGTGGAAGTCCCATTGAATTATGATGGTTTCGGTGATTCATCCATCAAAATGAGCGCCTACGGAAAACTGGTGCGAGACGAACCCATCCAATACGGTGGTTTCAAGCTATTCTCGAAAAACGATGAACCACTGATGACCCCCGAAGATGTATTACAGCTCGATCCTGCCCCAGTGATCGTTAATTATCAATGATAAAAAATGCCAGGTTCCACATTAAACAACGTTGGAACCTGGCACTTGTTTATACAAAGATGATCCACAATACAAATGTTACCGCGAACACTAAGTCATCCAGATTTCTTTCAAATGAAGAAGGACAGTGAACCTGATTTCTGACAAAAATAAATCTTGAATCATGCACCGGTAAGCGTTATCATGAGAACAGTATTTATCTTTTTTAGAGAATTTACCATATTAAGGGGGAAAATTACATGGACATTATGACAATCATCACGCTAGCAATCTATATGATTGCGATGCTGGCCATCGGTTACTGGTCTTACCGAAAGACTTCAACATTATCTGATTACATGCTTGCCGGCCGGGATCTAGGTCCCGCGGTCACAGCTCTGTCTGCCGGAGCATCTGACATGAGCAGCTGGATGGTCATGGCACTGCCGGGAGCATTTTACATTTCTGGTCTTTCAGAAATATGGCTCCCCATTGGATTATCACTCGGGGCTTATATTAATTACTTCGTTGTTGCCCCACGTCTCCGGATCTACTCTGAATATGCCGACAATTCCATTACAGTTCCCGATTACCTTGAAAATCGTTTTGAAGATACAACTCGCGTTCTACGCTTAGTATCTGGCGTTTTCATTGTCATCTTTTTCGCCATCTATTCGGCATCTGGCATGGTTGCAGGTGGAAAAATGTTCGAAAGCGCATTTGGTGCGGGGTATCATACAGGTATTTTCATAACACTTGGCGTCATCGTTTTTTATACATTGTTCGGTGGCTTTTTGGCTGTCAGTACAACCGACTTTGTGCAGGGTGTCATCATGTTCATTGCACTCGTTCTCGTTCCCATTGTTGCTTTCACTGATATTGGAGGTGACTTCAGTGTCGTCAGTGAACTGAATGCCATCGATCCAACCATGTTCAACCTTTTCACGGGTGAGACAGTGCTTGGAATCATCGGCTTGCTTGCCTGGGGACTTGGCTACTTCGGTCAACCGCATATTATCGTGCGTTTCATGGCTATCCGTAGCCATAAAGAATTGAAAGTAGCTAGACGTGTCAATATTATCTGGATGGTCGTCGGTCTCATCGGTGCCTCTGCCGTCGGTTTGATCGGTGCGGCCTATTTCGCCAACCATGGTGGTCCGCTGGAGGATGAAGAAACCGTCTTGATCGAATTTGCCAACGTATTATTCCATCCGATCATTACCGGATTTGTTCTCGCCGCCATCCTGGCTGCTATCATGAGTACTGTTGCATCACAACTACTCGTGACGTCCAGCGCACTTACAGAAGACTTTTACCGTGCCTTTTTCCGCAAAGGGGCATCTGATAAAGAACTCGTATTTATCGGTCGTATGTCGGTGTTGATCGTCGGAGTTGTTGCTGCCATAATCGCCTTCAACCCAGAATCGAACATCCTGGACATTGTCAGTAACGCTTGGGCTGGGTTCGGGGCAACGTTTGGTGCCGTCATCCTTGTCAGCCTCCATTGGAAGCAAATGACGCGAGCAGGAGCGATCGCAGGTGTCGTTGTCGGGGGTTTGACAGTCATCATCTGGATTTCAACAGGTCTTTCCGAGTGGCTTTACGAACTCGTCCCTGGCTTTTTACTGAGTCTGGCAGCTCTTTATATCGTCAGTAAACGAACCAAGCAACCCAGCGATAAAACACGAAAAATCTTCACAGATATGGAACAGGATTTAAAAGGATAATGATAAGCCGTTTCATACTGGAATAACGAATCAATTGTAAACAAGGATTGTTTTAAATCCATCAGAAGCCATCAGGATAGCTGATGCAATCGAACCGTTCTATGTAACTGCATAGAGCGGTTTTTTATGTTACTCGAATAGGTACTCTCTCCCGAAGGATGATCGATTTGCGTGCTCGGTTTAACAAAAGTGTTCAATTTACGTATGACGTTTCGCACGATTCGACAAAATCACCTTTTTCATAGTTCTTTTGTACCATACATTCCATAAATCCTTGGAGAATTATGATATATATTGACGAACCCCTATGAACTTGGTACGTTTATAATGTATATCAATCATACTTATTTATCCGTATATTGTTTCCTAGGTACTTGGTTGCTTTTTCTATGAAACTAGGAAAAGGAAAAAGAGGTGATCTATGTACATTACTCAACTCACTGTTAAAACTTTAAACAAGACTCTACCCGGAAAGGAATTGATACTTATTGAAGAAAAAAACAT
>DATGUN010000051.1:0-3135 GCA_035301285.1 Virgibacillus sp.
GATGGCGTTGATGCGGATTATTGGCAACTCGAGCGCGCGTTTCCAGATGAGGAGCGTTTCATTGAGGAAATGATGGAGACGTCATTGATTCTGGATAATAATATCAAGATGAAATACAGTAATTATGGTTATACGTTGCTAGGCATGGTGATTGAGCGTGTGACGGGGGTGGCGTATGATACGTTTGTGATGGAGCGGATTGTGCAGCCGTTGGGAATGAGAAATACGTTTCCGGATTATTACCCGGAAAAGAATCAGCCTGCGGAAAATCAACTTGTGACAGGGTATGCACGATATGAGCGGGGAGGTCGTCTGCCGATTGAAGCGATTAGCACCCATGTGATGGCGGCTGCGACCGGATTCTGTTCGACGACCGAGGATTTATGTACCTATTTGAATGCGCATATGATTGGTTCCGGGAAGCTTTTGAGTGATGAATCGAAAAAAGCGATGCAGCGTGCGGAGTGGCCATCGTTTGCGGGTCGTTCCCGGGATACCGATACAGCTTATGGTTTGGGCTTCTTTTTGTCGAAATACGGAAAACAACAAACATTTGGACATAGTGGTGGTTTTCCAGGATGTATATCAAGGTCAATGGCAAATGGGGAAGACGGCATTGTTGTATCCGTACTGACGAATGCGATTGATGGACCAGCGGAACAAACGCTATCAAGCATATACAACATCATCAACTATTTCGACGCACATCTGTCGAATGTGGCCGAACATGGATTGACGAGGTTTGAAGGCAGTTACGTGAGTTTGTGGGCCCATATCCATATACTGGCTGAGAAGGACCATTTGATAAGCGTGCCAGCGGGTATTTGGGATCCATTTGCTGCGACTGAAAAGTTGACGTTTGTCGAGGAAGATACATTTCGTATTACAGAAACCGGAAGTGGTGGATTGGAAGGTGAATTGGTGCATTTTCATGAAGAGAATGGACGAGTGAAGCATATGATGTATCAAGGGAAGACCTTTTGGCCGAAAGCAGATTGGGATGAAAGAATGAAAGATTCTACGAAGGTGCGGTTGTAGCTGGTGGGTAAACACAATCATTCGTGCGTAGAGGAGTTGTTTTTCTATAAAAATGGATTTCAATCCTTGGTTGATGTAATACTTTTGGGTTTTATTTCTGTGATATTTATTTTTTAAGAAAAAGTGCTTGCTGAAAATGCACTTTTATGGACTGGACGAGTGGTGGCTAATGTCTTAACATTGATTTAGGTCATGAGGCGAAAAGAAAGTTGTTTCTACCATTGTATTAAATTATAATAATATAAGTAGATATATTTTCGCTATTCTGTTGTGGGGAGGGGTCGATTTTATAATGTCAGATATGCAATCCGAACAGATCTTACAGGCGATTAAAGAATTGAATGATCAGATGAACGATGGGTTTCGAAAAGTGGATAAGCGTTTTGAGGAAGTAGATAAACGTTTTAAGCAGATCGATAAGCGTTTTGAGAAAGTAGATGAACGTTTTGAGCAGATTGATAGGCGTTTTGAGGAAGTAGATAAACGTTTTGAGCAGATTGATAAGCGTTTTGAAGAAATGGATAAGCGATTTGATAATGTGGAAGCAAGACAGGAAAAGATGCAGAATGGTTTCGATATTTTGGTTAAAAGGGAAATGGATAATGAAGCAGATATCGTCGGCATCAAAAAGGCAATTGGCCAGCAGTAATGTTAATGCCATTCAGCCATAATCAGTTCGGTCAGTCAAATGTTCGTGTCAGAGTCGTTTTGTATCAAGCGGCTCTGACACTTTTTTATTCAACTTTTCCGCAAAAACTCAGGAAACGGGTTGTTTTTCTTTTTCGTTGAATGATTCTTCAACTGTGCTCATGGGTGTGAATAGTTCATAATGACGGTTTTCAACCGGAACGCCCCATTCTTTCAATGCCCCGTTTATGGCTTTTAAAAACGGCATCGGGCCGCAAAAATAGAAGTCCTTTTGATTATCCGAAAGAATATCCTTGAGCCACGGGAGGTCAATGAAGCCTTCTTTGGCATACACTTTTTCGGCCTTATCTGGTTCTGTCGGCTTTTCATAGCAGAAATAAGAGGTTAGGTTATCATGTTTATAGGTCATATTCAAAACATGATCTTTCATGGCATGGACGTTACCATTCAGGGCTGCATGAATGAATGTGACTTCCCGTTCGGGTTGCGCTTCTACCAAGGTGTTCAGCATGCCCATCATAGGTGTGATACCAACGCCCCCACTGAGCAAAACAATGGGCTTGTCATTTGTTTCAATGACAAAGTTTCCTGCAGGAGCAGCAATCTGGACGGTATCGCCTTCTGATATGTTTTGATGCAGATAATTCGATACGACACCGGCTGGTGTGTTTGCATCGGGTGCATCTTCGCGCTTGACACTGATGCGGTAGTAATCCTTGTCTGGAGCATCTGATAAACTGTAGTGGCGCTTATGCGCATATTTTTCTCCATCGATATTCGCCTGGATGGTCAGGTATTGCCCAGGCAAGTAAGAGGCGATAGGACCTTGATCTTCTGGTTTCAGATAAAATGATGTGATAACATCACTTTCCTTGATCTTTTGATCGACATAGAATGTTCGGTTACCCGTCCAGCCACCTGTTTTTTGAGCCATTTCTTTATATTTTTTGTCTTCGATGTTGATAAATGCATCAGCGATATATTGATAAGCTTTCTCCCAAGCATCCATCACTTCCTTTGTTGCCGCAGTCCCAAGTACTTCTTTGATCGCCTCAAGTAAAGTATCTCCGACAATGGGATATTGTTCAGGCTTTACGTCCAACGCACGGTGTTTTTCAGCGACCCGTTCAACTGTTGATTCAATCGCTTTTAGATTATCGATATTCGCCCCTGCTAGATAGACACCATATGCAAGTGCTTCTTGTTGCAGACCACGCTCCTGATTCGTCTGATTAAACATGTTATATAAGTCGGGTACACGGGTGAAAAGTTTTTGGTAAAATGTGCTTCCGATTTCCTCGATATGATCCTTTAAGAGAGGCGCTGTTGCTTTAACAGTTCCAATGGTTTTTACATCAAGCATACAAAAATCCCCTTTCGATAATGTAGGCATTTCCATGATTTATGTTTGCCTTAATTCCATGATACAGCTAAAAAATAAAAAGAAAG
>DATGUN010000052.1:0-2736 GCA_035301285.1 Virgibacillus sp.
AGGAATGGTCTGGTTTTGACTATAAGCATGATAAAAGGTTTCAACCAGTTTTCCTTTTTGACTTTCCATTGTAGAGAACACCTCTTCTTTCTGCATGTTATTATATTTATCTTAACACTTTTTTATAGTGATTTGTGTTCAAAATGCATTGATTGTATTTTTTGAATATTGTTGCTTTGTAACAAAGAGTATTGTATATTATCCATACTGAGAAATGACATTGGATTTTAAGCAAGGAGATGCTTGGATGAGAAAAATCTATACGAATGGTAAAATTTATACGTTTGATAAGAGAAAACCTTATGTAACAGCAGTTGTTGTCGAAAATGGGCGTTTCATAGATCTGGGCTCAACGGAAGATTTGATGCTGTATTGGGGAAGGGCGGATACTGAGGTTATTAATTTGCAGGGAAAAACAGTTACCCCTGGACTAATAGACAGTCATCTTCATCTCTCCGGCATTGCGAGTAGTTTTTTGGATCTGGATGTGACAGGAATGACTTCTAAACAGAACATGCTCGGGAAAATCCGTACGCAGGCAAATACACTTCAAGAAGACGAATGGTTAATAGGAAGAGGATGGGATGAAAATTTGTTTACCGATGGCGGGATTCCTACCATTGAAGAACTCGATCACGCTGCACCAAACAGGCCTTTATTTATCGCGAGAATCTGCAGTCATGCTTTTCTCGTCAATACAAAAGCACTGGAATATTGCGGGTACCACCCGTCGATGACCGTTCCTGAAGGCGGGACAGTTGTTTTGGATGAAAAAACGAAACAACCAACAGGACTTCTGCTTGAATCAGCCTCTGAACTCATTACCGCACACATGCCGGAAAAATCATATGAAATGATCAAAAATGCGATGAGAAAAGCGATTCATTTTGCAATGAGCAAAGGGATCACAAGTGTGCATACGAATGACCCGGCATACCTCGGAGGACTGGAGACGACATATCAACTGTATGATGAGCTACTCAATCAGGAGCAGCTTGGCCTAAGATGTAATTTATTAATCGACCATATTTTTCTTTACGATTTAAAGAAAAACGGGATGTATGCGGGATATGGCAATGATACATTACAAATTGGCGCGGTGAAAATTTTTGCGGACGGAGCGTTAGGGAGGAGGACGGCTTTGTTGTCGGAACCTTACCATGACGCACAAGAAATGTACGGCGAAGCGATGTTTGATCAAGAAACACTTTATGAGATTGTTCGTAGCGCACGCGAGCTGTCCATGCCTGTAGCTGTTCATACGATTGGAGATCAGGCGCTGGAAAATGTGCTTGATATTCTGGATCAATTTCCACCTGTCACTCATAGAGACCGGCTCATTCATGTGCAGGTTTTACGGGAAGAATTAATCGGGCGACTTGCGGCTAAGCATCGAATTGCGGATATCCAGCCAAGATTTCTTGTAGGTGATTTTCCATGGGTGGAGGAAAGGCTGGGAGCGGGAAGGATGAAGCATGCTTACGCTTGGAAAACATTAATGGATGCGGGTGTGATTTGTGCAGGTGGTTCAGACGCCCCTGTTGAGCCAGTGGATCCGTTGCTCGGCATTCATGCAGCTGTCACAAGGAAAAAACCCGGTCAGCATCATGATGGCTATTATCCGGGGGAGAAACTATCTATCTATGAAGCTTTCCGGCTGTTTACTGAAATGGGAGCCTATCCAACGAATGAAGAAACGACTAAGGGGACGATTACGAGAGGGAAGTTGGCTGATATGACTGTGTATGATCGTGATCCATTTAAAATGGAAGATGCGGATGGGTTGTTGGAGATGGAAGTTGGGATGACGATTGTTGGTGGGGAAGTGAAGTATGAGAAGGGTTGGGGTGAATAGGAAGGCGAATAAGGGACTATTGAAGATTTACAGGTGCGTCATTATATAAAGGAAAAACAGGCAACTTCTGTTTGTTTCTGAAAAAAGAATTGTATAGGTGTTCCAACAGCTTGCATTTTAAAGCAGACACCTATATAATTGTGAATAAATATTCTGAACATACCATACAGTTAGTATGTGGGTTCCGAAATATGAAAGGGAGATGAAATGAGATGGATTTTTCCTATTCGAATAAAGTTTTAGAACTACAGAAAAAGCTAACGCAATTTATGGAAGAAAATGTTTATCCAAATGAACAGCTCTATGAAGAACAATTGAATCAACAAGAAAGCAGATGGTCTCAGATTCCACCTATTATGGAAGAGCTGAAACAGAAAGCAAAAGCAGAAGGACTCTGGAATCTGTTTTTGCCTGAAAGTGATTATGGGGCAGGGCTCACAAACCAGGAATACGCACCACTTTGTGAGATTATGGGGAGATCAATGATTGGCCCCGAAGTGTTTAATTGCAGTGCACCGGATACAGGGAATATGGAAGTATTGGCTCGGTATGGAACAGAAGAGCATAAAAGACAATGGCTTGAACCTCTTCTTGCTGGTGAAATACGTTCCTGTTTTTCGATGACGGAACCAGATGTAGCATCAAGTGACGCAACCAATATTGAATCAAGTATTATCAGAGATGGCGATGAATATGTAATTAATGGGCGTAAATGGTGGTCTTCGGGGGCGGGGGATCCGCGCTGTAAAATAGCGATTGTTATGGGGAAAAACGACCCAACAGCAGCTAAACATGAACAACAGTCAATGATCTTGGTCCCTCTCGATGCGCCAGGTGTAAAAATTGAACGGATGTTGCCGGTCTTTGGCTATGATCATGCA
>DATGUN010000053.1:0-3849 GCA_035301285.1 Virgibacillus sp.
AATGAACCGAATTAAAAAGAATGTCCATTTCAAGGCTGATACACAATACGGTAACTTGGACATTACAATTAATTTATCCAAACCGGAAAAAGACCCGGAACAAATTAAACGGGAACGGGAAAAAGAAACAGTCGATTATCCAAAATGCGTCTTATGTGTGGAAAACGAAGGCTATGAAGGCAGAACAGGTCATCCTGCAAGGGCCAACCATCGGATTATTAATGTCCCATTGATGGGTGAAAACTGGTATTTACAGTACTCGCCATATGTTTATTATAATGAGCATAGCATCGTACTTGCGGAAGAACATCGGGATATGAAAATCGACAAAGAAGCCTTTGCCCGCTTGCTAACGTTTGTAGAAAAGTTTCCACATTATTTCATTGGTTCCAATGCAGATTTGCCGATTGTCGGCGGTTCAATTTTAAGTCATGATCATTATCAGGCCGGAAATTACGAATTTGCGATGACCCGTGCAAAAAATGTGTTTTCGTTTCAATTAGATGCTTTTGCAGATGTCTCTGCCTCTGTTTTAGATTGGCCAATGTCGGTCATCCTACTCCAAAGTAAGCATAAAGAGGACTTGCTTGAAGCTGCTGATCATATTTTACAAACGTGGAAAAATTACTCAGATCCTCAAGTAGACGTGCAAGCTTTTACTGATGAGATACCTCATAATACGGTCACACCAATTGCCCGGATGCATGATAATCTATATGAACTCGATCTCGTATTACGAAACAACCGTACATCGGGGGAGCACCCAATGGGTATTTTCCACCCACATGCAGATGTGCATCATATTAAGAAGGAGAATATCGGGTTGATTGAAGTGATGGGGCTTGCAGTTTTACCAGCACGACTTAAAGATGAGCTGACTGACATCAATAAGTTCTTAACCGGTGTCTCCACTCATGTGCCGGAACATCATCAAGAATGGGCAAATCAGTTGTTGAACGAATATGGTAGACTTTCAAGTGCTAATCAAGCCGAAGAAATTTTACAGAGAGAACTTGGGAAGAAGTTTGCGAGAGTGTTAGCAGATGCCGGTGTGTTTAAAGAACGAGATGCTTTCGAACGCTTTATCGGGACATTGAACAAGTAGGGGGAAGAGCGATGCATATCGATAAACAAACTGTTTTAGGCAAGTGGTGTGAATACACATTAACAAATGACAAGGGCATGTCAGTGTCTATATTGGATTTCGGCGGCATTATTACGAAAGTATGTGTGCCAGACCATAAGGGGAAAACAGAAAATGTCGTGCTTGGCTATAAAAATCACGCCGACTATGAACAAAATCCTAACTTCTTTGGTGCACTTATCGGACCAGTCGCAGGCAGAATTCAAGATGCTTCATTTGAACTTGACGGGAAAAGATATTCGTTGGAGTCAAATGAAGGCGACCACCATCTTCATGGGGGAACAGCGGGATTTCATCAAGTGATTTGGCATGCGGAAACTTTTCAAGCAGAGGATGCCGTTGGTTTGAAACTCAACCATACAAGCGTTGACGGTGATGGCGGATACCCCGGTAACGTGGATGTCACTGTTACCTATACATTAAACAATGACAATGCATTGGTCATTGATTACCAGGCTGAAAGCGATCAAAAAACACCAATTGCATTAACGAATCATTGCTATTTTAATTTAAGCGGTGATTTAAAACGGACGGTTCATCATCATGAAATCACAATGGATAGCCGCTATTTCGTCGAACTTGATCAGGAGCTGATTCCAACCGGTAAAAAGCTTGATGTCTCAGATACGACTTTTGATTTCCGGGAGGGCAAGAAACTTGCAGAAGGATTGGAGCAGCCTTCAAAACAAAATCAAATTGCCGGAGAAGGCTATGATCACTATTTTTTGTTTGAGAAAAATGGAGAAGTTGTTGTAAAAGACAAAGCATCCGGACGCATATTGACGGTTAAAACAAATCAACCAGGTATGGTTATGTATACAGCGAATGGTTTGGATGATGGGCTGCAGTTAGCAGAAGAGATTTCTGAAAAACATTTAGGTGTCTGCTTCGAAACACAAGGTTCTCCCGCTTCACTACATTACAAAGGATTTCCCAGTGTGATATTAGAAGTTGGGGAAACCTATCAAAAACAGACAGTGTTTTCCTTTGATATCGACAATAACTAAAATTTCCTGTGAAATATTGTCGGTATTTCCCGGGAAATGATAGAATTCCTCGTCTTTAACATAGAAAAAGCTGTGTGACTGTTATCTTTTAATACAGTCACACAGCTTTTTCGTTTAAAATATATGATTATTAGTTCCAACATGTAGTCAGTACAGATATTTTGATCCTGCTTTCCATCTATTCTTTTACACTGGATCAAACAATTCAACTAGTAATAAAGACACCGCCCCTAATAGTGTTGCATCGTCTCCCAGCTTTGTTACTGCAACTTCAGTTTGCCTTGCCGCCGGGGTTAACACACGTTGATCAATCGTTTGTTTAAGACTTGGCAAGAGGATTTTTTCACTTTTCATGACCCCGCCACCCAAGACAATTTTCATGGGATTCATCAAATGGATGAAATTTGTCAGACCGATACCGATAATTTCCCCGGTTTCCTGAAGTATTTTCATATACGCCTCATTACCGGATTGGGCTTGTAAATATACTTCCTCCCCTGTCAATGTATCAGTATGATCTTTGATAGTTTTGCCCGCCCGATCAGCTATCGCCGTTCCTGTTGCAAATGTCTGCAAGCACCCGCGATTGCCGCACGTACACACTTCCCCGTGAAGATCAATCGTCATATGTCCGAGTTCGCCAGCAAGGTCTTGTGCACCATGATATAGCTTCCCTTTTATAACAACGCCTGCACCAACACCGCGACCGATATTAACAGCAGCCATACTGTCCAATTCTCCATGACCGCCAAACCAATATTCCCCTAGTGCCATTGCCCGAGCGTCGTTTTCTACCTTAACAAGAAGGCCAAACGCTTTTTCAATTTCATCCTTTATCGGAATGTCTATAAGATTTAAGTTAGGTGCAATCAGGGATGTGCCCGTTTCCACATCAACAACACCATGCATTGCAACACCGATTCCAAGAATCTTTTCATGGACCAGATTGGATACTTCCAATATATGATGAATACCCTCCTTTAAAATAGAGAGAAAGTGTTCATTTGTAATCGAGGTATCAATATTATTTACTGTTCGTTCTATCACCTTTCCAGACAGATCTGCCAGGATACACTCCACTGTTTCCGGTCCGGCATCAACGCCTATCACATAAAAAGCACTACTGTTAATCAGAAGCATTGTTGGTTTACGACCGCCCTGTGATTCACCGAGCTTACTTTCATTTACAATGCCTTGCTCGATCAATTCTTTTACAATACTGCTGACAGTTGGCGGCGTCAGTTTCGTTTCTTTAGCAATTTGTGCTCTGGAAATAGGCGCTCCCGTCCGTATTTTATTTAAAATAATGGATTTATTGACAGATTTCATTTGCTGAAAAGTACCACGTTGCATGGTTAATCCTCCGTTCGGTAGTTACTTGTTACTATTAGTATAGCATAGTTAGTTAAGTTAATTTATTATAGTGATACTCTTGATTAAAATGGCATCAATCAAATATTAAAAGGTGACTCTACCTAAGCAGAGCCACCCTTCAGAACTTTATTTAACCAAAGACTCTACCTGTTTCACAACATTTTCCACAGTAAAGCCGTATTCCTCAATCAATTTTTCACCTTTTGCCGATGCACCAAAACGATCAATTCCTAACATGATTCCATGATCACCAATATAACGTTCCCAACCAAAGGAGGAGCCCATTTCAATACCTACACGATTTTTAACGTGTGGCGGGATGAC
>DATGUN010000054.1:0-3792 GCA_035301285.1 Virgibacillus sp.
ATGAACTTAGCGCATATCATATTGAAATTTGTAATCCGGAAGAATGCTATCAGCGGGGCGGTCATGTTTATTTGGAACATCCGGAAGCTGCGAGAATTTGCAAAGCACTGAAAGCACGTCAGGTCACACCTGATTTCCGTACGCCAAGCGGTATCCGTCTTGCGCCAGTAGCGCTGTATAATTCATTTGAAGATGTGTATGACTGTGTACAAATTTTAAAAGAAATCATGCAGGACGAAACATATAAACAGTTTGAAAATGTAAGGGAGGTTGTCTCCTGATGGGCAATTGGATTGATATTTCCCAACCATTAAATCGTAACCTGGCACACTGGCCGGAGGATACACCATTTCAATATGAAACACCAATAACCAAAGAGATGAGTGGATCGGTTAACATCGGGCAGATGACGACAAGTACACATATAGGAACACATGTCGATGCCCCATTCCATTTTTCGAATGATGGAAAGCGCATTCTCGATTTGGATATCAATCGGTATATTGGCCATTGCAAAGTAGTTGATCTGAGCGAATTTCGAATCATTGATGAAAAGGCGCTAAAAAGTAAAAATATTCCATACGTAGAACGGCTGCTGATAAAAACGGCGTTGCCAAACGACCCAACGCGTTTCCCGGACGAGGTAGCTTTTATTACTCCAGACGCAGCAGCATATATGAATACAATTGGTGTTAAGTTGGTTGGCGTTGATACGCCTTCTGTTGATGCGATTAATAGTAAAGAACTTGCCGGTCATCACGCGCTTCATAAGCAGGATATTTATATTCTGGAAAATGTGATGCTGGATGGAATTGAAGAAGGTGGCTATGAACTGGTTGCTTTACCGTTAGCGCTGGAGGAAGCAGATGGCAGTCCTGTCCGTGCGGTAATCAGACCGATAAAGGAGGGTGAAGCATGACGCATTCCGATGAGCATCAGGCCTTTAAAGATGAACAAAACATCCATACAGATTTCAAAGAAAGTATGACATATAGTGATTACTTGGGGCTTGATACTTTATTATCCAGTCAGCATCCGTTAAGTGACCACCACGATGAAATGTTGTTTATTACTGTCCACCACGTGAGTGAGGTTTGGATGAAATTAATTTTACATGAAGTAGATGCTGCGATTCACGATATTCAATCTGACAATCTATCATCCTCTTTTAAAAAGCTTGCGCGCGTATCACAAGTACAAGAGCAACTGAAGCGCGTTTGGGATGTCCTCGCAACATTGACACCGAGTGAATATATTGAGTTCAGGGATAAACTGGGAAATGCATCCGGCTTTCAATCCTATCAAAATCGGTTATTTGAATTTGCGCTCGGATATAAGATGCCTCATGTTTTAAAAATATATGAAAAAGATCCTGTATTACTGGAAAAGTTAAAAGTAGCTTATACAGCGCCCAGTTTATATGATGTTTCCATTCGAGCATTGGTAAAAGCAGGACTGCCGATTGATGCAGAAGTATTAAATCGTGATGTGAGCAAGCCGCACAAATCAAATGAAAGTGTCAAAAAAGCATGGATCACAGTGTATAAAAATGTGGATCAGTACTGGGAATTATACGAACTTGCCGAGGAACTTGTCGATATTGAAGACTTGTTTCAGCAATGGCGCTTCCGACATATGAAAACAGTGGAACGTATTATAGGATTTAAAACAGGTACAGGTGGTTCCGGTGGCGTAAATTATTTAAAAAAAGTAATTGATCAATATTTCTTTCCGGAATTATGGGAGTTGAGAACAGAACTTTAATAAGCTGTCGGGATCCGAGTGAATCCCGACAGCTTATTTTATTACGAATAGTATAAAGCGGACATATTTCGCTAATTATTTCCCGGGTAATATTTTAATTTCCGCTATTAAAAGGCAAAAAATGATAAAGTAATGTTTAGAAAGTTTAGAATAAGCTTCCGCGGTCGATTGAAGGGAAACTTCATGCTATAATGTAAATAACATATTTACAGGAAAAAAATTGTGAGGTGAATATAGTGGAGAAGTCTGCTTCACATATGATCGGTGAAACGATGAATTCAAATGAACGGAAAAATTCTACAGCCATTTCTGATATAACATCACTTGTTAAAGCGGTGGTACTGATCGCAAACGTGTTGCCTGTTTTTACAGGTTTTTGGTTGGCGCTTTATTTTACAAACACATCATTGGCAGCACATTGGGATACACTGCTGCTGACGTTAATAGGAAGCACACTTGTTATGGCTGGCGCGCTTATGTTTAACAATTGGTACGAAGTTGATCTTGATAAAAAAATGATGCGGACGGAAAGTCGCCCGACTGTAACCGGAACAATTCCACTTAATGTCGTTTTAATGTTAGGAATTGCGGCTACGATTCTTGGATTTATCCTATTACTTTTTACTTCAGTTGAAGCAACCGCCTATGCCTTCATAGGTTGGTTTACCTATGTCGTATTGTATACATTTTGGACGAAAAGAAGATATACACTTAATACAGTAATCGGAAGTGTGTCAGGAGCTGTTACACCTTTAATTGGCTGGGCAGCGATTGAATCTGCATGGCATATTATTCCAATTGTTTTAGCTTTGGTTTTATTTATTTGGCAAATTCCGCATACCTTTGCTGTTGCAATAAAACGTTTTGATGAATACAAAGCTGCTGGCGTCCCAATGCTTCCCGTTGTGCACGGTTTTCAATTTACCAAACGCCAAACGGTAGTATATATTGCTTGTCTGCTTCCGTTACCGCTTTTTCTGACGTCGCTCGGTACAACTTTTGCTGTTGTTGCCACATTGCTGAATGTTGGTTGGCTCATTCTTGGTATCAGTGGATTTTTTACGAAAGACGATCGGGCATGGGCACGTATGATTTTTATCTCATCGCTCGCTTACTTGACGATGCTATTTTTAATGATGATTGTCGTTACCGTGTAGGATTATATAATAATGTTGCTCATTGTATGGAAGGTTTGCAATCTCATCTCCTTTATAGAAAAAGAAAAAACAACACGTTTTCTGGTGTTGTTTTTTCTTTTGGCTTTTTTGTGAGTTTTGGGGCTGGGACTGCGTTTTTACTCGTCCCATCGGAAACATTTGGAGTTACACGCCCCACCGAAAAAATGTTGCAGTTAATCTTCACAGTTGATATAAACTGTGACATATGTGCTGGGTTGTTTTCCGGAGCGGCATCTCATGTCGCGGTTTTTAAGCTTTGAGTCAACTTTGAGAAAAAGGTCTTTCATTCTTATATGATGTCCCTACACATTGTCATAAATTGTCGAATAATAGGTTGGTTCAAACGTTAAAATATAGTGTATAATATACTGGAATGAAAATATTGTCGATAAGGAAGACTTGATTAGCTCTATGGAACCACTCCCACTTATAGGGGAGCAATTAGAAGGCATGCTGCGGGGTTAAATTTGATAATGGGGAGTACTGCAATGCGAAGATCAGATAAGAAAAAATCAAAAAAACTTTGGTTGAAAATACCACTTGCCATTTTACTTTTGCTTGTCATTGGAGTAGGTGTGTATGCCTTCTCGGTTTATAACGATGCGAAGAATACAGTGAATGATAAAATGCATGATCCGGTTGAGTCAATCGACCTGGACATCACGAAAAAGAAAATCAAAGCAACAGATCCACTCAATATTTTGCTGACGGGAATCGATACAGAGGAAAGTGATAATGGCCGTTCTGATGCTTTAATGGTCCTTTCCTTAGATCCACAAAATGATGCTATGCAGCTGATCAGTATTCCGCGCGATACAAGAACAACAATCGCTGGAAGAGGTGTGGAAGA
>DATGUN010000055.1:0-8975 GCA_035301285.1 Virgibacillus sp.
GCATATATCGACGAAATCGCTGCGCTGACAGCTATGAAACATGCTAAAAGCACTGTCGTCACTGCTTCTATTGATTCAGTTGATTTCCTTTCGTCTGCAAAAGTCGGTGATTCACTGACACTGGAAGCCTTTGTGACCTATACAGGGACAAGCTCAATGGAAGTATATGTCAAAGTCACTGCACATGACATCGTCCAGGGTACAGAGCGTCTGACAACCGAATCCTTTCTGACGATGGTAGCCGTGAATGAAGAAGGGCGGCCAATACCGGTCCGTGGTGTATATCCGATCAACGATGCAGAAAGGCGACTGTACGATACAGCACCATCACGAAAAGAAAGTCGAAAACAGCGATTATCTATTCGCTAGGTTTCCCGTTTCAGATATATCGACCAAAGAATACATTATCCATCAAAATAAACCATTTGCATAGAAATGTTATGGCCATTTTTACGTGGCTCAACCGGAATAGTTTGAAACTCGTTTTCCACGCCATACAATGCAACGATTGCCAGACATGTCGCATCGATGACATCGTCGGCAATCCGCTGTAATTCTGTTGACGATGAAAGTTCTTTTTTGACCGCCTCAACTACATCATGTGCATATGACTGAAGGAGCTCCAATCGTTTTTGTTGACCCACGGACGTCCGTTTATGATGCAAAATTGGCTTTTTGTCCGAAGCGAGACGTGCAAAACAAACCTCAGGGTGGCTTTCCATCAATTTGCTTCCCTGAAAAGGGTGTTCTTTAATGAAGGTATCCAATTCCCGAATCTTTTGACATATATAATAAGATTGTTTACTCAAGCCTTTCCCTAGTATATCACGATTTTTCATGTTAGCGTCTGTATAATCCGTGCAATATGCTGCTTGTTCGGCTGGTGCATTAAAAATGGATGTTCCCTTATTCGGAATAAACCGACGGGCCATTCTCTCAGGGCGATATGCTTCTTCTGCTTTATTTGATGCTAGACCAATCGGCATATCAATTAAGATCGTTTCCGCCATGTTAAGTTGTCCAAGAAGTTCAGGAAAATTTTGCGCCTGGATAACTGTCCCTATCCCTTCATTTAACGCTACAGCGACCCATCCATTTGGGCAGCCATCTACTCCTGCAACATGTTTTGAATGAGACAATTCAGATCACCTGCCATATTTCTTGAAGATTTTTTTGATTCCTGTTTACTTGCAACGATATGGTTTTTCTTTCTTTGCACATAGGATTTAAAACATTTTTATTTCTTATCACGTTTATTTTCTTTCATTGATAGTTCAGCATCACATTCAAAACAGCGATATATGTGACCGGGCAATAATACACCATTAAAGAACCCATCCTCACAATAGATATTTTCTCCACAATGCTGGCATGTACCGATGAACTCCCTCACTTTAATTCACTCCTATCCACATGTTTTGAAGCCTCTTTTAATATTAGTTACCCACACCCTACAAAAGGGCAACTACTCCAAGACAATGTTTATCCTCTTCTGTTTCGGACATAATAACAGATGATATTTCAATTCAGAGGAGGCATACTATGGCACGTATCGGTGTCGAGCCCGCACTGTCAAATGTCAAACAGGCACTAGAGGAGCAGGGTCATGAAGTAGTGGATGTGCATTCGGAAGACGATGTGCATGGCTGTGACAGCATTATCATATCAGGAACAGATAAAGATATGATGGGAATTGCAGATGTGGCAATCGAAGGTTCCGTCATCAATGCGCAAGGCTCAACCACAGATGACATTTGCCAAACGGTGAATAACAGACTCAGTTTATAACATTTGCTCCATATAACTCGTATCCATTGGATGCGGGTTTTTTATTTTCTTATGGAGATAGACAAATTTTTAAGATAAATAATCAAATGAGTGTGATGCTAAATACTTAACCTCATCAACATGAATTTCCCCCAAGAAGATTTAAAAATTCTAACTCCCATTATTATAACAGCATAAACATAATTATTAAAAAAGGATCTTTCATCTCAAAAGAGATTGAAAATATGGTATATTCATGATAATGATAAATATTTTACATAACACTTTAAAAGAATTAACGGATAATCTTGATATCCATTAATTACTTTTCAAAAGGCAGGGATAGGATGAATCATTTATCACCTGAGGAAAGACGGCAAGTTGTAGAAGAAGAAATGATCCGTCTGAAAAGAGAAGACTACATTTCCGATGATGTTTATGAAACGGTAACAGATGCCGAGAGACGTTTCTATAATGCGATAGTGGAAAAAAATGAAGCTATGCGTTCTGAGGCAAAGGCTGAGCAAATTGACATGTCCCCACATGTCGAAGCCAAAGCTAAAATCGAGGAGGAAGCTGAACAGAAACCACTCAAAGAAAAGAAACAACTCTCCGCAAAAGAAGTACGTGAACGCAACATTACATGGTTATTGAATCTCGGTGTTATTTTGCTATTGATTGGAGGTCTTGTGCTGGCAACGAGTACATGGGACGTCATGAGCAATTGGGCCAAGACAGGTTTGATCGCACTTGTGGCAGTGCTGTTTTTCGGTCTGGCTTATTTCACCAGACGTGTGCTGAAAATTGAAAAGACAGGATTTGCCTTTCACATTCTGGGAAGTTTGTTCTTGCCGATTGTTATTCTGTCTGCCGGCTACTTTGAGTTATTCGGACCCTACTTTTCCTATTATGGCGAAGGGCGTTTTCTATTTGGAGCAGCAGGTAGCTTCGTCATTTTGCCCGTTTATGTTTTGTTGGCCGCAAGACTTGCATCACGGCTTTTTATTTGGTTTTCCTATGTGACTATCAGTATTTCCGCCGGTTTCTTGATTGCCGCACTGCATCTTCCCGCAGATAGCTTTTATTTGGGTATCATGATTTTTA
The DNA here is from genome assembly GCA_035301285.1 of Virgibacillus sp. GTDB lineage: Bacteria > Bacillota > Bacilli > Bacillales > Amphibacillaceae > DATGUN01. The sequence goes on from DATGUN010000055.1 coordinate 2,872, forward strand.
ATGCCGTATTGATTTTAGCCTATACCTATTTTGGAAAAAGGCACCAATTGAAACAATTCACGAAAGAGTTCCCTGCCTATATCCAGGCCAACTTGATCATGTCGACATTACTCATGCTTCTATTTTATCAACAGGAAGTATCTCATGGATTCAACATGCTCTTAACGGCTGTTTTATATTTTGCAATGATTTTTGTCACCAATCATAAAAACTATCATTTTGTCTTCAGTGCCATGTTAGTCTATGGTGCTTATCAATTGATCGAGTTTTCAGTATTGAACGATTTCGGACCTGTTTTTTACGCTTTGCTGGGATTTATTTTCATTGCTATTCCGATGACGATCCGGAAGGATTTCCCATTGAAAAAAGCATTTCAATACACAAGTGCGGTTGTTTCTGGATTGGCATTTCTCTATATCAGTTTAGAAGGTATGCTATTGAGGATGGAAGAAGCATCACTTGTCTTGATGCTTGCATATATCATGATTGCGTTGAATTTCACATATCTGACGACTGTCATCAACCGGAATCTATTCCGATATTTGAGCCCTGTCTTTTTTATCGTTGCACTGTATGAAGGCGTATTACTAGCCCAAAACGTCATAGGATATCAGTCTGTGTACTTGCCAGAGTTCCTGACAGTATTTTTCCTTTACATTTTTATCGGCTGTTTGATTAACCTGAACTTCTTCAAACAGATTAAAAGCAGTACTCGAGATGTTTCTCTAGTAGTGATGTTCGCTTTAATTTATATTGCATTCATGTTTTCTGAACGTTGGGTGACAGGAACAATGTTGCTTTTGATTAGTATTCTTGCAGTGTTTATGGATCGATTTGAAAAACGTTCCATATTCACGAATAAACCTATTTCTGCTTGGATACATGCGATTACACTTGGTTTTTCAATAACGATGTATTATGCGGCTTTTCAAGAGAACAGTTGGATCAATGAACCATTCAGTGCCGGAGGATTGGCCTGGACAGGAGTTTTGATGCTTCCTATCAGTTGGTTATGGCGTAAATTCAAGAAATTCGGCTTTTACCAAAGTACTTTTTTTGCAGCTTGTGGCTTTTATGCCATGGGAATCATCATGACTTTTCTACCGGATATCGATCCCCTGATAAGAATATGGATTGCATTGGTAGGCATCGGCATAGCCTTGTTACTGTATAGGAAAGTGAAAGAAACTTGGACTGCTTTTATGGTTAGTGCACTTTCCCTATTTTTCTATCTGACTGTCTTATACGCCGTCGATGTGGAACTGGCGATTGACTCTGAACTATACCACACAATGCAATTTGCCACAGGCGCTTTCCTGCTTTTGGTTGTAGGGTCAATAATCGGTAGACGCGACAAAGTTTTACGCAATAGTTTTTGGTGGATGGGCCATTTATATTTGCCGTTTGCACTTTTGTATAGTCTCCTGTTTTATGGCGCGGATACCATCTGGGCATTTGCGTTCGGCACCGTTGTTTACGGATTGAGTGTCAAGCAAGCAAATGAAGAATGGCGTCTGAAAACCTTCTTGTATGCTGCTTTCACTTCTTTTTGGCTGACGACATTACTTGCTATGACACTATTCGATGTAGACGAGCGGATGCCTTATGCATTTCTTGCTACAAGTGCTTTCTTGGGATTGCTTTGGCAAATAGCTGAAAGGGTTTGGCGAAAGCGGATTACTTATTATGCGGCACCGTTTTCGGCACTCGGTATTCTGGCATTTACCATGATCTATCCATTTGACATCCTCTTATTTATTGTGACACTTGTATATATCGCAGGATTGCTGTTCGTCCTTCAAAAAGAAAAGTGGGATATTGTTCAATTCGTACCACTGGGACTTACCTATTCAGCTATCATAACATTCAGTGATAACGCGGATGAACTCACATTGATTCTGTTAGCCTCATTTGGCATCCTTATTTCCGTCATCGGATATATGATTTATCCGGTAACTTATCAAGATTTGGACGGAAAAGAAAAAGTACCCATTATTGACTGGTTCAGCATTATCGGTTTGATCACGTTTGCCAGTTTATATTCTTTTATAGGAGATGCATTATGGACAAAACTTCTGCCGGGACTACTTATTTCCATATACCTTATCATGCAGCGAAACCGTGTTAACGATATACCATCCAAGTGGATTGTTTTTGCAGGATGTCTATATTTATTGCAACCCTATTATGCATTGCTCGGATTCTTGTATATTCCGGAATTGATTGAAATGGATTTATATGTGCTTCCATGGATTATTCCAGCTATCTTATTGAAAAAAGTAACGGACAACATTCTTGCCAACCGGTTACAATGGGTCATACTGCTTATAGTGGCACTATTGCTTATCATCGATGGGCTTAACAGCAACACAATTTACGATGGCATCATTGTAGGTAGTCTATCCTTGATTTCGATTTTGGCAGGCATGAAATATCAAATAAAATCTTTCTTCTTTGTTGGGGCTGGTGTACTCCTTTTGAATGTATTTATGCAAACCAGACCCTATTGGGGCAACCTACCATGGTGGATTTACCTGCTGATCGCTGGATCAATCTTAATTACTGTAGCAAGTTATAATGAATGGCATAAGCAAAAGACTTCCGATGGAAAAGATACGTTCATCACGACGTTCAAAAGGAATGTCGTGGAGAAAATAAAGAAGTGGGAATGAATCGACCGGTATCCTTTACTGCAGATCAGTCAGTAAGTATAACTATTCTAAAGAGACCCCGGCCTTGTTGGCCAGAGCCCGCTTCTGCGCCGGCTTGTTTGGCCAAAACATGTCATCACTATGAAGATCTATTATGATATGGATATGAAAATAAAAACTTTAACCTTTTGATAAATGATTTTAAACGTTCCCAATCTAACGTCCTAGATCTTATTCTTTCTTATCAAGCCGCTTCGCTTTAAACACTATATTGATAGGGCATATAATGATGATATATTTGGTTAATGGAGCGTGAATTTACGATGACAACTCAGATTCGTATGCTGAATGCAGAAGATATCCCACTCTTGCAAGCCATGGATACAGGAATTGAGGGGGACTATATTTTAAGGATTGCCGGGAATTTAATGGAAGGAAATAACCGACTATTCGGCTTATTTATAGATAATAGCCTTGTCAGCTTTGGGGGCTATTCCATTTTCGCAAACCATTATGCGATGCTTGGGCGCCTTCGCAGTGATCGTCGTTTCATGAAAAATGGCTATGCCACGGAATTAATGCACCATATTCGGGATGCTGCCTTCCGTATTCCGCACATCCAATGGGCCGGTGCGAATACTCAAGAAAATAATCTTTCTGCTCGAAAGGTTCTGGAAAAAATAAATTTTCATCCTTTGACTACATTACACGGGGCTTTAACAGATGATGTCTCTGTATTGGAAAAAGATGCATCGCCTTGGATGGAAATAACCGATCTCATCAAGAAGCATGAATGGCTGGCACGTACATACATTGCAAACAAATTGATTTTTCCCTACGAATGTTATTATTTGTTCCCGAGTTCACAGGATTTGTTTACGGATGACATCGTAAATGAGTGGAACTTCTATGAAAACAGTGATCAAACCCGATTCGTCATTACAAAAAATGACCGTAAGAAACATCATTATTTACACATCGTCTATCCTTGGGAAGATATTTTTGAACAATCAGGTCTATGGCGAACAGTTGCATATGATTATAAACAATTGCAAGAACAAACACACGGCGAAACATATATATGGTATGACATGTCAAAGCAACAAGCGGAAACGTTACCTGAAGACCATCATTGGCACCTCCCCTCCCCTTGGATACTATTTGGGATGGACCGGATAACATGGGAAAACGAATAATTGATGTGACTTTTTGTATCATGGATATAGGGTATAATAAAAATGAACCGGTTCACCTATCCTGACAATGAAAAGAGGAATGGTTATGAGTAAATGGTTTCCATATTTCTATGACCATGTGATGAAGCTGGAACAATCGACGAACCTGTACAAAGCGAGAAAAGCGCTATTGGCCATAGCTTATGGACATGTTCTGGAAGTTGGATCTGGTACAGGTATTAATTTCCCGCTATACAATAATGCAATATCCATAGATGCATTGGAACCGAATCCAAGGATGATAGATCGTGCGCAGAACAACATTCGCCATGCAACTACTCCAATCAATATGCATAAAACAACTGCAGAGAATATGAATTTTCAGGAGGACACATTTGATACGGTTGTGAATACACTCGTTTTTTGCACCATTCCCGAACCGGAAAAAGCACTGGCGAATATCCGATACGTCGCAAAGCCAAATGCACCGATTCTCTTTCTGGAACATGTCCGCATGAAGCAACCTATTCTTGCCAAGACGCAAGATATCCTGACCCCTCTATCCAAAAGGATGGCAGATGGATGTCATTTAAATCGTGATACGCTCGCTACCATTAAAAATTCTGGTTTACTAATTAAGCATCTGCATACATTTTACAAAAGTCTCGCCATCGCTGTCATTTGCGAAAACGATAAGGTTAACGAATCTTAACGATTACTGGCTGTTATCTATCTACAAGTCTTGGGTTACACGCAAATTCATGAAGTGAGGGATGACTGCCAATTAACGGGAGATATATGAATCCATTTCACATGAAAAATGGAGGGATTTTGTGATTGAAATATATACAGATGGCGCATCACAAGGAAACCCCGGTCCAAGTGGCGCCGGGATTTATATACAATCAGGAACTGAAATACTTTCCCGGTCTATCCCACTTCCAGAAATGTCCAATCATGAAGCTGAATTCCATGCAGTCAAACATGCTTTGGACATCTGCAAAGAACATTTTTCAGGAGAAATTCTATCATTCCGAACCGATTCCAAAATTGTCGTTGATTCTGTTGAAAAAGAGTATGCTAAAAATAAAAATTTTGCACCAATTGTTTGTGATATATTGCGACTTACCGAATCATTTCCTTACGTCTTTTTCAAATGGATCCCCGAAAAACAAAATATCAGTGCTGACTGGTTAGCCCGGAAGGCCATCCAAGATTCTAAATACCAGTAAGTGATTGCTTTTAAGTGTTAGGATCCTATTTCACAAAAAATGTAATGTTCTTCGCTTTATCAATTCTTCCCATAAAACAGCTGATAAAACAAGCACTGTCACAACGCTCGTTTTATCAGCTTACTAATAGATCATTACAGATTCTTCCGTGTAAAACGTGCCACAACAAAGAACACAAGCCCAATTACCAGCATGACATATAATGGCACTTGGATAACGGGGCCAAATGAAGGAATCAGGAAAAGAATGGCAAGAAATACCCCGATACTGACAACTCCCCACACCCAGTATAAAAGTAACTCCAATACTTTATGGATATTTCGAAAACAGAGCCATCTTAACAGATAGGTCACCGAATTCATTAAAAAGAAAACTGCCAATATCGATATAACCGTTACAACGATCAAGGTGCCAAGATGAAACGTCGGGTACATCTCCTTCAAGTCAGAAAAGAAAGAGATTCCAATGCTCATTAAAGAATAAAACGTCAGGGCACTTGCGAGAAAATAAAAAATAACCATCATAAATAGATTGGACTGTTTTTTCGTGATCATTCTTGGCAGTTCTCCAATGACCTCCTGTAAATACATTTTCGGGTTCACCCCGAATACATCGGCTGCCTGTCTCCCTTCTTCCTGTGCAAGCAATATATGATCAAGAATTTCAGCTAAAATTTCTTCGGTTTCCTGTTCCGATTTATCAAATGACAGACGGACGTAAATGAGTATATCATCATAATACTTCTTATTTTCTTTTGTTAAGCGGTCCTGCCTTTCATTGATTTGTTCGATCAGTTCATCTGCATTCATCTTCATTCCCCTTTTCCAATAATTGATCGATAGGCGTTTTAATCTCCTCCCAATGATTTCTGAACATATCCAGAGCTATCTTCCCGTCCTCCGATAAATAATAATACTTCCGATTGGGTCCACTTGGGGACTTTTGCATCTTTCCATAAATCAAATTTTCTTTTTGCAAGCGGAGCAACAAGGGATAAATAGAACCTTCTTTCACTGTCAGACCCTCCTTTTGCAACTTCATCGCCA
>DATGUN010000056.1:0-20255 GCA_035301285.1 Virgibacillus sp.
AGGGGGCCATCCGAATCATACCTTTACATTTTAACCGGGGCATTGACACCTAATAATTTGAGTCCATTCGCGATTGTCACACGGACAGCTTTCATGAGGGCAATCCGTGCTTGAGTCAATTCCAGATCGTCTTCGTTCATCACTTTTTCCGCATTATAGAAACTATGCAATGTACTGGCGACATCGAATACGTATTGCGTCACCTTTTGCGGGGCATGTTTAGTCGCCGCCTCCGCCACAACTTGCGGAAATTCGGCTATTTTCTTCAACAGATCGATTTCCTTTTCCGTCGTCAAACGGCTTGGATCAAATGACCCATCAAGATGATAGCCGTTCGTTTCGGCACGTTTCAACATCGTGCAGATCCGCGCATGTGCGTATTGGACATAATATACCGGGTTGTCGTTTGATTCCGATTTGGCCAGGTCCAAGTCAAAGTCAAGTTGCGATTCATTGGACCGCATGACAAAATAATAGCGGACGGCATCAACACCGACCTCATTCATCAGCTCTCGTAAAGATACCGATGTTCCTGCGCGTTTGCTCATGCGTACCGATTGCCCTTCTTCAAGCAAGCTCACCATCTGGATGACGCTGACATCAAACGCTTCAACCGGGTAACCAAGGGCTTCCATCGCGGCCCGCATCCGTTGGATATAGCCATGGTGATCTGCGCCCCACACATTGATGATATGATCATAGCCACGATCGAATTTATTTTTGTGATACGCAATATCAGGGGTCAAATACGTGTAGTCCCCATTCTGTTTGATGAGAACACGGTCCTTGTCGTCCCCGTAATCGGTCGAACGGAGCCATGTCGCCCCATCATTTTCGTAAACGACACCGGCCGCTTTCAGCTTTTCCACGGCTTCGGTCACTTTATCTTTTTCATACAGACTGGCTTCGGAAAACCAGGTATCAAAATCCACACGAAAATCATGCAAATCCGCCTTTATCTGATCCAGTTCAAACGTCAGCCCGTATTCCCTGAAAAAGGACAGTCGCTTCGTTTCGTCTTCAGATAGCCATTTATCACCATATTTTTCGACAAGTGTTTGGCCGATTTTTACAATATCGTCTCCAAAATATCCATCTTCCGGCAAATCAGCCTCTTCCCCAAGGGCTTGACGATAACGTGCTTCCACAGACAGTGCCAGATTATCGATTTGGTTACCGGCATCATTGATGTAATATTCTCTATCAACTTCATAGCCCGCTTTTTCAAGCACATTGCATAGTACATCGCCAAATGCGGCACCACGTGCATGACCGAGATGTAAATCACCGGTCGGGTTGACAGATACGAACTCCACTTGCACTTTTTGACCTTTTCCAGAATCGATTTCGCCATATGAGTCACCTGCGTCAAGAATGACTTTAACGGCATCTCCAAGAAAATCGTCTTTCATGAAAAAATTGATGAATCCCGGTCCGGCAATCTCCACCTTCTCAACAGAAGCCGATTCGTGATTCAACGCCTCGACGATGTCCTCAGCAATCTGACGAGGTGCTTTTTTTGCAATACGTGCCAACTGCATGGCGATATTGGTCGCAAAATCACCATGTGCCTTTTCTTTCGGTTTTTCCAATTGGATTGACGGTAGTTCCGCTTCCTTCGCCAAATCCGCTTGCAGAACAGCATCCGCAATAGCTTGTTTCAATGTTTCTTCCGTTTGTTCTAACGTGTTCACTTTGTTGCCTCCTTCAGCGATAATGTCAATGTATGTTTCCGTTCATCAATGCCATTCAATCTTACCGTATAATATAATCGCAGCAAACCGCTTGTTTGACGATCCAAAGGGCTATATTCATACGATAGGGTCGTTGTTTCCATATGAATGTTTCCGTGTGGATGCTGATAGACATTTTCCGTGATCCGGTTCATGTCGAATCGTTGATGCATGGATACCGGGCCTGTCCGCTTCACGCTCACTTGATCCGACTGGATGGTCAAGAGATTATGGACGACTTGTCCATCTTCAAGTTTTTCGTCATATGTCAAGACATCCATATTCTGACGTTGATAAAGCACGCCGGTTTCGTTGACCGTATTTTTTTCCAATTGACCTTGGTCATCGATGGTTGTATGTAGTTCCAATTCGACTTTGATGCCGCCTTCACCCATTCGAACATCCACTCCTATTTCAAACGGTTCATCTGTTGATCGTTTACATACAGGATATTATAACATGAATCAAACGAACAGACACCATCAAGACTCATCTGTATGTTTCCAACCAGATTTAGCTCCAACCTCCTCTTGCTATAAGACCTTGTCCATCATGGTATCTGTTTAAAACACATCCCCACTGCCATTGCGAATGTCGCCGGACACATCGATATCCGTTTGATTCCACAACATTCTCTTGATAAGTTTATTTTTCCACTTATCAACCCATAATAAAAATAACAGAATATGTAACACGAATCGAGGCCACTATTATGTTATGGAGTGACATGACAACCAAAAAATTATCGATATGGCTCGCAGGATTTTTTTTGTTGGGATTTTTCCTGATGGGGATGGTATATTTCATCAGCTTCCTGCTTGGACCGCCAGATCTTTCCAATGATGAAAATACGCTTTATTATAGTCATTCAGGCGATGTCATCGGTGAGGAAAGCGGGATTCAACAGCGTTATTGGGTCGATTTGGATGACATGCCGGAAGAAGTCATCAACGCGACACTTGCTATTGAGGACGGACGGTTTTACAAGCATCATGGGTTTGATATCAAACGTATGCTCGGTGCCGCTGTGACAGATATCAAAAACATGTCGCTGAAAGAAGGCGCCAGTACACTGACACAGCAGTATGCCCGCAATCTGTACCTGAACCAGGAAAAGTCATGGTCACGTAAGTTGAAAGAAGCTTTCAAGACCGTGAGACTTGAAATGTTCTATTCAAAAGATACCATTCTGGAAGGCTATCTCAATACGATTTACTACGGCCATGGTGCATACGGCATCGAGGCGGCGAGCAAACGTTATTTCGACAAATCTGCAACCGATCTGTCATTGGCGGAAGCGGCCATGCTAGCGGGGATCCCGAAAGGACCGACATACTATTCACCATTCAACAACAAAGAAAAAGCACAAACCCGTCAAGCGAAAGTACTGGAAGCCATGAGAAACAAGGGGGATATCACCGATGAAGCCGCCCAGCTTTCGAACCAGGAAGAATTGGCTTTTGCAGACGACAAACCCATCAAAACCAAATCCGCAGCACCCTATTTCCAAGATGTTGTCCTGAAAGAAGCAAGTGACATTCTGGAGTTGGGAAAAGAGGATATCCGTTCAGGGGGATACGCTATCCATACGACATTGGATATCGATCTGCAAAATCAATTGCAGAGCGATGTGGAAACGACTGTCCGGTCAGACAGTGATATCGAAATCGGGGCCATTACCATGAATCCGGATGATGGTGCCGTTCAAGCATTGATCGGTGGAAGAAATTATGACGCGTCGCCATTCAACCGGTCGACACAGGCAAAAAGGATGGCAGGCTCGACATTCAAGCCTTTCCTGTATTACGCGGCATTGACGCACGGTTATACACCGAGTACAAAACTCAAAAGCGAACCGACGACCTTTGAATTATCCAATGGACAAGCGTATTCACCGAGCAACTTCAACGGTTACTATGCAAATGAGCCGATTACACTGGCAACGGCGCTTGCCCTCTCTGACAATGTGTATGCTGTCAAAACCAACATGGCACTCGGTACTGACAAGTTAATTGAGTCTGCCAAACAATTCCGGATTCACGGCCATTTACCTGACGTTCCTTCACTGGCATTGGGAAGTACCAGTGTCACCGTCAGTGATATGGTATCGAGTTATAGCATGCTTGCCAATGGGGGACATTCGGTCCAACCGCATACCATTGAAAAAATTGTCGATCGAAACGGAAAAGTGGTGTTTGAACATGGCGAGGAAACGGAAGAGCAGGTCCTCAATCCCCAAGCCGCTTTTATTTTAACCGATTTGATGACCGGGATGTTCGATACGACAATGGATGATTATATGGCCGTCACCGGATCGACCATCACCGATAAACTGACACGGAATTATGCCGGAAAATCGGGTACAACGGATTCGGATAGCTGGATGATCGGCTACAGTCCACAGCTTGTAACCGGGATTTGGACAGGCTATGATGATAATCGTCCCATTGAAAAAGTGGAGGAAAAGACATATGCAAAACATATATGGGCAGATTTCATGGAGCAAGCACATGATGAGCTCCCTCTGGAAGGTTTCACTGTCCCGGATGGTGTGACCGGCATCCCGATCGATCCAACGACGGGAAAACGCGCTACACCGCTTTGTCCTAAAAGCCGGGTCATGTATTTCCAAAAAGGAAGTGAGCCGACGGCATTTTGCACGGAACATTTTCACAAAAAAGAAGACGTGGAAGAGGTGGAAAATCCAGATGATGACGAAAAAGGCGTTTTCCAGGAAATATTTGAAACCTTTTTCTGAAACGAACATGCCCAACATTTCAAGCGAAGGCTCCCTTTGATCAGATAGATCGCGACGCACATCGGATTTCTCGCTCACTCCCAGTTCATTCATAAAAAAAGTCGACATGGGCTATGTCCAGTAACCCTGTGTCGACTTCTTTCTTGTCCTAGTAATACATGAATCGAATCGTCCATGTATCTATATTTTACAAACTATCACATGAAAATACAATGCGTTCACGGCACATTTCACTTTTCGTTCACAATATAGTCACAAATACCGTTCGTCCATTTTTATACGATCATTGACCCGACAATGCTTCCTTTAATTCATCAGACGAATTGTTCCACATGTCCTCGTTGAATTCTTGGAGGAATTTACTCAATATTGCCTTGGACTTCTCATCCATATGATCAACGACAATTTTCCCTTTGAGTGATTTCTCCATGTTGGTCACATGCTCGGGCATGGATTTATAGGCCCGTTTAATGGATTTATCGACAAGTAACTCACAGCCTGCTACACCTGTATAATATGCGCCGTTTTCATCTTTGTCGGAATTGACCCACACAATCCAGTAAAGCTTGCCATTTTCCGCCACGACTTCCCGCTCTTTAATATATTTGACGCGCCGTTCGATTTTACTGCGGGCATGCATGGCATCCATATCGACATAAGCCTCATTTTCCGCTGGATCGACAATGACAGATGACATGTTTTCCAAGCTGATGGACCCCATTCCATAGCCGCCATGACCGGAAGTGGAATCATCGCTCAGTATCGTAAATGTATTTTTCTTTTTCCCGGAAGATTCTTCTGAACTCATCATTATTCCTCCTTCAATCAGTTTGCATATCTATTGTAGCATAGACACGCTTTCTTTTTCAGCCTCCCTCCACCTCAGGATAAGCCCTGATGTGTGAATGGATTACTTTTTATAGATCAACGTCTCAATCTGTTCTGTCACTTTTTTATCTGGCAAACTTTCCAGTAAATCAGCTGGAAAATAGAGTTTATGGTCTGTCCGGGTTTTTCCCGAAATCGATTCAACGATGGTTGAGTGTGTGGACAGTTCCTTAAGGCTGTCATCTGGCATTTTCAGATGGATGGGCATACGGACATATTCCATACCCGGCCTGTAAAAGTCATATGGCAAGTCAGATGACGAATCGACGGCCAGATAGTAGTCCGGATCGATACCCGCCTTTTCAAACAGCTGCCATAATTCATGCCACACTTCTTTTTCGTGTTCAGGGTGATGTGTGACATACTTGAACAGACGGCGATTGACAAACCGATCACACAAATCCCGCAGAATCTCATCATCTTCTTCAAGCCACATCTGAAAATAATACATGACGATATTATCATCAAGCTTTAAATAATCTGCCAATGACACGTTTTCCTTGAACAAGGAGATAAAATGGCTTGGATTTGATTTAAAACGATAATGGGTGCCAAAAAGATATTTGGCACGGTGCAAGATCTTCATCAAGATAACTTCGGCACTGCGGGTAACCGGATGGAAATAAACTTGCCAGTACATCTGATAGCGGCTCATGATATAGTCTTCCACCGCATGCATGCCCGTTTCCTTGATAACGACCTGTGTTTCCGATGGCTGCATCACTCTCAATATCCGTTCCATGTCGAAGTGACCATAGCTCACACCTGTATAGTATGCATCACGTTGTAGATAGTCCATCCGGTCTGCATCAATCTGGCTGGAGATCAGGCTGACAACCAGCTGGTCATCATATGTTTTGGCAATGACATCGGCGACCTTCTGTGAAAATCCTTCTTCAACCTGTTCAAGGATTCGATGGACCTCCGTATCGCCAAGAATAATTTCTCTCGTGAAATATTCATGGTCCTGCTTGAATACTTTCTCAAATGAATGAGAAAACGGGCCATGGCCTAGATCATGAAGCAATGCTGCACACAGACATAGAAGTTTCTCCTCCGGATCCCAACCGGGTTTCCCGTCAAAATTATGGATGATACGGCGAACAATTTCATACACACCAAGTGAATGGTTGAACCGGCTATGTTCGGCACCGTGAAATGTCATTTTTGTCGTGCCAAGCTGATTGATACGACGCAGACGCTGGAATTCGGGCGTAGCGATCAAATCCCAGATCACCTGGCTCCGCACGTGGATATAGCGATGGACAGGATCTTTAAACACTTTTTCTTCCGGAAGCATCAATTCCTTATATGTCACCCAGACACACCTCGTTTCTTTTCGACTGTTTATATATAGTATATAATAGAAAAGGATCGGAACACAGGAAAAGGCTTTTATCCTTTGCAGAAACATGTGCTTTCCGTCAATGCCATAGACCTTTTCTCGAATCCGACTCGTACATAACCATTGTAAATAAGGAGCAGAAAATGTTTAACTGGAAAGAGATTTTTCATCAACATACATTCCGTTATATCAATCAAACACAAGAAAAGACGTTTCAGAACGAACCTTTTACCGCATACACATCGTTTGCCATCGATGATGCGTTGGCTGAATCGGTCAACGCCGGGAAATCTCCCCCTACCATGCGTCTGTGGGTCCATCCGGATACAGTCGTTCTGGGAATCATCGATGGACGGCTGCCCTATTTGGCGGATGGCGTCCGTTATTTGAAAAACCAGGGATATCATACACTCATCCGCAATTCAGGTGGCTTGGCTGTTGCCCTTAATGATGGCGTATTGAATATGTCACTTGTCATACCGGATGTTGAGCATATTTCCATTTACAAGGCCTATGAGGCCATGGTCCATTTCGTCCAGTACATGCTTCATGATCTGACAAATGACATCAAAGCCTATGAGATTGTGGGGTCTTACTGCCCGGGGGACTATGATTTAAGCATCGACGGGAAAAAGTTCGCGGGGATCTCTCAGCGTCGTATCAAAAACAGTGCCGCTGTCCAAATCTACATGGATGTGGAAGGGGATAGCCAACAGCGTGCTGCTTTGATCAAGCAGTTTTATGAACATGGAAAAAGGGATGTCGATACAAGGTTCACCTACCCCGATATCGTTCCGGAAACGATGGCATCCTTATCGGAACTGTTGAAGATGGACATCACCGTCGATGACATGAAACAACGTGCTGTCACAGCGTTGGAAAGCTTAGCGACAACAGTCCGGACCATCCCATTTTCAAACGATGAACACGAGATTTTTACAAAGCGCCGCAAACAAATGGAGCAACGGAACGACATCATTTCTTCCATACGTTAGCCGGAACCTGTCACAAAGAACAGCCGAGCCAAACAGTAAAACCTGAGCCATCTTTGCATATCCAAATGGCATCAATCATATAATTCATCAATGAATGAATTAATTATGGTGACAGCAAAGGAGGGCGCTTCCGTGAATCAACCGTTTGAAAAGTTCATTCGTCTGGAACTGCTCGCCCTCGCCCTGATGTGTATTATTGGGATCATCGCCTTGGTCAAAAAATCGGCATTTCTCATTTTACTCGGTTTGGTTCTGCTAGGATTCAGCCTCCTGTTCGAAGGATTGAAATACTATCATACGTATCACCAAATGGAAGCCATCAAGCAAATCATAAAAGGAATAATGGTCTTTTTGTTTACTGTCTACCTGCTGTTTGCCATCTGATGGAAAAGGTGTTTCCCGGTCCATTCATTCAATATTTTTGAGGGTTGTATAGCCGAGCAGAATCCAGCCAATCAAAAAAGCCACCCCGCCGAACGGTGTAATTATCGCGAAAAAAGTGATCCCCGTCACCGCGTACGTATACAGTGTCCCGGAGAATAAAATGATTCCAATGAAAAAGAACCAGCCCGACGTTGTCAATGATGTCTGTTTGATTTTGGAAAACAACAACCCGACAGCAAGTAATGCCCCAGCATGAAACATTTGATATTGGACCGCTTTTTCCCAAACACTGATGGCGTCTTCCGAAATATTCCCTTCCAGTCCATGGGCGCCAAATGCACCCAGTGCAACCGCAATAAAACCGTTCAATGCACCTAAGAATAAAAATAATCTCATCATCTACACTCCCATTAATATGTCATCACTTGATGTGTCGTACTTTTTAAAAGTCAAAAATCGAATCACCGTTCGCCCCGTCATGATTTGTCAAATCGTTATGTGTATCATGTTCCTTCTTGAGTGGATGGTTTGCTTGACCCGCATACTGTCCATCCTTGCCCTTTATCATGACATTGTATTCCGCTTCGGTCATATCAGGCGTTTGTTGGTGGTATTGCTCCATCACATCCTCACTGGAAGCGAGGCGCGTTTGATTTTCACCTGGATCATCCATTTCATTTTCCAGCAGTAATTCACACATGAGCTTCACATTTCCGATATGTTGCCTGAATTCTGTTTTTGAAGGTGTCTTATTCTGTAAGGTTTGCAGTTCTTGCTGCATTTTGGAAATGATCGAATCTCTGGAAACAGCCATATCATTATCTCCTTTTCGTCCAAATACTATCCTCAGTATAACACGGGAAGCCTAACCTTGGCTTGCCTTAAAGATGAGCACACAAAAAGCTTTGGATAGCTGAAGTGCCCCAAAATTGTGTTGGCAGAGCACTGCTGTTATCCAAAGCTTTTTGCTTGAATGTCCACGTTTCCAATCAATGATGCTGGATTTCTCGTTCTTTATCTTCTTCCATTTGTTTTTCGACCATCCATTTTAAAAAGGCTATTTCTTCTTCTTTCAAAGCTCTACCAAGTTTTTCTTGCGTGTCGATTACCATATCATGTAGACTTCCCACCATAAAATGATGCCCCCATAGAAGAAGTATTTTATCTGTGCTTCTATTATGACGAATTTTATGGCATACATCAACAGTAAACTGAAAATTTATGGAATGGCGTCCATTTCATCAGTCGATTCTGGTTCTCAGATGATGAATGGAGCCCACTCCAATACCGGCATCATAGCGTTGCTTTCCTGAAAAACTAGCTGCTGATTTTCGATTCGCCGGTCGATCGTTTTAACTGATTGAATTTGTCTTTATAGATGACATGCTCTCTTGCGAATTTCGTCGGTGAATCAATCCCCGCTGCAGCAGCCATGTCAAATACACCTTGTCTGAGTGCCACCAAGTAATTGCAGACACGGTATTTCTTTTCCTCGACACTCAAACCTTGTTGTAATTTTGGATCTGTCGTTGCCACCCCAGCCGGACAATTATTTGTATGACAGACTTGCGCCATGATACAGCCGACACTGAGCATGAATCCGCGGGCAATATTGATCATATCTGCCCCCAAGGCCAGTGCCATGGCGATTTTATCCGGCGTGGCCAACTGCCCAGAAGCGATGATATGGGTCCGGTCGCGAATCCCATATGTCTTCAGTAAATCATCGAGCAATGGCAACGCTGCAAATGTAGGAAGTCCCACCGATTCCGCCAGCTCATAGTACGATGCACCTGTCCCTCCATTACCGCCGTCTATCGTAATGAAGTCTGGGACAATTCCTGTTTCTGCCATCGCCTTGACGTAGCTTTCCGCTTGTTCTTCATTGCCGATGACGATTTTGGTACCGACCGGTTTCCCACCGATATCACGCAATCGTTCGACGAATTCAAGCAATCCTTCTGCATCATCAAACTCGCGGAAACGATTCGGGCTGTTGATGGTCACCCCAGGTTCAACTTTACGGATCTCGGCTATTTCCTCGGTTACCTTTTGCCCTTCCACGTGACCACCACGCGTTTTCGCTCCTTGTGCCAGCTTCAACTCAAACGCCTTGATCTGTTCGTTGTCACTTTTTTCCTTAAACGCTTCCCAAGAAAACTCCCCATCGATTGTCCGCACTCCGAACAAACCAGGACTGACTTGCATGATCAGGTCGACATCCCCTTTTTCATGGTACGGGGAAATACTCCCTTCACCGGTGTTCATCCATGTCCCCCCTGCCATACCCAGGCCTTTGGATAGCGCGGTAATCGCATGATCACCCAATGAACCGAAACTCATCGCCGATTGGCCGATCAATCCTTTGATTTTAAAAGGCTGTCTGACCGTATCTTTTCCAAGGACAATGGCATTTTCATCTGTGAGATAATAAGGGTCTAGAACACCCTCTTCTTGATGTTCTTTACGACTTAACAGTTTTTCATTATCAATTTCATAGAGTCGCGTTTTTATTTTCGGATCTTGATCGATTTGCATCTCGTCACGTTGACTTGGAAACATATGATTGACGATATATAATCCATCGTCGGTAAAGTCACGCTCTGATCCATAACCGATCATACGGCTGTTGTATTTCGCCGCTTTATACACATATTCGAATTCACGACGATTGAACGGTTTTCCCTCGTTATTATTGTTGAAGAGATATTGCCTGAACTCCGGGCCCGCTTTTTCAAAAATATAACGGATCCTTCCCAAAACCGGATAATTCCTCAATATGGAGTGTTGTTTTTGACGTTGATCGAAAACATACACACGTAATATGATAGCGAGTGGAATAATAATGATGATTCCGATAATAACCAATAATGTAATGAGACTGATTTTCATATGTCGTTCTCCCCTTACGATGTGGACTTTACCTTCTAAAAACAAGAATGGATCATCTATCTGATCCACTCTTGGTATATCAATTATTTTCCAGTTTGCTTTCCAATTCTGTGATGCGAGCTTTCAGTGCTTCGACTTCTTCTTCTGTTGCAACACCAAGATCAGATGCGATGTCTTGTGTTTTACCTTGTTGTGTTTCTTTCCATTCCGCTTTTTTCAAAGCTCCTTTTTCGATGAAGTTATCCATGACTGTTCTAGCTTGTTCTTTCGTCAATTCATTTCTCTCGACAAGGTCGGAAAGTTTCGCTTCCAACTTTTCTTTGCCACTGACCGCCGCACCGAGTCCCAACAAAAATCCTTTACGTAAAAAATCACTCATTTGAGTCCACCTCCTATTTTTGTTTCTTGATCCATCTATAATGTTTCAAAAGCGTGATAACCAATACTAAAAATGATACCCCTGTCAATGTATAACCCATCATCAACATGTGCTTCGTCATCATGTCTGATAAAGTGTTCATAAATAAAGTTCCCATCACACCAATGATAAAACTAAACCCTTCGATAAGTAAATAAAAATGATGCTTGAATGTCAGAAATGTTTTCTCTTTATCCCATTTCAATCGGTCGCTATCATTCTTCAACCAGTCCAAGGTTGCCTGTGGGAGTGAAATGAGCGGTCGGATGGTTTCCTTTACCGCCTCTTTATAGATCGTGTAGGCCACATTTTTCGCATTTAACAGTTCCTTGATTTTCGGTTGGGCCCATTCCTTGATATCCATATCCGGATAAAGACTGATCAGGATACCATATATGATTGAAATGGCTCGCCCGAGATACGCATAGTCAGCCGACAGCTGAATCGGTTGGTCTTTCACGAAAACACGTATATCTTCTTTGATTTGATTCATGACATGTGCATCCGCGATATCGAATGTCCCGTTTTTATAAAGGTCAACGGTTTGTTTCAACACTTTTTTAAGCGTTTCTTTATCCGCATTCGGGAGGACGAAATCCATCTCTTCCAAGGCAGCCAGAACGGTATCATAGTCTTCGGTCACCAGTCCACGGACAAGCCGTTTGAAATGTTGTATATCTTGTTCTCGGATGACACCGATCATTCCGAAATCCAGAATGACGACCGTTCCATCGTTTTGGACCAGCAAATTTCCCGCGTGTGGATCGGCATGAAAATTACCCGGTGCCAAAAACTGATCGATATAGAAGTCGAATAACCGTTTTGCTACCATCTTCGGATCGATTTGATGGCTCTCAAAAAAAGCCACGTCGGTTACCTTCGCACCGGATATCCATTCCATCACAAGCACCTTGTTTGTACAAAGCATATCATAATAATCTGGTATCCGGATGCCTCTATAACCTTCATACCTTTCCCTGAAATACTTGGCATATGACAGTTCCTGTTCAAAATCCAGTTCCCTATCCATGACATATATCAATTCACGGTATAAGGCTTTCAGATCCGACTGTTTGCCAAAAGAAGTCAAAACGGAAATCAGCCAAAAGACCATTTTCAGCGCTTTGAAATCCTTATGGAAGATCTCTTGGACCCGTTTCCGCTGTACCTTGACCGCGACCTCGGATCCATCTCTTAACGTGGCATGATATACTTCACCGATCGAAGCGGATGCAATGGGTGCTTCACTGATTTGGGAAAGATATGTATCCAATGTATTTCCCCATTCTTCCTCCATCAATTCCTTCGCATATGTAAATGAACCGGCAGGTACTTTATCAACCAGACCGCTCAATTCCCGGATAAAAACATCCGGCATAAAATCGGTTCGTGTACTTAAAAATTGTCCGACCTTGATGAGGACGCCACCAAGATGAACGGCCTTCTTGCGATATTCAATCGCCTGTTTGACAAGGAGCGCATCCCACTTTTCCCGTGTCGGCCCATCCCACACCCTGTGTCTTATATAGAAAAGGTATATTTGAAAAATGAATTTCAATGTCATCCATACGATGACAATATAGCGGTAAAGTCTATTGTATTTCAATGTATTCCCCACTGCTAGCACCTCAATATTTAACCTACCCGTTTATAAGGGGTTTTCAAACTACTATACCATAGTATGTATTCAAAACCACAAATCATTCCGATGATTTCCTGACACTCAAAAACATGTGGAGAACCATTATCACATATAACATCAAGCCGATTTTTATTTGGCAAATGATCGATGAACACCTATAATATATGAAATACCTTTATATTTGTTGGTACCCCTTTGGAATATCATACGACAACATTGTGCAGGCATAGAATAGATAGAGACGACATATCGAAAAGGAGCGAGAACATGAAAAAACCTGCATTAAGCGACCATCTCCGTTTTATCATTCCATCATTGATAGGTGTATTCATATTTATGGTCCCCGTTAAAACAAGTGATGGTTTTACGATTCCAGTTGCGATCCTTGCTGACTGGATACAAGATTTACTGGCGGATCAGCTGTCATTCATCATGATGGTCATCATCGTCATTACAGCCATCATGACCGTCATCGCACGCCTATTGGGTAAAGATGGCTTCCGAAAAACACCTTTTTTCCATAACTTATTTTACGTCAGCCCATTTTGGACAATCACACGGGTTCTGGCAGCCGTTTTCAGTATGATGGTTTTCTTTGAATGGGGTCCGGAAGCCATATACGGTGCAGATACAGGTGGCCAATTATTGGATGACTTATTACATGTATTATTTGCTGTATTCTTGTTTGCCGGATTGGCACTGCCATTGTTGATGAACTTTGGGCTGCTGGAATTGTTCGGCACATTGATGACCAAGATCATGCGCCCATTATTCAAGTTACCCGGCAGATCTTCCATCGATTCACTTGCCTCATGGATCGGCGACGGGACAATCGGGGTTTTGCTGACAAGCAAACAGTATGAAGATGGGTATTACACAAAGCGTGAAGCGGCTGTCATCGGAACGACTTTCTCTGTCGTATCCATTACATTCACACTTGTCGTCATCGAAAAGGTCGATCTCGGCAATATGTTCGTCCCTTTTTACATGACCGTTCTCATTGCTGGCTTTGTCGCGGCTCTCATCATGCCACGTATACCGCCTTTATCGCGTAAAGAGGATACATATATCAAGGAAGCAGCCGGCACCGTTGATGAAACACTGCCACCGGGACATAATTCATTGACATACGGCTACAAACAAGCCATTGAACGCAGTCAAAAAGAACGCAGCGTATATAAATTCATCAAAGAAGGATTCCAAAACGTATTGGACATGTGGATGGGTGTCGCTCCGATCGTCATGGCTTTTGGCCTGATTGCCTTGATCATTGCTGAGTATACACCGGTATTCCAATGGTTGGGCGTCCCGTTCATTCCACTGCTTGAATGGATGCAAGTGCCGAATGCCGTTGAAGCTTCCGAAACATTATTGGTCGGGTTCGCGGATATGTTCTTGCCCGCAATCATCGGTTCATCGATCGAATCGGAAATGACCCGCTTTATTGTTGCAGCACTTTCTGTCACTCAATTGATCTACATGTCTGAAGTCGGTGGGCTGTTGCTCGGGTCGAAAGTGCCTGTATCGTTCAGAGACTTATTTGTCATCTTTATTTTACGGACAATCGTAACATTACCTGTCATCGTGCTGATTGCCCATATCCTATTTTAGAAGTTGCTTATAGCCCTCATCAAAAATGCTGGTTGTCCTTTCTTTTCAGAAGATAAATGAAGTAAGGTGCACCGATGAGGGCAACCATGATGCCAGCTGGAATGCCATCAGGGTCGATCAGGTTTCTTCCGATTGTATCGGCCAATAACAGGAGCCAACCTCCCAAGAGTACAGCAACAGGCATAAACAACTGTGCGCGCTGTCCGACAAGGGCTCTGGCGATATGTGGAGCCATCAGGCCGATAAACGCGATACCGCCCGATACAGATACAGCTGAAGCGGCTAGTGCAACGGCGATAATGAGCATGATGATCCGTTCTTTTTCAATCGCCAACCCGACTCCAATCGCAGCAGGTTCACTGAGTTGCATGATATTCAGCTTATTGGCTCGGTAAAATGCGATTGGGACAAAGATAATCAACCACGGAAGCAATGCCCATATAAACGGCCAATCCGTCCCCCAAATATTACCGGCAAGCCATTTGGCAATGAAGTCGACTTTTTCCCTTTCCGAAGAGGAAATCAACACGACCATCAGACCGGATAAGGCAAGGGAAAACCCAACACCGGTAATGATCAATTTGACAGGTTGCATGCCCCTTTTGCGATCATAGGAAAACAGATAGATGCATGCCGCTGTCATAAACGCACCGATTATAGCTGCAACAGGCAGCAGAAATGAAAAATGACCGACATCAATCGGGAAGAATAAAAAGAAAACGGCTACTGCGACTCCGGCCCCGGAATTGATTCCGATGATACCCGGGTCGGCAAGGTCATTTCGTGTGATCCCTTGCAATATGGCTCCCGACAGAGCTAATGCCATGCCAGACAGCACCGTAATGATCAGACGCGGCAACCGGACAGAGTACAGGATAAACGATTCTTTAAAATCGCCATTCCCAAGAAGCGTGGGCAAGATACGGCTATAATTTATTTTTGAGTACCCGGTGCTGATGCTGATAATGATCGTTCCAATCAACAACAGGCACAGCACAATCATCGTCACACGTTGTTTTTTGACTATAGAAGGATGCATCATGATACATGTGCTCCTTTCCGGGTGATCACCAAAAAGAAGGGCAAGCCCAATACTGCTACAACAGCTATGATCGGTGTTTCGAAGGGGGCATTGATGTTTCGGGCAACCACATCGGCAAAAACCATCAATAGAGCACCAATACCTGCAGACATTGGAATGATGAAACGATAATCTGTTCCGGTCACTCCTCTGACGATGTGCGGCACCATCAATCCGACAAAAGCAATATTGCCCACCAATGCAACAGCCGTTCCCGTCAATAACGTCACAACGAAAAACAGCACCGCTTTTACAAGCTTCACATTCTGGCCGAGTCCGGTTGCCACCTCTTCATCGAGGCTGAGAATGGTCAATTGCCGGGAAAAAACGACAGCCAGCAAGATGCCGCCAATGATAAAAGGAATCATGAACTGTAATTGTGTCCAAGTGGTTCCAATCAATCCACCTGCAGTCCACATCGATATATGTTTGGAAACCTTGAAATAAAGCCCCACTCCTTGCTCCACCGCATAAAGAAAGGCAGAGACGGCGGCCCCGGCAAGAACGATCCGAAACGGCGACATCGTCCCTTTTTTTGTTGCACTGATGCTGAAAACCATGATGGTACCGATTAATGCCCCGATAAAGCAGGCAAGCACAATCCCGAAGTATGAAAGTGACGGAAATAACGCAAATGAAATGGCAAGCATCGCACTGGCACCCGCAGAAAGGCCCAACAGTCCAGGTTCTGCCAACGGGTTCCTCGTCAACGCTTGCATGATGGCCCCTGATACAGCAAGAGCTGCACCAACACATACCGCTCCGATTTCCCTTGGTAAACGTATATCACGAATGATTGTTGCCGCTTCTGTCTGTTTATCGGAAAAGAGCGCCACCCATACGTCTTTTACAGTCGCATGGGCCGCACCGAACGATATTGATATAAAAAGCATGACAATCAGAAGAATAAACGTCACCATCAGCTTCATTGCAAAAGATCGTTTTCGAATAAAAGGTATCATAGGCTATTATCTTTCCAATCTAACGTCAAGAGATTCAGACACTACTGTGGAATTAGAGGAACCACATGCAGTCACTGGATATATGTGGTATATAAACAACTCTATTCATACACAAAACAGTGTATCCCGTGCTTCCTGAGAGGTGTATTCCATTTTTGTGCGAATGTTCCATCCGTTTCATTGATCTAAAAAGTAATCTTCAAAGACGTCAAGCTGATAATCCAAGGTTGTTGCGTCATTGAAGTAAAAGCGATCCATATCTACCTGCAGGACCTGATCATCTTTAACAGCGGGAATATCCTTGAACACATTGGATTCCTTCAGGTTATCCGTTTTTTCTTCTTCGCTGAGAATAAGATAGTCCCCCGCATATTCCGGTATTGCCTCATGTGATAGTGCATAGTACCCCTCTTCCTCAGTCATTTCCTCTACTTTATCTGGCATTTTCAGACCCATCGCTTGATAAAGTATCTCAGTACCGCGTCCCCAGTTGTCACCATAGACATAAAACTGTTTATCATAGCCCTCGAGAACGGATACCGTGGTGTCTTCGCCAATTTTATCGCGAATTTTATCACCAACAGATGCTGCACGTTGTTCGAAATCTTCAGCCCACTCTGTCGCCTCGTCTTCTTTATTGACCAACTTACCAATCTCGATATGCTGTTGAAGATAATCCGCTTTGCCATATGTAAAGGTAACTGTCGGGGCGATTTCATTCAGCTTATCGTAATTTTTGATATTGGAGAGTCCGATGATCAAGTCCGGTTCCAATTCAAGGATTTTTTCAATGCTTTCATCCGATACTTCTTCAGCATCTTTTAATGCCTCTTCAAAATTCGGATTGTCCATCGACCAAGAATCAGCTCCGACAATAGGCACATCAAGATTGATCAAGTCACCAGCATAGGAAGATAGAACCACGACACGTTGTGGATCGGCAGGAACTTCAACAGGGCCATTTTCTGATTCATAGGTAATGGTTTCTTCATCGCCGCCATGTTGGTTATTTTGATTGGTTTTGTTATTTGCTTCGTTTTCACTTCCGTTGCTGCAGGCATTAATGAACAGCATCGACAGCAGAAGGATAAGCGTCACTTTCTTTTTCATGAGATTGGTCTCCTTTAATTAAATTATAAGAGATGCAGATCGGCTGTCCGGTTCGCGGGTCCTTTCCGATAAGCGCATCAATATGAAATACTTTTTTCAGGACTTCTGGGGTCATGACGTCTCCCGCCACTCCCGTTTGAATAATTTCTCCATCTTTCAGGGCGACCATGTAATCCGCAAATCGCGCTGCCTGATTCAAATCATGTAAAACCATTATGATGGTTCTTTCCTGCTCCTTATTCAGCCTATCCAGCAGTTCCAGAACTTCCAGTTGATGAGCCATATCGAGATAAGTGGTCGGTTCATCCAGGAAAATGATATCCGTCTCTTGGGCCAGCGCCATGGCAATCCACACCCGCTGACGCTGGCCTCCAGATAGGGCATCGACCGGATGATACTGGAAAGCATGTGTATTGGTGACATCCATCGCCCATTGAATGGCTTCTTTATCACGCTTGGTCATTTTTCCCATACCCTTTTGATATGGAAAACGTCCATAAGAAATCAGTTCACGGACCGTCAATCCGCTTGCGCTTTCTTGCGATTGGGGAAGAATGGCCATTTTTCTTGCAAGTTGTTTCGTATTTTCACGGGATATCATTTTCCCATCAAAGATAACCGCGCCTTGTTGATAAGGGATAATCCGAGTCATCGCTTTCAACAAAGTTGATTTTCCGCAACCGTTGGAACCGATGATCGCAGTGACTTTCTTGTCTGGTATATCTAAATCAATCCCTTTAATAATCTTATTATGTCCATAATGTATATGTAATTCCTCGGCATGGATCCGGGACATCATGTACCCTCCCAGTTAAGTAATCGCATCTACCTTTTCAGCAATAAACTGTTTTATGTGCCTTTTGGCAATAAACGGTTTCATGTGCCTTTTGGCAAAAAATAGTTGATAATGATTCTCATTCCCATTATAATGTACACTATAGAACTTGAGTAATGCAATGTCAAGCATGAATTTCAGAATAGATTACAAACGATTCTTTTGTCCCAAATAGGATCATCCACTTGCTATAAAATAAATATAAGGAGACAAGATAGATCATGCATAATCAGACGATATACGATATCACAATCATCGGCGGCGGTCCGGCAGGCCTATATACGGCATTTTACAGTGGGCTTAGGGGAATGAAGACGAAAATCATCGAATATCAAGATAGATTAGGTGGAAAAATTCATGTCTACCCTGAAAAAATGGTTTGGGATGTCGGAGGTGTGCCACCGGTAACTGGAGCTGTATTGATTGACCAGCTTGTTGACCAGGGACTGACGTTTTCGCCAACGGTTTCACTTGGAACGAAAGTCGATGCCATATCGCGTACAGACAAAGGACTGTTCGTGATGGAAACCGCAACAGGTGAGAAGCATTTTTCCCGGACTGTCGTTGTTGCCGTTGGTGGCGGGATTTTGAATCCGAAAAGACTGCCAATCAAGGATGCTGATCGTTTTGAGAAAACAAATCTGCATTATGCAGTAGAATCACTCCAACATTTCAAAGACAAAACCGTCATCATTTCAGGGGGCGGTAATTCCGCGATCGATTGGGCTCATGAATTGGAAGGGATTGCTGAACGCGTGTTTATCGCCTGCAGGAATGACAGTCTTAAATGTCATGAATCCCAGGCAGAACAATTACATCATAGTTCAGTAACATGCTTTTTCCATACACGTATTACCGATTTTGTAGCATCACCTGGCGAGGAATATATCGACAAAGTGGAACTCACCCATACCGAGTCAGGGCATACAGAATATCTTTCCGTAGATGACGTGATTGTCAATCATGGCTATGAGCGCGATATGTACTTGCTTGATAACAGTGATGTTGAAGTTGAACGGAAAGAGGATTATTTCATTGCAAGCAATGCAAAAGGCGAATCTTCTGTTCCGGGATTGTATGCGGTTGGCGATATTTTGATGCATGATGGCAAACTCAACTTGATTGCAGGGGCCTTCCAGGATGCAGCCAACGCCGTAAATCTGGCGAAGCAACGACTGGATCCAAACGCCGCCAGTGGAGCCATGGTTTCGTCCCATAACGACCGATTCAAGGACAAGAATAAAGAAATCATCAAAAACATGGTCAATTAGGTAAAAAACATAATCAGAAATGGTTCGAACACCCCTTAAAACATCCAAGGTGAATAAAAAAGCGGTTATGTGCATCAACGTCATCCACAGGACCGCTTTTTTCATGAAAATCCATGTGTATCCTATTTAATAAATGACGGGACCAGGACGTGCGCGCCTTTTACATCTACGTCAAATACTTTTCCATGCCAAGCAAAAAGGAATCCAGCATTTGCTGAATTCCTTCTATGACACGAGGACCTTCTATACCCCAAAGCCAAAAAGCATATTCTGACCTTCCGCCTCACATTGACATATAAATCTGATTTGTACCTAAATAATGGCTTCAAG
>DATGUN010000057.1:0-2442 GCA_035301285.1 Virgibacillus sp.
GCGATCACTTCTTGCTCCACAGCATAGGCAATGATTTTATCTAATAGATTCGGAATGGTGTCATCCGTTGCTTCCGGCAGTGGCTCCGGATAAGCTTCTATTTGTAGTAGCGCCAGCACCTGATTGCGCGCATAAATATGATCTGCCTCTTCGATAAGGTCAACCTCGATCGCCTTTTTAACAAGTCCCGTTATATGCTTATAAATGGTATCCATTATTTTTCCACATCCTTTTCATAACCGTTTGGATGATGCACATGCCAATTCCAGGCATCTTCGATAATATTTGTAATAGAAGTACGTGTCGGTTGCCAGCCTAATATACGTTTCGCTTTTTCAGAAGAAGCAATCAGTATACCAGGATCGCCTGCACGACGTTCGCCAGTTTTTGCTGGGATTTCTTTACCGGTTACTTTTCTTGCAGTATCAATCATTTCTTTTACCGAAAAGCCTTGATTACTGCCAAGGTTGAAAATATCGCTCGCTCCATCATGATTCAAATGGTCCAGTGCCAACAGATGGGCGTTGATCAGATCGTCAACGTGCACGTAATCACGGATACAAGTGCCATCTGGTGTATCATAATCTTCACCGAAAATCGAAATATGGGAACGCTGACCAAGCGCGACTTGCAGAATGATCGGGATGAGATGTGTTTCCGGACGGTGATCTTCACCAATCTCAGCGGATTCTCTTGCACCCGCCACATTAAAATACCTTAATGAAATGTATTTGATGCCATATGCCTGCTCACACCATTTCATCATTTTTTCCATAATCAGCTTTGTTTCCCCGTACGTGCTTGTGGGGTTTGTGTTCATTTCCTCGGTGATCGGTACAGATTCCGGTTCTCCGTACGTTGCAGCTGTGGAAGAGAATACGATTTTCTTCACTTGATATTCATTCATCACTTGCAGTAAAATTTGTGTACCATACACATTATTATCAAAATAAGTCAGTGGTATGTCCATCGATTCACCAACAAGGGAATTTGCAGCAAAATGAATGACCGCATCGATGGATTCATTTTTAAAAACGTCACGTAAAAAGTCGATATCCCGTATATCACCTTCATAAAAAGTTGCGTCAGGATGAATCGCTTCTCTATGACCTGTTTGCAGATTATCTATCACAACGACTTCTTTCTGTTGATCGATAAGTTGATAAACGGCATGTGATCCGATATAGCCTGCTCCTCCTAAAACCAGTACACGCATTTAAATCTCTCCCTCTGTTATTTTTTTCGCACCGTCGCCAATCATTGCGGTATAAAAAGTTGCATCATAGCCGATTTTATCGCGGTATGTGCGGTTTACGTTTTGCTTGAAATGATCTACTTTATCTTTTTCAACGAGTGCAATGGCACATCCACCGAAGCCAGCCCCGGTCATGCGTGCCCCGATCACACCGTCCTGCTTGCGTGCTGTCTCAACGAGGGTGTCAAGTTCTGCACCTGTTACTTCATAATCATGCTGTAAGGAATCATGGGAAGCGTTCATTAATTCTCCGAATGCTTTTAAATCGCCGGCCCGTAATTTTTCAAGTGCCTCAATCGTCCGTACATTTTCATAGACTGCATGCTTGGCACGCCTGCGATTTGTTTCACTTTTGATGACGTGTTTATGCGCTTCAAATCGCTCCTTTGATAGTTCACCAAGACTTTGGACTGGAAGTGCTGTTTGCAGATCAGCCAGTGCCTGCTCGCATTGTTCACGACGTTCATTATATTTCGAGCCGGCTAAGGTCCGCTGTTTATTCGTATTGATGATCATAATAACATAATCATCCAGCATGATCGGGGCATATTCGTGCTCCAACGTTTGACAGTTTAATAGAATCGCATGATCCTGCTTACCCATGCCGATTGCAAACTGATCCATAATGCCGCTGTTGACGCCAATGTATTCATTTTCTACTTTTTGTCCTAACTTCACCATGTCGATGCGATCGATTTCCAGATTAAATAGGTTTTCAAGCAGAACCCCTGTCACCATTTCGATCGAAGCAGAGGAAGAGAGGCCGGCTCCGTTCGGAATATTTCCGTAGAATAAAATATCTGCACCTGATGATATAGCCTGTCCAGACGTTTGGATATACTGAATCATTCCTTTTGGATAGTTGGCCCAATCGTGTTCCTGGTTAAAAGACAAGTCAGAAAGGCTACATGGGATGACACCGGTATGTGCAAAGTTCATGGAATAAAAGTTAAACTGTTGATCTGTCCGTTTTCTGGCAACAGCATATGTTCCAAAAGAGATGGAAGCAGGGAAAACGTGACCACCGTTATAGTCTGTATGTTCGCCAATCAGGTTAATCCGACCCGGGGCAAAAAAAACCTGTGGTGTTACCGCTGTGTTGAAAATTTTCCGGAATTCTTCCGTTAGATTTGGATTAGGCATTGAAACCTCCTGTATATAGAAATATTGTTGAACGCTTACATTTT
>DATGUN010000058.1:0-15983 GCA_035301285.1 Virgibacillus sp.
CTCTCCGAATCAGTACTTGTTTCCGCTGAAGCAGCTGAATATGGCAATATACTAAATACCAATAATAGGCTGATAAACATCTTATGAATTCTTTTCATTTATATCCACTCCTTTATTGTTATTTTTTCCTTAGTGATGCAAGAAGTAATCTGTATCTATTTTAGCTTTTGGTAATCGGTCACTGCGACAATGTTCTCTGAAGGCTCACATAAATACTTCATATTGTAATCGGTTTCAAATAAAGTCTAGGAACACCATAATTATTAAATTATGAGGACCTTGAATCATCTCATTTTAAAGTTCACTATTTTGCTGTCATTTTCAGTGTTTCTGCTATTTTATATAATCATGAAATATTCCCGGACATCAATCATCCCGTAAGGAAAAAGAAATCAAGCCCCTCCTTCCAACACCTTCACTTCGTATTCTTCACGACATTTTAAATATTGGGATATTTTCAAGTAATTATTTCCAGTATAAAAATGAAAACCAAAAAAAGCAACATGTTCATCTTTAGTTCACTTTCAATATACCCTGGATCCGTTTGCACAGAGACAGAATTAAATTAGCATGATATATCATTTTACCTATGTATTAAAGGGAACATATTTATCCTGACAGAAATGCCGCTCACGTGGTTCTTACCATTGCCAAAAATATGCACACCATGTAGAATCTTGGTAAGATATCCCAAACGTTCGTCTATATCATCACCATCTGAGGAGCATGTCCTGTGCAGAAAAAAATGAATAGAAAACAAAAGTTATATCATTTTGTTAGATTTCCAGTTCTTACGTTCTGTGCCCTTTATATCATCAAGTATGTTTCTGGTTTCTTTTTCGAGGATGTATCCGTGAAGTGGTGGGAAGTTTTGTCTACGGCGATTGGCATTTCGATGGTATATTGGATAGACCTGTTCTATCCTTCAAAACCACCTAAGGATCATGATGAACCTGAGACGAATCTGAAAGAAGATGTTAAAAAATATACGGTTGATGGATCACCTTTTAATCGACTCATGGTCATTATCTATTCTTTGATTATCTTGATGGCAATCGGGGCATATGTGTTGTATTTAATGAGAGCATGAGTGGAAATACATTTGGGACCCACCCTTTAAAAGCTGGCGTCTATTAAAAAGAGAGCAACAGAAAATGTTATCCAGTCAATTAAAATTAGATATAAGCCACCTGACATAAAAAAGATGGAAGTGTATTATGCAACAATACGAGCACACCAAAACCTTTTAAAAAGATTTTGGTGTGCTTTTCAATCATACCCTACAAATAACGAAAGAAATCATTCCTCACATCCCACTATTTACATCAGGGAAGGACTAAAGAAATCAGCTATCTTGTCTAACAAACTTCGTTCACTACACCACCGGCTCCACTGGCCACATCGATTTATTCTCAGCCATATCCCAGAACATATATTCAAAATTACTTGTCTTGACGATAATTTCTTCTAGTTCTCTTAGTTCACGTTCCGGTTTGCCTGCCGCTATGTCATCCAGTAGGTGGATACTGTCTTCGGCAATTTTGGAAAATCCATCGGACGCATACATTTGCACCCAGTTTCCATACATCTTATGTTCCGTTGCACCTGGCCACGTGGCAAGTTCTTTTCCGATGAAGTTGTAACTCCATGCACAGGCAAGTACAGCCGCCATCGCATGATCCACGCCACCGATTTGGGCTTTATTTAACATATAGCTCGTATAAGCGGTCACTGTTGCCGATGGCTCAGTTGCTTCCAGTTCCTCGTTGGAAATCCCAAATTTCGCGGCGTACTCACGATGTAAATCCATTTCATAGTTCATTGTTCCATTTAGGAGATTTGAAAAAATGGTCATCGTCTCAAGGTTATGTGCTTTTGCAGCTCCAATTGCAAATATCCGCGAATACTCGATTAAATACACATAATCTTGCCGCATGTAATGTTTGAACTTTTCCTCATCAACGGTGCCTTCTCCGATCCCTTTGACAAACGGATGTTCCAAATAAGCATGCCATAATGGTTCCACACGCTTGAATACTCTTTCACTGAATCGTTGTGTCATGAAAAACCTCTCCCTCATTTTGTTTTATAGATTACGAACAGATGCAAAGATATCGTCGGATTCCGTGATAGCAGAAATGACGGCAACACCATCCGCTCCAGCATCAATAACGGTTGCTGCATTCTTTTCGGTAATTCCCCCGATACCGACTACCGGCAGATTGGGATGATGTTGCTTCAATGAACGAATCAATCCTGTACCGATCGCCTGCTTGGCATCTTCTTTTGTGGACGTGGCATAAATGGGGCCCACTCCTAAATAATCCGCTAATTCAATCGGGCTATGATTCAACTCTTCCTGATTGGAGATAGAAAGCCCGATATATATGTCGGGAAACATGTCCCGTACTTCTTCAAGACTTGTATCTTCCTGACCGATATGAATCCCATCGGCTTCCAGTGGGACAGCGAGTTCAATATCATCATTGATGAAGAAAGGGATATGGTAACACGCACAAATATCTCTCAATCGATGTCCCAATGCTAACTTTTTGTTTCCAGTCAGTGCTGATGGACCTTTTTCCCGGAATTGAAAAGCGGTTATACCGGCTTGGGCTGCCTCTTCAAGAATCGTTTCAGGCTTAATATGGCAATTCTGGCTTCCCATGATAAAATATTTTCGGATATCCATCATTTACGTCCTCTCTATTTCCTCAGGATCGAGCGACAAAGCATCGATGAAATGAGGTAAAAATGTACCCGGCCCTTTGACATGCGGATGCTTCATCGCATATTCACCGGCTAATCCATAGAACGTGACTGCTGCTGTCACTTGTTCCTTGATCGGATCAGCTGTAGTTAAGCATGCAGCCACAACGGACCCGAGAAGACAACCGCTTCCGGTGACTTTACTTAAAAGCGGATGTCCGGTCCGGTTATGAATTATATCGTTATCGACACTTATAATGTCTGTCTGACCCGTAGCTATTGAGACGGTCTGAAATTTTTCTGATACGCTGGCCGCAATTTCATCAACACGTCCCTCCCCAATCGAATCGACCCCTTTCGTTTCCCATGGGATATCGACGAGATGCGCCAGTTCGCCGGCATTTCCTTTAATCACTGTTGGCTTTACGTTTTCAAGGATTGTTTTTACAGCGGTTCTCCGGAATGGAGTTGCTGCGACGCCGACAGGGTCCAGCAAGACCGGTGCCCCCTTTGCATTCGCTGCTTGTCCGGCCAGAATCATTGACGGCAATTCCGCAGATGTTAACGTACCGATATTCAGAAGAACACCATCTGCGACAGAGGCCATATCCGCTGCTTCATCGACAGCCTTTCCCATCACCGGGATGGCCCCAAACGACAGCAACCCATTTGCTGAAAAGTTTTCCACGACATGATTGGTCAAGTGGTGGATAAGCGGCGAGTTATCGCGTACGTTTTTGATAATATCATGTTTCATATGGCTCCCCCATTTCGACTCGCTCGGCCCAGTGATTCGTCGGACCGGTACCTTCACCAAGTGGAAAGGAATGGCGAATCGCTGCCGTAACAAATTGTTTCGCTTTTTTAACTGCTTCATACAACGAATCGCCTTGACTGAGATAAGCGGTAATAGCAGCTGAATACGTGCACCCTGTACCATGTGTATTGTTAGAGTTGATCCGTTCCGTAGTGAAAGCATTTATGGATTCGCCGTCATATAAAAAGTCGACAGCCTCCCCTTTCATATGACCTCCTTTGATTAACGCTGCGTTCGCTTTCAGTTCATGTACAATCTGTTTCGCAGCTTCCTGCATATCTTCGGTGGTTTCAATCGTTAGCCCTGTCAAAACTTCCGCTTCTTTTATATTCGGTGTCACAACCGTTGTCAAGGGAACCAATTCTTCACTCAAATAGTCACGCGAATCTTCCGAAATAAGCGGATCACCGCTTGATGCAACCATCACCGGATCCATCACATAAGGCACTTCCAGTTGACGGATGGACTCGAAAACCGTTTCCATGATCGATGTATTGGCTAGCATGCCGGTTTTAAAAGCATGTGGCACAATATCCGTCAGAACCGATTCCAACTGTTGGTGAATCATGTTATCCGGCACATGATGGACATCCTGGACACCTGTTGTATTTTGAGCAACAATTGAAGTGATGACAGACATTCCATATGTTTTGATTTCCTGAAACGTCTTAAGATCAGCCTGTATACCAGCACCTCCAGTCGGATCAGTCCCTGCAATGGTTAAAGCTGTTGGTATGGATTGCATGTATTATTCTCCTTTCATATATCTTTTTACATATAGTCGCTTGTGAAACCAATAAAGCCATTATTTTCGGGAATGTGTACGAATCATTTTAAACGTTTCTTTACGAAATGGCTGGTTGTCATTCTTGTCATCGTCACATCATCATGTAACAGTCTATTGCAAGGAACTATTTTTACTCACTTCCATCAGTGCTTCTACGGCACGCAAAATGTCGGTTACTTGCGGGACGGCAGACGCTTCTAGTTTTTGACTGCTTGGCATGGGTACAAATTCACCACCAAGACGTTTGATAGGTGCTTTAAGATGATAGAAAGCTTTCTCAGCAATGATACTTGCGATTTCCGCCCCAAAACCGCTTTCTTTCACGGCCTCATGGACAACAATGACACGGCCTGTTTTACGAACAGACTGCAAAATCATTTCTTCATCCAAAGGGACCAAGGTACGTGGGTCGACAACTTCAGCGGAAATACCCGTTTCCATTAAGTCCTCCGCAGCTTCAAGCGATCGTGTTACCATAACACCGGTTGCGAGAATGGTAACATCTGTACCGGTACGCTTAACGTCCGCTTTCCCAAGTGGTATAGCGTAATGTTCTTCCGGGACAAAAGAAATATTTTCTTTATATAACAACTTGTGCTCAAAGAACACGACCGGATTAGGATCCCTGATGGCTGTAGTCAATAATCCTTTGGCATCATAAGCAGTCGATGGCTGAATAACTTTCAAACCCGGTATATGGGTGAACCAGCTTTCATGGCTTTGTGAATGCTGGGCGGCAGCACCGGTCCCAGATCCTGATGGTGTCCGCACTACAAGAGGAACGGTCGCCTTACCACCATACATATAGCGAATTTTTGCTGCCTGATTCACTATTTGGTCTAAAGCCAAAGAAAGGAAATCGGAAAACTGGATATCAACAACCGGCCGCATGCCTGTAAGGGCTGCCCCTACCGCAACACCGACGGTACCAATTTCGCTGATGGGCGTATCACGTACCCGTTCTTTACCAAATTCATCTACCAACCCATCGGTCACACCAAACCCACCACCATATACACCAATGTCTTCACCCATGAGAAATACATTTTTATCTTCTTGCATATTCTGTTTGAGTGATTCTCTGATGGCTTCCTTATAAGATCGTTCTCGCATGGCGAATCGCCCTTTCTCCACTAGGCATATACGTCTTTATACAATTCATCAGCGGATGGTTCTGAACTTTCCTTTGCAAAGTGAAGAGCCTCCTCTGTTTCTTGAGCAATCAGCATCCGAATATCATGTGCTTCCTTTTCATTTATAATGTTTTCCCGGAACAAATAGTGTTCATAACGTACGATTGGATCTTTTTCATACCAAACATTCACTTCTTCCACTGTCCGATATTTTTCTTTATCACTTTTGGAGTGCCCGCTTAATCGGTATGTTTCGGCTTCAATGAAATAAGGCCCTTTTCCCGATCTAGCATGTGCCACAGCCTCCTCAGCCACTTGAATGACTTCACCCAAATCATTGCCATCGACGGTTACCCCGGGAAAACCATAGGCCGCCGCACGGCTGGATAAATGTTTGATGGCTACCATGTCATCAATGTGACTGGACATTCCATATTGATTATTTTCACAGAGAAAAACGACTGGCAGTTTCCATATAGCCGCTATATTCAAAGCTTCATGAAACGCCCCTTCATTCGTCGCCCCATCGCCGAAGAAACTGAGTGTCACATCACCTTCCCCGGTCATTTGACTTCTTAGGGCAGAACCAACAGCTATCGGAATACCAGCAGCGACGACACCATTTGCTCCAAGATGACCGGAGCTTACATCTGCAATGTGGAGCGAGCCTCCTTTTCCTTTGCTGTACCCCGTTTCTTTACCGAAAATTTCAGCCATCATCTTTTTTAAATCTGCCCCTTTAGCGATGGAGTGCCCGTGTCCACGGTGGGTGCTCGTTATCTTATCCGCCGGAGAAAGAGCGGCACAAGCACCAACGGCCGTCGCCTCCTGTCCAATGCAAAGATGTGTTGTTCCATGAAACAGATTCTTTTTGACAGCGTCACGCACCGCTTCTTCAAAATAACGAATCCGGAGCATTTGTTTATAGAAAAAAGTCAAATCATCTTGTGAATATTGTCGTAGCATTTCCAAAGACATCATCCTTTTCAACTCAAATAACGGTGATATAAAGTCCGTGCTTTTTCCCTATCATTGGTCCCATGAATCAATGCTCGGCCATCTTTGAACATGACCATCCGTTCCTCATCGATGACAAAAGAAAGAAGAAACGGATTGGTTTTTACTTTCCCGCCGGTTTTCTCCAATCTTTCCGCCAATTGACCCAAGTCTCGTTCCTCTATTTGGGGCGGCCGTATTTGCACCGATTCACGCCCGCACAGAACAGCCGTCTTCATTTGCTGTTCGTATTGGAGATAGGGATAGCTGGCATCAGGACCGCATGTTGGACAATCAGTCTTTTTCATTGGATCAACGTTCATTTCAACGTGTTGATTTTCCCAAACATCAAACGTGATAAGTTTTCTTCTTAATTTAGCTTTATTTTCGGTCAGTATTTTTAACGCTTCTGCAATTTGGAGAACGACAACTTGACTGGATGCAGGCTGAATGATGCCCGCCGTATCGCATGTCGGGCCCCCAGTCGGTATCTTTCCGAGCAAGCAATTAAGGCAAGGGGTTTCACCGGGGAGAATGGTATAACTCATGCCATAGCTGCCGACACAAGATCCATATATCCATGGAACATTGAACTTCACCGCAGCATCATTCACCATCAGACGAATATCAAAGTTATCAGTGGAATCGAGGATTAAATCGACATCCGGAACCAACTGATCCAACTCTTCCGGACCTACATCGGCAATGTGAGCGGAGATGTCCACGTCTGAATTGATGTTATGCAAATGTTCTTTGGCCGCGACAGCCTTAGGAATACGCGCTTCAGCATCCGCTTCTGAATATAATTGCTGACGCTGTAAATTGCTCCATTCCACATAATCCCTGTCGGCAAGCGTCAATTTTCCAATACCTGCTCGTGTCAAGGCTTCAGAGCTTTGAGTCCCCAAAGCACCCATACCGATAACCAGAACATGTTTCCCGCGAAGTTTCTTCTGCCCCGCTTCACCAATCGGGGTGAATAAAGACTGTCTTGAATAACGGTTCATGCTCATACACTCATTCCTTCTACCGGACTGCTCGCTGTCGCAGTTTTTTTCACTGGAATCCGTCCTGCATCATGTCCGGCTTTACCAGCTTCCACAGCCAATTTCATGGCCCTGGCCATTTGAACAGGATCCCTTGCTCCAGAAACAGCCGTGTTCAACAGCACCCCGTCAGCGCCTAATTCCATCGCTTGGACCGCATCTTTCGGAGAGCCGATACCGGCGTCCACAATGACAGGCACCTTCGCTTGTTCAATGATCAATTCTAAATTGAGCGGATTGATGATTCCTTGTCCTGAACCGATGGGAGACGCTCCCGGCATCACCGCATGCGCGCCCATTTCCTCCAATCTTCTTGCAAGTACGACATCATCTGAAGTATAGGTTAAAACGGTAAATCCTTCTGCCAGTAACTGTTCCGTCGCTTTAAGCGTCTCAACTGGATCTGGCAACAACGTTTTATCACAGCCGATGATTTCAACTTTCACCATATGACATAAGCCTGAGGCATCCGCTAATTTAGCTATTCGGACCGCCTCTTCAGATGTCTTCGCCCCCGCAGTGTTCGGCAAAAATTTATAAGCATTCAAATCAATTTTATCCAGAAAATTAGGTTGACTAGGCTCATAGATATTCATGCGTCTGACAGCAAACGTCAACACTTCTGTTTCTGACTCATCAACAGCTCTTTTCTGGATGTCAAAGTTCTCAAATTTCCCTGTTCCTAAAAACAAACGCGATTCAAATTGATACTTTCCAACTTCAAGCATAATCTACCTCCATTACATTTTGATAACTTACTCGAACTCAGCCGCCTCCGACAAACTGGACCAATTCGATGGAATCTCCCTGTTTCACTTCAGCAGCTGTATGGGCCTCTTGATCTAAAATGGTTCCGTTCTGCTCCACAATGATGACAGGGCTTTCAATCTTCATATAATTGATTAATTGTTTAATCGTTGTCACGTCTTCAGAAAGGGTCATCATTTCACCATTGATGGTGATTTCCATTCATGTCACCCCCTTGATTGCATCGTTATAAGCAGCAGCCGCTCCCCTAGCATCATCTGCCAATAAAATACCAGAAAGAACGGCAATCCCTTCAGCGCCGGTTTCTTTTATCTGCTCGACATGTCTCGGTTTGATGCCGCCAATAGCGATAATTGGTATGGAAATACTACCGACGACGCGCCTAAGCGCCGCGAGTCCTCGTGGTGGGAGACCAGGTTTCGAAGCGGTCGGGAAAACATGCCCATAAACCAGATAATCCGCACCAGCCTTCCCCTTTTCTGTCGCTTCATTTATTCCATGGACAGAACAACCTACCCGCAAACCGGGAAATGTTTGCACCACTTTTTCAGGGGGCAGGCTGCCGGCACCAAGTTGCACGCCACAAGCTTTCACAACATAAGCAACATCAACCCTGTCATTGATGATGATTTTTTCTAAAGGGACATCAGCAGCTATTAGCTTATCAATCGTGTCCAAATAATCCCGGACACTGAAATGTCTTTCCCGCAAATGAATATAATCCGCATAAGAGTGGACGTTACTCAACACATCAACTAATGTCTGCTTCGGCTGTTTCCCTGTTGAAATAAGATGTAATTCCATTAAAAAAACCACTCTCCAACAGGAAAGTGGCTGATCGTTTCATAGTCAAAATTCATCAGTCGTCATCACTTCCCTCCGCTAGTACAATCTAGATCAGGTTCTAAGAATCTTGAAGTCCACACTTCAATCTCAGCTTGTCGCACAAGCACTCCTAGTGAATATATTCATTTGACTCTTATGCTAACACGTTATGGGAAATTGTCAAATACCGTTAACATACAAACGAATCAAAAACTGTAAATCAGGTATCGTTTATATCTTTTGTTTTTGATCACTCCATCTAGCACCATTCAACCAATAATGATGAATTTCTTCCAATGAACGTCCACTTGTTTCGGGAGCCAGACGCAATATAAAGAGCCAAGCTATAAGCGCCATGACGGCATATCCAGTAAATGTCCAGCCACCACCGAATGCGTCCAGAACAACAAGGAAAACTTGGGACACGATCAAATTTGCTATTAGATCCGATGTCAATAATAAGGAAGATCCCAAGCTACGCAAGCGTGCAGGGAAACATTCCGAAGCATAGACCCAAACCAAAGAACCTAGGCTGAAATTAAATGCCATATTGAAGGCCATGATACTGAAGAATGCAGCATAGATACCTGATCCTTCAAAGTCACTTTGAAAAAACACAAAAGACATTACAATAGAAG
Organism: Virgibacillus sp.; assembly: GCA_035301285.1. Classification (GTDB taxonomy): domain Bacteria; phylum Bacillota; class Bacilli; order Bacillales; family Amphibacillaceae; genus DATGUN01. The sequence continues at coordinate 9,720 of DATGUN010000058.1, forward strand.
ATATAAACATGACACCCACACCAGTCAGAAGTGTAAATCTACGTCCCAGTCGATCGATGACAAGGAGCGCTATCACCTCGGCAACCAGTGAGGAAATTTGTATGAAAGCACTGATCAGAATTGAATCCGATGTCCCGATTCCTATGGATTCAAAGATAATCGGCGCATAGTGGGTAATAGCTGTAATACCGGTTATTTTCACCATGAAACCAAAACCGATCACAAACAATGTGGCATTTCGATAGTCTTTTTTGAACATTTCTCTTAATCTACCATCACTTGAGTTGATATCATTATCAATCTCTTGGATCGTCTTTTCGATATTTTCGGCAGGTTCTATTCTCTTTAATGTCGCAATACCTTTCTCTCTATATCCTTTCATTAAATACCATCGTGGGGTGTCCGGAAAAAATATTATACCAATCGCGATCAAAAAAGCCGGTATACATGACAGTCCTAACATAAACTCCCAGTTCCCCGAAAAAGAAAAAGCATAGTCCGCAAAATTGGCAGATATAATCCCGATGGTTTGTGCAATCTGAAATGCAACCAACAGAGATCCCCTGATTTTAGTAGGTGCAAATTCCCCAATGAAAATAGGCGCAACAACGATGGAAGTACCAATACATAATCCCATGAAGAAACGCACTGTAAGCAACCAGACAACACCAAGAGGAATGGCACTGAATAACGCAAAAAAACCATACCCCAAAGCGATGAATAACATCATTTTCTTTCTGCCCAATGCATCCGATAGACGCCCGCCAGTTATGGCTCCTATGATACTTCCAATGACTGTTATAGACAACATAGCCCCTTGCATGTTAGCGGATAAAGCATACTCTTTTGTCAAAAACGGTAATGCCCCACTGATAGATCCATTATCATAACCGTATATCAAGCCAATGATGGCGGTAACAATCGATACGGATAAAATGAAATTGCGGCTGTAATCTTGTTTTGAAGTGGCAGTCTGTACACTCATCATGATGCCTCCTTGTTGTATATCTCGTTGTTTTCTCAGGTGAGTACAAACGTTAGATTTTACTGTTTACAAAAGGGTGACCGACTTGGTCGTAAATGCCGGATAACCCACGCTGTCCTTCCCCAGTTACTGATTGATGAACACCGTCATAGTTAGGATCAACATAGGTTATAAACCATTTTTCAAGTCGTTGCCTCAAGTCATTTACCTTATCAGTCAGCCGTTTATCATCAATAAGATTTTTCCTTTCCCCACAATCATTTTCAAGATTGTACAGTTCATGGGGACCATACGGATATCGATGAATATACTTCCATTTTTTCGTCCTGATCATCCTTACAGGTCCATACTCATCAAACACAATAACATGATCACGATTTTGAGTTGATTCTCCCATTAATTCCGGTACAAAACTGTTTCCGGGAAGAGTCTCGGTATAGGCATGTTCAATCCCTACGTAATCCAGCAATGTCGGCATAAAATCATACTGGCTTAACATGTCATCATTGACCTGCCCTGCTGGAATGGTGCCAGGATGATTCATAATAAAGGGCACTTTTACAGACGTATCATACATATTCAAAGGAAACGTGCCATTGCCTTTTCCCCAGAATCCATGCTGTCCACAACTGAACCCATTATCAGCCATGTAACAAACTAACGTATTTTCTTTTATCCCCAGCGTTTCCAACTGTTTCAGAATGCTTCCTATTCCCCGATCCATTCCCGTGACGGCCGCATAGTATCCTTTCAGATTTTCAAATGGTGCTTTTTGGACCTCATGGGTCAATTCGATACTCCACGGATGAATCGGTTCCTGTGGACAGGACTCAAACTTGCAATCTTCATACAAATCAATCAGTTCTTTTGGATGGTTGCCGATCCAAGGACTATGCGGAGCTGTATAGTGTATCCCCAAGTAAAACGGGGAATCATCATCGTAATGATTTTCAATAAATGCAACGGCATCATCTGTGATATTATCCGTGACATAGCCGGGTTCGTTAATCAATTCTCCATTTTTGACCATCGGTGCATCGTAATATGTACCACCTCCTTGTTGATGGACATACCAATGTGAGTGACTTTTTTGAGGTTGTCTGCTATGACCTAAATGCCACTTTCCACTCAAGCCACAGGTATAGCCATTTTCGGCCAATATATCAGTATAAGCCAGATGTTTTTCCAAGTATTCAATTGGTCTGTCACCGATATTCCCATCCGATATCCAATCATGAACACCGTTCTGCGATGGTAACTTCCCAGTCAAGATTGATGCGCGTGCAGGTGAACAAACAGGCGATGTGCAAAAGAAATTATCAAATCGTACCCCTGTTTCTGCCAACGCATCAAGATGTGGTGTATGTATATCTTGGTTTCCAGCATTTCCCATGGCCCATGCCCCGTGATCATCCGAAAGTATATATACGATATTCGGCTTATCCTCATTAACGATTCTTGCTGCCATATCGCTTCACTCCTTCCCGTTCCTCAATTGTTTTTTGATTTTTCATTTATAGAAATCGCTTACTTTTAACATGGTAAACCTGTGGGGTTGTTGGGTCAACCCATCATATTAAAAAATTTAAATCAATTCGGTATAAAATCTACAACGATCTCCGCGTACAATGGAACGGCAAAATTCTACCGGCCTACCTGACAGATTATAGGCGATCCGGTCTAACAGCAATGCAGGCGATCCTTCTTCTACACCCAAGTAACCACTTTCATAATCTTGAATGAGCACCGGTTCAAAAACCTCCTTAGCTGACGTCATGATGATGCCATATGTTTCTTCCAGATACGTATATAGAGACGTTTGTTCAATCTCCTCTTGGGGAATATGCGGAACATATTCTTTGGACAAATAAGATGTTTCCAGGATAATCGGTTCGTCATTAGCGCACCGCAATCTTCTCAGTTGAATCACGGATTCATTTTCCGATATCTCCAATTTGTTTGCCACTACAGAAGGAGAATTTTTATTCTTTATATCAATAACTTTATCTTTGGGGTTCATGTTTTTTTCTTTCATAACTTTGCTGAAACTATAAAATCCTGTCAGCGATTGTTCAAACTTCGGATTCGATACAAAAGTCCCCCTGCCTTGGACACGTTTCAAAAGACCAATTTGCACGAGATTGTGAATCGCCCTTTGGACCGTATTCCGACTTAGTTCATACCACCGCATCAATTCATTCTCCGACGGAATTTTATCTTTCGGCATCCAATCTCCCAATTCTATTTTTTCCCGTAACACATTTTCCAGTTGATAATATAAGGGTATTTGATTATCACCATTTAATTTATAATCCAATTTTTACTTAATCCTTTCTTTATTTAATATTAACAGTTCAATGAATCCCTCAAATGTCTCCCTTCTTCTGCAAAAATAATATAACATATAAAAAGGGCAACTGAATAGAAGACCATAACCCTCCTCTATCAGTGCCCCTTATTCATATTCATTCCACTTAAATTCGCTGTATCTGATGGCTCCTTTGCAGTCCCAAATAGCTTGAAATCAATAGCAGTATACCAGATGGCACATACAAAAATGAAACAGCCACAAACCCTTGAACAACTGCAACGATGACTAGGCATCCGCCTAGTTTTGGATATTTACCTTGCAAGATGACACCGATCATAGCCACGATGGCAAAAATGGGTGTGACGACGCGCATAACCTCACCAAACGTGGTACCATCGAATTTGAACGTTACCCCGACCACTCCGATTACAAAGGCTAGCAAAATCGACAACGCTCCTAATATACTTCCGATTAATCCGGTAGCTAATTCGGTCGTACGGTATTCTTCGGTGAATACATTTTGTTGTTTTACTAAAGAACGACTCACCGTATTTTGTTCCGTTTCACTGACTGTCGTTGATGCGACCTCTTCCTGGGATTGCGACATCTCTTGTGATATAACTTCCCTTTCAGAATCATCCATTTCCTTGAATACAAGCTCTTGTTCGGAGGGCGCGTATTCCCCCGATGCCGTCTCTTTATCCCACTGATTGATTTCTACCGCTATGTACTCCTTTTCAGGATGCCTCATTTCTTCAGATGTGGGTTCCTCAAGAGAAGCCTTTTCTTCATATTCGGATTCCTCTTCGGTTAGAATCACTGCATTCGAGAGAGTTTCTTTTTCAGGATGAACAGTTTCATCAGATATAGTTTCTTTTTCAGACTGATCAATTTCCGCAGGTATAACTTCTTTTTTGGGATGGGTAACTTCTTCTAGTTCACCCTGCTTTTCAGGATGAACTATTTCTTTTGGTTCGGTTTCCTCTTCAGGATGGGCGGTTTTTTCCGATATTGCACCAATAGGAAAAATAATGCAGAAGAGCTTTAACAGACTATCCGCTAAACTAAAGGAGAACTCTGTCATTCGTTTCATATGCCATACTCCTCGTTTATGAATTGTAATTAAACTATTTTATTAATCCATATACCCAAAATTCACCATGTTAACACTATCGCCTGTACTTTTTTAATTTATTGATTATTTTTGGTTAGTCATACTTAAAACTGTGACTGACCATATCCGTTTCATTCGATGACTTCTTCTGTGTTTGTGTATGCCTGTATCAACGTCCCTCCCCAACTTTTTTAAGCCATCCTCCTGAATCTTATTATGAACAAAAGATGGTTGATACGATACAATGTTTTTCTCGATGAGAACCATCGTTACTTTTGGACTATTTTCATGGGCATTTATAATCATTCTTTAAAGGTTCGACAAATATTGACAGTTACAAGATTTATAATATGTTAAGTTGGCCAAACAAATGAGATTATTTAAAAGAACAACTATTACCATTCAAGCGTATATTGCTAAGAAAGGTAAAAAGGAGGCACAAAAAGTCTTTTCTAAAACTGTCGTCTCTAAACTAAAAGCATGGGGGTTAAAATCATTAGCCGCGTTTGTTGGTACTGCTGTATGGGTTGCCTTGGATTATTCTGATGTTGGAACGAAAATTATGAAGTTTTTAGATAGTAAGGATTCTAAACCGAATAACGGATGGGTTAACATACTATGATAATATCGAGAGAAGGAATGCAAAATGAAGACTTTAAAAATATTAACCATGATGATTTGGTTATTTCTTCTTAGTTATATTCCAATAAAGATAGGTATTGATAGAAACCTTACATTTTATTTTATTCCCAATTGCTCTTGTAGGGGTGCTTTTTATTCAATACCTATTCGATAAAAATAAACCAAAGAATAGTCAGAACACATAAAATAACAGTATGAAGATTTTATTGATACACATTCAATTACTATTGGATGTGTATTTTTTTGCACTATCACCCATTTTAAACGACTGCAATTAAAATCAGTATCACATCAATAATAGTCAAGACCCTGAATATTTTTCCGTCTGTAGCCCCGAATGATAATATGGCTATCACACCTATAATCATTAAGGTATACCAATCCTCTTCCCCAACTTTTCATTTATTAACCGGTTCCCATATTTCCATAACTCGTGCCAGGAAAGAAAATACCCCTGTAGTTTTACACTGTCAAACACATCCGAACGGTTTTCAGAATATGACCATCGAAAGGATCGTCGTATTCTTTGATTGTCTTAAACCCTTTCGCGTCATAAAACGTTTTTCCAATGGTATTCTCCTTTTCGACATCGATATAAATTTGCTTAAGATCATCCAGTACTTCTATCCCTTTTTCAAGCAAAGCAGTGCCTATCCCTTGGCCTTGATAATTTTGATAAAGGTATATGGCACTTAATTCTGACTGCCCCTCATCGTTAACTTCCGAGAAGTTAGAAAAACCGACCACATTTCCGTCCATTTCCGCTACAAAAACATACGAACCCTTTACACGTTTTTCCATCATGTCATCGCTGTAAGCAAGATTCAAGAAATTATCCTGTACATCTCTTGGGATTATGCCATCATACGTTGAATGCCAACTATGTTTTGCCACATCTTGGACATGCTTAATATCGCCTTTCACCATGTCCCTAATCAAAAAACTCATTTTTTTACCCCCCATTTTTTAAATAGACTAACATGATTTGTCAGGCAATTTTAATGTGATCACTTTGATACGCAACGTTATGATTGAATTTTCGTGACCGCTTTTTTGTAGCTTTATTTAATTTCCAATCCTTGTTTCATCACTTTTTTTCTCTTTTTTCTGGTAACCGGCTGATATACCACATACTTCATGTTCGTGTTTATGTAAACATAACGATGCAGAAATTTTGCCGCAAAGTAAAATAAAAAGAGTGCGAGAAAATAT
>DATGUN010000059.1:0-8321 GCA_035301285.1 Virgibacillus sp.
ATAAGTTCCAACTTCTCCAGCCCTTTCACGAGCCCATTATTTGCGACGTCATCCGTGACAAAATCCGCAACTTCCTTTGTTTCTTCAAATGCATTCCCCATGGCGACACCCTTGCCGACAAACTTTAACATTTCGATGTCATTCAACCCATCGCCGAATGCATATGTGTTCTCTTGTTTAACACCTGCATGTTCTATAACGCGTTCGATAGCTAATGCTTTTGATCCAACTGAAGGTAACACATCGAGTGATAAATCATGCCAGCGGATATATTGAAAATCATTCACCTCATTCAGGTATAGACTTTCATCTTCTTCCTTACAAAATAGCAGGGTTTGAAAAATATCTCGTCCTTGATAAAAGTCTGGATCCACAAGAGGATATTCAATTTTCAAATCGGAAAAGCCTGTTGCTATATCTTTATTTTTTTCCTGATTCGCTCGCATCTCCAAATGATTCAAAAAAACCAGAGGATGGTTATGAGCTTCGGCTAATTGTACCAGTCGATGTAGTTGTTCACGTTCCATCGGATTTTTATATATAGGTTTGCCTTCATGAACAACATATTGTCCATTTAAAGCTATAAAACTGTCAATACCAAGTTCCTTTCTTACAAAATCGAATAAGAATGGCGCCCGTCCAGTAGCCAACCCGACTAGAATATCATTTTGCATCAGTTTACGAACAGCATCCCTGACGTCGGGACGGATTTTCTTGTCTTCATCTAATAAAGTCCCATCTAAATCAAAAAACACCATTTTTTTATCCATGACACTACCCCCATCATTCCCATTCTTTTTTATGAATACCGATCTCTTAACCGGCAACATCGCATGAAAATTTCATCATACAATCTCAAACACATAGAATATTATTTCACATGCCATAAGAATTTCACATGCCATAAGAATTTCACATGCCATAAGACGACATCCAGCTATGTCTAGACCGCTCATTTAAAATAGTTCTGGAAGTACATATTTCGGCACGGCAATTCTCACTGTGACCAAGTCGTTGACAATCTGGCTGATTTTCATATCACAAGTAGAACTCAGTAACCGATAAGCCAGACCAAAGTCTACTTGCAATTTTTCCTGAAGATAAGCAGTCGTCCGACTGGCACCCCATTTCATTGCATCATCCAACGTTTCAGCAGATGAGAGAAACATGAAGTGTTCGTTCGTCTCAACAATTGGCGATGTTATTTGTTTGCCTTCTATTTTTGAAATGTGCAACGTACTTTTTCCGCCAATTTCAACACCTGTGCCATTCAATTCACCATCTCCCATGGATGCATGCAGGTCACCTAAAGCGAATAAGCCTCCCTTTTGAAATACAGGTAAATAAAGTGTATGTCCTGGAGCAATATCCTTTGTATCAAGATTTCCACCATGAGGACCCGGTATTGCGCAAGAATAATCCCCTGAATCGGGAGCTGTTCCAATGACACCAATCATAGGTTTGATAGGGATATTCAAATCATCGGTGAAATGTATTTTATCATCCTTGACAGGAAACATTTTCGTAACGTTAGAAGCAACCTCATCACCTAAAATCCCTAAGCCCTCAGAAGTCACCATGATTCCGGTATCGTCTAGCTCGATATCAATAATATCGAGTTTCAACACATCACTTTTCTCAAGACCATTGACAAAAAAAGGACCTGTCGCCTGATTCATGATACTTAAATCAATATGAGGGCGCAACACCTTTTCACTGTCAACTTGTCCGCCATAGCAATCATGCGATTCAACTTGAATAGTGCTTCCCAAATCAACATTGTAACTCGCTTTCATACTCGAAGAAAAGTGGGTTATGGTTTTATCTTTTGGAAAAACATTCATATCATTTTACCATCCTTTTGGAAGTACATTTAAGAGTCCCAGTAATGTATACACGGCAGCACCCACAAAGACCACGATAAGTATTGTCTGAATGATTGGGTGTGCGAGTCGGCCACATGTCCAGAGCGGGGTCTGTTCATTTACTTTTCTGGCTTTATTAATCATCATGACAGGCACGATCGCCATAACGGCACCTGCAAATGAGCCTGCTATAGAAATCGCATCAACGAATCCAACCAGGCCACTATAAGCCAGAATGAATGGTGGAACAGCCACACATACAATCGCAATCACCCGATGTTTGATGCTCCACTCCGAGGGAAACTTAAACATATCGACAATATTTGTTAAATAACTTTCACCGATTGCCCAGTAGGACGTCATCATTGCGACCAACGCAAACCCATTGGCAACAAAAAACGCCCATTCACCAAGTGCATCTGCCCACGCTACAGTGATAACCTCAGTCACATTTTCAGGACCTAAAACACCCAATGCAGCCATGGGAACGAGCATCAATAACACAGCAGTCAGCAGCATACCCAGAATAATGGCTTTGGGGAGATTTTTAACATTTTCTTTGGTGGCATATCCCCTGGCAAGTGCAGGTACCGTGTATTGTGCGATAAATGCAAATATAGCTAAACTAAAAACCGGAATCGCAAATTTAAAATCCGTGTAGAAGATATTTTCCGGTTCCAATCCCAAACCTATAATAGACGCAAACACTAAAATGATGATGAGCAATATCATTCCAGAGACAACTATTTTTTCCGAAACACCTGATACCTTCAGTCCGAACCATACGACACCGACTGCAGGAATGGTAAATAATAAGCTTCCCATTGCGTGCGGGATATTCAGAAAGTCGGCTAAAATATCACCACTTCCCGTCGTATACGCAATCATGGCCCCCAATGAGTTCGCCACAACCGAAATGAACATGAGCCAAGATCCAAGCTTGCCGACATATTTCTCAGCTAAGCCACTTAATTGCAGCCATTTCTTAGTCCGTAATGTCGTCTCGGCCACATACAGCATCGATACAGTGGTAAGGATGCCCGCTACGATTACCCAAAATACGAGAATCGGCCACCCAGCACTTTTGGCCCCATATGCCAGGCTTAAAATACCCGATCCGATATTGGCACCGACAATCAGTCCGACACCTTCCAATAATGTTAAGTTTGTTTTCTTCAGTGCAGATCCATTCGCTTCTGCCATCAAGGTCATCCTCTCTTATCTTTATAAAGGCCACATCAGTTGGCATACATAATAATATTATTTTACTCCATTTCGTCACGAACATCCAAATGTGTAGATGACAATTTATGAATCATGATGTGGGTATGAAATGATAGCAAGAAAAGGCTGGATACAAAACAGGAGGGTTTCTTTGACATTGCCAAAGGGGCTCAATATCGCATCCCAATCATTCATGAGCCACCTTTTTTACAAGTTCGTGGTATTGTTCCGTATGAGGTATGGGTAACGTTATCGTTAAAAGACACAAAACAGGACGCATATGATCGACTATTTTCCATTCAATAAAAATCAAGCGACTAAACAACCAATCAATCCACAAAATCACTGAAATTCAATTTATCATAATCAATTTTAACGGGATTCAGACTCTTCGGCCCCACATAATACTTTTCGTCCGTCCCAACCAGGTTTTCCGACTTCACATAGACCCTAACATTCTCCCCATTCAGGTTGAGCGTATCAGCCAAATTAAACCCATCCCAATTTTCATCCAGATACTTTCCTCTTATTTCTTTCGCCGTTCCCTTATATATCAAAATTTGATTTGTTGCCGTTTCATCCGCAAAATAGACAAGCAACACGTTTGCCTTACCAGGTATATCCAACCGTTACACCCCCCTTGATATATCTTAATATCATTTCAGAAATCATACCCTATTTTACCAGACTCTATGAAAAGGCGAAACGCACAGCCCTTCTTCTGGATGATCCTTCTTATTGTTGTAAGAAATAGAAAGTTTTACACAAACGGATTATAAAACCTTGACGTTCCACCGTAAAACGTAATGATGAGCGATGCAATCAACATCACCAGTCCAAGGACCATCGTCACATAATCAGCCGTTCGAAAAGCTTTGGCACTGTACCATGAGCGCTTTTTATGCTTACCGAATCCACGGAGTTCCATCGCATTGGTAATGACTTCAATCCTGTCCAGGCTGGATAAAATCAATGGTAAGACAATCGATGCTGCGTTTTTGGCTCGTTTGAACAAATTTTCATTCCGCGAAAGATCGATTCCACGTGCTTGTTGGGCCTGAGCAATGGTCCGGAAGTCACGTTGGATATCAGGAATGTATCTGAATGCCAATGAAACCGAGTAAGCAATTTTATATGGAATCCCGATCCGGTTCAATGAAGCGGCGAACTCACTTGGATGTGTCGTTACAATAAACAGCAGTGCCGCAGGGATGACGACAAAATACTTCAATGTAATATTGACATGATAGAATAATTGTTCCAGTGTCACATTGTATCGTCCCACAATGTCAAATAGGACATGGCTCGTCCCATAAATTTTCACACCCTGCTGTGGGGAAAATATGTAAATAGCAATATTATTCAAAAGCAGGAAAATCAAAATCAGGATAAGGACAAAGGCTACGTCACGAATCTTCACCTTGAAAATCACAAAAAACACGATACTCAGAACAAATAAAAACAATAAAACGCGTGTATCATATGTCAGCATTGCTGCACTCGACCACATGATGAACACCAACAATTTCGTCACCCCTGACAGGTTATGGACTGGGGATGGCCGCTCGATATAGGAAAGCATTTCTACTGCCATGATTGACGCATCCCCCTATCATACGCGATAAAATGATTGACAAACGCCCTTTTATCCTCTATTCCCGCGCGTTCGGCAAGGGTGAACAAGGACGTCTCCTTCAAATTCGCCTTTTCAATCACTTGTTTATCTGTCAGGACATGTGCCGCTTCATCATCCACAATCAACTCCCCGTCCGCTAGCACGAGCGTCCGCGGCGTGTACTCCAGCATCAAATGCATATCATGGGTGATGAGCAGAATGGTCATTCCCTCACGATTCAACCCTTCCAAAAATGTCATGAAATCCGTATAGTGCCGCAAATCTTGCCCTGCAGTTGGCTCATCCAATATGATGATTTCCGGTTCCAAGACTAAAATAGATGCAATCGTAACACGTTTTTTCTGTCCATAACTAAGTGCCGTAATCGGCCAGTTCCGGAAAGGATACAACCCACAAATACCGAGTGTATGTTCAACTCTTTTTTTAATTTCAGCCTCATCCATACCTCGTATCCGTAGTCCCAAGGCAATCTCATCATAGATCATGTGCTTGGAAATCATATGATTCGGATTCTGCATCACCATACCAACGTGCTTTGTACGTTCAAAAATGGTGGCGTGTGTCTTGTCTTCCCCGGAAAAATGAATCGTTCCAGATTGATTTTTTTCAAAACCACAGATCACTTTCGATAATGTGGACTTGCCTGCCCCGTTTTTGCCGACGATACTGACCATTTCCCCTTTATTGATGGAAAAAGTGATATCCTTTAGTATATTGCCATGTCCATCATAGGCAAACGAAAGACCTTCCACCTCAAGAATCGGGTCGTGAGGTGGCTCTTTCTCACAAGAAACAGCCACTTCTGCCCAGTCTTTGATAGGCTCTTTACACGGTCCAATATCCAGCGTATTCAGATGTGCCGGCCGCATTCCATCGGTCACATCACATCCCGCATATTTCAAGGCCTTCACATAAAGCGGTTCGCGAATATGATTTTCGGAAAGGACGGAAGAGGCGAGCAATGCATCCGGCGTCATATCACCTACAATCCGTCCTTCGTCCATGACAATAATCCTGTCCATATGACAATGAAGCACATCCTCGAGTCTATGTTCGATGATGACAACGGTCGTATCTGTCCGCTGCTGGATGTCTTCAATCAATTCCATCGCATGCTTCCCTGTCGCGGGGTCAAGATTGGCAAGCGGCTCATCAAACAGGATGGCATCCACATCATCAACCATCACCCCAGCTAAGGAGACCCGCTGTTTTTGCCCCCCGGATATGTGGTGCAATGACGTGTCCAAGTAATCTGTCATATCAACCAATCCAGCCACATCAGCTACTCTGGTTTGCATTTCCGTTTGTGGTACCCTATCGTTTTCAAGTGCGAATGCGATGTCTTCCCCAACCGATAATCCGATGAATTGCCCATCTGTATCCTGTAATACGGTCCCAATCATCTTGGACAAGGAAAAAACATCCTGATCCGTTGTCTCCTTCCCGTTTATCAGCACACGACCACTGATGTCACCTTGATATGAAAACGGAATTAACCCGTTCAGACAATAACCCAATGTACTTTTCCCAGAACCCGATGGACCAACTATCAATACTTTCTCCCCTTGCTTGATTGATAGATTGATATGGTGAAGGGTGGGTTCTGTCTGACTCCGATATTTAAATGTCACATTTTCAAATTGAATGATTGCGTTATCCATGCTATTCTCCTTCAAACATGCATTTACCCTGAAACGTATAGAGATGGAGTGTCACGTGAACACCTTTCCCCATTTCCCCTTAATGTTATGATCTATTCCTTTGTCAAACTACCTGTCTGACTGCGTGTTTTAGCATAGGATGCCAGTAAAATACTACCAAGGACACCCACGGTAATCATATTCGATGCCGCAGCAATAGCACCTTGCAGAAAAACTTTATTCCCCGGTTCCGCATAGATCAACACATCTAATGCGGGAGCAATCAAAACCCAGCCGATCAACTGCACAACAGCCTGGACAATGTTGAAAGAAACAATCTGCTTGGTTTCGAACACACCAGAAGCTATATTTATTTTCTTTGAAGACAGTCCGATGAAAAAACCGACAAACACAGAGACAACGACCCAGCTCCACCAAATCGACCCATAGAATATCGCATCTTTCAAAGCATGACCAATCAACCCGATCAACGCTCCTGCAACTGGACCGAAAACAACACTCATCAATGCCAAAAAGGCATATGATGTTTCAATCGTTGTATTCGGAATCCCTGTTGGTATAGATACAAACCGACCTAATATCACAAATACAGCTGAACCGATACCAATTGCTACAATTGTTTTAACCGATAATTTTCCCTTCCCCATTTTATGCTCCCCTTTATGTGTTTTAGTTTATAATACGTAAACTTTTTCATCCGATGTGCTTTTCTGGAACTAAGCCTATCAATTATACACAATCTTCGCGGCTTTTCGGATGACGATTTTCCAGTTAAGCCCTGCCTCAATATGATACGCTCTCGCGAATGATCCTTGATTGATGGCCACACCGAGTTTATCGACCGAATTGACGTACAGGAGCGGTTCACCAAGATGGCTATCCGCAAAGGAGTGACCGAATGTCATGATATTTTTATAAACGTGTCTTGTATTGTTTTCAATCGTCACCTCGAGTGAATCCCCGTACTCGATTCCCGTTTCATAAAAAAGGTGGCGATCGATATTTGTCCAAAGGTTGCCGAAACGAACATCCAAAATATCGATATTCCCGTAGATAGCGCCATTTTTGATAGAGGGTTCCGGTTTATCCAATACGATCAACTTTTCCACATCGTATGCCGGCCCCACCTCTTCAAACGTGATAACGCCCGATGCCAACCGTGCACCGGTATAGGCATACACATCACGCCCGTGAAATGTATAGGACTCTCCGGACCTTGGAAGACGATTGACCTTTTCATCGATAATCCGTGCCTCCTTGATGCCGACACTATCTTTTATATGTGTCAGCGTTCCATTATCTGGTGTAACGATATACTGATCATCCACTGTTTTCACAACCACACTCAACCGGTCTGTCCCAACACCCGGGTCAACAACCGATACAAATACCGTACCTTGCGGCCAGTATGTTATTGTCTGATACAGGCGATATGATCCTTCCCATATATTGTGCTGAGGAATGTCATGGGTTAAATCAAAAACAGGTAATGCCGCATCGACAGAAACCGCCACCCCATACATTGCGCTGACCGCCCCGTCGCCAATTCCAAAATCTGTCTGCAATACTAAATGTCTGCTCATGTGAATACCTCCATTATGATGTATGTTTATCGAATCAGGGCATTAAAAAACCACGCCCCAATCGATATTATTCGATAAGGACGTGGTTTGATATACACGCGGTACCACCTTAACTTTACCGTATGTTCGCACATACAGCCTCCATAAGTACTCCGGTCTTATGACCTTTTATACTCTGGTTTGGATAACGAGCACCACATCTCGTCGACACCTACTGGCACCTTCTGGGCACGTTCGGCACGCAACTCAGAGACCATTTTTCAGATGCTTATCTTTGTTCCCTTTCACCAACGGAAACTCTCTGTAAAAGTAAGCCATCTTACTTCTCTCTCTTCATCGTCTTTACATGCAT
>DATGUN010000060.1:0-4229 GCA_035301285.1 Virgibacillus sp.
AGTAATGACCTCCCCATGCAGGATGATGGTTGTATGGGGAAGAATGATATCATTCTCATCCAACATACTCGGGTCACTATAATCATAGTTCATCTTTTCATAACTTGCTTCTACAGGATCTTCATCTTGGCAAGCACTTAAAATGAAAATCATCGTAAAAAGTGTTAAAAATATCCTCCACATTTTTATCACATTCCTCCTATAAGAAATGATTTAGATTAATATATAGCACACCATGCATGATCAATCTATCCAATGTTTTGATTGAAGAGGTAAGAATCCCTATGTAAAAACAACTTAGCTTATTCAAGTTTGGTTGAAAAATATTATCATTTTTTCTCGCGTTGAAAATCTTAATTCAATGACACTCTGAATAACAGTATCCAATAAAACTGAAAATGTCAAGTTTTCATTTTTAAATAAAAATTCCCACAAATAATTACATCCTTGTTGCGTTGATGACTACCCAATCAGCAATGAGTGATTTAGCTACGTTTTGCTTCTTCAGTAAACGGGACACTACCAACCTTTCCGTACGTTACAGAATAGCTGAAAGCACACGCGTATGCACTATACGGTTTGGTATTTCTTCACGGTCAAAATGTATTTTTTCAATATAAACGAAGATTTAATACAGGGTCTAACGAATACAATCAATCGATGCTCCGTACGTGATACGCCCTGATTATTATTTCGATTTCCTTTAACTTTATCATCTTTTATATTTTCAATTGAGGGTAAAAAAGAGTATGATAGATTTTCACGGTTATAGAATGAGGTAGGTAGGTAAACATGACATCACATACATCACAAACGTTTAATCGAAAAACAATCGTTGCCCTGTTATTAACCGGGGCATTTATATCTATACTCAATCAGACGACGATGATTACTGCTATCCCTCCGATTATGAAGGAGATGGACATCAGTGCGAATACCGGCCAGTGGCTAACGACGGTCTTCATGCTTGTTAATGGCGTCATGATACCTGTTACAGCCTTTTTGATGGAGCGCTTTTCAACACGGCAACTTTACCTTTCGGCCATGGGTATTTTTTCTTTTGGGACATTAATCGCAGGGATTGCTCCTAATTTCAGTATCCTTTTACTTGGTCGCATCATTCAGTCAAGTGGGGCTGGGATTATGATGCCATTGATGCAAACGGTTTTTATGTTAATATATCCGGTACATAAACGAGGTGCTGCAATGGGGTTGGTCGGACTGGTGATCCAATTTGCACCCGCGATTGGCCCTACGATATCCGGTTGGTTGATTAACGCGTATTCCTGGCGTGTCATGTTTTTTGTCATTCTTCCGATAGCTCTCGTCCTCATTGGCATCGCTGCACGGACCATGCAAAATGTGACCGAACTGACTCGCCCGAAAATGGACATCACGTCCATTATTCTATCCTCGTTTGGGTTTGGCGGTCTGCTTTATGGATTCACCAGCGCAGGAAACTTCGGGTGGGGAAATATTATTACAATCATCACGTTAAGTGTCGGTGTGATTAGTTTGGTAGTATTCATTGTGAGACAGCTCCGCCTTCGTCATCCGATGCTGGAATTCAGGGTATTTAAATATGGAATGTTTACCTTGACGACAGGAATTGGAATGATTGCTTTTATGGGACTCATCGGTATTGAAACATTGCTTCCACTTTATATGCAAAATATGCGTGACTTCTCGGCAATGGAGTCGGGTCTCGCTATTTTACCAGGGGCACTTCTAATGGGATTGATGTCGCCAATCACAGGGCGTATTTTTGATAAAATCGGCGCCAAGTGGCTGGCAATTACGGGACTCACCATCATGACGCTGACATCGTTTCCATTTGCGATGCTGACGACGTCTACGTCATTTAGTTACCTCACTATCTATTATGCTATTCGGATGTTTGGATTATCGATGGTAATGATGCCAGTTACAACGGCAGGCTTGAATCAATTGCCGGACCGTTTGATTGCACATGGAACAGCAATGAACAATACCATGCGTCAGGTTTCCGCGTCGATTGGAACCGCCATATTTGTGACCATCATGACTCAAACAGGTGAGAATGCCAAGCAGGACCCGGCAATCATCCACCCGTTGATCCACGGAGTCAATGTCGCGTTTATCGTGATTACAGTCCTTTCGGTTATCGGGCTTTTCTTAGCCTTTTTCATACAAAAAACACGCCCTGATAAACCTGAAAGCCAGAGAGTTAAACGATTGGAAAAAGGGTAATAGGGAAAGGTTCACTGTAATTTGTGCATCTGTTTTAGGAATAGGTGTGATGGGTTCGATGACCCCGCAACGTCGAGCCATCACACCATAAACACATGTAACATTCACAGATCGTGTATGTTTTTAGGAGTAAATATTTTTTAGGGTGTGCAAAAAGATGATGTGCGAAAACCAGTTCGGTGAATAAACTGATATAATATTAATAGTACAAATACAATAGAGTAATATACCAGTTTATATAAATCCTTATTGGAAATTGGTACAATGCTATTGAACATTCAAAGAACTTTTATAATAATTAGGAATGGAAATCGATATAATGTTTAAGTACTTGATGGGTTACCAATTACGCTTCTGTTAAGAATAAGATTGAAAAGATGGTAGAAACAGGAGATGCTGTCCTAATTTTTACAGGAGCACTACCATGAAGGGGGCACCATATTGTTTAATTTAGCGTTCCTTACGATAGTCCTTGTCATTATCATATTTGTATATTACGGTATAAAAAACAGCGGCAATCCTTCTCCAAAAGACATCCACATGACAAAAGACGAATTTGTCAGATGTCTGGATTTCATGATGATGCATAATGTTATAGATTATCAGCAGTATAACGACATGCTTGTCAAAGGTGTGCAATTTACGAAGGATTGAGTAAAAAAGGGACATGATGTAGCCAAGATAATAAATTATATCCACGGAACCTCGGTTGTTACCGGGGCTTTTTGTCATTTGCCAGAATCCATGAATATGTGTAAAATCTTGGTAAGATATCCCAAACGTCTAGATAAGTCAACACCACTAAAGGAGTATGGTTTTTGAGGAAAATAAAAAAACAATAAACACAAACTAGCTGAACTTATCTTCTCTATTATAAAAGCTTTCATTATTTTTTATATCATGATGTACATCGCCAGATTCTTTTTTGATAGTATATCATTGGATCCGTGGGTCATCCTGGCTCTTGCTATCGGGATGTCGCTTTCTGAATGGACTAATAAATACTATCCTACCAAACCTCCCCAGGACCCGGATGAACCCGAAGCAAGCCTGCGGGATACTATTAAAAAATATACAGTCCATGGATCACCTTTCCACCGTCTTATGGTGGCGATCTATGCAGTTATTATCCTTATGGCGGTAGGCGCGTATATTTATGGGCTGTTAATTTAAAATCATAGGTATATTCTTTTTAATGATCGCATCATCTATTTGCAGGAGTTTGAAGTGATGCAAGGAATCTGAAGACAACTATAACAAATGCCGCAAAAGAGGTAAGGTAAAATGAAAATTGATCCAGAAACCAAACATCAGAAATTAGCCCAGCATGTCAAATTTCACCTAGACTTTCTTCCGGTTGAAGATATCAAAGTTTCGTTGGGCTTATTTGTCGGTCTTCTATATGATGTTCCTTGGCTGCTGGGAATGGGGTATATACGACAGATTGAATTTTTTTGGATATCTTTACCTGTCATGCTTATCATTCATATATGGGTGATTCGCTTGCTTATAAAAAATCGCTATTCAACACAAATGGAAACGGTATTGTTTATGGGCATATTTGGATTACTTGGCTCCATTTCTCTGTTTGTCATGGTAATGGGGATGTTATATTACACGTTTGAAATGACGTCGCTATTATCTTATATCTTGGTAGGTTTAACCACGTTGCTATTTGTTTTCATTTTGGTGGCTTATCAAATAAAGAAATTTTCCGGTGATCCAACGAAAGAACGAAAACGTACCAATCAAGGGAAATATGCAGGATTAATGGGTGCCGCTCCGGGAACTGGGTATCTCCATTCGCAAACGATAAAGGGGACAGGGACCATTGAAGATGTTTTTTCGGTAGGCGTCATATATTTTCTCGCACTCTTTTTATTTTACTTTGCGGCAAAATTTCTGCATCGTTATGTTTACATAAACACGAACATGAAGTATGTGGTATATCAGCCGGTTACCAGAAAAAAGAGAAAAAAAGTGATGAAACAAGGATTGGA
>DATGUN010000061.1:0-32938 GCA_035301285.1 Virgibacillus sp.
TTTGTTCTCATTTCCCATAAAACAATAATGTAAGCCTTTTCTTTGGCAACGCCTTCAAGAAATATCATGAATGAAAGGAGCGTAATGACAATCGAAAGTATCCAGGCAGACCCCAAATACATCAAATTCATCAATAAAAAACAAGTATTGCACTATATTCAACAGTATCAAGGGAAGTCCAGAGCTGAAATTGCCAAGGCGCTTAGAATCAGTAAACCGACAGCCTCCAAAATCGTTGATGAGTTATTGCAGGAAGGCTGGATAAACGAAAGTGAGAGCACGGAAAAGAATTCATCCGGCGGAAGGAAGCCGTTTCAACTTTATTTCAACCGAAATGCACAGTTCATCATGGGAATTGATATCGGTGGCACAACGGTTGAGATGGCCCTCGTTAACCTGGAAGGGGAAATGATCGGTAAAATGTCCTTCCCGACGCAAACGTATTTACCGGATAATTTATTCGAAAAACTATCAAGATGTGTTTTCAGTCTGATCGCGGAACAAGCGATTGAACCATCGCAAATACTAGGCGTCGGAATTGGAGTCCCCGGCATGACCGATGTTGAAAAAGGAATCGTTATTGACGCACCCAGCCTTGGCTGGAAGCAGTATCCTTTTAAGGAAAAAATGAAAAAGCTGCTCCCTTTCCCAATGTATATCGATAATGACGTGAATGTGGCGGCGCTTGGTGAACATTGGAAAGGAGCCGGCAAGAACAAGGATAATATGTTGCAAGTAACGCTCGGAACCGGTATTGGCTGTGGTATTATCATTGATCGTCAGTTGTATCGGGGGACCACTTTTGCGGCTGGAGAAATCGGTTATATGGTAACGGATAAACATGCTGCGGAGAAAAAATATAATACCGCGTTTTCCGGATACGGATTCTTGGATAGTCATGTTGGCGGACCATCGATCACGGAACGGATGCTGAACATTTTAGATGCGGATCGGCAGTCTGAAGAGGAGTGGACAGCGAAGAAGGTGTTCGAGTTAGCGCTCGCCGGTGATGAAATATCGCTGGAAGTGGTCAATGATGCTTTATCTCATCTCGCATTTGCCTTGGTGAATGTGATCGCAATCATCAATCCACAATGTGTCGTGATCGGAGGCGGGATATCGAAGTCGCTTGATCCTTTTCTGCCAACAATTGAACAGACGATTAACGCACATATACCTGTTGAAACGGAAGTTGCCATAACAAGACACGCTAATATATCTTTATTGGGATCCGCCTATTTGGTCTTGAATGAACACGATTCGATCTTGAAAGTATAAATCTGGAAACTGAAGTGAATATGATCCGGATATAAAATTATATATTCTGTGGGGGTAACGCCAAGAAATGATCTCCACCTAAATAGGGTTGTGAGGGCTTTAAAAGGGACTGTCGAACTGGATTGATAAGACAATCAATCTACCAAAC
The DNA here is from genome assembly GCA_035301285.1 of Virgibacillus sp. Lineage (GTDB taxonomy): Bacteria > Bacillota > Bacilli > Bacillales > Amphibacillaceae > DATGUN01. Next base: position 1,427 of record DATGUN010000061.1, read on the forward strand.
TATATCATCATTTTTCTGAAAAGTAGGGAGGCGTGTATATGCATCATACTCATTAAGTCTTGGCGGGTGAACAGCCGTATCGTTTCATTCCATAACATGTGAGGAGGAGAAGACATGCAACCAATCGAACAAAAAAAGATTCAGGAAAAGATTGATGAATTTTTGAATGAACGCATTTATTTACACTTGGAGACATCCACTGGTTCTTATGTAGGGGTCCAACAGAAAGATACACTTCCTGCCTGCGCTTATATCCGGAATGGTGTCATCGAATTTACGGAAGGAAAAATCGTTGAAAATGAAGGGTGGTACTCCGTAGGGCTCAAAATCGATGATGGATGGGTATATGCGGAGGGTTTGACCGATTGGGAAGTGACTGGAGACGGCAAATTGTTGCTCGGTGGTCATGATAAAGAAGGCAACCTGAAAATCGGGCTCGAACTGAGCAAGGAACCTTTTGATTGTGGGAAGTGAGGGATTTTTCACGAGTCATAAGCTGAGGTGAAAGGCATGGCGGTGTGATGTTAGCGTTGAAGTTTACGTGACATGGAAGTAACAAGTGAAAACATATACGGAGGTGTCTGCATGAGTGATAGAGTGTTAGCTGTTTTTCCGCATCCTGACGATGAATCGTTCGGGAAAGCCGGGACACTGATTAAACACGTTGAAGCAGGGGATGAGGTGACATTGATTTGCGCGACGATGGGTCAGATGGGGCGCCGTATGGGGAATCCGTTTTTTGCCAATCGTGAAACGCTCCCGGACATCCGGAAAAAGGAACTACAAGATGCCTGCGATGTTATCGGAATCAAGGATGTACGAATGTGGATGATGCAGGATAAAACATTGCAGTTCAGGGATCCAGCGTTTCTGGCAGATAAAATACAGGCGGTCATCAACGAAAAAAAGCCGACCATTCTTTATTCCTTTTATCCGAAGCATGGTGTCCACCCTGACCATGATTCATTGGCAGTTGCTGCTGCACTGGCGGTATCACGTATGCCTGAGGAAGAACGTCCCGTATTTTACGGATCGGCTTTTTCCAAGAATCATTTGGAGGTATTGGGCGAGGCAGATGTTGTCAATGACGTGTCTGACGTACTGGATGAAAAAATGGATGCGATGCGTGCACACCGTTCACAGTCAGAGTTGATAACCCTACCATTGGAACAAAAGATTGCAAAAGAACCTGATAAAAAAGCAGAGATTATGAAGCCATTTACGCAGGAAAAGTTTTGGATTTATCCGAGGCCACACGAACAAAGCAAGTAAAAAATTGATGAAGGGGAGGAATTTATCCATGAAAAAGTATTTATTTGCGGCTGTTATGGCAGGACTCTTGTTTGTTACGGGTTGTTCAGGTGAATCAGGTGATTCGGACAAAACGGAAATTACGTATTGGCAGTATACATTTCCGACAAAAGTAGATGAAATCGATAAAATCATCGAAGACTTTGAGGAAGAGAACCCGGACATCAAAGTGACGGCTCAAGACTTTCCGCATGATCAGTTCCAAAATAAAATTTTTGCAGCGATGAAGGCTGATGAAGGTCCGGATATCATGAATATCTATGACGGGTGGATGGCGGAATTTGTCGATAGAGGCTATATCCAACCCATACGTGATGAGTTTATGACAGATGAAGAAATTGAAGATTATTATGTAGACATGGTGAAACCGAACAAGACCGATGGGGAATATTATACGTTGCCGATTGCGGTGAGGACCTTGGCCCTTTTCTATAACAAAGATATGTTTGAGGAAGCTGGTCTGGACCCCGATGATCCTCCCGAGACATGGGATGAGATGATAGAGTATGCAAAAGAAATGACAAAGGTTGATTCCGATGGCAAATATGAGCAAGAGGGATTTGGCTGGAACGTCGGTGGCCAAGGGCTCCATAATTTCCAACAAGTGCTGCTGCGCCAGTTTGGTGTTGAACCGTACAGTGAGGACGGGGAAGAAGTATTGTGGAACTCGGAGCAGGCCGGCTATGATGCGTTTGAATACTGGGTAGACATGACGAAGAAAGATAAAATCGGGGATAAGGATTTTGGAAATAGTTATCGTGAAGCATTTGTGAGTGGACTTGCAGGAATGATTGTCGATGGTTCATTTGCTATCGGCGATATCCAAGGCGGGGCAGACTTTGACTGGGGCGTGACGAAACTTCCGGTGATGGAAGAAGGTGGCGAAGAATCAAACTATGCCTCATATTGGACAAATGCAATCGCGGACGGTGTTGAAGGTGAAGAACTCGAAGCCAGTGAAAAGTTCCTTGAGTATTTGATCCAGGAAGATGTGCAGCGTGAGTGGTTGGAAAATGTGGGTGAAATGCCTGCAGCACAATCACTTGTGGAGGATGAAGAGTATCAGGATGATGAAATCTATGGACCATTTATCGAAGGTCTGGAGCATGCACACGCTACATTCTTTGTGAACGCAGAGAAGGAACGTGACATCATGATGGAAACGATTGATGAAATTTTACTTGAAGATGCACCATACGATGAAACATTTGATAAATTAGTCGATCAGATACAAGAAGTGCGTGATGAGTATTTCGATAAACAATGATAAAAATGACGGACATCAAGCCCTTATGGCTTGATGTCTGGTTTAAGGAGGATGGATATGGCTAAACAGATGGATCCTTCGAGTGGGAAGCAGGGTGGTTTGACGCTAAGGAAGAAGCGGGCGATCACAGCCTATTCGTTTTTACTGCTTCCAATCGTGTTTTATCTCGCTGTTCGAATCTTCCCGGCAATCCAGGCGCTCTCGATGTCATTTACGCCAGAAGAATCATCCGAGTTTACGCTCGAACATTATACTAAATTGATGCAAGACAGTGTGTTCTGGAAATCGGTCTTGAATACCTTGTTGTATATGATCATCGTCGTTCCGCTGCAGATGGCATTCGGGCTTCTGATCGCAGCAGGCATTCAAGGTGTGACAAGATTGCGCTGGTTTTATCGGATTGTTTTTTTCTTGCCTTATATGACTTCAATTGTAGCCATCAGCTGGGTCTGGCGTCTCATGTATGATCCGAATACCGGATTTCTCAATGAAATGCTCGGTTGGTTCGGGATTTCAGGAAAAGGCTGGCTGACTGATCCGAAATGGGCGTTGATTTCAGTCAGTATTGTGATTATCTGGCAGATGATGGGTTTCTGCATGCTGCTGTTTACAGCTGGTTTTCAGGTGATTCCAAGACAGTTATATGAAGCAGCGGAAATCGATGGTGCCAGTAAGTGGAAAAAGTTCTGGAAAATCACATTTCCATTACTGAATCCAACGATTGTTTTCCTGGCGGTAATTGGCGTTATCCAGACACTGCAGACATTTACACAGATCGCCAACTTGACGGGCGGAAGTACTGGTGGAGGATTGGGTGGTCCACTCAACAGTACGATGAGTGTGGTTGTATATATGTATAACCAAGGGTTCCGTGACTACAATCTCCATTTTGCATCAGCAAGTACCGTGTTTTTGTTTGTCTTGATCATGATTGTTACATTGATACAGTTCCGCGTATTGAACAGGAGCTACAATTTATAAGGAGGGATGAATGTGAAACGGCGTGGAGGTATAGGTAAATTCATCATACATCTCTTGCTCTTTAGTGGGATTATCGTTGTTGCATTTCCGTTTATATGGATGATCCTGTCTTCATTGAAGAGTTTGACAGACTTCTATAATTTCTCGTTTTGGCCGGAAAAACTCGACTTCTCGGGATATAAATATGTATTCCAGGAAACAGACTTCATGCGCTGGTATTGGAACAGTTTTGTTGTCGCTATCATTGTAACGGTCAGTAATATCATATTCTGTTCGCTGATCGGCTATACATTGGCAAAATTCCGGTTCCGTGGTGCAAGGGCTATTTTTATTTTAATCTTGAGTACGATGATGATTCCGACAGAAATGCTTGTCATTCCATGGTATGTACTGAGCAGTGATTTTCATTGGATTGACTCATATTGGGGCTTGATGTTCCCAGGTATGATGGAAGCTTTCGGTATATTCCTCATGCGGCAATTCATGGGTGATGTGCCAGATGATATCCTTGATGCTGCACGGATTGATGGCATGGGTGAATTCAAGATTTGGGCCCGTGTCGCTATGCCACAAGTGAAGCCCGCGATATCGGCACTCGGAATTATAACATTCCTCGGTAATTGGAACGCTTATCTATGGCCGGTCATCGTTACATCGAGTGAAAAGATGCGGACACTGCCCGTCGGGATTGCCATGTATGGAACGTCCGATGCCGGTGGGATCCAGTGGAACACCATCATGGCCATGAGTACGCTCACAGTTATACCGATGATCATCGTCTTTTTACTATTCCAGCGTCAAATCGTGGAAGGCATTGCTTTATCAGGAACAAAAGGGTGATGATGACATTGTTAAAATGAATGCTAAAAGAGGTGACTTCAGCATGGATACAGATAAACAACAACCCAATGTTATATTTATCATGAGTGATGATCATGCGGCACATGCAATGAGTTGTTATGATAGTAAAATCAATGAAACTCCCAATCTAGACCGGATTGCTGATGAGGGTATGATCTTTCATGATTGTTATTGTACGAACTCGATTTGCGCCCCGAGTCGTGCCGCCATTTTGACCGGGAAGTATAATCATCTTAATGGTGTACGAACATTGGGTGATACATTTGACGGCAGGCAGCAGACGATGCCGAAAATATTGCAGGAAAATGGTTATGAGACAGCGATCATCGGCAAGTGGCATTTGGGACACGGGGGTGTGAATGATCCGACTGGGTTTGATTATTGGAATGTACTGCCTGGCCAAGGAGATTACCATCATCCAAAAATGATTGAAATGGGCGAAGAAAACGTTCATGAGGGGTATGTGACAGATATCATTACCGACAAAAGTATCGAATGGATGAAAAACAGGGATAACGATAAGCCGTTCATGTTGATGTGTCATCATAAGGCACCACATCGACCGTGGCAGCCGGATGATAAACACGCCGATATGTATCATGATATCGATATACCGGAACCACCGACGTTCAATGATGATTATGCCAATCGGTCACGAGCGGCTGAGATGGCCGCCATGCGGATCGAAAGCGATTTGAATGAGATCGACTTAAAGGTAGATCCGCCGGAAGGGCTGACAGATGCGGAATTGAAAAGTTGGAAATACCAACGTTATATCAAGGACTATCTGCGTTGTGTCGCATCCATTGATGACAATGTCGGGCGTTTGCTGGATTATTTGGATGAAGCCGGATTGAGGGAAAATACAATTGTCGTCTATACGTCGGATCAAGGTTTTTTCTTGGGAGATCACGGGTGGTATGATAAACGATTCATGTATGATGAATCACTCAGGATGCCATTCATTGTTCGATATCCAAAGGAAATCCATCCCGGTTCAGCAACAGATGCCATGTCATTGAATGTCGACTTTGCGCCGACCTTTTTGGAATTTGCAGGTATCGATATCCCGAATGATATGCAAGGTGAAAGTCTAGTCCCCGTATTACGCGGAGAAACCCCGAGTGATTGGCGGACTTCCATGTATTACAGGTATTGGGAACATATGAGTGAACCACATGAAGTATGTGCGCATTATGGTATCCGCACAGATCAATATAAATTGATTTATTACTATAATGAGGCGCTTGGTATGAAGCGGGCTGTAGATGTGCCACTGGAGCCGGAGTGGGAGCTTTTTGACCTGACGGAAGATCCAATGGAAATGAATAATTGCTACAGCGATCCGGCATATAAAAATGTCGTGAAAGAACTGAAGGACGAATTGTACCGATTAAAAAAAGAACTGAAAGATGACGATTAAATCCGGGTCGGAGGGATGGAGATACTATTTTGCTACAGTGGCCGAGTTTCCCGTCGAAGTTCGAGCGAGGAGGGTTTACATCAGCCCTTTGACCCAGTTGAATAAACGTTAATGTATGTTAAACGAACGACATCAAATTTTGTCTCAAAGGAGGATTCGCATGCAGATGAAAGAGAAGTTTATGGATGAGGAAGGGCATGAGTTTCCAGGGAAAACATATGTACAGGAACTGCTCAAGCCGGTCTTCGATGATCAACGCGAATATTTATTTGATGCGATGTTCGCCTTGCACCGGGCTCATGTTGTGATGCTCACGGAACAGGAGTTGTTAGCGGAAAATGAGGCTGCCACGATTTTGCAAGGGCTCGATAAATTGACCGATCTGGACCGGGATACGTTAAAGTATGAACCACAGTATGAAGATTTGTTTTTTACCATTGAATCAAAACTGGGCGAATTGATCGGGGATGAATTAGCTGGGAAAGTGCATATGGCCAGGAGCCGCAATGATATGGGCGAAGGAATGTATCGCTATGTGTTGCGAGAACATATTTTGTCACTTGTTGCAGACGTTGATGCACTCGGTGAAGCGCTTCTAGAACAAGCGGATGAATATGTTGAAGCGGTAATGCCAGCACATACGCATACACAACCCGCCCAGCCGACTACGTTTGGCCATTATCTATTGGCACTTTATGATAATCTACAACGGGATCGGAAGCGGCTGTTCGATGCCTATCATACGGTCAACCATTCTCCGCTCGGTGCGGCAGCGATTACCACGACGGGCTTTCCGATCAGTCGCGAGCGTTTGGCGGAGCTGTTGGGGTTTGAAGGACTGATGGAAAATGCTTATGACGCGATTGGAACAGGTGATTATTTATTGGAAACCGCCCAGTCAGTCGTTAGCCTCATGGTGAACACAGGTCGTTGGATACAAGAGTTCCTCCGGTTTGCGACACATGAAGTCGGGCTGATTAAGGTTGCGGCCCCCTATGTCCAGATTTCAAGTATTATGCCACAGAAGCGGAATCCGGTGTCCATCGAGCATTCACGTGCGCTCGCCAGTAATGCGGTGGGGCAGGCGAATACGGTCATTCAAATGTTACATAACGCGCCATACGGGGATATCGTCGATACGGAAGATGATCTGCAACCGACGCTCTATAACAGTTTTCATAAGGCATCGCGGGTCCTGCGGTTGATGAATGCGGTGGTGCGCACGATGGACTTCGATGTGGAAAGAGCTGAACAACAGGCGTCGGAAAATTTGATTGTGATTACGGAATTGGCGGATGTGCTCACGCGCGAACATGCGGTCAGTTTTAGAAAGGCGCATACGATGGCGACTGACATTGCGCAAAAATCTGTGGCCAATGGCAAGGAGCTGTATGAGTGGGATGTCGAGGAAATCAATGCGCTACTTGGTGATGTGAGTTTCACCGAGAACGAGTGGCGTGCGGTCGTCGATCCAAGGGTTTTCGTGGAACGGCGTTCGGTGCGCGGTGGAACGAATCCTGACGAGGTAAGAAGGATGATCCGGGAGCGGAAAGTGGTAAGAAGCGAAGGACGCGAGTTATTCCAGAATATAAAAGCTGAATTGGATGATGCTGAAAAAATATTGACGGGTTGCATTAGAAAGTATACAGTGGATTGAGTTATTGGAGCTGTTGTGACAGGCCTTAGATGCACACGTCCATTGGCAGAAGCTCTATCGCAAGCCCCAGTGAATAGGTGAAAATCCCTTGATAGATTTTTTAACGCAATGAAACAGCAAAGTCTTCCGCCAACGACGAATGAAGTTTTTTATGCTGCCCACCCTATACCAATTTGAACCTTCAAACCTAGATAAACCTCCCTGATAGGGGAGGTTTATTATATGGAAACTTTTGTCGATATAGCTTCCTCCTTAAGCTTCCGCTACCTTCATCCTAGATAGTTGAATGTACATGATCTTCATAGCCTATGTCACCATAGTTGGTTTTCATACTGTCAATTTTCTGTTTGTTATTGTCTTTATCGAACACATAGTTATCTCGGTTGTTCGTTTGTGTCTGTTTTAAATTCTTCCAAAATCAGCGTTGTTAGGCATTTCATTGAATAACCTCCGCTTTAAAAATGTTGTGTCACCTATGATATCACATTACTTTTACAATTCGATAAGACTTTGGAACTGTTCAAGCTTGTACATGTCATTTATATATGAAAATCATATTAATTGTGTCGAAAATCTACATTTAATTTCGCATGTTTTGCAAACAAAAACATCATGAGTACATTATATTAGGTAAATAGAACTACAATATAACGAGTGATTTTTATATATTTATTTAGGTATTATTTAATGAATAAAAGGGCTTATAACAGTCGTTGGAGGATAATTTTACCACAATAATTTTTTGAAGATTACAATGAATTTACTTTTATTGGAAATTGTAGTGTGTATCTTTAAACCTATTTCTATATTCTTATTTTTTATAAAATTTGTCCCATTATGTTTAATGTATGGTAATATGTGTGAGAACAACGCATACATGGTGGTGAAACTATGAAAAAAATACGGATGGTCGTAGCGGATAATAATAAAGATTATCTGGAGTCATTTGCGGGATTCATGCGTTCATCAAACGAAAGTTCCAGGTTTATCATGACATATTTTTCAGATATAGACAGATTGAATACATACATCCAAAGAGGCGACATCATCGATATATTATTGATCAGTCCGGATTTATATGATGAGGAACTCCCGTTATCAGGGGACGTGACCACAATTTTCCTTGAAGACGATGTCATAGAGGAATCGAATAAGGCATATTCCGTCTATCGATATCAACGTTTGGATCAGATACTTTCTGATATATTATCTGTATATTATGAAAAAAATAAAATAGCTGGCGAAATGCTGGCAAGAAGCAAGGAAACACAAATATTTGCCGTTTTTTCACCATCAGGTGGTTCGGGAAAAACGACAATAGCCGTTAATCTTTGCAAACAACTCGCTTTAAATGATTTGAAAGTATTTTATTTGAACTCTGAAACATTCAACACCTCTCGGCTTTACTTTTCGTCACAAGATGATGATTACAGCTTGAAGATACTTTATTATGTAAAGTCAAAAACAGAACAGTTACTCTCAAAAATAGAGCAGCTAAAAAAACACGACCCGGATGTAGGGGTGGACTACTTCGATTTGGAAACAAACGCGGAAGAAATGCTTGAATTGACGGAAAAAGAGATTCATCATCTATTGAATGGTCTTGTCCAAACGGGTGCTTATGATTATATTATTGTTGATTTGGATAGTTCCATACATACTCGGAATATAGCGATGTTAAAAGAATCGGATTGGATTGTTTGGCCGATGGGAAACAATCCTCAAAGCATCTATCAATCGGAATCATTTTTTGAGGAAGAAGAAAATGTGTTCGGTAAGAAAAATATCATCAAAGATAAGTTGCTGGTCCTTTTAAATAAGCACACAGGCCATAACGCTTTCGATTTGAGTGAAGCAGGGTTCCCTATAGATGGGAATTTACCATTTATAAATGAATGGACGCAACAGACTTCAGGTAAAGAAGTGATGGAAAACGAAATGTTCAACAATGAATTACAGAAGATCATTCGAAACAAAATCCTGGTCCTGGAGGGAGAACAGCTCAGCCATGGTTAATGATGAAACGGTTAAAGAACTGATCAAACAGTTACGGGAATCCCTGGATCTAATGCATTCCATCAACAATGAAGAGCTTAAGGAATATATTGAGGAAGCTGTTTTCGGACATGCCAAAGAACATAAGATAACATCAGCTGAAATACAGGAACTGGTCAATCGGATTTTCAATGCCTTCAGGGGATATGATGTGTTGCAGCCATTGATTGATGATCCGACCATCACGGAGATCATGATCAATAATCATAAAGAGATATTTATCGAGCGCGATGGTGATACATTCAAGTCTGAGATTCAATTTGAAAGTGAACAGAAATTAGAAGATATCATCCAAGCGATTGTTTCAAGAGTGAATCGGATTGTCAATGAATCATCGCCCATTGTCGATGCAAGATTGCATGATGGATCAAGGGTGAACGTCGTATTACCTCCGATCGCTTTGAAGGGAGCTGTTATGACCATCAGGAAATTCCCGGAAAGGCCATTGACGATTGAAGATATGATCGGGTTCGGATCGATCACAGAGGAGGCCGCAGGATTTTTAAAAAAGCTGGTTGAATCAAAATATAACGTATTTATCGGTGGAGGTACCGGTTCAGGAAAGACAACATTTTTAAACGTTCTATCCAACTTCATACCTCCCGATGAACGGATTATTACCATCGAGGACTCTGCTGAATTGCAGATACAGGCCATACCGAATCTGGTTAGCATGGAAACACGAAATGCCAATACAGAAGGAAAAGGTGAAATCAATATTCGTGATTTGATCCGAACATCGCTCCGTATGCGCCCGGAAAGAATCATTGTCGGAGAGGTTCGAGGGGCAGAGGCAATGGATATGCTGCAGGCGATGAACACCGGTCATGATGGCTCACTGTCAACTGGACATGCCAACTCGACCAAAGATATGTTGAGCAGGCTGGAAACGATGGTGCTAAGTGCGGCTGAACTTCCAATCAGTGTCATCCGGAATCAGATTTCGTCAGCCATTGATATCATCATCCACTTGATGCGTCTTCGCGATAAGTCCAGGAAGATTGTCGGCATCAGTGAAATTACAGGGATGGAAAATGGTGAAATCAAGCTGAATCCTTTATACGAATTTGTTGAGGAAGGCGAAACAGAAACTGGAGAGATAATAGGTGGTTTGAAGCCAACTCGTAACACAGTGCAGAATAGATCGAAAGCTAATTTGGCCGGCGTCGAACTCGATGAAGAGAAAGTAAGGGGGTGATGTCGTGGAAGATATCCTCATCATGATTGTATTAGTCGCGTTAATCATAACTTACATTTTTGTGGTTGTGAAAAGAAAGAAAAGAGAAAAGGCAACGAAAACAGTTGGTATGGAAAATAAGGGTAGTCATCATGATGTCGATCAGGTAAAAAAACACCATTTTGTCGAAAAAATAAAAGAAAAAGAGAGAGAAAGAAGAGAACAAATCGAAACACATCTCGTTAACTATGCTGTTTATCGTTTAAGTGCAAAGGAGTATATCATCAATGCTGTTTTAGCAATTACGTTTTTAGCCTTTTTGGGATATTTGTTCTATGAGAGCTGGATAATGGCAGTCATTCTTGGAGGAGTGGGGTTGTTTTTCCCATTCATGCGAAAAAAATCTTTACTGGAGCAACGTAAAGAAAAATTGAATCTGCAATTTAAAGAAGCTATCTCGTCATTATCTTCCTCACTTGCTGCCGGAAGATCGATTGAAAATAGTTTTAAAGAGGTTGTTACTGATTTATACCTTCTGTATCCTGATCCAAATACATACATCATTAGAGAATTTGAAATCATCAATAGACGTATCGAAAACGGGGAAACCATTGAAAGAGCCATTCAGGACTTCGGTGTACGTTCAGATATAGAGGACATCATGAATTTTGCAAATGTTTTTATAACATGTAAGCGTACAGGAGGGAATTTGGTTGAGGTTATAAGAAGGACATCAGATATAATCAGTGAAAAAGTTGATATTCAACAGGATGTGTCTGTAATGCTTGCGCAAAAGAAATTTGAATCCCGAATTATGAGTCTGGCTCCGATTGGCATGATTGTCTTTTTGAAATATAGTGCCGGAGATTACCTAGAACCAATGTATAATTGGTCAGATAGAGGGCCGCTTATCATGACAGTGTGTCTTGGTATATTGGGTTTTTCTTATTGGATGTCCCAGAAAATAATGAATATCAAGGTGTGATATTTAGATGTATATATATATGGGAATTGCTCTGGCTATCATTATGGTTTATTTCATATTATCAAAAAAGGTGGGATCAGATTATGAAGTAGTTATTGAAGCGTATAAAGATAATTATGCGTTAATGTTCATGGCGCCAGTATCACTCTATCTTATTGATCGTTTCAAGATAATGGAACGCCTTTATGGGCAAGTTTCCAAAGTGCAGCAAAAAATGATTAGTTTATACGGCAATAAAACAGCGCTACAGCACACAAAAATGTATGTTGCACAGCTTATTTCAATTGTGCTGATCTGTATCCTGGGTACATTGATGTTTACTGCTGTTGCGGAGGGTGATGTAACGATTCTGGTTGTCGGCCTTTTATTCACTCTTCTTATTCCATATGCAATGGTAGGGAAGTTATCCAATCAGGAAAAAGAACGAAAAGATAAAATTCTTTTAGAACTCCCTGAAGTAGTCAACAAGTTGATTTTATTAATCAATGCTGGTGAAACCGTACAGCAGGGACTGATTAAATGTGTAACGACTGCAAATGATCCAGAATCGCCACTGATTGATGAATTGACTGAGGCCGTTAATAAAATGGTAAGTAATGAGCCGTTTCATCAAGTTTTAAATGAGTTAAGTCGTAAGTGTGGCATTCAAGAAATTTCTATTTTTACAACGACAATTTTATTGAATTACCGAAAAGGTGGAAATGATTTGCTTATTGCCCTAAGGGAGCTATCACATGATTTGTGGGAAAAGCGTAAAAACATCTCTAGGACCAAAGGGGAAGAAGCATCATCAAAATTGGTTTTTCCACTTGTATTGACTTTTATAGCTGTCATGGTAATTGTTGGGTATCCAGCTCTTACAGTTATGTAAGATATGGATTAATTATAAATTTAATTTTATAAGGGAGGACATGAAATTGAAAAAATTTAAAGAGGTATGTTCAAATTTTTGGAACGATGAAGAAGGTATACAAACGCTGGAAATATTATTAATCGTTGCGGTGATTGTATTTATTGCATTGATGTTTAGAAAGAACATTGAAAAGTGGATTAAAGATTTAGTGGGTTACGGTGATGATCACATTAAAGATTTTGATCCAGGCAGTTGATGGGTGTCACTCAAACCAACTTTATTGAGGATGAGTGTTTATGGGTAGATTCTTAAAAAAACTAAAACAGCGTGAGGACGGCGTGTTTACATTAGAAGCAACCATCCTCTTTCCGATTATTTTAATAATCACGATGACATTTATCTTTTTCAGCCTTGTTATCTATCAAAAAGCAATGCTGACTCATAGCGCCAACACAGTTGCTGAGCGTCTTGCTTTTGTTTGGGACAATAGTTATAAAGACATAAATAGTGGTGAGTTTGATAAATACCCGACATTTGATGGTGGGGACGGTTTGTATTGGCGTATGTTTGATAATCAGTACTTGTCTAAGTTTGGTCTAGATAATGTTTTTGGTGGAGGTAATCATGCCATTAGCTTGGCCAGTTCGGGCGGGGGTAATTTGCCTTCTGAAAAATTGGGCAGGGCATCTGCTGATACATTGCCGCCTGGCGCAACAGGAGAGGTTCGCTATGAGAATGGTTTGTTAGGATCCCAAATAATCGTAGAAATGAAAAGTCCACTGGATTTGCCGAAGTTTGTACGAGATGTAATGGGCTTGGAATCAGTCAAGGCCGAGGTATCACATGCAGTCATTGAACCACCGGAATTTATAAGGTCAACGGATTTGATCATGTATGCGTTCAAAAAAATAAAAAAGAATGCAAGTTATATCACAAAGTATAGGAAGAATAATTATTGATTGAAAGAAAATAAGGGAAGGGGGGATAGCAATGATAAGATTATTAAAAAAAGGTTTCAGGACTTTTGTTATGAAAGAAAATGGTGCTGTCTCTATTTATGCTATCATTGTTATCCTCTTTGTTTTTTTGTTCAATGCTGTTTTAATAGATTTTGTACGCATTATGGTTGCAGAATACCAAACCGAAATAGCATCAAAAGAAGCTGTTCGTTCCGCATTTGGACAATATGATCAAGATGTTCAGGATAAAGGATTGTTTGCTATCAGTCCTGATGGTGAGGATCCTGATGCTGTTTTTGAAAAAGTATTTAAAGAAAATCTAGCTGTTGAAGATGATGACTATTTTCGCTTTGTTGACACGAAAATGGAAGAAGCCAATTTGGTACCTGATGAAAACCGTTCTTTTGCCAATAAAAACATTATGGAATATCAAATGTTGGAAGATATGAAATATAAAGCACCCATTGAATTCGGTGAGATGATTGTTGATAGTATTTTGCCTTATACATGTACGATGAGGGATGCAACAGTCGTCAATGATATAGCTGATGAGGTGCAAGATAAAGCGGAAGACAGGGACGAAAAAATCAATGAAGCTATCGACCATATAAAAAACATACAAGAAAGATTTGAAGGTACGGATTCATCAGTCAACGGATCGGGATCGGCAGATGATTACCCCATTGCTAAAAATCTCGAAGATATCCGGGAACAAAATGAGGAATATCATGAAGATGATGAGGATAACCCGACTTATGTCATGAATTCAAAAAATGTGATTCAAGGTATTAAGTCAGATGCAAAATATGCCTTTGAAGAAATGGCGAAAGCCGAAGTGGCCCTGGAAAAGGCTGAGAAAGCTAATAAGAACCTCGGGGAATCGATTGATGAGGCAGAAGAAGATGCAGCGGAAAATTATGAAGATATAAAAACCGATCAATGTAGCGAAGCAAAAGTCGGTGATGCAGAAGAAGAACTCGAAGAAATACAAGGTCAATTAAAACAATATTACATCGACCCTGAGGAATCTGATTTCTTTTCAATCGCAACGGAAAAACTCTCGGATGCAAAGTATTCTATAAATGGTGACACCCTTGATTCGAAAACGTTATTCCCTTTTGTAAAATACCAATTGGATGACTGGGATCATATGTTAGATGAAGAAAATATTAAACCTGTGATAAACATTATGCAAGAACGATTTGATATCGCAAGTGATGATGTGGATGATGCTCGAAAATATGTTGATGAGAATTACGAAGAGATGCCCAGTGACGGAAGTGATGATAGTTCTTTATCAGAAGCTTTTGAAGCCATGAATAAAATTAAGGAAATACTTGGGAAAGGAAAAGCGATTGGAAAAGACTTTGAAGCATATGCATCCCTTGAAACACTGATTAATCAATATGAAGGGACCATTGCTGATCATGATGAAGGATTGGATTTAGAAGACCCACAAGATAGTGCGGATGGGTTTCTTGATAAAATCATGAATATATTCAGTGCAATGACGAAAATGGGAGAGAATATGCGGAATGAAGCATACGTAAATGAATATATTCTCACCAGATTCAGTACCAATCAAAAAATGGATATCTTGAACCCTACCAACATACCGGAAACATTTTTGTTGAAAAATAGGGAAGTCGAATACATTCTTTATGGACAACATACACCAGGTGCAAATTATGCACTTGCTTTGGGAGAGTTGGCGGGAGTACGTTTTGCACTAAATTTTGTAGCGGCATTTACAAAAAGGCAAGTCCAAATAGTTGTCTTGCCACTTCCTAAGGTATTGGCAGCTATTTCATGGGCCTTTCAAAGAACAGTGACAGATTTAAAAAATGTGACAAGTGATAAGAAAAAAGATCCACCTTTTTTAAATATTACGGGAGTAAAAACGTTTAGACCCGATTATACATTTTATTTACGATTATTTTTATTTTTACATCCAGATAAGGAAGATCAACGAATCACACGAATGCAAGCTTTGATTGATTATAATAAAGATAAAAGCGCTGATAGTGTCTTAAAAGATGCACCAACATATGCTTCAGCAACTGCTGAATCGTCAGTGGATTTATGGTTCCTTCCATCATTGATTGAGATGTTTGATAAGGCGAACGTTTTAGAAGGAAAGGTTGAAAATGGAAGATACCATATAAAAAAAGAAGTTGATTATTCTTATTAAAATGATTGAAAGGATTGATGAAAATGGCCACACGAAAAGTACATATATATGCAGGGGTAGCAATCTTGATGTTATTCATGATTTTTGCCGGATGCAGCAGTGATAATAACAATGCGAACAACACAGAAAATAATGCCAATCAAGAAGAAACCAATACACCTTCAAATAATGAAAATGATAATCAATCGGGTTCGGGCAATAATAATGATGAGGCGAATAACGGAGATAATAATACGGATGAGGGTGAGAATGATAACAATGTAGAAGATAATGATGAAAAGGTAGATGAGAGTGCTTCCGGCGATTGGGGCGATGATGAACTGGAGCTAAGTATTGGTGATACAGGAACGCTTCACAATAATTTTTCCAAAACTGAGATAACATTGGATTCTGTGGAAGTCATTGAAGATGAAGATGATGAAACCTATTTCGGTCAGTTTACGGTTTTAAATATGACGGTTAAAAACATTGGTGATGAACCTGTTCCACACGAAGATATATTTGAAGCGACTGAACTGGCAGCCGAAGACTTGGATGTAGGCGGAGAAGTTTGGGAAATATTTGATGGTGTATCAGGGGATTGGCCAGATGAAATAGATGTGGATGAAGAAGCTTCTGGACGATTGGTTTTTGATGTGGAAGAGGCTGATGAATATGAGCTGCAGATAGACTTCGGTCTTGGATCTGTATCTAATAAAGTATCATTTCAGTTTGATGAGGATGAGATAGACTGATTCGCATGATTCCTTCGGCAACATGCGTCTGGATGAATATGTGATGACGTTTATAACATGAAGGGGTGGCTACTTTGCAGTTAAGGGATGAAGATGGAAGCATAACATTAGAAGCAGCATTTGTGTTACCCATATTTATGGTATTCATAGTATTTATGGCTTCTTTTATTCGCATTTCCATCGCGGAAATCAATCTTAATAAAGCAGTATCTGAGACGACTGAAGTTATTGCCACCCATGCTTATCCCGCAACGATTTTATCTAATGGAGTGGAAAGTGTTGCTGAAGACAAAGTTTCGGGCATAAGTTCAAATTTACTTAGTTTATCGGAACTGGAGGACTTTGCCAATACGACACTTAAAGATGTATTTGATCTTGATATATCAGCTTCAGGGTTTATAAATGATTTGTCTGAAAGTATCATACAAAAAGAGGTAAAAAAAAGATATAAGGAAAATACGGATTCATCATTTGAACCGGATATTTCGGTTGAATTGGATTTACCAACATCGATTAATGGCAGTAGTGAAGGATCCTATCTTGGTGTTACAGCCTCTTATGACTTGGGGTTAAATGTCCCATTTATGGATTATACGATTACTTTGAAGAAGAAGGGTTATGGACGTTTATGGACTGGTGCTCATTAACTTAAAATGTAGTGGGTGTTTCCATGTTAGAATTATATGATTATGTTTTTTTCATATTTCTCATCTTGGCGGTTATTTCAGTTATGAGGTATCAAAGAATTCCGGGTAAATATCCTATTTTAGGGATATTGATAGGTCTATCTTGTTATGTCATCCAAGATGGTTTTACAGGTTTCATGAATTCAATGTCTGGTATAGTAATGGGTTTGATTATCAGCTTTTTTTTGTATTACCTCAGAGCACTTAGTCTAGAAGATATTATACTTTTTGTTGCAATGGGCTCATTTTTAGGCTTTGAAGATTTATTATATACATCAATGTACACCATATTTTTTAGTCTCGTTATCGGCGTTATTATGTTGTTGATCAAACGAATGAAACGAATGAATAAGATATGGAATCAATGCGTTGAGTGGTTAAATACTTTTATAGCCTATGATTTGAAAAGCGTCGTTCTACAGCAGAAACAAGATGCCATACATTTTCCCATTATATATGCCATATTACCAGCTGTCATTTTGCACTATTTATCATTGTATGGCTGAGCTGACCTACAGCAAGCTTTGTTTAATGTTGCGATGAGATGGAACGTATAAAAGCATGTAGATTGATAGAGGCACCTTTAAAAAAGTATTGTCCGAAAAGAGGTTCATTTATGCTACATATTCAAGATTATATTCTATTTATTGTGTTAATCATTGCGCTCATAACAGATATTAAATATAAAAAAATACCTAACTGGCTCACAGTTGGGGCATTGGCTGTAGGGATTATTTCTCATCTTATCACAGGTGGAATCGATGGTCTTATATTTTCTTTTTATGGGTTATTAGTTGCCGGCGCCATTTTCATCTTTTTGCATATATTTAAAGCTATCGGGGCAGGGGATGTTAAGTTGTTTGTTGCGATTGGGTCACTTGTGGGAATGAGAATGGTACTTGATATGACAATGTATGCCATTATTTTTGCTGGAGTGATCGGATTGGTTATCCTTCTCGTTACGAAGACATTTCTCCGTAATGTGGCGAGTGCTATATTCTCATTTGTCAATGCATTTCTCTCTAAAAAGTTGGAACCACTCGAAGAATTCAAGGTCACCAAAGGTACGAAATTCCCATTTATGTATGCTGTTATGCCCGCTGTTGTTGTTTCATATTATTATGTACTATTTTAAAAGTTGAATTTTGTTATGGAATTGAATAAGCAAAGGGTTGATACATAGATTAAAAGAATTATAAATAGTGAGGAGGGCTCATCCAATGGAAACATCCATTTACGGCTTGAAATGTGAATTCAATTATCAGAATGAGCAATCGATTATGTTTTATGAGAATAATGGTAAAGAACTTACAACGGATGATTTCAATTCTGTCCAGTTGAAAATGATTCAGTCCAATCGTATACCACATCTATTGCCATTAAACGTTGAGAATATCGACTTATCTGCCAAGCTTTATTACAACATTCAATCGAAAAGCAAAATCATTTCTTTTTTCCGGAATAATAGGGCGACGATGAATGATTACTATCAGTTGTTTCTTTCAATTGTGAAAGCATTGGAAGATAGTGGTTCGTATATGCTTAACCAGGAACATTATATCTTACATACCGATTATATTTTTGTCGGTAGGAATGCCAGTGATGTTTATCTGGCTTATCTGCCTGTTGAAAACCTTGAACGAGAAACGACCGCACTTGAAGATATGAAACAGTTATTGACGGATATTGCAGGGGAAGTGGAAGGCCTGCAAGGCAATGAGTTCAAAAGCATCTTGAACTATATTCGCAGCCACAACTTCAGTCTGCCAGGGTTGAAAAAATTATTGGTCGATTTAATGTCGGTCCGTTCCAATGTGCATCAGCCACAAAACAACGCTCCAATGGGGATGCCAAATCAAGATATACCGGGTGAGAGTGATGCAACTGTTTCTCAAGGAAGGGGTATCGGAGACGGAAGCAATCGCAACCATTCCCAAAACACCCCCAATAAACAGCAAAAAGTGGTGGCGGGAAGTGAATCCAAGCAAGTGAAAGAGAAGAAAGTGCTACCTAAACTATCATCCAGAGAAGCGGTTTACTTGTTAGCAGCAGTGCTTTTAGGCATTGCCATTACGTGGAAAATTTATGAGATGATACCGAACAATATCATGCTGATTGTTTGTACCGTGATTTCTATTGGAATGGCCGTTGCTGGATTTGTCTACTGGAAAGTGTGGCGTCCAGGTGTGCAACCGGAAATAAAAACAGTTGTCACGTCGAAAAATAAAAAACAAAAGAAGGCTGTAACACCGACGGAACCACTACAAAACCAACAGAATCAGACACAGAACGCACCATCGAATGGTCAGATGAACCAGCAGTCAATGAATCAACAGGTTCCTCAGCAGCAAGGTCTGGGAGCGGGAGCCAATATGAATCAGCCTTCACAACCACAAATGAATCAAGAGCCTGAACCCAATCCGGCATTTCAACAAGAGACAAACCATTCCCAAGGGTTAGGTATGCCGCGACAGCAAGGTGTGAATCCGGCGAATGAATCGTCCAAGCAACATATGGATCAGAATCCCGATCCGGGCCATTCGTTTCAGCAACCACAACCGGAGGATCCTGCCCATCATGCAGCACATCCTTCATTTGAATCTGGACATGCGTATGCTGCGGCGACAGAACCTTCATTTAACACAGCGAATGCGGATGATACTGTTCTTCTTGATGACGAAGACGATATGCCAGAATCAAGTGATGCGCACATTCAAATGCCTTTTCTGATCAGAACCACTGAAGATGGCCAGACGAATACGATTCAAATTGACCAGACCAATTTCCTTATCGGCAGGAATGATGATTCGGTAAATTATGTTGATAAAACACGTGGTATATCAAGACTTCATGCTGAAATCATCCGGATTGATCCATCAAATTATGGTATCAAAGATTTAGGCTCCAAAAATGGGTCTAAATTGAATGGTGAAGCGATGGTGCCATATAAAGTATATGCTTTAAATGAAGAGGATGTATTTGTGCTCGGAAAAGCAACGTACACATATACATGGAGCGCTGATCAATGAGAAATTGGCAAACAGGTGTCGCCACACATCGAGGCACTAAAAAACAGAACAATGAAGACTCCTTTTTATACCGAATTTCCAAGGATCATAAAGGAAATGAAATTGCGTTGTTCGTTGTGGCAGATGGGATGGGTGGTTATGAGGTTGGTGATGAAGCAAGCAGGTTGGCGATAAAAGCGTTTAAAGACTGGTGGGAGAAACGGATCAACAAACTTATGAAAAAACGCCATGTCATGAAACATATCATCCGTGAAGGGACTAAGGTTTTTCATGAAATCAATGCCACCATTAAAGAAACTGGGAGACGTAAAGGAAAGAAGATGGGAACGACGGCTTCATTCCTTGTAATGTACCATAAACAATATGCGATTATTCATGTTGGTGACAGCCGTATATACAGATTGAAAGGTTGGGATTATGATAGTCCGTATCTGCAGATGGAAGCTTTCAGCCAAGAATCGCATGATCAGAATACGGTCCTTCTGGAACAAGAGCCAGAATTGTTACAGTTGACTGAAGACCATTCATGGGTTGAGACACAGATCAGACAAGGAAAGTTATCCAAAGAGGCAGCGAGAAATCATCCAAAACGTAATGTTCTGGTGCAATGTCTGGGGATAAAAAAAGAAATCAATCCTTTTATTGAATCCGGAACCTATCTTCATAGCGATTTATTTGTCCTTTGCAGTGATGGGTTCCATTCCCTTTTTTCCGATCAGGATATCAAAAATATGCTTCTTGGATTGGATAAGGAATATGGTGACTTGCAATCAATTTGTGAATACCTGATTAACTTTTCCAATTTCTCAGAGGCACATGACAATGTGACATTGATGCTCATTCGACAGGTTTATATCGCGAATAAGAAGAAGCCATTACTACCATTTTTTTGACATGTTAAAGGATGAATGTGATGAGTAAACATGGGATTGAGATTGGAAATGCCGATATGATTGGTGACAAATATAAAGTGCTGACACATGTCGCAACAGGTGGTATGTCGGAGGTCTATCTCGTTGAGGAAGTCGATACCTTTGGTCGGACATGGGCGCTTAAAGTTGCCAATATGAAGGATAAGCTGGCACAAACATTGGTCGATGAAACGAAAATCCTAAGTGAACTGGATCACCACAGTCTTCCGAAAGTAGCCGATTTTTATCGGACAGATGATTATTTTTATCTTGTTATGGAATATGCTCAAGGTCCTGTTTTGGATGATTACTTCGAGGAAAATCATAACCATCTGCCACTTGATGTGATTGTGAACATTGGCATTCAGCTATGTGATTGTCTGTCATATCTGCATGGATTGGAGGATCCCATTATTTATCGCGATATCAAACCCGGAAATATCATTCTCCGTCCGGATGGTAAGATCATGCTCGTGGATTTTGGCATTGCGAGAAAGTTCGATAAGCACAAAATAAAAGATACAGTAAGAATTGGGACGGTTGGATTTGCGGCACCGGAACAATTTGAAAAGAAACAGACGGATTCACGTTCAGATCTATATTCACTTGGAGCATTGCTGTTTTATTTGTTATCGAGTGGAGAGTATGTTTATAAGGCGGGTGTACAAAAGGATTCGTTTATGAAACGTACACCGAAACGTCTAAAGAAAGGCATCCAAAAACTTGTGGCACAAAATCCGGATGACAGGATACAGGATGCAGCAGTTGTGAAGGACATCCTTGTACAGACGCAAGCGGAACTACAAAAGTCAGCCGTGAAGAACAAACGTTCAATCGTTTATACGGCGGTATTATCATCTATCGCCATCATATTGACGGTTTTTGGGATATTCCTTTTCATACGTTGACTGGTTTGATGAAGGAGGTAACAAAATGTTGGAAAAACACTTGCCATTTGGTACCATGAAGGAAAATGATGGGCTCATCATCGTTGATATTCCAAAGTCGGATACGAATATCGCAGACACCGAACAATTAGAGGAATTAAAACGTGAGGAATCCTTTTTCTTTTCATGTCAACATTATATTGAAGATGCGAACTCGATACATATTTATTATAAACCGCTAAAGGATTATGAGCCGCTCGCGTCAGTTAAATGGAGTGAAGAAAAAAAGAAGCAGATTGCCAAGCAGATTTTACAAGCCGAGAAGATGAATGGTACACAATATACGACGTCATTCGATCCTGAAAATATCTATGTCAACCAAGAGGGGGCTGTTAAATTTGCACATCGGGGAATCCGTTCGATCATACCGCCGGAAGCACTATCAGGGGCGGCATTTTTGCAGGAAGTGAAACGGTTCCTCATTTATTTGTATACCAATCTACCTTTTGCAGACATCGATATGGAGGCCGTATCGGATCATGATAATCGTGCACTCATCAACAAGATTATGCCTGCAGGATCGGTCGGTGAATTAAAGGATATTATCGAGGAGATTCCAGTTGTAGATAAGGGAAATAGTGAAGCGGATGCTGACAGTGGCCAAGGCATGGATACTGGCAGTGAACAAGTCATGTCATCACAAACAGAGCCAGACGTAGCGGAACAATCATCATCACTCGGTCTTGGGAAAGAGCCCCCATCAACTCAACCACATGATTCAACACCCTTGGGGGACAGATCTCCAGTCGACAATGAATCCCAGTCAAATGAAGCTGAACAACCAGGTATTGGTTTGGCAAACCATCAACAGCAGAAAACATTATCAAAACCAAAGCAAAAAGAAAAACAGAAAAAAGAGGGCAAGTCGAAAAAACAGACCAATCCATTGATTATTGGTTTATTTGGGTTTGTTTGCGGTTTATTGGTTTTATATCTGTTTCAAGTCATGCCACTTGATAAAGAAAAAGAAAAACTGGAAGCAAGTTACAGTCACGCATCGGCTGAGACAGACTCACTTGAGGATGATAAAGACGCATTAGAGGATGAAGTTGATAGCCATCAGCGTATTGAAGAGGCATACAGGCTTGCATTACAAGATGAAAAAGGGGAAGCTATCAGTATTTTAGAAGAAATCAATCCGTTGAACGATGAACAGAAAGATACACTGACGGGTTGGTATATGGATGTTGGTTCGTTGGACAATCTTCAAAAAGCATTGGAATTGGAGAATGGACACGAGGCCGAAATTGCCACGAAATTAGCAAAACTTGATGATGATGATGCGAGAGACGTCATTCAAACGATGAATTCATCAGAACCGGGTGTGTTATTGGAACAGGCATGGTTGGATGATGATTATGATGAAGTCATTTCTGTTTATAAAGATGATTTGAAGGATAATACCCGTGCTAAATACTTGGCCGCCAAAAGTTATATTGAAATTGATAAACCAGACGAAGCAAAGAAATTAGGGGAAAGCCTGAATAACAAAGATGTTCAAATATCCGCTTTGAAAAAAGAAAAGAAACTTATAAAAGATGATGATGACATGGATAAGAAAGATAAGAAAGACAAAACGAAGAAAATCGATAAAAAGATTAAAAAGCTTAAGAAGTAAGAGCACCTGCCTTCCCAATCATTTTTCAGCTATCGGATACATTCGAATAATTCTTTTTAGAAGGGTATTCTCGTCTAGGAATGCCTTTTTCTTTATTTGCACAGAAATCAACAGAGGTACGGGTGTTTTTCAATTTAAACAAAAAACGATAATATTTTATGATAACCACAGAACTCCGAATCATTTGACTTAGAGTAACTCTAATGCTTTAAGATTAACCTTAGAGACATGATTCAATTTAATGGAGAAAACATTAAATAATGGAGGATATAACTGTGGTAAATTCAACTAGAAGTGATCGAAAAGGCCAAGTGGCGATTGTTGTTGGTGGATCGCTTTCTGGCCTTATGACCGGTATTGCCCTTGCCAGGGAAGGTTTGAAGGTTATCATTTTGGAAAAAGCCGGGAAAGATAGGCCGAGTGGCGGCGGTTTGCAAGTTGATGGAGGAATGTTCGACCTGAATAAAACGGAACGGCTGTTGAAAAAATTGGCCTCGAATGGAAAGCGTTCATTGCAGCTTTGGTCATCGATTGAATACCGCTTACGTACCGAGGCTGAGTCTTATACTGAAATTGAAATAAGGTATCAAACGCGTGTTCAGTCGGTTAGTGAGGATAATGATTCGGTTTGGGTTGAAACAGATGAAGATGAAATCATTCACGGTGATATTTTGATTGGTGCGGATGGTCATCGTAGTTTGGTGCGTGGTTATGTAGCCCCGCATAAACCCGATGCGACATTTGCCGGATATATTGTATGGCTGGCATCAATCAAGGAGAAGGATTTGCCTAAGAAGAAGCGTCCCCGTAAATCGACCGGATATACGATGTTGAACAGTATCAGTGGCTTTGTGTTTGGTTCCATTACCGAGATTGATGACGGTTCTTCGTCTTCTGGCAGCCGACAAATTGGTACTGCTTGGTATGATCATAGTCGTAATGATTGGCTGCGGCGACTCGGCGCTGTAAAAGGGTCTGTTGTCCATCATGCGTTAAAAGGTCCCGATCTTCCTGAGGAGTTGTTGGGTGATTTGGCTGAAGAGGCGTCGGCAAGATGGTCCGAACCATGGGTGTCCGCGGCGCTTCATGGTATAGATTCACGTACCATCGTCGGTATCCCCATCAAAGAATATGTTCCAGATAATCTCGTCAATGGTCGTGTGGCATTGGTTGGGGATGCGGCACATGCACCGGCGCCGATTACCGCCAGTGGATTTAATGCTTCATTGCATGATGCGGTTGCGCTTGGAAAATGTGTTGCAAAAGGTATACAGGGGCAAGCCGCTATGGATGCGTTGGAGGAATATGAATCGATGCGTTTGAATACCGTACGTCAAATGGTTCAATCCGGACAGTCCATGGGGCGTGTTTTCGGACTTGGCTAAGAAGCTGGACAACCCATGATTGGTGGAGCGATAAATTTCGTGACAGCATGTATGAATAACTGGATGGTCGTTGAAAATGCCTGGCAATGGGGATGTGTTTTAGTATAGACTTATGTTAAGGTGATTGCGTATTGTTATATTTAAGATTTACGCTCGGGAGGGCTTGACATGTACACGGTGAAAGATGTGGCCAGAATGCTTGATCTCTCGGAACATACCGTTCGTTATTATACGGATAAGGGATTGGTCCCAAATCTGCAACGCGACGAGCATAATAATCGTCTTTTTGATGATAGGTCGCTTAGCTGGCTTCTGGCGGTTAAATTTTTACGGCATGGCAATATGACAATTGAAGACATAAAAACATATATTGACCTATGCCTTCTTGGCGAATCAACCATTACCGAACGCTATAACATTATTTCAAGACAAAGGGAAATGGCGCTACGTCAGTTGGAAGAGGCTAAGGAAAGGGTTGAATATATGGAGCAGAAAGCCCAGCATTACTTGGATTATATGAATGGAAAGGTCTCCAAGGAGATTTATCCTGAGCAATGGCTGCATGACAATTGGGGAGTCTGACACGGGTTCAGGCATGGTCATGTGGGGATGACTTCATGTTTCTGTTTTTTGGGAGGAACTAAGTGATATCGTTTCAGGAAGGGAAAAAGGAAACATAAGTCGTCAAAATGCTTGGATGTGTATATAAAATCCATGCATTTTGACGAGATATACCCTAATCATTTTTTGAGTGTTGTTGGGCGTTTTATTTTTCCTTATTCCGTCGTTTCCGGTACACTCCATAAATCACGCCGGCAATGATGAGTAATGGCACAAGAATGGGTGATAATCCGACAAGAAATATGACGATTCCGGAGAAAAATGTGATAATGGCATTTATTGAGCCGACCAGCACTTTTTTGGTTTTCTCCCATGTGTTCAGGTCATCCCATTTTTTGACGCTGGCAACGTCCACATTATCTTCTGTCATGGTGACGGTGACCGTGGACATGGAACTGTGGTTCTCGAGATACTCCATTTGTCCTTTCAGCGATTCGATTTCTTCTTGTGTGTCGCCGAGCTTATTAGAAATATCGAGCAAGGCATCGGTATCCTCTGCTTCTTCCATAAGGGAATTGAGTCTTTTCTTGACGTCTTCTTTTGCTGCGAGACGTGATTCCAGATCAACATACTCCTTCGTCACATCCTCGCCGTTGATATTCCGTTCTTTGACTTTTTCAGCGATCGCTTCTATCTCATCGAGGAAATCATTGAAATTCGTCTGCGGGACGCGCATTGTAAGCTCTCCTCGTTGATGATGATCATCGCTATTGGAAACATTGGAATTGACGATATAGCCGTCTGCCTCATCGAGTAGCGATTGCATATCTGATTGCGTCTGTTGAAAATCGTTGATGGTAATCGTCATTCGGGCTGTATAGATCACCATGCGGTCTGACTTGGAATCCGCTGTTGCACGATCATCGTTTTCAGTGGACTCTGCATTGTCATTGCTGTCGCTATCAGCTTCCTCGGTTTCCACATCCATTTCCTCAGAGTCATTATTCCCGTTCATATCATTGCCGCTATCGTTGTTTGAGTTCATGTCCACATTTTCGGTGGATTGATGATTGTTTGTGTTGCTGCAAGCTGCAAGAATTAGGACAAAAGCTGCCATGAATAAGGGAACCATTCGTTTCCACATATGTCCGCACTCCTTTTGGTTTGGTATTAAATTGTGAAAGTCTTAAGGGTCGTCATGAATAAAATACAGATAATTTACACTTATTTTACAGTAATGGTGAACGTAAGTAAATAGCATATCGTGTTATTGTGAAAAAGCTTGTCGGATGTTGCCTGTCAGCCAGGATAAAAAGGGAAAGGAGGATAGATAGAAGTAAAAACGATAGTCCATTGATGTATTGAACTGTAAGGATAAAAGGCTTCATTTGCTTGGGTATATTGGAACTGAGTTTGTGCAGTGCAATAATTTGCATATTAAAAAAGAACTTTGTCAATTCATTTCCCGGGAAATAATGACAAAGTTCCTTTTTAAAGGCAGCAATCATCTAGTTTTGTACATCGAATGTAAATACTGTCTGTTTACGGTATGTTTCGTCGGGGGTTAATAAAATGTCCGATAAACCTTCATGGTTTAGTGCAGCAGATGGTGCATGGGTTTCGAAACAGACCCCAAGATGTTTGTCAGATTGGCGTTCTTTCAAAAGACAATCATTGGCCAATCCATTGGCTGTGTACATCGTGAAACCGGGTTGGTTCGTCTGGATCCGGAGCACTCGACCGCTTTTGCTTTCCTTTACGACGATATGATCTTCACGTTTGGCGTCAAGCAAGAAATAGTGATCATACCCGTTCCCGACTCGTAAGTTTTGCTCAGATGTCGAATCGATGCCAGTGGATATTTTTTTGCCTTGGCGAAAGTCGAACGGTGTGCCAGTGACATTTTTACATTCACCGGTAGGGATCAGGTCTTCGTCAACCGGCAAAAACCGACTGCTGTCCAGCGTTACATCATGATTGTGAACCGTTTCTTTCAAGTTGCCGCTTAGATTAAAATAACTATGGTTGGTAAGGCTGAACGGTGTTGTTTGATCTGTTGTTGCATGGTAATCGATGATCAGCTTGTTGTCGTTTGTCAGGGTATATGTCACAGACACGTCAACATTTCCTGGATAACCCGAGGCCTCTCCGTGACTTGAGTGCGTCAAGATAACGCCCACGCCTGTATCGTTCTGAAAAGATTCATCGTTCCACATCACGTGATCAAATCCATCCGCACCTCCGTGTAGATGGTTGTTTCCCTCATTGGCATCCAGATCTATGGTTTGATTGCCTATCGGAAAAGAAGCATTTTGGATGCGGCCGGCGACTCTGCCGATAAGGGCACCGAAGAAATTTGGATTATCCGCATAATCATCGATATGTTTATAACCGAGTACGACATTTTCATAGACGCCGTTTTGATCTGGAACGGTAATGTCTGTAATGATGCCACCATAGTTTAAGATTGTGACGTGCATGTGGTTATCGTTTGTTAGCGTATATTGTTTCCATGTATCTGTAAGTCGTTTGCATTCGATATGCATGTTTTGCCTCCAAGTCCTTTATTCCAATATGTTTGTGAATTTCTTCCATGAACGTTCATGTTTGAAAACACCGGCATGTTCCAGTACGGTCGCGAATTTATCGCCGAGTTCTTTCTGGATGATCGTATTGGCTGTCTCGGCGTTCTTTACAGGACCGTATTTGTCTTTTAGTGTTTTGGCCCAAACATAGTGATGGGGTGCAATGGTTTGGGTTTGACCGAGCAAAAAGTGCTCAATGTCTTTCAGTTCATCTTTTAATCTGGCTGGAAGTACGGCAAGTCCCATCACTTCAATCAAACCGATATTCTCCTTTTTGATGTGCTGAACATCTTTATGAGGATGGAAAATCCCCATCGGATGTGAGTATGACGTCCGGTTATTCCGTAACACAAGGTCAAGAATGAATGTGTCATCCTGTTTTCGTGCAATCGGTGTAATCGTGTTATGGCGGGTATCCCCTGTATATGCGATAATCGACGCATTTGCATCACTGTATTGTTTCCATATGTTCAAGATACTTTCAGCCGCATCCGAAATGGATTGTTTTGATGTGCTTTTCAGTTGGATGACACTTAAAGGCCATTCGAGAACGGATGCGTGCACATCTGGATGAGCGCTCATTTGGAAAGTATATTTTTCGCTTGCCCGCATCATCGCAAATTCATAGCGTCCTGCCTGATAATGATCATGATTTAAAATGGAACCTCCGACAATGGGAAGGTCCGCATTAGAGCCGATGAAATAATGCGGGAATTTTTCCGTGAATGTGAGCAGCCTGTCGAAAGCGGCACGGTCGATTTTCATATCCCGGTGCTCACCGGATAGGACAATGCTGTGCTCGTTGTAGTAAACATAAGGTGAATACTGGAAATACCAATCTTCTCCATTCAACGGCACATGGATGACACGGTGATTCGCACGGGCCGGGTGGTTCACTCTGCCGGGATAGCCTTCATTTTCCACACAAAGCGGGCATTTCGGATAATCAATCGTCTGTTTCGTATGGCGCTCCCGTTTGATTTGCTCCGGGTCTTTCTCCGGTTTTGACAGATTGATGGTAATATCGAGTTCCCCGTACATGGTATTTGCTTGATAATGGATGTTTTTTTTCACACGTTCGGTTTGAATATAATTGCTGTTTCGACTGAGCGCGTAAAAATAATCGGTCGCGTGTCTTGGACTGATTTGATACTGTTCATCGAACGTTTGATTGATGACAGAGGGCCTTGCGACAAAGCAGTTCATGACGTTGGCACGCAAAATTTCCGTTGCGTCAAGTGCGTTTGGAATAATATGATGTTCCACGGCATAGTCGACAATCGCTTCAAGCGCTTCGGGAATCGATTCCCCGGCAGTTTTCTTGGCAGTGTCGGGGAAATCAGTGAGCTTCAATTGGGCGAGTACTTGATTCCGTGCATAAATCCGGTCTTCCGGTTTGATCAAATCGACCTCGATCGCTGTTTCGACGAGTGT
Organism: Virgibacillus sp.; assembly: GCA_035301285.1. Taxonomy (GTDB): domain Bacteria; phylum Bacillota; class Bacilli; order Bacillales; family Amphibacillaceae; genus DATGUN01. The sequence goes on from DATGUN010000061.1 coordinate 31,037, forward strand.
TGCGATATGTTGATAAATCATTCGTTTCCATCCTTCCCATATCCGTGTGGATGTGATTGATGCCAATGCCACGCATCCTGCATGATTGTTTCGATGGATGTTTTTTTCGGTTGCCAGCCAAGAATGCTACGGGCTTTGTCAGATGCGGCGATTAATGTGCTCGGGTCCCCGGCACGCCGCTTTCCTGTTTGTGTGGGGATATTTGTTTGTGTGACGCTTCTTGCGGCTTCAATCATTTCGTTGACTGAAAAACCTTGGCTGCTTCCTAAGTTGAAAATATCACTCTCACCGCCATTTTGTAAATAATCGAGCGCTTTGATATGTGCTTGGATCAAGTCTTCAACATGGACATAGTCGCGGATGCATGTGCCGTCTGCGGTCGGGTAATCGTCACCGAATACAGTGATATGATCGCGCTGGCCGAGTGCGGTTTGCAAAATGATCGGGACCAGATGTGTTTCCGGACGATGGTCTTCACCGATTTCACCTGATTCACGCGCGCCCGCTACATTGAAGTAGCGCAGTGACACGTAATGGATATCGTGGGCTTGCTGTGCCCAATGCATCATCCGTTCCATGATGCGCTTTGTTTCCCCGTACGTACTCGTTGGGTTGGTCGGCATATCTTCGGTGATCGGGATTTGTTCCGGTTCACCATATGTCGCAGCTGAAGAAGAGAACACGATATATTTGGTGCCGAATTCAGCCATGATTTCCAGTAAAATCTGTGTGCCATAAACATTATTATCAAAGTAAGCGAGCGGCTTTTCCATCGATTCGCCGACAAGCGAATTTGCCGCAAAATGGACGACCGCATCGATTGCTTCATGGGTAAAGACATCTCGAAGGAAGCTTTTGTCCCGGATGTCACCATTGTAAAAAGTGGCTTCCGGATGTATCGCTTCCTCGTGTCCCGTCTGAAGATTATCGATAACAATGACTTCTTTTTTATCGTCAATAAGTTGATGAACGGCATGTGAGCCGATATAGCCAGCTCCTCCTAATACTAAAATGCGCATGTGTAACACTCCTTCTTTTAATAGGTTTTGACAGCGATGATTAGACGGTGCAAAACCATCATAAGTCATGAATTATTTTGGATCGGATTGGACTCCTATTTATGGATTGCAATAATCATTTTGTAACTGATTGGAATGGAAAGCGGAAGGGCGGTGATGATGATCCGGTTAACCGCTTTCGTTATCATTGAATGGTGGATTGGATTTAATGAAACTTTTTATCTTGTTATTTGAATGACAAAAAGGATATTCATAACATGACGTCATTCGCTGTTTTCTCCACTTTTTTAGCGCCATCACCAATTGTAGCGGTGTAAAATGTTGCATCGTATCCGATTGCTTGCTTATAAATGGTGTTGACCTCTTTTTTGAAAGAATCGATCCGGTCATTTTCGACTATGGCAATGGCACAACCACCAAATCCTGCTCCGGTCATGCGAGCGCCGATGACACCCGGTTGATTCCATGCAGCTTCGACAATCGTATCCAATTCCGCACCGGTCACTTCATAATCCTTTTGCAAAGAGGTATGGGAAGCATTCATCAATTCCCCGAATTCCTCGAGATCACCTTTTTCCAGTAGTGAATGAGCCTGGATGGTTCGATTATTTTCATAGATAGCATGTTTCGCCCGCTTCCGGTTGGTAGCATTCTGGATCAGTCCTTGATGTTTTTCGAACTGTTCTGGTGTGACGTCACCCAGTGCACTGATCGGAAGCTCTTTCTGCAGGTCTGCAAGTGCCTCTTCGCATTGTGTGCGCCGTTCATTATATTTCGATGATTCCAATGCACGGCTTTTATTGGTATTCATGATTATAATAGCATGTTTTTCGAGTTCAAGCGATGCATAATGATAGTCTAACGTCCGGCAATCAAGGAGCAT
>DATGUN010000062.1:0-29869 GCA_035301285.1 Virgibacillus sp.
TTTTTTATTGATGAATTTGATGTATTTGGGGTCTGCCTGGATACTTTCGATTGTCATTACGCTCCTTTCATTCATGATATTTCTTGAAGGCGTTGCCAAAGAAAAGGCTTACATTATTGTTTTATGGGAAATGAGAACAAAAGCTTATCCTGTCATCTGAACACCCTGTCTCGAAAGATGTCATCACAAACATCTATCCGGCAAAACAGATCACTTTATCCCATTTTTTTCAAAGGTCACTCGGTTGCAAAATAAATAGATTCATATATGTCATTTACTTATGGTGGAATATTCCGACATTTAGGTTAGTCATTTAGGTTAGTAAAGTTTACTTACTAACTTAAAAACATCCTACTATAAAACCATTTTTATGTCAACGCTTTCATTTGGAATAAATGAATCCGATCAGAAAATTTAAACGATACCCAGCGTCATTGCTGGTGTTCGGAAATTCTATGGATATACGCGTATGCATGTTTTGACGCTATGAAAACAACGACATTTAAAAAACGTTTACCGGGAGCCTTATGTCCATGCCATCCATAAAAAGGCCCCGTACCATTGATAAGTCGGTACAGGGCCTGTATGGAAATGGGGATTCAACCCGCTATTCGCCATTCATTTTACTTTTTCACTATCGTCTCTTTAGCCTTAGTGAGATCGCTTATGGCTTTTGTTGAATAAAGTGATAGTTTCAAAGTCAGCTTAAATGGCTCAAATGTACAACGATATGTCTTCAATTGATTTTGTCCGCATGAATTAGAGCCGAGTCCGTTTTGCTTTGCGTCCAAATGTAAGACGATATAATCCCTTTTCTCGAGATCGATTGTATGCTTCGCCTTTTCCAAATCCTGTATCTCATAATGGCTTGCACTAAAATCAAAGGGGGTTCCGGTACTTAGGCCATAAAGCCTATCCCATACCGGTTGGCCAGTCGCATCCAGTGTGTATCCGTACGGTTTCCATTTTCTTGAGGGTGGACATAATTTGTAAATAATGACTCAAGCGGCCGCTCATACACCCCAAATAAATTTGCCTGTTTAGAATCGCTATAGGATTCACCAGGTCCGCGCCCATACCAGCGGACATGTTTACATTCCTGAGCAATCCGCATATCGACGCCTATTCGCGGAATCATGTCGGGGGCGTTTTCAATGATGCCATCAGGAACACCCGAGACCGTAAACAGGATATCCCCATTCCCAAAAATGGTGTATTCATATCTGCATACGTAATACCATGATGCATTCGTCGTTCCGTTGACTGTCTCGACAGTAACATTTACCGAATCGGTTTCCTGTGTCCACGTGACTGAGTCAACCATTTCATGCCAAAGATGCATAAAGTATGTTTCTTTATAATCATCAAGCAAATACATGTCATTATCGATGGGTGCGCGCCAAAATTGTAGCTTTGGACCGTGTTCGACGATTTCGATGCCATCTTTCTGCCATGACGTCATTTGCCCCGTCACTTTATCAAAACATATTTCTGATGCCTCACTCTTTATGGTGAGGGCAAACGATGATTCCTCCACCGACAATGCGCCTCTTGGTCGAACGACATGCTCTCCCGTTTCAAGCGGTAGCTGAAATTGGGCGGTTGCAAGCTCATGCCCATGTTCACACCATGTGAATGTCCGATTGGTCACATAAGAAATCGTCAAATAATAATCGGTAGCCCTCTCCACATTAAAATCCAATTGATCATACAATGTGATCTTTCTTGTACTACGAGCGGGTACATCGGGCATGTCAATGTTTCCCGTCTGAACCGGTATACCATCTTTTTCAATGGTATAATATAATGTCAGATGCCGAAGTGACAGAAAGTCGTATTTATTTTCAACTTCAATGATGCCTCTATTAAGGTCTATGTCTCTCGTATGGACGGGTTCGATGACTTTTTTATACTCTTTCAACGCGGGGGACGGTGTGCGGTCCGGCATCAACAACCCGTCTATGCAGAAGTTTCCATTTGTCGGATCATCACCAAAATCACCGCCGTACCGATAGTACACATCCCCATTTTCGGCAATGGTTTCGATGCCGTGATCAAACCATTCCCAGATAAATCCACCTTGGAGATGATCATGAGCGTCAATCAATTCTTGATATTCCTTCAACCCGCCGGGACCATTTCCCATCGCATGCCCATACTCACAATGTATATGCGGTTTTTCCGTCGTCCTGGCAATCGTATGCATCGTTTTCCGATTCTCATCAGGGTGCTCAAGCCATGTGTACATGGTTGAATAAACATCAGTCACTTCTGCGTTACGATCCCCTTCGTAGTGAATCAGACGACTCGGGTCGATATCCTTTGCGACGGCTGCCATCTTTCTGAAATTATCACCAAAACTGGATTCATTTCCAAGCGACCACATAATGATGGACGGGTGATTTTTATCTCGATGAATCATGCGAGCAATCCTGTCCACATGCACCTTTTCCCAGGCAGGGTCATCCGCCAACCAGCTGGCGTGTCCCGTCAACTCAAATCCATGGCTTTCAACATCTGCCTCATCAATCACATACATTCCGTACATATCACAGAGTTCATACAAGTCAGGCGAATTCGGATAATGCGCCGTACGGATAGCATTGATATTATGCTGTTTCATAAGGCGAATATCGTCGATGATATTTTTCCTCGAAACAACGCGACCCGTTTGAGGATGATAATCATGGCGGTTGACGCCTTTCAATTTAATCGCGACACCGTTCACCGTAAACGTTTTGCCTTTTAGATCGATTTGCCGGAAACCTACTTGCTGCGGGATCACTTCGATTATGTCCCCACCAGCCTGGACAGTGAGAAGCAATGTGTACAGATTCGGGTCTTCCGCACTCCACAGTTTGGGATTATGTACATGTTCTTTGATAGAAAATGTGTTTTCAATTTTCTTTTTACCTGATAGAACCGTCTTTTTACGCTCGTCGATAAGTTCATAGACCAAAGTCAGATCATCTGAATTCCCACGGACAACGCCCTGGACCTGTAATTCGGCCTCGGAAAAATTTTCCCGAAAAAGGGTATCAACTTTAAAGTCCGCGATCCCGATGGTAGGAAGAGCGTATATTTCGACATCCCTAAAAATCCCACTCAGCCACCACATATCCTGATCTTCCAAATACGTCCCGTCAGACCATTGATAGACACGAACCGTTAAGTCATTATCTCCTGAAGTAACATAAGATGTGATATCAAATTCTGATGTAATCCGTGCCCCCTTGCTGTAACCGACCTCTTCTCCATTCACCCAAACATGGAAAGCCGAATCAACCCCATGAAAACGGAGAATCACTTTTTCACGCATCCATTCATCAGTGAGTGAGAACGTCCGCTTATAAATGCCTGTCGGGTTTTCGGAAGGGACATACGGTGGCCGGATCGGAAAGTTATACCACAAGTCCGAGTAATGCATATTCCCGTAACCTTCCATTTGCCAATTGCTCGGCACCGTGATCCCATCCCATTCCGCCACATCGAAATCCATCCGTTCAAAACCGATCGGAGAATATTCCGGAGCACTCAAAAACAAAAATCTCCACTCCCCATTCAAACTTTTAAACGAGTGAGTATAGGCCTTCTCAGCAGTCAGCGCCGCATCCCTCGTTGGAAATGAATGAAAATATGTCGTTGGCTGCAGGCGATTGATGTCTGTTATTCCGATGTCTTCCCACGTTTTATAATCTCGCATGAAATGGCTCCTTTATGATGTCGTTGTTTGCTGGATTGATAGACTGTTAAATAAATGAACAAGTTAACCTGAAATATTTTATATCGCATCAGTATCTTGATTTTGTTTTGTTACTCGGTGTGGCGGTGGCTGCCATTAGAGGGGGGGGGGAGAAACACACCCTGATCAATGCCGGCGTTTTCAAAGCGGTTTTCAATCATGTGCCGGTCTTGATAGAATTCTATGCTCGAACGAGGGTGTTTTTTCAATCAAGAGTGGTTCTTGATTGAATTTTGGGCTCGAACAAGGGTGATTTTTCAATCAAGAAAGGTCCTTGATTGAATTCCGAGCCCGAACTAGGGTGGTTTTTCAATCAAGAAGGGTCCTTGATTGAATTTTGAGCTCACACTAGGGTGATTTTTCAATCAAGAAGGGTCCTTGATTGAATTCCGAGCTCACACTAGGGTGACTTTTCAATCAAGAAGAGTCCTTGATTGAATTTCGAGCCCACACTAGGGTGACTTTTCAATCAAGAAGAGTCCTTGATTGAATTCTGAGCTCAAACAGGGGTGATTTTTCAATCAAGAAGAGTCCTTGATTGAATTTTGAGCTCACACAGGGGTGATTTTTCAATCAAGAACCCCCACCTAAATCCACTGGCGCCATCCTATTTACGCCATCCCCAAACGTCATTCATCGCTACTTCAGCGCGAATACTTCCACCAAAAACAACGACACGGCGCCGAGCAATGTGGCATCATCACCAAGTTCCGATACAGCAATGGCTGTCTGTTTTGCATCGGCTGTCAGGGCTTGATTCGCTATTGTTTCCTTGATAGGCGGCAATAGAAATTTCTTCGCATTCATCACGCCACCCCCGAGCACGATTTTCTCAGGATTCATGATGTGGATTAAATTGGTCAAAGCGATACCCATGATGTCGCCTGTATCTTCCAGGACCCTCACGTAATGCGCTTCACCCGCGTCCGCCCGCTTGTACACCATTTCTCCGGTCATAGCCGTATCTGATTTCGCTCCCGCACGACACTCGGGTTCCTCACCGGTCATAGCCATATCCGATTTCGCCCCCGCACGACGCTCGGGTTCCTCGCCGGTCATAGCCGCGTCCGATTCATCCGATTCATCCGATTCATCCACTTCCGCGTTCGCTTCCGCACGGCGTCCGATTGCTTCTCCAGTCGCAAATGTTTGCAAGCACCCTTTATTTCCGCAGTCGCAAACGTTTCCGTTCATATCAATCGTCATATGACCGACTTCGCCAGCGATATCCTGCGCTCCATGGTACAGCTCACCGTTCACAATCATACCAGCACCGACACCGCGGCCAAAATTGATCACAAGCATGCTGTCTGACTCCAGGTGATTCCCAAACCATGCTTCGCCAAGCGCCATCGCCCGGGCATCATTCTCCACAATGACCTCTAGTTCAAATGCTTCCTCCAGACGTGCTTTGATTGGAATATCGGTCAAATTCAGATTCGGTGCATACAGGGAGGTACCTGTTTCAACGTTGACAACACCATGCATGGCTAGACCGATTCCCAATGTTTTATCCAGATCCAATTTTGCTTCTTCAATGATATCGGCAATGCTTTTTTTCAACTGATCCAAAAAAGCGTCTTCGGTTGTCGGTAAATCAATCCGGTCAGAGGAGCGTTTCACCACATTTCCGCCCAGATCACTGACGACACAATCAACCCTATCCGGACCTGCATCGAGCGCAATCACGAAAAACGCTTCATGACAGACACGCAACATTGTCGGCTTCCGGCCCCCGCTCGAATCACCGCTCTCACTTTCCATAATCAATCCCTGTCCAAGCAACTCTTTCACAATACTGCTCACAGTAGGCGGGGTAAGCTCCGTCTCCTTGGCAATCTGCGCCCTGGATATGGGCGCGCTTTTTCGTATTTTATTGAGCACGATGGTTTTATTGACCGATTTCATCCATTGAAATGTTCCCCTTTGCATTGGTTTTCCTCCGATTAACGACATTGATTTAAAATCATTATAATATGATTGGCTTCCTTTTTCATCTTAAACAGGCTCAATCATAAATTCAAATGCCAATTTCCCTTCTGCATTGATCTGATATTCTTCATGGACTGGCGCGCCCCAACTGTCATCGCCACCAACACCCATGCGCTGGCCAGCGATTGTCGCTACCGTATGATGAACAGGCGGTAATTCATAATGATGTGACGCGTTTTCCAATTCAAAAGCTGTATACGGAGAAATCGTACATTCCAAAGGGACATCCGTACTGGCGATGCGTACACCTTTCCCCTTATGATCGGTGATATCTACATGTCGTACACCAGTCCTGCCGCCTGATTCCTGAGGAACCCCGTGTACAGACACATTGTCACTCACCTTGTTTTGAAACGTGCATAACTTTGCGCCATTCGCCCTGTCACTGTAATTTTCATGGGGTCCGTTCGCATACCAATCAAGCGCGTCATAGGCTTTAGGTAGCTTGAACATAACCGCATTCACCGGTAAATTCGGAAGTCCCTCGACACCCTCGTATAGCGATTGTACCTTTATTTTGCCATCGGCGTAAATGGTATAGTTTACGGACACCTTCACATCAGAATGGATGGACAAAGCATATTCTGTATAAACAACAGCATAACCCGCTTCCTTTTCCGCATGGATATGCGTACATTTTGGCTGCAGACTGGCCGCAAACCACGCACTGTGCGTAAAACCGAAATCCGTTCCGCGATCATTATCCGTAATCGCCCGCCAGAACATAGGACGTGGCGCTTGCTGGATCATTTCCTGTCCACCATATTTCAGTGACATCAAACTGCCCTCACCACGGGAAAAAATGGCCTGAAAATGCTCACCATGAACACCGATATTATAATCGCCATCAACCAACGTCACATCTCCTGTAGGCATGATATCACGGCGTTTTCCTTCATTGAAAACGTACTCGCCAAACGCAATTTCATAACCGGCACCGGCCCATTTCGTTTGCTCCTTAAGTTGAAGCGACGCATGGACGACATATTCACCTTGTCCAGAAAACTCATCCGGAACATTGAACGTGACATATTCTTCAGACTGCGGAGCGACAACAACTTCTTTATCTTCACACCAAATCGGCTCCCCTTCATGACTGACGGAAAACGTCAACACCACATCACGCGTATCCGTAAACAAACGTTTGTTATGGATACGGACACCATTTCTATCCGGTTTGACTTTGATATCTTGATACAAATAACGAACTTCATGCATTTTCGGTGTCAGCTCCCGGTCCGCATAGACGATCCCATTCAAACAGAAATTATAATCTGTCGGACGGTCGTTAAAGTCACCGCCATAAGCAATGAAGTCTTTTCCGTATTCATCTTTTTTCAAGATGCCTTGATCAATATAATCCCAGATGAACCCACCTTGATAATGTGCATATTCGTCCTCAAGATCCGTATATTTTTTCATGCCGCCCAACGAATTCCCCATCGCGTGCATGTACTCACAAACGATGAAAGGCTTGTCCGTATGTTCATCCAAGTAAGCTGCAATCTCAGCCGGTTTGGCATACATACGGCTTTCCATATCACTCGTATCGTTGAAGGAGCGATCATTGAACACCCCTTCATAATGAACAAGCCGGCTTGGGTCGACTTCACGGAAATAGTTGGAGACATTATATAGCACTTCCCCGCCGCATGACTCATTTCCGACAGACCAAATCAAAATGGACGGATGGTTTTTGTCGCGTTCATACATCGACTTCGCACGGTCCATCACGATATCCTGCCACTCCATTTTATTGCCCGGAATCGCGTTCTCTAGATCCAACGTATCATTCCGCCACCACGTACCATGCGTTTCGATATTCATTTCATCGATGACATAGACACCATATTCGTCGCATAACTCATACCAGTACGTTTGATTCGGATAGTGCGACGTCCTGACCGCATTGATGTTATTTTGTTTCAACGTTTTGATATCCCAAAGCATGTCCTCTTTTGTCACACTTCGACCGTGATGGCAATTGAACTCATGACGGTTGACACCTTTAAACACAATGCGCTCGCCGTTCAAGCACATCAACCCGTTTTTCATTTCAAAAGTGCGAAAACCAACTTGTTGCGGAATGACTTCTACAAGCGCGCCCGTTTCGTCATACACTTGGATAAATGCTTTATATAGATACGGACTTTCTGCACTCCACAAATGAGGCCGATCAACCGTAAGCGACAAGCTAGTCGCCCCGTTCGTTGCATCCGCTTCAACCGTATCGACTTTTTCCCCGTCAGCATCTTCCAAGAGTAAAGCAAGATGCACATTTCTCTTTGTGTCATCAAGCATACATTGGATGTCCAACATGCCTTTATCATATGTATTGTTCAAGTCTGACGTCACTTTAATATCATACACATGTATCGCCGGCTTGCTGTAAAGATAGACATCACGGAAAATGCCCGAAAAGCGCCAGAAATCCTGATCCTCCAGCCAGCTTCCCGTACTTCTTTGATAAACTTCCACCGCTAGCTTATTTTCCCCGTCCGTCACAAAAGGAGTCAATTCAAATTCAGCCGGGGTGAAACTGTCCTCGCTATAACCGACAAACTCCCCGTTCAACCACACATAAAAAGCCGATTCGACCCCTTGAAATGAAATGTATAATGGCTTGTCCTTCATATTTCCAGGAACATGGAACGTTTTTACATAACTCCCGACCGCATTATCATGAACTGGAATCTCAGGAGGCTGGATATCCTCTATCCCGTCCCATGGATACATGGTGTTGACGTATTGAGGCTTCCCGTAACCTTGGAGCTGGATATGTCCGGGAACTTGAATATCATCCCAATGACTGCAATCCATTTCCGTCTCATAAAAATCCTTCATACGCAAGTCCGGATGTTGGGCATAGGAAAACTTCCACGTCCCATTCAAATACTCCCGGTAGCGCATTGGCCCCGTCAAACGCGCCTCCTTCATCGTGTCATAGTATGGATGATCCGAATGGGCAGCCACACGATTCACCGCAAACACATCAAGATTGGAAAGCCATTCTGTTTTAACTTGTTTTTCCACTTCAATCAATTCTCCTTTCATGCTCCGTTCAATTTTCATAGTATATAATATTTTATTCGTATCGATAGAACATCAATCACTCAGGTCCCTGTCAGCCTTTCACAGACCCCATCATACCAGCGACAAAATGTTTCTGCATAAAGAAAAACACGAGTGCTGTCGGCAAGGTTGCGATGACGATTGCAGTCATGATGACACCATAATCGGGTGAGTATCCCGCTCCCAGATTGGAGATCAATAATGGAATGGTCTGTTTTTCCGGTGACTGTAAAATGACCAATGGCCACAAATAATTATTCCAGCTATTCATAAAAGCAATGATCGCTGCAGCCGCGTAAGTCGTTTTCATTGTCGGCATATATACACGTAGAAATATGCCAAATTCACTTAACCCATCAATTCTACCCGCCTCTATCAAATCTCGTGGGAACATTTTCGTGTTCTGGCGGAATAGAAAGATAAAGAACATAGTCGTGACAGTCGGTAATATCGCTGCTCCCAGGGTGTCAATCCCAAACATAGGCGCAAAATCCGACATACTTCCAAACAATCTATATAGTGGAACCATGATCGCTGCAAAGGGAATCATCATGGAAACCATTAAAATGTTGAACACCCAATCCTTGCCGCGTGACCGGTAAATCTCAAACCCATATCCGGCCAAAGAGGCAATCAATAATGTGGCCAAAGTCGTTACAACAGCAATGATCGTCGAGTTAACCAAGGCTGTCACGATATCAACACTTTCAAATAGCACTTTCAAGTTCTCAAACAAGTGAGTACCTGGTAACAAGCGCCCTTTGGTGACATCAACTGATTTATTGGTCATACTGACAACAATCCACAATAACGGAAAAAGACTAATAAATGCAGCGACACTCAAAAAAATATAAACAGCTGCTCTCTTTAATATTTTCATTTTTTATCACCTGCCACTTTAAACTGGATAAGAGACAGAACAACAACCAGTACAACGATGACATAGGCTACAGTTGATGCATACCCGAAATCGGGAGAGTATTCAAATGATAGATTATAAATATACTGGGAAATAGATAAAGTCGCATTCCCTGGTCCACCACCCGTTATATTCATAACCTCATCAAACAACTGCAACGTTCCGATCGTTGAAATAATGGAAGTAAATAAAATAATCGGTTTCAACATTGGTATGGTAATTTTAGTAAATCGTTGAAACGCATTTGCCCCATCAATTTTCGCCGCTTCATACAATGATTGATCCACATTTTGCAATGACGAAAGATAAAAAATCATATTGTATCCTGTCCATCTCCATGTAATCGCAAGAATAATGATGAGTTTGGCCCAAAATGGGTCCGCCAGCCAATTGACAGGCTCGGAAATAATGGATAGATCCATCAGAAATTGATTGACAAACCCATCGACACCAAACATATATTTAAATATAACGGAATAAGCCACAAGTGATGTGACACATGGTATGAAAATGGCCGTCCGGAAAAATCCCCTGAATTTCAATGTCGCATCATTCAGTAGAACCGAAAACACAAGGGCCAACACAATCATGATCGGCACTTGCACAATCAAATAAAGGACGGTGTTGAACAAGGCTGTTTTAAATGTTGGGTCACCCAATAATCGAATATAATTATCTAAACCCGTGTATTCCAGGTTGGATCCCATTCCAGTTTGAAAGGAAAGAAGCAATGCCTCGATCATTGGATAAAAGTAAAATAATGAAATTGCCACAACGGCAATGATGATGAAAAGCCAGCCAATGTTATTCTTTTTCACTAAACGTCGCACGTTCTTCACTCCTTTCGTGACAATAAGCTAAGAGTATAGCAACAATCTGCCGTCAATTCAGACAACCACAGCTATACTCAATGCCTATTCTCCCTTTAATTAACTTGGCTTTCAGCTTCCGTTTGGGCGCCTTCCAACACGTCATCAAGATCTTCACCATTTAAATAATCTTGCATTTTATTAATGATGATATCTTCCATTTCATATGTGTGCAGACCATAGTTAATGCCAGGAATTTCATCTGTCCACGTCGAAAAGTCTTCTATAATAGACTGACCACCGAAAAAGTCATCTTCTTCTTTGAACGCGTCATTATCCAATGCGGGTAAATATGTTCCGATCGCCCCGACATCCGTTACCAACGTCTCGTACATCTCCTCGTTCGAACCAAATGTATCTGCTAAAAACTCCGCCGCCTCTTCTTTACCATCGATGTTCAGTACATATAAGGAGCTTCCGCCCAGGTTGGATGCATTTACAGATCCTTCTATATCCAAACGAGGGGTCGGTACCACTGCCCAATCGCCTTCTTGTGATTCTTCATCTTTTACACTCGGTATAATCCAGTTCCCTGTCGGAAGTGTGGCAACATCACCATTATTGAATGCCCCGACAAATTGACTCCAGTCAGAAACAACTTTGACAGTGTCTGAATCCATCATTTCCTTATACACTTCGAACGCCTTTTTAAGTGCTTCATTATCAGCAAGATTCGGTTCATTACCATCTTCATCGGTATACCATTCGCCAGCAGACTGGATCATCATACGGATTTGACCGAGATCATTGGGATCCAACGTCAAAAGGTCTGTATCGGTTTTTTCTTTGATATCTTCACCGATTTCCAAGTACTCTTCCCAGGTGATATCCTTCAGATCATCAACTGAGTAGCCCGCATCATCAAGAATATCTGTACGGACAAACAGTCCGGTTGAACCGGAATCGAATGGAATGCCATATTGATGACCATCAAAATCGGTTGTCGCCATCTTATAGTCAGCAAAGTCTTCCGTATCCATATAATCATCTACGGGATAAAAGGCATCTGGATACGACTGCAGAAAGCTCTGTGCCCGGTAGTCTTCTATCAGGACAATGTTTGGCAGTCCTTTATCAGATCCGGAACTTAAAATCGTATTTAGTTTTTGAACAATATCATCTTGAGCGTTTTCAATGATATTCAGTTCAAAGTCGTCATCATCATACGCTTCATCTGCCACTTCCAAAGCCGCAATATTGAACTTCGGATCCCATGCCCAAGCTGTCGTTGCATCAGAATCCTCCGTTCCTTCAAAGTCTCCATTCTCATTATTGTCATTGTTATTACCACCCGAACAAGCCGCCAGCATTAAAACACCCATAAACAACACTAGAACAATCAGGAATCTTTTCATGTCCAATCTCCCCAACATATAATATGATCAAATTTACAGTCATTGTGACTGCGCTTTCAATGTGTCGAATTAATCTTCTTTCCTGCCATTACACAACTTTGGTTCCAGAAACTCTAAATCTTTTTCAGCCTTCAGATTTTATGATTCAAGGAGTATATGTCTGTTTGATGATTAAGCATCATTCCCTTCAAGAATGAGTATAACGAGCGTATCCGGCATCTCGATCCAACGAGTCTAAATGCCATTTTAATAGATCAATAACCTTGATATTATTTATATTTTGGCAACCAATCCCCATGGGCTTCGATTAAATCATCACACAAAGCAACAATATCATCGATGGACAACTCAGCTGACGTATGTGGATCTAACATAGCCGCTTGATAGATAGAGTCTTTCTTTTTCGTCATGGCCGCTTCGATTGTCAGTAACTGCGTATTGATATTCGTTCTATTCAAGGCTGCCAATTGTTCCGGCAGATCACCTACATAAGTTGGCGCGATTCCACTGGCATCAACAAGACACGGCACTTCAACAACCGCGTTGACAGGCAAATTACTGATCAAACCACCCGTATTCAACACATTCCCACCAATTTTGATAGGTTGATTGGTTTCCATTGCCTCCATTATGTAAGAACCATATTCATTGGAACGTTTATGGGTCAAGTCGTTATCATGGATCAAGTCATCACGCATTTGCTTCCATTCCTCAATCTGATTCACACAACGACGCGGATATTCATCGAGCGGTATGTTAAAGCGATCAATCAATTCCGGATAATGATTCTTGATGAAATACGGATGGTATTCCGCATTATGTTCCGAGGATTCTGTCACATAATAGCCGAACCGTTCCATCAATTCAAAACGGACCATGTCATCGTGTTTCGATTTCTGTTTTTCTCTCGCCCGTTGTTTGATTTCTGGATATAGATCCTTACCGTTTCGATTCACTTCCAATAACCAAGCCATATGATTGATGCCTGCAATTTTGGATTGAACGTTATCGGTGGGCATATCCAAAGACTTGAGCAGATCACTCGTACACACCTGGACACTATGACAAAGACCGACTGTTTTTATATCCGTATAACGCAGCATCGCCCCCGTCAAAGAGGCCATCGGATTCGTATAATTCAAAAGCCATGCATCCGGACATACTTCTTGCATATCTTCAGCAAAATCCATCATGACCGGAATGGTACGAAGCGTCCGGAATATACCGCCAATCCCTAATGTATCACCGATGGTTTGCCTCAATCCGTATTTCTTGGGAACCTCAAAATCAATCACTGTACTCGGTTCATAACCACCCACCTGAATGGCGTTGATAACATACTTTGCCCCACGCAAAGCTTCTTTCCGATCCGTATAAGTCACAATCTTTACATCCGAATGAAGATTTTTCTTTATATGGTTCAAAATGATTTCCGAATCTTTCAATCTCTCTTCATCAATGTCAAACAATGCAAATTCAAAACCCTGCAGCGATGGCACTGTCATACTGTCACCCAACACGTTTCTAACAAAAACAGTACTACCGGCTCCTAGGAAAGTAATCTTATTCATGACAATCACTCCTTTTTCGTTTTGAAATCGATCACTGGATCCCTCATACGCCCTTATCCTATGTAAAAGCAACACCAAGACAAAGACTAGTAGGCATATCCCGAAAGAATCCGCTTACAAACAACACACACAATTTCCTTAAGGTAAATGTAATGATGACATACACTATTGACTTAATGACTTAATTAATTTAATTAACTATAATATTATGACGCTTTTGCTTCATTGTCAAGTCCCAAAGTTCTTTTTAATATCAAAAATATATGGCAGTGTTTGAATTTATATGTTCAGGAATGATGTCCTTATAAATGTTGATACATCATATATTAAACAAATCATGCAAAGAAGCGGAATGAAATAATACTTAATCATCCCGCTTCTTTCTCACAGAAAAACGTTTGTTTTACTTATTTTCAAGGTATGCTTTTAAGTGCTCTTTCACTTTATCCTCATCTGCTTTCAATTCATTTCCTGTATCAACTAAAGGTGTAAGTGTTGTAACTGCCTTACTGGCATTCCCATGGTAAAAGTCAATAAAGTCATCTGGATCAATAGAATACAAGACTGCTTTTCGTAAATCTTCACTTTCGGCGACATCTCTATCTTCTGTATTGAACAAAAGATAACTTACAGAATTACTTTCGATACTATTACGGGTTAAGCTGTCATCTTCATCTACAACATCGAATTTGTCCTCAGGAAGTCCGTAATAAACATAGATTTCACCATTTCTCAAAGCCGATAAGGTGCTATCATCATCCGCTATAAATCTGACATTCACCTCTGAAATATTGGGTTCATATTCAGTATCAGACATATATGCAGGATTTTTGTAAAACGTTGCTTCATAGTTGTCTTTGGAAGATAAAATATATGGACCACTTGCATAAAGTGTATTATCGTAATTTTTTCCTTCCGTAACCGTTTCTTGATCTCCGTATGCTATATCTTCTTCTACATCATAGTCTTCTACATCATACGTATTGATACTTTCAACTTGTTCTTTTGACACAATCCCTGCAGATTGATGTGCCAAGTAATTTAAAACTTGTGGGAATGGTTCCGTTGTCGTTACTTTCACAACCTGATAATCGCCCGACGCGTTATCTACATCTGTTTTATCTTCAACCAATTGAGTGACATCCTGATCAACCCCATCTTCCAATGCATCCAGAACTGTTCCGTCCCCTTCAGAAGTTTTCGTATCCTCCAATTCACTTAAATCAGTAACGATTTCGGCATTTTTTATGTGTTCGTGCAGTGTATATGTCCGGTGATCAGGAACAGAATTTTCATCCTTTGCGCGATCCAAAGAAAAAATAACGTCCTCTGCTCCGACTAGTTTGCCAGTATCCTCCACATTATCATCTTCTATTTTTGCAAAGTTGATATCGTCACGAAGCAGGAAGTAGTACTCTGAATTACCATCAGCTATGACATGATTCCAACTTAACGATCCATCTGATGTCACATCATCGTCATCGGTCAAATTTACCAATCGCACATACATATTGGTATTTAGCATATTGATTGATCCATCATTACCCTTAATCGGATCTAAAGAAGTCAGTGTCGATTCAGCCTGTGAAATGATAAATGGATCTTCGTCATTTTTGGATTCATCGTTAAATTCAATGGTTTCCCATGCCAATGAACGCGACTTTGACAGCCGAACGGAATCTTCATCTAAAATATCGGTATTGACCGCTTGTGTCTTGTAAGGACTATATAATGGTGCAATATATGCCTTATCAAATACCAGTCGTTCTTCAAATTCTTTATAGGTATCAACCCATTCTTCCGGCGTTTCCGTACTAGCCTGGTTGATAAGGTCATCCACTTCCGAATCGCTTATAATACTGTAATCGCCACCTGTTGTATAAAGAGATCGTACAGCATAATCCGGGTTTCCAGTTACTGTCGTCCAGCCAGATAGAGATACATCAAAATTTCCAGCTTCCTCTTGACCTTGAAAACTACCATAATCAGGTTGAATATTCAATTTCACATCAAAACCGTTTTTAACCAATTCATCACGTACAATATTCATGTCATCTTCATCCGACGCCATTCCTAGGACTTCAATGGTGGGGTTATCTTCCGCTCCCCCATTTCCATCATTATCTTGTTCTTTATTTTCTTCCACGTCGCTTTTCGTGTTCAAGCAACCTGTTAATGTTATCAGTAACCCCAAAAGTACAATCAGAAGACCTTTTTTCATTTTTCCTCCTCCTTTATTTTCAGTCCATTTTCGGATCTAATGCATCCCTTAAAGCATCGCCTAAAAAGTTAAACGACAAGACCAACAAAATAATTGCAAGCCCAGGATAAGTAGCAAGGTACGAATTTGTTTCTAAATATTGACTTCCCAGCTTTAATATATTCCCCCACTCAGGAATATGTGGTTCCACCCCCAAGCCAAGGAAACTTAAACTACTTGTTGCAATAACAGCCGTACCAATGGTCAATGTTCCTTTAACGATCATTGGGGCTAGGGAATTGGGTACAACGTATCTAAAAATGATAGAAAAGTCATTTGTTCCTAAAGCCCGTGCAGACTCTACAAACTCATAATTTGATACCATCAATACATTTGCCCGCATTGTTCTGGCATATGTGGGTATGGCACCTACACTAAGAGCAATGATCAAATTTGTCGTGTTAGCTCCAAACGCTGCAATAATGGCTATTGCAAGTAAAATCCCTGGAATTGCATATAATACATCCAAAAGACGCATGATGATATTATCGGTTTTTTCACTATAGTAACCAGCTAGTGCGCCAAGAAAGCCACCAACAATGGCTGGGATTATGGTGGATGTCAATCCAACTATCAATGAAATCCGTGCTCCGAATATAATCCTGGAAAACAAATCCCGACCAAAGTTATCAGTACCAAGTGGATAAGATAAACTCGGAGACTGCAGAACAAGATCATAATTATTTTCAACTGCCATGTCATAATCAAACGTAAAATAACTGCATATGGATATGGCAAACATCCAAATAATAAAAAACAGTCCAAGCATCGCTGTTGAGTTTTTGGAAATGTTGTCCCAAATGCCAGCCCAATTGCCAACACTTGGTGTATAGTTGTTTTTTATTTTAATGATCAAGCTGATGGCTAGCAGTAAAGCAAATAAATTACCCGTCAATGCAATCAGAAACAAAGGAATAATCATCCATAACATCCATTTGGGTACAGTGTGCCCATTCGCATGTTTTGCAACAATAACTAATACAATGAATTCAAAAGCCGTCAAAATCAGGAGTACAAGCATCGACACAGGAAACAAATCACTTACATATGGTTTAAATATATTAATAGCCGATACAGCAATAATCGAAAGCTGTGTTAACAGCATATATATGCTGAATGTATATTCCGGTGATTTTTTACTTTTAATAAGGTTAAAAGCAAAAATGACAGTAAATACATTTGCGGTTATAATACTAAAAAATTGAATGATTGCCCATTTTCTAGTTCGTTTACTTATCGTACCGATGGTTAGCAAATCCTTTTTTATCAATCTTGTTACATATAACTGAATCAACGTAAACATTGCGTTAGCACTGAAGAAAATAAATAGCAATGGATGAATGGATTGATTCACAAAATCAATACTCACCCATAATAAAACAATTGAATAGGCTAGTGATAATACCCATGTAAAATGGGTCTGTGTATATTCTGAATACAATTTCAAACTATTTGTATTATAGTGTTGTCCTGCCTCTTCCCTCATCGTCTCACCTGCTTTAGTATTCTTTCATTTTTGAGCGAATACGTGGATCAAAAAATGCGTATGTAATATCTATAATGACATTAACGAGAGATATTGTTATTGCCACATAAACAACACCCCCCATAATGCTTGGAATATCCGGTATAAATTGTTTATCAACGATATAAGCTCCAATTCCACTGATATTAAATACCTTTTCGGTAACAGCAGCTCCACCTAACATACCGCCGAACAACAACCCGATAACAGTAATGATCGGGATCATGGCATTGCCGATAGCATGTCGCCATAAAACACTGGATTGACTGAGTCCTTTCGATTTTGCGGTCGTAATATAGTCTTCGTTAATGATTTCAAGCATGGACGAGCGTGTCATCCTTGCCACAGAAGCCGTCAAAGCCGTACCAAGTACAATGATCGGCATGATCATCGATAGCCAATCTCCTGGATGAAATGTTGCCGGAAGCCATTTCAATTTTATCGAAAACCCTAGAATGAATATCAACCCTTGCCAAAAGTTTGGAATGGACAAACCGATCAATGCAATAAACATAAATGTATAATCTAAAAATGAATTCGGTCGTGTTGCTGAAATAATCCCGACTGGAATAGCTATCAAAATAGCCAAGAACAGTGAAATAATTGTCAATTGCAATGTAATCGGAAAACGTTTAGCTATGCTTGCGGCCACATTTTCATTTCCTTCAAAGGACTGGCCTAAATCAAAGGTAGCAATTCCTTTAATGGCGTCCCATAATTGAATAAAATAAGATTGATCTAAACCATGTAAATGATTGAATGCGTCAATCTGCTCTTTTGTTGCTGTTTCACCGATAATATTAGCTGCAGGATCAAAAGGTGAAAAATATAGAATGGTAAACACAAATATGATGACACCAATCACTACAAAAACCGTCATCATCAACCGATCAAACAAATATTTCAGATATGGATTACTAAAGATAAGAATAAAAAGATACATCAATATTCCCGGAATGGCTGTTATCATTAAAAACAATGGACTGGATAATAGGCGGCTGAATACCATTTGCAACGTGACTTTTGTTTCCCTTTGCTTTTCCATATCATGCATTGTTTCTTCTTGAAGTCTCTTATTAAATTCTTCCTCTACCCATAAATCAACCTGTTGTTGAAAAGCCTTCTGCGACATTTCTTTTTCATCAAAAAACTTCATTTTCTGTCGAAGTTGATCAGAATAGTCTTCTTTTAATTGATCACGAAAATTGGTTACAAGTAATCTTTTTTCCGCCTCTTTTTCTACCGTCCGATAAGCATCTTTTTGCTTTATCTTTTCTATAAGGAAATAAATATAAATAAATATGAATACCGGCAAACCTAAGGTAAACATGACCGTTCTATAAAAAGGTCTTTTAAACATTTTCAATGCATTCGTACGAAGAAGACCAGAAAAACCACTATTTTCAAATGTTTCTTCATTCACACTCATGTTTGCCTTCATATTTTGATACTCCCTTAAAAAGTATTGTTAATTGAATTTTAATACTGTATACTTTATAATAGTCAGATAAAAAAGTCAAATCCGAATTGAACGTTAATTTTCTTGAATATAAATAAAAATCGAGTAGGTGACTTTATGGAAACGATATTAAAGGTGAAGGACTTATCTGTATCTTTTCAAACACGTGACGATGAATTTGAAGCCGTTCGCAATGTATCTTTTGATGTGAAACGGGGCGAAACCATTGGAATAGTCGGTGAATCGGGAAGCGGTAAGAGTGTGACGGCTAAAACAATCATGCGCCTGCTTGCATCTCCGCCGTCCATCATGAAAAGTGGATCAATTGAGTTTTTACAAGAAGATTTAACAAAGAAGACTGAAAAAGAAATGGAGTCCATTCGCGGCAAAGAAATCGGGATGATATTCCAAGATCCAATGACATCTTTAAACCCAAGGATCCGTATTGGCAAACAAATATCGGAGAGCTTGATCAAGCATCAGAGACTTTCAAAAAAGAATGCTGAAAAACAAGCAATGGAAATTATTCGCCTTGTCGGGATTCAGAATAGTGAGGAACGTTATTTTCAATACCCACATGAATTTTCAGGGGGTATGCGTCAACGTGTCATGATCGCTATTGCGCTTGCTTGCAACCCGACATTGCTGATAGCTGATGAGCCAACCACTGCACTTGATGTCACCATACAAGCACAAATATTAAACTTGATGAATGATATTCAACAGGAAATGAATACCTCCATCATTTTAATTACACATGATTTAGGTGTGGTCGCAGGCATGTGTGACCGGGTAGTCGTTATGAAGGAAGGGAAAATTGTTGAAGAAGGAACAACAGAGGAGATTTTCTATAATCCTCAACACGCTTATACGTTAAAGTTGTTGAAGGCACTACCACGGCTTAATGAAAAGAAAAAGCAAAAAGAGACCCCTGTCATACATACCAAAATGGATGCCTCCAAACCGTTATTACACGTCAAGTCACTAAAACAGCATTTCGAAATCGGTAAAGGAAATGTATTAAAAGCTGTTGATGATATATCATTTCATATAAATCATGGTGAAACACTTGGACTCGTTGGAGAATCCGGTTCAGGAAAGTCGACTACTGGACGGACAATCCTGAGATTACATGAACCGACTGATGGAAGGATTTTATACCAAGGTGTACCGGTTGATAAACTGAAGAAACATGATATGAAAAAAATGCGTCGGGATATGCAAATTATTTTCCAGGACCCATACTCTTCACTGAATCCACGTTTTAAAGTATTAGACATTATCGGTACAGCTTTGGATATCCATAAGTTATGTAAAACCAAATCTGAAAGGAAAAAACGCGTTGAAGAGCTGTTGGAATTAGTGGGACTAGATGCATCTCATGCCTTACGTTACCCACATGAATTTTCGGGCGGGCAACGACAGCGAATAGGAATTGCTCGCGCATTAGCAGTAGAACCACGGTTCATCATTTGTGATGAGCCTTTATCGGCATTGGATGTGTCCATTCAAGCCCAAATCGTAAAATTGTTGGAAGACTTGCAACAGCGTTTGGGGTTGACTTACTTATTTATCGCCCACGATCTATCAATGGTAAAACATATCAGTGACCGTGTGGCGGTTATGAATTCCGGGAAAATAGTCGAACTAGCAGAAAGCGAAGAACTATACAAAAACCCGCAACATGCATATACAAAATCATTACTTTCCGCTGTCCCAACTCCAGATCCAAAAATAGAACGAAAAAAGAAACAAAAATCTTTATCAGAGAAGACCATTGACTACCAGATAGAACAATCTGAATTGGTAGAGGTTTCCAACGGGCATTGGGTAGCAGTTCCCAAGAAACATGCTTAGTGGAGAGGTTTACCCGAATCGCAACGGAAAATTAATATATATTTCAGATACGGGAACAGAAATGAAACCACAAGTTGACCATAATCGTTCATGCAAATCCGCTAATCGTTCTTTTTCCAAAGCGGCGCCTAGCATTGCTTTGAAACTCTATAGAAAAACGGTTTGGACAAGTAGACAGGCACTTCAATCACTTGGATAAAAAATGGATGGCGCTTGAGATGGGCGAAATGACATCCGGGATGGTTCTTGATTGAAAAACGGGCGTGCGAGAGGCCCAGAATTGCATCAAGAACGATCCTTGATTGAAAAACGACCATGCTAGAGGGGCGGAATTGCATCAAGAACGCTCCTTGATTGAAAAATGACCATGCTAGAGGCACAAAATTGCATCAAGAACGATCCTTGATTGAAAAACGACCATGCTAGAGGCTCGGAATTGCATCAAGAACGATCCTTGATTGAAAAATGACCATGCTAGAGGCACAAAATTGCATCAAGAACACTTCTTGATTGAAAAATGATCATGCTAGAGGCTCAGAATTGCATCAAGGACACCCCTTGATTGAAAAACGATCATGCAAGAGGCTCAGAATTGCATCAAGAACACTCCTTGATTGAAAAACGACCGTGCAAGAGGCCCGGAATTGCATCAAGAACGATCCTTGATTGAAAAATGACCGTGCAAGAGGCCCGGAATTGCATCAAGAACGATCCTTGATTGAAAAATGACCGTGCGGGAGGCTCAGAATTGCATCAAGAACGATCCTTGATTGAAAAATGACCGTGCAAGAGGGTCAAAATTGCATCAAGAACACTCCTTGATTGAAAAACGACCATGCTAGAGGGTCGGAATTGCATCAAGAACGCTCCTTGATTGAAAAATGACCATGCAAGAGGGTCGGAATTGCATCAAGAACACCCCTTGATTGAAAATTGACCGTACACGAGAACCAATTTTGCATCAAGCCCAGTCTATCCTTATCATACCTTGCTTGTGTAATGGCTCAACCCTATTTATCTAGCCATTTTCCACTACCCTTTTCCAATCTCTGCACTGCAAGCTCACTGTTCATGGGTTACTCCGTATATCTCGGCACGTCGCTGCTCAATTCTACGGATCATGAGTCACCCCGTCCCCCGTCCTGTCGCTCAATTCTACGGGCCATGGGTTACTCCGTATATCTCGTCCCATCATTTAATTCTATGGATGAAGGCTTACCTCTTATAACTCGTCTTGTCGCTGAATCCCAACCATCCTGATTCGCTTTAGCTTTCCGACCTGGCCTTTACGTCACTTAACGCGGGCATACCACTTTGCGCTCCCATTTTTTCCACCGCTAAAGATCCGGCGGCATTGGCAAACAGAACAGCCTCATCAAAAGGATAGTCATGAGCGAATGCATAGGCCAGGGCACCATTGAACGTATCACCCGCTCCCGTCGTATCAACGACATTTGCTGGAAAACTCGGGATCTGCACATGTTTTTCACCGTCGAAGTACCGTGCTCCTTCATCGCCTAATGTCACGATAAGCTTTTTTGGATATTGTTCCAGTGCTGTCTCAATGTCTGTTCCAAAAATATAGGCGCATTCCTGTTCATTCGGTGTCAACATGTCAATCGATTCCATCCATTCGAGCTCAAAATGTGCAGCAGGAGCCGGATTCAATAATACAGGAATTTGGTGCGCCTGACATAACGTGAGGATCGCCCCCACGATATCCGGCAAAATTTCAAGCTGCAACACGACGATTGAACTGTTCAGGATGGTCGTTTCCAATGATGCAATCATGTCTTGATTTAAGGCATAATTTGCACCCGGTACAACGATAATCCGGTTATCCTGTTCTGACACGATGACATTGGCAATCCCAGTCGGCTCGTCTGCAGCGACACTGACACCTGACACATCAATCCCTTCACTTAATAAAGCATCTGTCAATGTTTGTCCAAACACATCCTCACCGACACATCCAATCATGTGCACATCGCCGCCCAGACGGGCCGCTGCAACTGCTTGATTGGCCCCTTTCCCGCCTGGTGATGTCTGAAAGCCGGTTCCGAAATTCGTTTCGCCATTCGCCGGTATTTGATTCGCTGTCACCATTAAATCCATATTCATACTGCCGATAACTGTAATCATCATTCCAATCCTTTCATCAAATGCCTCATTTTCATCTGGATGGTATACTGCAATGGCGTCTTCACATTGTTGACCTCTTTAGCGGGATGCAAAATAACGATAAATATCTCCGCTTGTTGACTCATTTTGCGGATTAACAAGTAACGATAAACATCCCCGCTTGTTGACTTATTTTGCGGAATCACAAGTAACAATAAACTTCCCTCTACCTCATTTACGGGATATAAAGTAACTATAAATCCCCTATTACTCATTTAGCGGGATGACAAATGACTGTATACCTATCCTTTTTCTATCCAATCGAAACGGGTCAGCTCTCCAGAGAAAATATATCCCTCAAACAATCCTCCGGTCAACCTTCCAACATGTCTATATTTTGAAAAATGGATGCAAACGCCGATCGGAATGCGTCTTTATCCGCATCGACACAGACCGAAACAGGACCCGCTTCCTGAAAATAAGTAACGGTGCATCCAGCTGCTTCACCTTCTGTCACAACACGGACTTCCGCCTGTTCCGCGCTGAAAATATTCGGGCTCGTCAAATATAATATTGTACATAGGTCGTGAATCGCGATTCCTTTTTTGGAATAAGCATGGATATATTGTTCCATCATGGTATAGACCATGTGCCCTGCTTTCCCCGTGTTTTCTTTCAACCAGACAATATCATCCCACGGCACACTTGTCTTCCGTGTCGCATCAAGACCACACATCACAACTGGAAGACCCGACTCAAACACAACTTTCGCCGCATGTGGATCAGCATAGATATTAAATTCTGCCACTGGTGTCGCGTTACCGCCTTCCACTGCACCGCCCATCAATACAATTTCACGGACAAACGGTTTGGTTTCTGGGAACACTTTGAACAAGAGTGCAATATTTGTAAGCGGACCGATGGCGACAAGCGTCATTGGCTCCTCGGCATCCATGATTTCATTTCTCATGGCAACAATCGCATGTTCCTTCACTAGACGATCCGCTCCCACTTTCTCCGGGAATTCAAACGTTCCAACCCCGCTCTCCCCGTGGACCGCTTTGGCCGTATGCGGATCATTGACCATCGGTTCAGTCGCACCCGCGGCTACCGGTACATATTTATTGAAAAAATTCACAAGGTCGAGTGCATTTTGCGTTGTGCGATCAATTCCGACATTTCCCGCCACTGTCGTTATCAAACGGACATCCAGCTCTTCCGCAAATAAAGCCGCACTGATCGCCACCACATCATCAATACCTGGATCGGTATCGATGATAATCGACCGTCTCATCATGTCATTCTCCATACTGTCTATTTTCCTTTCCATAGGGCGCCAATAACGCCTCATCCGAAATCTATCTACGTTTGTCTACTTTGCAATCCTACCCTACACGATTATATCTCAATGATCATCCCATCAAAAGCAACTTCAATGCCATGTGGCTTGAGTGCTTCCACAAAATCTTCATGTAGCATGCCAGCGTTATGGGTGAAATGCGTGGCAATAATACGTGCGCCTTCATTCATCATCTGTTCGTTTTGAAAAATGCGCGTCACTTCACAAACCGTTTCGATACACATATGGTTCCGGCTCCGTTTTTGCCCCGTAAACCCACCTGTACAATCCAGAATAGCAGCATCCAAGCGTTTTCCCTGCAACCAATTCCATGTCTCGTCGGGAAAGTAGCCTGTATCATTGCCATACAAAATGTGCTTGCCATTTTTTTCAATGAAATATAACAAGCACGTCTCCTCAGGATCATGATCAGCCAAAAGCGGTGTGACTGTTGCAGTCTGGGTCTCGATTTTCTTAAAAGGAATGACCCTATGATAAGCTAAACGATGCTGATTTTCCGATAACGCTCTTCTATACCCTTGCACAACCAAATCATGCCCATAAATATGTAATGGCCTCTTCACTCCATGGGCAAATCCTTCCAAACGATTTTCCATATCCTGCGGTGTGAAGTGGTCACAATGTGTGTGCGTAATCAGTAAATCCCTAAGTCCGGTCAAATCAAGACGATCACGAATCGTATGGTAAAAAGTATCCGGCGGATCATCGACCTTCAGCTCATCATCAATGATGACTGATGTGCGCGAGCGAATATTTTTCCCGCGTTCAATTCGCGTTTGCTCACACACATCACATGTACAATGCGGATTCGGAATACCCTCTGCCGCCCCGGTTCCCAGAAAGTGTATTTTCATCGCCATCTCTCCTCGAACATTGATTTCCTGTAATCAGTTTAACACGTTTGCGGATTGATTTGGGAGATGAAGGAGCGACATCGGCATACAGCAGGATACCCTAGAATCCAGCGGAACTGGCGATACTGGCATACCGGACATTTTAAAATCCAACAGAACCGTAGATGCACGGCGTACATGATACTTTTTAGAATCCGAATCGAACGCTACAACACCGGCACACAATTTGAAACCCAGCGGAAGCCAGCGACACCCGGATACACAACACTTTTAAAATCCGAATCGGGGGCGCATTCTGGCATGCTTCCATTTTCAAAACAGACGCCTTACGATGACGTCTCCTCTTTTTCCAGACTTGCCATTTCTTCCTCCGCATCCCGCTTGAATTGTTTATGAAACACAAGCACCAATATGATAATCATGAGTGCCATTCCCGCGGTGATCAGATAAATCGGATGATATGCATTTTCAGCTGCTTCGTGAAACGCCTCTGTCAATGCTGCACGCACATCTTCGGATGGGATTTTTTCAATCGTTTCCTGAATATCACTATAATTGGTGTCAGAAAGCGAATCAAGGGCCCCATCGGGCATATCTTCCGGATTGACACCGTGTGCTTGCAATTTTTCCGGAATGAGTGACCCGATTTGACTGAATCCACGTTGGATCACCGCCCCGAAAATCGTCGGTGAAATCGTAAGCCCAATCTGGCGTGCCACAGACAGCGTACCAAGTGCAGAACCCTTCTGTTTTCCTGCTGCATTTGATGTCAATACCGTGAGCGGTGCGCCAAGCACGAATCCGAAGCCGATACCCGCAATGACGGAAAAGAGAACGAACATCATTTTTGTATCGACGAGGAAACCAAGTCCTCCGAAACCGATAATCGCGATCACGCCCGCAAGCGCAAGTGTTTTTACAGAACCGTATTTATCGACAAAATAACCGCCGCCTCCTGCACCGATTCCAGATGCAAGCGCAAGTGGAGTCATCCAATATCCTGATTTCGCAGCGGGTATATTCAATATTTGTTCAGCAAACGACGGAATGAAAATAATCGCACCAATGAATGTTCCAGACAACAGCGCCATGATCATCGTGACGGTGTACGTTGGTTTCTTGAGCAATGTATAAGGTAAAATAGGATCTACATTTTTACTTTCATTCCTTTTTTCAACCATAATCAGTATCGCGAACACAATCACACCTAAAATAAGGAAACCGAATACCATGATATCCAAGAAGGAATTCAACAAATCGCCACTGCCCAGATTATTGATACCGTACATGACACTTAAAATGGAAAACGATAGGAGCGAAATCCCGAGAAAGTCAATCTTGGACAGGACTTCCTCTCTTGTTTCCGTAAGCGTGAAAAATCCTATCGCAACAAGTAACACACCAATCGGCACGTTAAGCAGGAACAACCAGTGCCAACTACCCGTCCAATCAATGAGGAAACTGCCGATATTCGGTCCGATAACCGAGGCAATCCCGTTCATTCCTCCGATCAAACCGAGCATGCTCCCTTGTTTTTCTTTCGGAAATGTGCTGATGACATGTGAGCTGGCGATAATGAAAATCCCGCCCCCACCGAATGATTGAAACAGACGGGAGGCTAAAAACAGCTCAAATGATGGACTGAGTGCAACCCCTAATGACCCTAACGTGAAAATAGCCACCTCAATTAAAAACAACCGTTTCCTGCCGTATCGATCCGACAACTTCCCTACAATCGGCGTCGCAACGGCCATACCAAATGTATACAGCGTAATTCCCCACGTCCCCGAAACAGCTGACACATCAAATGATGAATTGATCGTTGTCAACGCGGCACTGATGATCCCATTATCCAGCGCCGCCATGAAAACACCAACCAATAATATAATAAAACCGATTTTCAGTTGTTTCTGATTCACTTTTTCCACCACAAAAAACATCTCCTTTTAAAACAGCACAACAATCTTAAGCTAAAAAAGTATATTCATGTATTTCGGAATCTGTGCCCATATCAAAGCTCCTGCCTATCCCGGAAGCCTGGACAACTATGAATCCCAGGCCCTGATAACTGGCTCGCCATAGGGCCCCAGACTGAAGTACTGGCTTACCACAGAATTCAAGACTGGAGTACCGGCATGCCAGGAGGCCCGAGACTATACCCTATATCTACCCTGACCGGAGCCATCATAATCTTTGAAAACATTTAACCTGACCGGAGCCATCATAATCTTTGAAAACATTTAAATAGCATTCTTTCCTCTTTAATGTTTCCATTTTACAAAATAACTATGAACACCGTATGAATTCTGGTTTACAGTTTTTAAAGAGGTGAGTGGAAAGTAAACGTCAGTGATGTGCATTCCTGCAGCGGTAGATCTCATTAGTCAAACGTTTGATGAGCGGGAAATTTAAACGTGCGCGGAGACTTGACTGAGTTACAGCATCTCTAAGCCAAGCCTTGATGCAATTTCGCCCCTCCCGCTCCCGTATTTTTCAATCAAGAACTTTCCTTGATGCAATTTCAACCCTCCCGAGCAACCGTTTTTCAATCAAGAACCATCCTTGATTGAATTATGACCCTCTCGAGCACCCGTTTTTCAATCAAGAGCCATCCTTGATTGAATTATGACCCTCTCGTGCGCCCGTTTTTCAATCAAGAACCACCCTTGATTGAATTTCGACCCTCCTGCACCCCTATTTTTCAATCAAGAACCTTCCTTGATTGAATTATGACCCTCCTGCACCCTTGTTTTTCAATCAAGAACCATCCTTGATGCAATTTTGACCCTCCCGCACCTTCATTTTTCAATCAAGAACCTTCCTTGATGCAAATTCCACCCTCCCGCACCCGTATTTTTCAATCAAGAACCTTCCTTGATGCAATTTCGACCCTCTCGAGCACCCGTTTTTCAATCAAGAACCTTCCTTGATGCAATTTCGACCCTCTCGAGCACCCGTTTTTCAATCAAGAAGTGTTCTTGATGCAATTTTGTGCCTCTAGCATGGTCATTTTTCAATCAAGGAGCGTCCTTGATGCAGTTCTGGGTCTCTTGCATGGTCATTTTTCAATCAAGGAGTGTTCTTGATGCAATTCTGGGTCTCTTGCATGGTCATTTTTCAATCAAGAAGTGTTCTTGATGCAATTTCGACCCTCCTGCACCCTCATTTTTCAATCAAGAACCTTCCTTGATGCAAATTCCGCCCTCGCGCACCCCTATGCTTCAATCAAGAATCGCTTTTCCGCAACAACGCCACATCATCAAAAATCCCTTGATAAAGGTTTGCTACTCAATGAAACGCACCTCATCAACCGCATCCTACATTTTCCTCATAATAAAAAGGCGCCCCCGCTATCACGGGAGCCCCCAATTTTCGTATCAAAATCTAGCATCACTAGCATCATTCACGACCACTGACTAACAAGGCCCATTCTAGATCACCTGCTTGGGTGACTTTCTTGAAGACACCAAAAAAGAATTGATAATATTAAAAACATCAACTCAAGAGACTCGCATTCAATCACCACAGCATGGTACGATATAGGACGATAAACGAATATAATAAAATTCATCGATGAACAGAAACCCTGGAGCGCGTTGATAAATGGAAAACCGCGTACTGACGTGCCGGGGCCGCGCGGTAACCCCGGGAAATCGCGCGACAATCTCAAGAAATTACGCAGCTTCGAGCCAGAATCACGCGGAGGATCCAGATAATCGAGCAGCTTCAAGCCAGAATCACGCGAAGGACCCATAACCGCGCGACAATCCCAAGAAATCGCGCGGCAAACCATATACAGGCCACCTTGACCGGGATATGCACCTGATATATCATAAACATCCATGCTTGGAAGTGACATGCATATCCACGCCGGTTATATCGAAATCCATATAATTATACTTGTCTGTATTAAAGCATTGGAAAGGAGTTCAAAAATGACACGGTCAATTGAATTTTTCGCTGGTCTGATTGGTGGCGCATTTGCTTTCGTTGCATCACTTTTCACGATCATATTCGACTTTGGGCATTTAAGTGATGTCACACTCACCACTTGGCTTGGCCTTTTGTTTGCGACTATCGCCATCATCGGAACATTTCTGCTCAAGTCAAAAAGCATGGTGGGGGGCCTGATGCTGATTGTTGCATCCATTGGCGTTTTTTTCACGATAACTTTCTTCCATCTCATCTCGACACTGCTTATTTTAATCGCTGGATTCTCGGGCGTGATGAAAATGGATCCCAACCAACAAACATGAGCGAGCCGCGCACCCTCTCGGTGTATATTGTGAAATAGCAAACACGGGAGAATACCCTCCCTGCATGATGTGCAATAGCAAACATGGGAGAATACCCTCCCTGCATATTGTGCAACCACAAGCGTAGGCGAGTGCCCTTCCCGCCATTAAGAACAATGGCAAGCACCGGTAAAATTCCCGAGCATCAGGGGCTACCACAAGCACAAGCGAATACCCTCCTGCCATAAGGATCAGCCCTAGCAAATTGTCCAATAGGATGCGCAGACGGGCACCCTCACGGCGGGCAAGCACAAGCGAACACCCTACTGCCATAAGGATCAGACCCTAGCAAAGCGTCCAATAGGTTGCGCAGACGGGCACCCTCACGGCGGGCAAGCACAAGCGAATACCCTTCTGCCACAAGAATCAGCCCTAGCAAATTGTCCAATAGGTTGCGCAGACGGGCACCCTCACGGCGGACAAGCATGGACGGTCATTTTCATACAATCATCCCTCTAAACATCCGGACCGGGCACGCACACGGGCACCTTACATTTCCGCCTTTCCATAATAGAAAAACGAGAGAAGTCACTGCCAGCCATTCAGTACTTCAGCATACACCGGTTGCGCATGTGCGCCATCATTTTCATTTTTCTTCTTGTGCAGGTATGGTTGCTT
>DATGUN010000063.1:0-11071 GCA_035301285.1 Virgibacillus sp.
GATTTGTACTTAAATAATGACGTCTGGAGCACCGTAATTTGATATAAATCTAATTTGTACTTAAATAATGTCATCGGACGCGCCGTAATTCATTACAAATCAATTTACTACTTTGGCTTCGGTGCTCTTCGGTGCTTTAACTTTTTTATGTTAAAAGGAAAACAGCCATCATCATAATCTGCTTATCTCCATTTGCCAATGCTGACGGAGTCTATCAGAATAAGGAAGGTTTTTCCGAATCCATTATCCAAGTATGTTAAACTGATATTAAAAGAATTAAGGTAGGTGATCGGATTGAAAGCGTTATTGGTCATTGATGCCCAGAATGCGATTGTTGAGCAAAAGAATTTTTCCGATGAGTTAAAACGAATGGAACGTATCATAGCTGATTTTAAGGATAAAGGTCGTCCGGTTATTTTCATGCGGCATTTTGATGAAATTGAGGAAAGTCCATTGTACAAAGGTTCAAAAGGGTCCGAACTCCATGAGTCCCTCAAAGATTATGCCGATTATGTATTTGAGAAAACAACGCCCAGTTCTTTTTATGAGACACAATTAGAAGATACCCTTCGTATATTAGGTGTGAATCATGTATTCATCACAGGTTTCAACACTGAGTTTTGTTGCACATTTACAGCTATTTCGGCTTTTGACCGGGGATATAAGGTGACATTTATAGAGGACGCGACCGGTACCGTCAATTCCGGTGAAACGTATGAAATGAATGATCTTGATATCCCAGATTTTATTGGAACGGTTTTACACTGGTCTGAAACAATGGAAGTGTTGGATTATGAAGAGTATGTCGAGGAGTATGTTGATACGAATTCGATCTAGAGGTCCTTTGGTGGCGAATGAGAAATTCAAAATCGGAAAAAATAGAAATCTAGATTATGAGAATGCCGCCACTTTTGTACCGTTTTTTAGTCATGTTCAAATTGTGTATCCCGCGGATGAAACTTTGTGGATATTGAGAGGTTCATCGTATCTTCAGGACACGTTCTGATCCTTACATGACAACCTTATAGAGAACCGACATCAGGGAGTGATGCGAAATGGAATATAAAGAAATTGTAAAGAGAATGTATCATCAACAATTATATTATAGTGACGATGAATCGCTGATGAAAGAGCAGATGACCTATCTTGATTTGTTATACGATTTTAATAAGACACGCCCAAGTGAGCTGGAGAAAAGAATTCACCTCCTACATAAAATGTTTGCTGAGGTCGGAAAAGACTGTTACGTTGAGCCACCTTTATATGCAAATTGGGGTGGTAAAAATGTCCACTTTGGAAAAGGTGTGTATGCTAATTTTAATTTGACATTGGTTGATGATTGCGACATTTTTGTCGGCGATGATGTCATGTTCGGCCCCAATGTTACTGTCACTACCGGAACCCACCCTGTACATCCGGGATTAAGAAGTAAAAAAGCCCAGTACAATGTTCCGATTCATATAAATAGCAATGTTTGGATCGGATCAAACGCCATCATTCTTCCTGGCGTACATATTGGAGAAAATACCGTTATCGGAGCGGGCAGTGTCGTAACAAAAAATATTCCCGCCAATGTAGTAGCAGTCGGTAATCCTTGTAGGGTGATCAGGGAAATTAACGAAGATGATATGATGTATTATTATAGAGATATGCAAATCGATATTGATTAAGTATTCATGCGTGAGAGATGATGGTTGTTTTATCGCAACGATCCATCTCTGACGCGAGTACATATTGGTTTAAACGTTTGAATGTCAGTTTAATTGTATTCAGGCTATGACTGGATGATAATCACATTATAGAATATTCATTCGTTAAGGAGAGGAATCGATGAACCTGTCGGAACTTGATGCTCACAAGCTAAGCGATACACAAAAAACGGCATTGTTATACCACAATGCAGGGGATGGCCCGAAGCCAGGCGATTGCATTTTTGTGCCGGGGAGCAGTAAAGCAGTGGAATACAGATTGCCGAAAGCGCTTGAGTTATATAATGAAGGGTTTGCTGAAAAGCTTTTGTTTTCAGGTGGGGTTGTATGGGATGGAAACAGCCTGACGGAAGCGGAGTTATTGGCGAAAGGGGCTATAAGTATGGGTGTCCCGGAAAAAGATATTTTGATCGAAAACAAATCATTGCATTCAAAGGAAAATGTTCTCGCCTCCATGTTTGTATTGGATCGGGAATTTGATTTGCACCTGATGCATCGGTTGATTGTTGTAACGGCTGC
This sequence comes from Virgibacillus sp., assembly GCA_035301285.1. Classification (GTDB taxonomy): domain Bacteria; phylum Bacillota; class Bacilli; order Bacillales; family Amphibacillaceae; genus DATGUN01. Next base: position 2,229 of record DATGUN010000063.1, read on the forward strand.
CATCCATATGCGTCGTATGCACTTGATATTGCAGACTTATATGCCAAGTTGGATCAAATATTCATTATGTCCTGTAGATGATAATGCCACTAAGGAAAACAGTTGGTTTGATCATCCTTATGGTCGAAAACGGGTCAATCGGGAAACGAAAAAACTGATTGATTATGCAAAACGAGGAGTGATTATCGATCCCAAAGTGACCCTCCCCGATTGATTTGGATAAAGTGGGCCCCATTTTCACAGACAGCGTGTGAGATGGGGTTTTTGGATGGACATATAACAGTCTGAAGCTGAAACTTGTGTGCCGTTTAGCGATGCACTTATTGATATTGTCCTGATAAAGATTGCTCTAGTATATGATGGTATGCTGAAGGTTTTTGGGTTATCGATTGATGCTTTTCGTGATATAGTTATGGTTAGACTGAATATGTCACGAAAGAATGCATGTTATATCAAGAAGCAATGTGACTGATAAAGGATGGTAGCAGGTATGGAGAAAGGTATTAATGTACGGAAAACAGAACATATCCGTTTGTGTTTGGAAGAAGATGTGGAATCTGTTGATAAGACGACAGGATTTGAGGATATTGATTTTATTCATAATGCGTTGCCGGAAATTGATTTTAACGAAATAGATCTAGGCACACGATTTTTGGATAAACCATTACAGGCGCCTTTTTTGGTAAGTTCCATGACTGGTGGTTCAAAGCTTGCAGGATCGATCAACCAACATCTGGCAGAAGCATCCGAAAAAAGAGGTTGGGCAGTTGCTTTAGGTTCGACTCGAGCACTCTTGGAAGGCGATGCACATAAGGAATCTTTTTTGATACGGAAGTTTGCGCCGACTGTTCCATTGATTGCCAATATTGGTGCTGTCCAATTCAATTATGGATACGGGCTTGAAGAATGTCAGCGGATTGTCGATTTAACGGAAGCAGATGCACTTGTGATGCATTTAAATAGCTTACAGGAAGTCGTCCAGGATGGAGGCGATTTGAATTTCAAAGACCTTCTACCTAAGATTGAACAAATTGCCAATAAATTAAGTGTGCCGGTCGGTGTAAAGGAAGTAGGATTTGGGATTGATGGGACTGTAGCCCGAAAACTGTATGATGCAGGTGTAACCTATATCGAAGTAGCTGGTGCGGGTGGCACATCATGGAGTCAGGTGGAAAAACTCAGGTCTGAAGAACCTTTGAGGAAAGCTGCAGCTGAAGCGTTCAATAGTTGGGGAATTCCAACAAAAGAGTGCATTGTTTCGGTGAAAAATGCTTTATCCGAGGTTCCTGTCGTTGCAAGTGGTGGTATGAAAACAGGGCTTGATGCCGCAAAAGCGATTACCATCGGAGCTGATGTGGTTGGTTTTGCGAAACAATTATTGCAATCAGCAACAGAATCCACAGAATCAGTCTTGAATACGATGGACCAAATTGAATTGGAATTGAAGATGGCTATGCTTGGAATAGGCGTACAAAATATTGATGGATTAAAAAATACAAAGCGTGTTGCCATCAAAGGACGATCCCTGCTGACGCAATAATTTAAATATATATGGCATCATTGAGCGGAATGGAATCCATATTGAGTTCATGCATCCCTTAAACGTGCATACTTTATTCATCGGTGTACCGATTGGACAGGTTAAATGCTGTTTTCATGAACATCGTTTTTGTTCAGGTTCTTTTTTCGTTCGTAATCTCTTTCAAAACAAGCACAATACTATCATGGATGGGTTTTGCTGTGATAAAATGTTATAGGAAGAGGTGTTGAAAATGAAAATTGAAATTTGGTCCGATTTTATCTGTCCATTTTGCTACATCGGTAAGCGTAAGATGGAAATGGCATTAGACCAATTTTCCCAGAAAGACCGCGTAAAAGTGGTTTATAGAAGTTATGAACTTGACCCACATATTGAATATGATCCGGAAATGAATGTTCACACGTTTTTCTCACATAAATATGGGATGAGTACCGCGAAGGCGAAAGAAATGAATAAGAGTTTGCGGCAAGAAGCCGAGGAAGTGGGACTGATTTATCGCTTCGAAACGATGAAATACGCCAATACGCTAGATGCACATCGGTTGGTGCAATACGCTAATAAAGAGGGCAAAGGCAGTTTGTTGACGGAAGCCCTTCTGTATGCCCATTTCACGGATTCGAAAAACATCAGCGATCATGCCACTTTAGTGGAAATTGGAGGTCAATCAGGACTGAATGAAAATGAGATCGTGAATGTGCTCGAGTCCAGAAAATACAAACGACATGTCCGCGACGATGAAGAACAAGCGGAGGAAATTGGCATAAAAGCCGTTCCATATTTTGTTTTTAATGAGACATATGGTATTTCGGGCGTCCACCCTGTTGAAGTGTTTTTGGATGTTCTGGAGCAGGTTCAAAAAGAGGAAGAAGATGTTCCGGATATCCGACATTTTACACCGAATCAGCCGGAAACGAAATCGTGTACAGGTGAAGGTTGCGCTATCAACCCTGAAAATGTGGATTGAAAACGAATGTATACTTTTTTCGAAAAGTGTATATTCGTTTTTTTATGCCATATCATAGGCTTGTCGTGTCTGGTTATTATAAGGATGATAGGTGCCATGGCCTTTTATGACAGATACAGACTCTCATGTTTATTCAAAATGAATCTCCTTTTTGTATTGACAATATGATTCAATCTGATATACTCAAGTTAAATCTAATTGATAATGAATCTCATTATTAATTAGAATAACTAAAAGATAATAACTATTATTAACAGTGGGTAAGGGAACTATATATGAAAATACGATATCTCATCATTGCACTTGTTCTTTTGTCTGTTTCATCGATTTTCATTGGGGTATCTGATATTTCGCCATTTGATATATTCAATTTGACAGACAATCAACGACAGATTTTATTTGTAAGTAGAATCCCTCGGTTGATAAGCATTTTAATCGCTGGTATGAGCATGAGTATCTGTGGTTTGATTATGCAGCAACTAAGCAAAAACAAATTTGTAGCACCAACCACTGCAGGTACACTCGATGCAGCAAGATTGGGAGTACTTGTTTCCATGGTTGTCTTTACATCGGCCACTCAGTTGCAGAAAATATTTGTGTCATTTGCTTTTGCACTGCTCGGCACATTTATTTTCATGAAGATTTTGGAGAAGATAAAATTCAAGGATGCTATATTCATTCCGCTGGTAGGTTTGATGTTTGGAAGTATAATCGGGTCCATTTCCACATTTCTCGCTTATAGAAATGATTTAATCCAGAATATGTCATCATGGATGCAAGGTGATTTTTCCATGATCATGACAGGGAATTATGAACTGATGTATGTCAGTATACCGGTTCTTGCCATTGCCTATTTTTATGCCAATAAATTTACGATTGCAGGGATGGGCGAGGATTTTTCCAAAAACTTGGGATTGAATTATCGCCAAGTCGTCAATCTGGGTTTGGTTATAGTAGCATTGGTAACGGCGTCCGTCGTTTTATCGATAGGGGTCATTCCGTTTCTGGGTCTGATCATTCCAAATATCGTCACGATTTATCAAGGGGATCATTTGAAAAATAGTTTGATACATACAGCACTCCTTGGGGCTTTATTTGTTTTGGCTTGTGATTTTATTGGCAGGATCGTCATTTACCCATATGAGGTACCAATAAGCTTAACGGTGGGTGTCATAGGTAGCGCCATTTTTATTTACCTGCTTGTTAGGAGAAGAAGATATGGGTTATAAAAAAAAGACAATCATTTTGGCTATTCTAGCGTTAATCCTTGCTATGTTGTATATCTTCTATGATCTCAAGGGAAACATCGATTATATCTTGCCAAGACGTATCATAAAAGTTGTGGCGATCATCTTGACCGGTGGTGCGATAGCATTTTCCACAACGATATTCATGACAATCACCAACAACCGAATTTTAACACCAAGTGTACTTGGATTGGATTCACTGTTCATGTTGATTCAAACTGTTATTATCTTTGTTTTTGGTTCCCACTCGCTTGCGATGATGAACAGCAATTTGAATTACTTTATCACAATTGGCATTATGGTTTTCTTCTCGTTGTTCCTTTACCAACTTTTGTTTACCGGGGGCGAGAGGAATAATATATATTTCCTATTATTGATCGGGATGATTCTAGGAACATTCTTTGGAAGTTTTACATCCTTTATGCAAGTATTGATTGACCCGAATGAGTTCTCAATGGCACAGGACAAAATGTTCGCCAGCATCAACAATGTTAACACTGACCTTGTCTATCTGTCGGTTGGATTAGTTATTATCGTCTTTATTTATTTTCTGCGTTTCTACAAATACTTGGATGTACTATCACTGGGGAAAGAACAAGCGATTAATTTGGGGGTGCCATATGAATATGTAGTCAAACGGTTATTGATCATAGTCGCTGTACTGATATCAGTTTCAACAGCATTGATTGGCCCGATTACATTTCTTGGTCTCCTGGTTGTCAACGTCGCATATGAATTCTTGAAAACATTCCGGCATTTTTACTTATTGATCGGATCAGCACTTATCAGTATTATCGCACTGATTGGCGGTGACTTCATCGTATCAAAGTTGTTTACATTTGAGACAACACTCAGTGTCATCATTAATTTTATTGGTGGTATCTATTTCATATATCTATTGCTGAAGGAGAATAAATCATGGTAGGTATTAAAAATGTCTTCAAAAAATATAATCAGAAGAATGTAGTGGATGATGTTTCAATTGAAATCGAGAAAGGAACGATCACATCGTTTATCGGACCGAACGGAGCGGGGAAAAGTACCTTGATCTCCATGATCAGCCGGCTGATCGCCAAGGATGACGGTGAAATCACGATTGACGGCAAAGATATCACGACATCGAAAAACAAAGATTTGGCAAAAAAGATTTCGATATTGAAACAATCGAATTCCATCAATTTGAAACTTACCGTACGGGAACTTATCTCATTTGGTCGTTTTCCGTATTCACAGGGACGTCTGAAAGATGAAGACTGGCAGAAAGTGGATGAAGCAATCGAATATATGGAACTTGGGGATATGCAACATAAATTTTTGGATGAATTGAGTGGCGGTCAACGTCAACGTGCACATATCGCTATGGTAATTGCACAAGACACGGAATACATTCTGCTTGATGAGCCGCTGAACAATCTGGATATGCGTCATTCTGTACAGATTATGAAAACACTCAGGAGACTCGTCAATGAGTTGGGCAAGACCATTCTCATTGTTATCCATGATATTAACTTTGCTTCTTGCTATTCCGATCAGATTGTGGCGTTAAAAGATGGCAAAGTGGTGAAGCAAGGTCCAACGTGTGACGTAATCGATAAATGTGTGTTAAAAGAAATTTATGATATGGATATTGATATAAAACAAATTAATAATAGACGAATTTGTGTCTATTTCGGATAAAATAGAATAAGGAAAGAGGGAAACGGATGAAAAAAGCGATTGGTTTTAGTTTCATTTTTATGATCATGATGGTTATGACAGCATGTGGTGAGGATAATAATCAATCAGATGGAAACAACAACAATAATAATGAAGATGATGGGACAGTTACGATTGAACATGAATTAGGTACGGCAGAAGTACCTAAAAACCCTGAAACAGTTGCTGTATTCGACTATGGTACATTGGATACACTTGATGAATTGGGAATTGATGTTGCAGCCGTATCACAAATGAATGTTCCGAGTTATCTGGAGCAATATGATACAGATGATTATGAGAATGCAGGAACTTTATTTGAACCTGACTTTGAAAAGTTATCGGAAGTCGATCCAGATGTGATTTTTATTTCAGGTCGCCAATCGGATGTATATGAAGAGCTCGAGGAACTGGCGCCAACCGTTTATCTGGCTGTTGATAATGAAAATTACATGGATTCATTCAAAGAAAACTTGGATGTCATTGCCGAAATTTTTGACAAGCAGGATGAAGTTGATGAATCTTATGCTGACATAGAAGAAAAGATTGATGATTTGAAAGAAACAACAGAGGAAAGTGGAAAAGAAGCGTTGATTATTTTGGCGAATGACGATAAAATCAGTGCTTATGGACCAAGTTCCCGCTTTGGACTGATTCATGATGTGTTTGGTGTGCCTGCAGTCGATGATGAAATCGATGCCTCGACACATGGAATGGATGTATCCTTTGAATACGTTGTTGAACAGGATCCAGACATTTTGTATGTTGTAGACCGTGGTGCTGTTGTTGGCGGTGAATCCTCGGCAAAAGAGCTTGTGGAAAATGATCTTGTCGAAGATACCAAAGCATACCAAGATGATAACATATATTATTTGAATCCCGACTATTGGTACCTCTCCGGTGGTGGCCTTGAATCGGTAAGTGAAATGGTAGATGAAATCGGAGACAGTTTCTAAGCTAAAGTTCAAGAAATAAAACGGACTATCATTAAAATGTGATAGTCTGTTTTTTTATCTGGATAAAAAGTAATATTTAAAATCACAATAGCTTAATAAAATGGTATAATGGGTATAGGGAATTGACATTCAATATTATTTGACTGAAAAAGAGGGGAACTATGCATCGATTTAGATATTACTGGATAGGCTACTTCATTATCTTAATAGGAGTTGTCGTTGTTATGTATACACCTACGGAGGCAAAATCTGAAAAACAGACAGATGCCGACCCGACTGTATTTGTCCATGGATATAAAGGTACTTTCAATTCCTTTGGAAATATGCTTGACCGATTTGAGAATAAATATCACTGGGGTAACAAGGCGCTCGTCTATCAAATTTCAAAAAACGGGACCATCCACGTGAAAAACATGCATGCAGATGGTAGAAAACCCGAATTCATACAAGTGGTTTTTGAACAGAATCGAGGAAGTTTTGACGATAGTGTGGCATACCTTTCAAAGGCACTTCAACATATGAAAGAAAACTATCAAATTGATTCTATTAATCTTGTTGGACATTCGATGGGTGGTATTATATCCTTGAAATTCATCAAGGAATACTTAAATGAATCCGACGATTTTCCGATTGTGCAAAAGTATGTTGCTATCGGAAGTCCATTCAATGGTATTTACCAGGAATCTTATTTTGATGTCAACCAAGATGCAGGTGCACATGATCTTATGCCTGACTCAGAAGCCATTCAGGCATTATATGCGAATGAAAATATGTTCCCGAAAGATATTGATGTACTTAGTATTGCCTCGACTGGGGATGTTGTTGCCGTCCCGGAAAGTGTGTCGGGTATCAAAAATATTATTCCCTCCGGTCAATTGAAAACAGTACTTATCGAAAACCAATATTTAGGGCATAGTGATTTACATGAAAGTGAAAAAGTCGATGAATTGGTTCATACATTCTTATATGTAAACCAATAATCATTTGATGGAAATCTCCAATGTCTTGTTTGAAAAACAGGCTGTGAGTCCATTGGGCATCAAGATGTACGGGAAGTTGTGCAGCCTCATGAAAGAATAAATTAAAGGAATGATTTTGTTGGATAATCAGGGTATGTATGAAAGTTTAATCTCTTTAGTGGGGGCCGAAGATGTCGTCAAAGATAAACCGCTAAAGAATCATACGTATACGCGCCTTGGCGGGAATGCTGATTTTTTTGTAACGCCACGGACTTATGAAGATGTGCAGAAAATAGTGAAATTCGCAATTAAAGAGGATATACCATTTACAATGCTTGGAAATGGCTCCAATTTGATCATAAAAGATGGTGGAATCCGTGGGATCGTTTTAAATTTGAAACGGTTAAATGACATAAAGGTGACGAACACAAAGGTTGTTGCCCAAAGTGGTGCTTTAATCATCCATACGTCCCGGGAAGCCTTGGAATCACATCTTTCTGGATTGGAATTCGCATGTGGCATCCCAGGTTCTGTTGGTGGAGCATTGTTCATGAATGCGGGCGCCTATGGTGGTGAAGTCAAGGATGTGCTGGAGAGTGCCATTGTTGTCGACAGAGATGGTGAATTACGTGATTTGAAGGCATCCGAATTAGATTTGGAATACAGGTCAAGCAATATTCCTGATAATGGTTATATCGTTTTGGAAGCGACTTTTGCACTTGAAGAAGGAAATTATGATGATATCAAAGAAATCATGGATGATTTGACTTACAAACGTGAATCAAAACAACCGCTTGAATATCCATCATGTGGCAGTGTTTTTAAACGTCCACCAGGGTATTTTGCAGGAAAACTCATCCAGGATAGTCATCTGCAAGGAAAGCAAATAGGCGGTGCCCAGGTATCGTTGAAACATGCTGGTTTTATCGTCAATATTGACGGTGCATCGGCAACGGAATATATTAATCTGATTCATTTTGTCCAAGATACTGTTATGGGGAAATTTGGTGTCCGTCTGGAACGTGAAGTGAAAATAATCGGCGAAGATATACGTACACGATCATAGAAAACTTTATGTGAATATAAACGAAGCGCAGGCTATAGTGCACCTGCGCTTCGTTTTATTTTCATTATGCATTGAATCTGGTCAAGAAGCTTTTCAACCGTTCATTCTCTGTATCAACGAGCACTTCTTGTGGTGTCCCTTGCTCAGCGATGACACCGCCGTCCAGGAATAGGACACGATCGGCGACATCAAGCGCAAATTCCATCTCGTGTGTGACGAGCACCATCGCCATGTCTCCGTCACGTGCAATATCACGGATCACTTCCAGGACCTCACCGACGAGTTCCGGGTCAAGCGCGGAAGTCACCTCGTCAAACAACATGACTTTCGGACGCATGACGAGGGCACGCGCCATGGCGACACGCTGTTTCTGTCCCCCGGAAAGCTGGTTGGGGTAGTTTTCCAACCGGTCTCCG
>DATGUN010000064.1:0-39111 GCA_035301285.1 Virgibacillus sp.
ATTGGTTTTTTCGTATTTGACAATTTAGTTTCAATCCTTATTTTCGGAATTTCTGGTGCTACAATGGGTTGGATACTTCACACTAATAAAACTCAAGAAGATTGTAGGGAATCTGATTAGGCTTATTCCATAATCGGGCGCGTTTGCCTGAAACGGGCCAGATTGTTCGGTATGGGAGATAAGAAAAATTTATAGTGACTGTTTGAATTCATCTATGCTGTTGATTATGTGATCTGGCTTGACACTAAATTCCGGCGTCTGGTAATGGGGTAGCCACTTTACTCCTACCGTGTGGACGTTAGCTTGTTTGCCGGCTGAAATGTCTGCGTCGCTATCTCCTAAAAAAACAGTTTCAGTGTTTTTTACACCAAGTTGTTCTAATGCCTTATTTAACCCCTCAGGATGCGGCTTTGGACTGTTAACGTCATCCCCTGTTATAATGACGTCAAACAAGTCATTCATATTAAGGTGTTCCAAGGAAATCAATAAACTTCTTTTTGCTTTTCCTGTCACTATCCCTAATGTATAACCTTCCTTTTTTAAAAACAACAGCAATTCGTTGATGTCCCCATTATCACGAACGAGCTCACCATGTCTTTCATCATATGACTCATAATATAATTCGATTGCTTTATCATGGTCAGGGTGCTTAAGGTTTTCCTTTATAATTCCGGTTTCAGACGGGCCGAACATAGCCTTAACTTCATCGGTCGTAACGTTAATACGGTCAAATTCTTTAAAAACAGTTTGGAACGCATAAAAGCAAACTGGCAAAGTATCAGCAAGCGTTCCATCAAAATCAAAAATGATAGCTTTCATTACCGCACATCCTTTAACAAAATGTTATCTAAGGGTTTAGAGATCTATACTATTATTCTAATATATTAATCCGTTAAATGGAATGATATAGAATATCACCATAAGACACATGCGTCCAGTGCTACCAAGCAAATGCGTTTCATTTTTAGCATAGCGTTTTTTAATTATTTGTATGGTGCATAGAAAAAAGGGAAAGGGTGGATTTCCCTTCTTCCTGAAATGCTGAACATCTTGATTCTAGGCGTTATTGAAATGGTCTATTATTAAAGAGAAATGATGAAACTGATTTATATTGTTAAACTATTTTTTACATTGAGATGGAAAACTAGAGTATTTTGCATAAAGTCTGTAAAATGAAATTATCAGTAAAAATGGGAGTTTTTTTGAAATTGTTTATTCAAATGAAAGGCGATGGAGTGGAAACAGAATTAAATACTGGTAAACTTAAAATTGCTTCAACTGAAGATGGTGTCCGTCCAAACGAATTAATGTTGGCATCTATTGCAGGTTGTAGTCTCGCAGTATTTAGAAATATATTGCAAAAGCAGCGGGTAGAATTCAACGATTTAGCTGTTGATGCGGAGATTACGGAACGAAACGAGGATAAAGCCAATCGTATTGAAAGTATAAATTTAGACTTTAAGGTGAAAGGAAAAGACTTAAAGCTTGAAAAATTAGAAAAGAATTTAGTTCTTTCACAAAAGCATTGTCCAATGGTTGCCACAGTTAAAGGTTGCGTTGACATTACACATAGTATAGTCATAGAAGAATAAGCATCAAAAAAGCTCCTGTTGAGTAGGAGCTTTTTTATTGAATGAATGATTTTGATGTGTCGGCACTTTTTTCATCATCGTCATTTTCCTTGAAATCAATCAAAGGCGTTTTCAAAAGGTTTGAAATAATACTGTGAATCAAAACGAGTGGCATTGCAGGAATAAGACTTAAAATCATCTTTAGTTCATAAGAGAGACTAGTCTGTTTAACCTTTTTGCCTTTCATACGATTTTTGAATGCACTTATTGCGATACCATAGGCATTTCCAGCCATTATCATTCTAATGGCACCTAGCACTCCTAGCGCCTTGTCATTTCCATATTCTTGAACAATGCGATTCCACGCCTCCTTGGAAGGATGTCCTTTTGTATCCGCATAATGCTGTGCGAATATAATAGCTGGCATTTCGTCACCCGAAATATTTTCTGCGTTTCCTGTCAGAAACGATTTTATTTCTTCATTGGTTAAGCCTTGTTCCAAAGCGTACTTTGTATGTCCATAAGAACAAATCTCACAACCGTTCACTTCTGTTACGGCTAACATGATCCTTTCCTTAAACTGTTGAGATATTTGGTTGCTTTTTAAGTTTTTTCTTATGTGCTTGTGTGTCCTGAACCCCTTGTAAAAAGTAATATAGGCTTCTTTCGCGTTATAAATCTTATTGTATAATTTTTGCTCTCTATAAATTTCGTCATATAATTTTTGTGCCAATGTGCCGTCTCTCCTTATATTATTAACCTTTTCCTTATTTTATAACATTTGTGGAGATTAAGGTATTAATTGAATCGCTGACTCACTGGATTACTTCACAAAGTAAACGGATTATGGCAAAAGGGGAGGCAACAGTCCATCAAGGTTCATAACTTTCCGTTTAACCAAGTTTAGCGCTATAAGCGGAAGGGGTATATTTATAATAGAATGCATATAATAAATTTTTAGAGAGGGGAAGTTACGATGTTTGATCTAACTGGAAGAGTTGCCCTTGTCACTGGTGGAGCAAACGGTATTGGGAAAGGAATAGTGAAAACCCTTGCGAAAGCTGGTGCAAAAGTGATGATAGGAGACATTGATGAAAAGGCAGGCAAAGAAACTGCTGAGGAAGTCAATGGAGATTTTCACAGATTAGATGTTACGGATAAGAACAATGCGGATCAGGTTGTTCACGATATCGTAAATACCCATAAGCGAATTGATATCTTAGCTGCAAATACAGGAATTTATCCAGATGTATCTATTGAAGATATGACGGAAGATGATTGGGAGAAAATTCAAAGCATTAACCTAAAAGGGATGTTTTTTATTGTCAAACCGGTATTGAAAGTCATGAAAAATCAAAATTACGGTCGAGTCATCCTTACATCATCTATCACAGGTGATATTACCGGATATCCAGGTGGTTCCATCTATGGGGCGACAAAAGCGGGAATTCTTGGATTTATGCGAAGTGCCGCCTTGGAATATGCAAAATACGGTGTCACGGTCAATGCTATTCAGCCAGGAATGATTGCTACAGAGACCTTGAAAAAAGAACTAGGTGTTTTGAGTGAAAAGGGTGCCGAAGCAGTTCCAATGAAACGGTTGGGTGAACCAGAGGATATCGGTGTGACCGTTAGTTTTTTTGCGTCAGCAGAAGCATCATACATTACCGGTCAGTCGTTGGTAGTAGATGGTGGACAGATTATGCCTGAAACCCCTGATGTCATTATGTAAACACAATTCATTCTTGCAAAGATTCATGGGACATGCCTGTCATCAATCCCGGTCTTTTACATTTCATCAGCATGTACTATAACCTGACTTTTGCAGTCAGATTAAACCAAAAGTAGCCTATAACCCTTGTTTGAATTGGTTTTTGGCTACTTTTGTTTGTCGAATAATTGTAAGTTAATGTTCCATTGGAAATTGTCATTGATATTCGACATCAGGAATAGAAAAGATCACCGCTCCGACAAGCGATGATCTGTAGTCAAAACTGAGCAGGGGGATAAACTCCCCTTGCTTTCTCCATATTCTATTCATATTATAACTGTTATATACAAAAATAACAAGAAAGTTGGGATGAATATGGCTACATGGACTATAATCATTTCTGTTCTGGCAATTGTCATTTCAATCATTTCCTTGTCAATCACGTTGAAAAACAAATGAATGAGGCGTATGACGGTTCGTAGACTTCCTATAAAGACAGAAACAAGGGTTAAATGTTGGCTGTGATTTTGATATGATATATGTTGTGAGCAAATGAATCATGAGTGTGATGTGAAGCCAATCTGTGCTTATGGTGCACAAACTGTGATGGTGATAGAATGTGTCATACATATGATGTTGTTAGAGACTCTGGGTAAACACTTTTCTATATGGACCTTGCAAACCATACGAACGCATACTCATGAACGAACAAACAGGAGGCCCGTACATGGACGCCGATCAACTAAGTGCATCAGAAGATACGAATCGTTTGTACCGTTTTTTATTATATATCGGTATCGTTGTGTTGGCGTTTAATCTGCGCCCAGCGATTACCTCTGTGGGCCCGCTTGTGGGTTTGATCCGCGATGATGTGGGCCTTTCCAATTGGAGTGCGGGGTTGATTACCAGTCTGCCGTTATTGACATTCGCATGTGTGTCACCGATAGCACCGAAAGTGGGGAACCGCTTTTCCAATGAACGGGCGTTATTGTTTGGACTTCTTTTATTGCTGTTTGGCATCGGTATCCGTTCGATGACGTGGGTTTCACTGTTATATATCGGTACCTTTCTCGTCGGGATTGGTATCGCTTTTTGCAATGTGCTTGTACCGGGAGCAATCAAGGAAAAATTCCCGCAGAAGGTCGAGTTGATGACCGGAATCTATTCTGTCTCGATGAATGGACTAGCGGCGTTGGCATCGGGACTGAGCATACCGATTGCGATTGGACTGGGAGCGGGCTGGCGAGTGGCTCTCCTGGTTTGGATCATACCTGTGTTTTTGGCGGTATTCATTTGGATTTATTTAAGCCGATCCCGTCAAAAGGGCGGTCAGGCCAATCAGGAAGGGGTGCGTTACCATGAAGAGCAGTATGATACCCGGATATGGACATCACGTGTGGCTTGGTATGTCGCTTTGTTTATGGGATTCCAGTCATTTTTATTTTATGTGACGATTTCTTGGTTGCCTGAAATATTGGTCGGCTACGGAACTTCCATTGAAACAGGAGGCTGGATGTTGTCGTATATGCAGGCGGTTGGTCTACCGTTCAGTTTCCTCGTGCCTGTCATTGCCGGGCGATTCAAGTCACAGTGGTGGCTTGTCTGTATCTTGGGCGCACTGGATATCATCGGTTTCAGCGGATTGATTTTCGGTGATTCATACGCAGTGATGGTGGCGAGCGTGACGTTAATCGGGATTGGTCTCGGTAGTGGTTTTCCGTTGGCCCTGGCGTTTTTGGGGATACGGGCGCGGAATGCACGTCAAGCATCGGTTTTATCTGGTATGGCTCAATCGTTCGGTTACCTATTGGCCGCGGTGGGCCCGATGATCATCGGTTATGTGTTTGATATGGTCCACACATGGGTGATGCCGCTTGCGATGATGATGGGGATTGCTGTCTGTATGATTCTTTTTGGATCGCTTGCGGGGCATGATAGATATGTCGGTGACTGAGCAACGACGGTTTTTACTTAACTTTGCAAGGCGGTCTGGGCTATAACCATAGAGGCACCCTTTGGAGTATAGTCCCTAATCACAGGGGTACGAAACAAAAATCATTTCACGTGGGAGGCAACTATGAGACATCTACGCAAAAAATCTTTCATCCTTATTATCATGTTTGGGCTGCTCATGTTGACGGCATGCAATCATAAAACAAACTCAAATCAAAACAATGAAGAAAATGTTGAAAATAACAATCAAGAAGAAAGTGAGAATGTGGAGGAAAACAATCATCAAGAGGATGATGAAGAGAACCTAGAACAAGCGGAATCTGAAGGGGTAGATGGATCCAATGATCTTGATGGAGACGAAATAACGGAAGAATTTGAGACAATGACGTTTTCTGTTCTGGAAAATGATGAAAAGACAGGGACTTTTGAGGTTGATTTGACAAACCCCGATGAAAGTTATGAAATAAATGATGACCTTAAGGTTGACTTGCTCAAGTATTTTCCGGATTACGTAATGGTTGATGAAGAGCCAACTTCACAAAGTGATATGCCTTTGAATCCAGCTTTTATTTTTAATGTCGTGAAAGATGAAATGTCTGAGTCTATATTCTTGGGAATAGGTACTAATGTGACGAATGAAGAAGATCCAATATTTAATATACAATTGATAGATTATACTTATCAGGATTAATTGGTTGATGGAAGGATATTATGGAATGTTGTTCCAAGGGCACTTAGGCTGATTATTGAGATGTTCATAGACGGGGAGATTTTTTATGAAAAACGTTTTGTTTGCGATTGCTGGAATGATTACCATTGGCCTTATTATAGTTACATTTTTTTATCATCATCAGAGTAAGACGCTTACCATGCCGATGAGTGTCATATTTGGAGAGCAAATCAAGAATGAACAATCGGAAGAACCAGAAGAACAACCGGAGCAACCCGAACAAACTTTATACACAGAAGATACAATCGATTACGCTTTGCAGAATGATGAATTAAATGTCACCTTTGACAAAGGGGATACCTGGACGAAGGTTCCCGTTGAAAAGGAATCCTTATTTGAAGGAGATTATAATGGCAGCGAACAGGAATTGATACCGGATAGTTATATGCTGACAGAAGACCTGGCAGCGTTTCTGTTTGTAAGTGGTGATGTGCAAAACGAAGAACTGGAGATTACTTATTCGCGTGACGAGGGTAAGACATGGCAGGATGCCGTTATTACGGACATGTACCCTTCCATCCGTTTTCGAAAAGTCGCATTTTTAGATGATGACTTTGGGTATGTTATTGCGTCTGGTGACCGGACGATGTCACAAGAAGGATCCAGTGTCTTTTTAACCTGTGACGGCGGGGGAAGTTGGGAAAGGTCGAATGCCCCTGACACAACGCGAATGGTCGCGGACGGGGGATTTATAGATGAGGATACAGGTTTTCTTTCATATGGGACCATCAATCCGGAAGAGCCGGACCTTTATGTGACGCAAGATGCCGGAGAATCCTGGGAGCGAGCGAAAGTTGACGTGCCGGAAAAATATGATGCTATATTTGTCAGTGCGGAGGTTCCTGTAAAAGAGGATGATCATTTGACCATTCTTCTTAATCAAGGGCCGAATGGCGACTATGAGGGCGGGGATGTAAAAGGTAAATTCATTTCTGATGACAATGGCAAGACGTGGCAGTTTTCCGAGGAGGTGAATCCGGATGATGCATAAGCGAAATCTCACTCGCATGGCCGGATGGGTCTTACTTGCAGCTGCGGTGGCACTTTTCTGCATGCAATTGGGAAACTTCTATGTTCAAGTGCGATATCACGCAGAGTATGTTGATGACCGGATTTTTTATATTGTCAATGTGCTATGTATCATCTGTATTGTATCAGCCATATTTCTATTGCTACAAGTGACGAAAAGGGTCGTGTGGATCGCTGCAGGGTTGGTTGTGATTTTTGTCATCGTTAATGGTTTCTTGATGATGAAAAGCAATGAGCAAATTAAAAATATGACAAGCATTTCTCCCGACTTTAAGCATGTCTTTGCGATTAAAGAGGATAGGGCGAGTGGTGAGGCGGTTTATTTCAGGTCCTATTTTGATATATTGGCAAGCCCCCTTGAAAAATTGCCTTATGAAATAGATGAATCGATCTCTATTGAATGGTTGGCAAAGGATATTGCTGCATTTACATACAGTTCACATGATGGTTCCACCCACCAATTTATCGGGACGTATGGTAGCCGCGAGGGTGATTCTTACAATTATGTTGCCTCAGAGATACGAGGAGAGTGGGAGGGTGAAAAAACCAGGATAGTCAGTGATGCAGACGGCATATCGGTTACTGAAAATGGAGAAACGAAACATTTTGATGAGGAACATACTGTTCAGTTTGGCACGCTTGCGGTTGTGTTGACAGAGGATGATGAGGCGGTTTGGACCATTTCACTGGATGAAAATTTCAAATCGCATGCGAATGATGACAATCCACCATCGGGGAATATTACATTATACAAGGCTTCCAAGGAACACAACGTCCCTATGACACACGCTTATGTTGGCGGAGAGGGAGACTGAATGGAAATGGAGGATGGTTCGTCTGCTCGTTATTGAAGGGAGCATCAGAACCATCCTTTTTGTTTCTTAAAACGGGTTAATCTGTTTAAGTTATGGTCTACTCATTCGATAACTTCAACACATCAAGCAATTTGAAGAACAAGCCCAGAACGATGGCGACAATCGTGGCTAGCCCCATTCCCGTCAATTCAACAGAACCGATTTCAACCGTTGCCCCACTGATTCCGATCACAAGCACGACACATGTTAAAATCAGATTTTGGGATCGATTATAATCTACTTTTGATTCCACTAACATCCGAATCCCACTAGCGGCAATGATTCCGAATAACAGCAAGGAAATGCCGCCCATGACAGGCGAGGGGATGGATGAAATGAGTGCTGCCAATTTACCGCAGAATGACAGAAATATTGCGATGATAGCTGCCAAGCCGATGATCCATGTGGAGTATACCCTTGTAATCGCCAATACACCGATGTTTTCACCATAGGTGGTGTTCGGTGTTGAACCGACAAAGCTGGATATAATCGTCGAGATACCATTTCCGAACAAGGAGCGATCGAGTCCGGGATCTTTTGTCAGATCACTTTTGACGATGTTCCCTGTCACGAACAGATGCCCAATATGTTCCGGTATGATGACGAGTGCTGCTGGCAGGATAACAAGGATGGCCGACCAGTCGATCTTCATCTGGTAATATGTTGGCAGTGATAGCCATGAAGCCTCTCGAACGGTTGTCAAGTCAACCAAACCACATGCATAAGCCACAATATAACCGATGACGATGCCAATCAAGATGGGAATGATTTTCAGGAAACCGCGCATCGTGACCCAGCAAATAATGGTAATGAGCAAGGTGAATAGTGCGACCAGGGCACTTGTAGGATCCATCGTCCAATCGGCACCTGCATCCTCTGGGGCAATCCATCCGGCCAATTCTGCTGCGGTTGGCACGAGTTCAAGCCCGATCACCGCGACAATCGCCCCCATCGCTGCCGGCGGAAAAAGGACGTCAATCCACGCGGTGCCAGCAACTTTTACAATCCCAGCGACAATCACCAAAACGATTCCCACCATAAGGAACCCACCCAATGCATACCCATAGCCTTCTCCGCCTGCATAGTGGTTCAAAACAACAAAGACAGGCGACAGAAAGGCGAAACTCGATCCTAGATAGGCGGGGATTTTCCCTTTCGTTATCAAAATATATAATAGTGTTCCGACACCATTCATTAATAGAATAGTAGCCGGATCAACTCCAAACAAGACTGGAACCAGTACGGTTGACCCAAACATGGCGAATAAATGCTGGATACCTAGTGGTAAACTTTGTAAAAAAGGTAAACGTTCATGAACTTGAATCTCTTTATGAGCCATTTTTTATCCTCCTCGATCATCTTTAACCGGTTACCACTCAATGTTTACATTAAAAAACACCCTACCTATGTATGGCAGGGTGTCAGTACACGACAAAACGACAGACATGTGTTGTTTTTGTCATTGAACCGTTCATCTTAATTCCACCTTGCCAGCCTCACAGGACCGACTTAAAGGTAACCGTATTAACTTATCTTAGTTATTATCACACTATATCTGTTGTGTGTCAATGGGTTTGTAGTTTTAAAGATAGAGTGGACATTAATTGATTAACTGTCTATAAGGATGGGGAATGGAAAACGTTGATTCCGATTCCATACATGAATTTATTTGATACAACGGTATAAGTATTCGCTTTGAAACAGTAAACGTTTAAATATGATGCAGGGGGGAATCTTATGATTAGTAACATATTATCTTCATACTTATTTATATGGTGGCCTAACAGATGTAATAACTTGATTTGATGATCGTTCCAATAATCTCGATAGTATTGTTGAAACTATTTTCATGCATACTATTGTATTGAAAGTGAGAGGGATATTCATATGGCGAAAATAAAAGCAAATGATGCATTGGTGAAAGAACTTTATAAATGGCATATAGACCATGTTTATGGAATTCCAGGTGATTCCATCGATTCGGTCGTCGATGCTCTTAAAAAGGCAGAGAATGACATTACATTCTATCACGTTCGTCATGAGGAAGTGGCAACGCTTGCTGCAAGCAGTTATGCAAAATTAACCGGGAAGATTGCTGTGGCGTTAAGTATAGGAGGCCCCGGTGCGATTCATTTATTAAATGGGATGTATGATGCGAAGTTGGACAATGTACCTATGCTGGTCCTCGCAGGTCAGGTTGACAGCGACAAAATTGGCACGAAATTCTTCCAGGAAGTGGATCTTCCTACATTATTTGAAGATGTAGCGGTATACAATAAACAGATCGATTCTGCGGAAAATGTCTATGAGATGGTTAACGAAGCCATCAAAACGGCTTACGCTGAAAAAGGTGTGGCCGTATTAACGATTCCGAGCGACATGCTGGATAAGAAAATTGAGGAAAAGGATACAGGAGAAAACGAGACAGTAGAGGAACAACGTCAGGAAATGGTTGCTTCGGATTTGAATGAAGCGGCATCCCTTATAAACCAATCCAAAAAACCAGTTGCGTTAGTCGGGGCGGGTGCCAAGGGTGCGCAAGAAGACTTGATTCGGTTTTTGGAACATGCAAAGGTTCCTGCCGTCATCACTTTACCGGCAAAGGGGGTTGTTCCCGATACACATCCCAATTACATGGGAAATCTGGGGAAAATCGGTACAAAACCTGCTTTCGAAGCGATGCAAGATGCCGATTTATTGATTATGATTGGGAGCAATTATCCGTATGAAAATTATTTGCCTAAAGAGAATATCCCTTGTATTCAAGTGGATATCGATGCATCTAATATCGGAAAACGTTTCAATGCAACTGTAGGTATTATCGCTGATGCAGCCGATGCCCTTTCCGATTTAACAGGGGTGACAGAGGGTGTATCAGATAGGCCATTTTTGAATGCCTGCAAGGAAAACATGCGTACATGGAATGCTTGGATGCAAGAGGACAAAGAAGACATGTCAAAACCGATTCGTCCGGAAAAATTGATGGCTGAAATTGAAAAAATTTCCGAACCGGATACTGTTTTTTCGATAGACGTGGGTACTTCTACCGTGTGGGCTACTCGCTATTTGGAGTTGAATCACAATCAAGATTTCCTCATCTCCAGTTGGTTGGGCACGATGGGATGTGGGCTTCCAGGTTCGATAGCAAGCAAAATTGCTGAACCGGAAAGACAAGCTATTTGTATAACGGGTGACGGTGGCTTTTCGATGGTTATGCAAGATTTCGTCACGGCCGTAAAATATGATTTACCTATCATTGTCGTTATCCTTAACAATGAAGAATTATCGTTTATCAAATATGAACAACAATCATCCGGTGAATTGGAATATGGCATTGATCTTGAGGACATCGACTATGCAGCGTTTGCCGAAGCCTGTCATGGGATTGGTTATACCGTGACAGAACCGGAGGAACTTGCTCCAACACTTGAGAAAGCAAAAGATGCCAACAAACCAGTCATTATAAACGTGCTTGTAGATCCAGAAGCGGCTCCTCTGCCAGGTAAAATCGTATGGGATGAAGCAAAGGGTTATGCTAAATTTGAAATGAGATCGGTATTGGAAGAAAATAAACTTAAAAAAATGCCGCCACTTAAAACGGTCATGAGAAGATTTTTCTAAATCCGAATCATTATTACGACCCAGATTTCGAGGTCACGAGCGAAGGTAGATGTATCAATATAGTCTAAGGTGCGCTGTTATGATTGAATGCATGTTGAAGTGATGGTTTATGTCTGTCAAAGGCCTACCACTTTTTCATGCATAAAAGCCCCCCATTAACAGTTTTTACACTGTCAATGGGGGGTTTTGAATGTTTACTCCCATTTCTCGATCAGGTAATCGGCGTGTTCATGCAATGTTGTTGTTGCTTCTTCAGTCAGTTTATCCGTACCTTGTAGTGTATCGATCAGCTGTTTGAAGTTGTTCATATGCTTGACAGCTTTTTCGTTTTGGCCGGAATCGGCGTAATGCCCGATGGCTGTCAATTGCATGTCCAGCATGTGTGCGGTGTCATCATCTGTGATGTCACCTGATTCTGTGAGTGCTTCAACGATATCCTGCATGTTGGCGACACTTGTATCGCGCTCGATTGTAACCGTTTCGGTTGTTTCGTGCTCGCCTAGATCGACGACTTTGAAGGTGAATTCGTTTGTGCCAAGTTCGAGATCCAGGTCGATATCTTCTATCGTCTCATCGAATCCGTCCATGCCGTATGGCTCGGACAGTTCATTCTTATAAACTTCACTGTCGTCAACGTAAAATGCAATCTCGTCAAAGTTGTCGGTAATATGGGCATTGGCTTTTATTGTGGATTCTTGCGTTGTTTCGTCTGCTTCAACATCGAGTGTTGCCTCAGTTGAGTCAACGAAATACCTGCGGCCGATTTCTGCCTCATTACCGGCACCATCAATGGCTTTGATATGATGGAAGTAGTAACCATCTTCATCATGTGCCAATGTATAGGTGAAATCATATTGGTCTTTCTCTTCATTGTAGACGAGTTCTGCTTCCTCGCCGTCAATCGTTACTTTTTCCACCCCGGATGGATCGGTCACATAGCCGGAAAACGCCACCTCTTTCGTTGATTCCACACCAAGGAATTCAGGTGTTTTCAGATGAAGGTCTGGTGCCGTTGTATCATCCGCTTCAGTTACATCGACTTCTGTTTCGTTACCGGCATAATCCACTGCAACGATGGACAGGACTTGATCCGGCTTTAGCTTTTTCGTCAGTTGATGTTCGGTTTCTTCCTCGGCATATGGCTCGTCTAGGATAGATTCGCCATCGATCTGAACATCCCAGTGGGAAAGGCCGCTTCCGTCTTCTTCATCTGTTGCATCGACGGTTACTTTTTGTTCTTCTTCATCGAAGTCCGCTTCAACTTCTGGTGCGGTTGTATCAAGCATGACCGGGACTTCCAGTGACTGCCAGCTGGCATCGTCATAATCGATGATGGCTTCAGCTTGCAAATAATATTGCCCTTCAGGTGCTGTCTCTCCATCGATCTTACCATCCCACACACGTGATGATGATAAGGAGTACATCAGGCCTTGTCCCCCGTCATAATAGTTTTTCCGGACATGGGATTCGGTTGTGATTGTACGTACCTTTTCCTTGTTCTCATCTAACACATTGAATTTGACTTCTTTCGCATTTCTTAGGAAGGATAGGACCAATAAAGCATCATCTTGGACACCATCACCATCGGGCGAGAAGGCGATATGATCCGGATCGATGTCGCCTGTTTGCGTGTCTTCACCAAGAAAATCATATTCTGTGTCACCATTTTCATCTTCGCCCTCCGATGTCACGACGCCTGTCATTTCATAATAGCTGTCGTCATCCCATAATGGGCTATCGATGATGGGGGCGCTTTCCCATTCTCCTTTAAAGCCAACATATGGCACATGCAGTTCAGGATGGGTGTCATGTGGATCTGTCAAGGTGACGAATCCTTCTAACCAGTAGCCATTCGTGAATTGTTCGGATAGTTCCCCGTCCACTGCACTGACATCAATTGTTACGTCAAGCGTGGTTGTTCCGTTTGCGGGAACTTCTACTGTACTGACTGTTTCCCCGTTCACTGTTGTCGTATCTTCCAGCTCCATTGCACCAAATTCGTTTGGCGCAACCAGCAGATCATCCCCGTTTTCAACAGGCTGATCTGTTTGTGCATTGGCTTCGACTTCATATGTCACAGCTTCGTCGGTATAGTTTTCGGCCGTCAATTCAAAGGTCACTTCATTTTCTGTGATTTCTTTCAATGCAACTTTTGCTTCGTCTGTTTCAGATTCGGTTACGATGACCGGTGTGGAGAGTGCTTTATGAAGCTGCATCAGTCCAGAGCCTTGACGGCGCGGTGATACACGTGCCTCATCGAAATCAACCAGTTTTCCAGTGTTCATCATAATGTTCTTTGCCTGGAGAACACGGTCTGCATTTTCCAGTCCAAATGCTTCATCGACATATTCGAGGACGAGTGCTCCGCCACCTGCTACGTGTGGTGCGGCCATTGATGTACCGCTCATCAAGCCATATTCATCATCATTCAGTGTGGATAAGATTTGACCACCGGGTGCAGTGATTTCTGGTTTGAAATCCAAATCAGGGGTCAATCCCCATGATGAAAAGTCACTCATTTCGCCTGCATCTGGGTTATCAATGGTTGCCGTATCACCTGTAAAATCAATGGTGACATCTTGTCCATCTTTGATTGCTTCCGCGAGTTTATCGCCATCGTTTTTCAACATGAATAATTGTGGGATGTCAATTTCATCTTCTGTCGCCATATTGACAATGCCGTCTTCATTGTTGTAAATAATCGCACCTTCTGCACCCGCTTCCTGGGCGTTAAGTACTTTTTCAGCGAACGGATTTTCCCCGCGTAGGATGAGAGCATACTTTCCTTTCACATCGATATCATCAAAGTCTTCTGGCAAACCGAGTCCGGCCTCAACTAGTTCAAAGGATGTTTGGACATAATCAGATGGGTCCGTATTTCCCGCTGACAGGAATGGTGCCGTATCGGACACGTCATCAATCGTATACTCCACTGCGTCCACTTCCATGGTCGAGTTTTCAAACGATGCCACTTGCATTGATTCATAAGCGACACCTGGCGAGCCACTCACGCCATAATCCGGATTCGAGACAAGTGGATAGTAAAAGCCATCTCCAAGTAAAGCCGAGTTTCCTGCAGAAATGGACATCAGTATTCCATTATCGACTGCACGTGATATGGCTTGCTGTTCCGCTGATTCTTCGTCAACGAACCCGGCCGGTGAACCCAGGCTCATATTCAATGCATCGACACCGAGTTTGATCGCATCATCAATCGCTTTAATATAGATGTCACCATATGTCGATCCCATTTCCGGGTCATTGCCGAATACTTTTAAGGCATAAAGTTGTGCTTCCGGCGCAATCCCCATGATGCCACCATTATCCTCGTCACCATTGGCGCCAACGGTTCCGGCGACATGCATTCCGTGCATAGAGGCACCTTCTGCAATGTCACGGATTTCATCGTTTTCATCCATGTAATTGTAACCGTATGGGACCTTATCCGTGTAAAATTCACCTGGAAGGTCATGTTCATCGATTGTGTCTTCGATTGAGGATTCGGAATGTGCTGGCTCTGTATCATCGGAAAGGATCATATCACGGTGGTCTGGATCAATGCCGGTATCAATGACACCAACCGTCATTCCTTCTCCTTTGTAGCCGTAATCACGCCATGTTTTCTGCGCTTCGACCAATTCTTTGCTATATTTCATGTCGGGTTTTACTTCTGGTGGTTCATATTCGTTTACGATCTGTACGGATTCGACATCTGGAATGTCTTCGATCTGCTCGAGGTCACCTTGTTTGACCTCGGCACTAAAGCCGTTTATGACTGTTGTAAATTCCTGTAAGTATGTTGCGTTGATATCGTTTGTTTCCATCTGTGATTTTACCGTTTGTTGCTTCGCTTTAGCCGCTTTTTCAAGCTGTTGCTTCTCATTATCTTGCATACTATGGAATGTGACGCCTTTTTGTGTCGCTTCTTCAATGGGCGCCGGTTCTTGCATTTCGACAATGACTCGGACATCTTTATCAGGGTCATCCGTTTCATTCAGTTTTTCCCCTTGTTTGTTTTGTGGTTTTTCCTGCAGTCCATCAGTGTTAGCGTTTGCAATGGGTGATGAAAAATTCCCCATGATCAGCAAGACAGCTAAAAGCATTACGGCAATTCTTTTAAACATCAAACTCCCCCTTGTATAGTGATTGACTATTTAACAATTTCCTCCTTTCTACTAAATGACAATATTCAGTCATGCTTTAATGGTATAGAAGATGATTCTAAATGACTAGAGTAGATAGACATGGTTCATTTGTAAGGGGAGGGGATGATAGAAATCTATTTTATGTGCATAAAGGACTAGTTGAGAAGTGGAGGATAGGGTCCATTGTCCCGATTGATTTTTAAGAACAGGGGTTTTTCTATGTGGTGTTCTTGGATGTGGAAAGTAAGCGGGACATGGGTGTTGGCCCCATGTCCCTTTTAACTTATGAAGCATTGTCATAGGACGTGTCTGCTTCTTTGTCTGTTTTTTGATAGTCTATCAAGTCCGAAATGGCAGATTGGACAAGATCTCCGGTCAATTGGATTCGTTCGGGGCTGATATGCTCGATTTTATCTTCGGGTGAGTGATAATACGGTTCGATATCAGCACCCCCAGGTGGCGTTCCGGGTTCCATCCAGATGAAAAGGGCGGAATCCACACCTTTTTCATGGAATGGGACGTGATCTGAACGACTTAATTGATGTAGTGGCAATATATCATTGTTGACACCTGATCTATCGGCAGCTTCATTTATGGACTCGGATACGAGATTCGATTCGCCGTCAACAGTATTGATGAATAGCTGTGATGCCGGAACCCAAGACGTCCCAACCATATCCATTTGAAACTGCACGATGGTCCGGTCAATCTCATCTTGCGGCAAATTGTCGACATGATATCTTGAACCGACAAATCCGAGTTCTTCGCCTCCAAATGCAGCAAATCGTAACTCTTTGTCCCCATCATAGTCTTTGAAGGTCCTTGCTAGTTCTATCAAACTGGCTGTTCCGGACGCATTGTCATTCGCTCCCGGTGCAAAAGGAACACTGTCCAAATGTGAACCGACATATACGATTTCGGGATCTTCTACGTCTTTGGGCTTTTTGGTCGCAATGACATTACGTGATTTCTGGTCGGTCAATGTTTCAATGGAAAGGTGTGTTTCCAATTCGTTTTCAGACATTTCTTCAAGAAGGGACTCACCATCTGACTTCCTGATTCCGACGACTGGAATGGAACTTTCGCCGTCATCCAAGGAGATAAAAGGAAGGGCATAGTCGTCTTCATTGTCGTATACGATGACACCGACTGCTCCCGCGTCAGCCGCATTTTCAGCTTTTTCGGATACGGAAATATCTCCATCTTTGATCAGAGCAATGCTCTCTTCAGCATCTTCGGTAAAATCATCCGGTTGACCTTCGCCGGCATCATAAACATCCGCGACAATACCATCATCGTTTGTTTCTGGGGATCCACCTGCAACGCTCACAGGGACCTCTTCGTCGGTAGATGTTATTTCAAGTTGTGGGTTGATTCGATCGTCTCTTGGTGCTTCTTCAATCGTCGTCTCATACCCATAACTGCTCAACTGTTCTTCGATATATTCCGCGCCTGACTTTTCGGCATCACTTCCAGCTTCCCTTGGGCCAATGTCAACACTTAGGTGTTCGATGTGTTCCATGACATTGTCCGAATCAAAAGGGTTTTCTTCGCTTCCAATGACATATTCAGCATACGTATGGAAAACATGGTGTGCTTTTTCGGATATTTTCTCGGCATTTTTCTGGTAATCTATCAGATGTTTGAAGTTTTCCATATGTTTTATGACCTTGTCCATCTTCTCCTGCTCTTGGAAATGTTTCACGGCATGGACGTGTAACTTTAAGATATGGGCTGTCGCTTCATCACGGATATCTCCATCTTCCTTGAATTGATCGATTTGCATATCCATACCATCAAAAACGTTTTCCGTTATGGGAAGATCATCAAAATCTTCATACTGTGCTGCGAATGTACTCACTGTCCCCATGCCCAGCATAAGCATAAAAACAAGCATGGCGGTAAAAAACCGTGTCACTCGATATCGAGCCATGTAAGTCCTCCTTTTAATGTTGATAGATTAATGCTCATTCTATTATAATCGAATAGCAACATCAAGATTATTTGGAAAATTAGATACAAAGACACATAGTGGAAGTGGAGCGGGTACATCGTCCTGGTTGCCCCGCACACATAGCGGTAAGGATCTGCGCTGTTAAGCCTTTTTCTGTAAAAAGATCGCGATGGAAGGTGCGCTCCTATGTTCCGCAAGTACTTTTAGTGTGGTATTGTATTTAAGAGGGAAAGAGAAGGGAAGGGCGTTATGTCTGATTGCAATCATCGGCATGATTCTATCAATCTTACGGTTTGCCCTATTTTTCTTCCGTTAATGTTCAAAACAAATCGTAAAAGGAATGATCCGTAAATGTATCGATTGATTCCATATGGTCTATTATTAGGTGTCATTTTCATTTCTATCGGGGGATTTTTAACCGTTACATCAACATCGTTTTCATCTGCAGCCTCTTTTGTACTGGACAATCGCTACAAAGTCATCCTGCTCCTTATCGTCGGGATATCAATGTATATTTTGAGCTATCTCATATCTTTATCGGGAACATCGTTCAATGATCCATATGAAGAGGGGGATGCTGATTATAGGAAACGAAAGGCGCTCAATGCATTTGTGGATATATGTAAAAGGAAACTTCGCTGGTTTCCGTACCTGATAGTTGCAGTGTTTTTATATTTGGTATTTAAAACGTCGATCTCTTTTAATGTTATTCAAGTGGGGTTGATCATCGTGGCCATCGTCGTTGCTTTTGTGTGGGTGATGCAATATAGGGATGCATCGACAGACGAAGATGAAGGATGGGACCATTTAGATCGATTGAAGTTTTTTAGAATGACAGACTATCGAAAGCATCCGATCAGTTTATCGCTTGTTTTGTTCACAATCATCGTGATGTACTATGCTTGGGTTAATCCTTACGGGGTCATGGAAGACTATCAAATGATCGATACCACACGCTATTCTTCATCATTACCAGAGTATACCCGTTTTTTGATTATCGTTATTTTTTTGGATATGTTTATTTTTATAAGCCATAATTATAATTTTTTCGGTTTGCGTAAAATGCATGTGTCCAGGGATGTTCTGTTGGGTGTCCAGTTTGCTGAAATGATCATCTGTGGAGTATGTTGTTTGCTTTGGATCCTTTCGGTCGTAACATTTATGAATGCATCTTGAGATATATGTTAAGATAAGTAGCCTCTGGGCCAATTATTTAAGTGCAAAATGAATTTTTATTAAGATAATGTGCGTTTGAGCTGATTAATTAGGTACAAACGGAAAATAAACTTAAATAAAGGGCGCTTGAGCTGTTTATTTAGGTACAAACGGAAAATAAACTTAAATAAAGAGCGTTTGATCCGATTATTTACGTGATTTGTTCGTGGGTATAGTTTACGCTTGTCGGGGCATCCTATTCATTGTGAACGTGATTATTCAATGAACGGAGGAAAAACAGATGAAACCAATCGTACAAGAATTCACGGACGACGTCCAATTGAAGAAAGAAATTGAAAGGCTGGCTGAAGCGGGCAAGAGCAAGGATAAGCTCTACGTGATGTCACATGATGATGACCGGACGGACCGTGTTGCCGATAGTGTCGACGCCGGTAAATTGGGAGAAGACTTCACAACTGAAAAAGGAAATGTTTTTACGAAAAAAGGTGATGAACTTCGCGCGCAATTCAAGGAACTTGGATTCGGTCAGGAAGAAGCCAATGAACTTGAAGAAAAATTGGATCACGGTACCATTTTGCTGATTGATACGAACGGTTGAAAGGTAGTATAATCACCTGTCACTTTTCGGTTTAAGTGAAACAATCCTGAAAATTTGTTACCCGTCTGTTTCTGTTTTAATGGTATTCAAATGGGGGGGCTGAAGCAAATACGGCTTTACTGCGTCGCGGTGTCACGAACCAACATCCGCATCAATCTCGGTTGATCCAGTCATTATAGACCGCTAAAGTCGACCACAAAAAAATAACCACATGTCACATAATCAAAATGGACCCTACAAAGTTGTCACTAAAAAGGGATTGCTTAATGAGGGTGCTTTTCAATTAAAGCATCCTTCTTTTTTGTGCAAAAAAACAATCATTTATGCTCTTGTGACAGGCATGCACGCATTCTATAGGGTTAAAGTCCTGAGCCGCGAAGGCAGTAGTAGCGGTTAGCCAATGACAAGGGTGTCCGGGGCGACCCGGAATCTGAAAGAAGTCGGCGGTAAATCTCCGCTCTGAGGAACACGAACTTCATAACAGGACTTATAAAGTAATGGAGCTGAATTCCCAAATTAGAATCAGCTCCCATTAACTTTTTGTTAACCCATTGGATTATTTACCTTTCCAATTATCAATGTTATCAAATACATCTAATGTTATTCTAGCCCCCTTATTATTAGGAGCGCTTGCTAAAGACCCTGTATGAATGGCAATTGAGGTTTGTCCAGTGTCAGAGTAGTTTTTGTAAGTCGGCGCGCCACTCTGACCGTTATTAGTATCAATTTGATATAGTAAAAGATGTTCAAGAGCCTGATTTATTTTATCCGTATCTTTCCACATTGTGAAGGTTTTTTTATCACTAGGATATCCTGAAACTGTTGCAGATTTATCTACAGGATTTAAATCATCACTATTGGTTGTTCGATATCCAAACCAACCAGCATTATCCCCCGGTGAACCATTTAATTTAATGGCACCGTAATCATATTCTGGTTTTCCTTTTTCAGTCCATCCTTTAACACTATATAAAGTTTTATTTTGATAAGTACCATAAGGTGCGCTGGTTCCATTTCTTCCAAGTGAAGCATCTATATTTTCTGCCCATCCACCTCTTGAACTATTGTGAACGCAGTGTCCAGCCGTTATAACCGTGTCCTCATTTACTAAAAAACCCGTACATCCATAAGTATTCGAGTCATCTGGATATTCCATAGACAGATGGACAACTGCACTATTTGGAAAGTCAGTTGTGTTGTTAATCTTTACTCTATCATCCGACCCAATTATTTTTTAACTGAAATTTTTCTTGCTTTTGCTTGTGCAGGAAATGATTCATTAACACCACCTTTCAGCCATACATTAACATGATCGCCTACTTCAAACTCATTTGCATCATCATAAGTGAAATCTATTAAGCTAATATCACCACCTGTGTCTCTTACTTCTTGTTTCATTGCTTCAAACATGTCTGCATTAGAGGACAAATCCCCCTTAATTTCTTCATATCTATTTGGAGTAAGATTTTCTGCTACCAACACTGTATTCTCATTTCCCTTTATTATTACACCTTCTATATCCGCATCTCCACATCCTGCTAATAAAGCATTTACTAAAGTAAAAGAAATGAATGTAAAAAGGATTTTTTTCATAGAAAATGCTCCTTTAACAGTTTAATTAGAGTTATTCGAAGTAACCTATATTACTTGTAATATTCATCGTTGACTTTATAGTAACATAGTATTTTGAAAAGTTAGATTGAAAAAATGAATTAGTTTTCGACAAAATATGACTTGGATGCGTTTAATTACATTACTTTGCATCTAGTGACGGCTTCGCTGGTACTACCTCTACCACTATTGTGAATCATAGTTAGTACCTCTATTTCTACTTCATGAATTGCTTTATAACGATATTTATAAGTTTCTTTTTTATAAAGTATATCTCCATCATTGAGATAATTTATATTCATTAACAAACATCCTTTTCAATAATTTATTTATTTTTTTGTATACAACTAGGACAGAACCAACCCAAATTAGGATTAAAATCATCTTCTGCTACAAGATTCGTGCCACATACTTCACAACTTGGCGTATCGCCTATGTGAAACAACGTTACTATACCTCCGTTTATACATATTATTTAATCGCTTATTGTTGTTTCATGATACTTATTAATGTTTTATCTATTCTAGTATAAATATATTTTATAAACACCTTCTGGTAAATCTGCTTGCATATGTTCTAATGCATCTTTAAATCCACGCATCAAAAAGTCTATGTGATTGTTTGTTAACTTGATTTCATTATCCTTGGGGTTATGAAATTCTCTTTGTACTAGGTCAACCATATTCATGACTTTTTGTTTATAAGATAATTTTTCATGATTGTTTACCCACATCAATTGTTTCATGGAATTATCCGATTGCTCCATAGCCTTATACAAAGATTCCTTAATTCCTTCATCATTACCTCTTCTGGTTACATTAAACATTTTACATTCTCTAAGACGTTACGCCGCTAATTGAAAAGGTTGCTGTGCGATAGTCGTTCTCGTGTCATTTTTAGTGCGCCCGGCATGGGCTATAACTTGGTGGTGGAAGTCCATTACAGACTTGGCAGTAGGAACTGTTAGCCAAAGGTAAGGGTGTCCATTGAGAGGTGGAATCCGAAGGAAGCCAGAGGCAAAATCCCGAACTGACGGACAGGAACTGTATATAAGGCTGACTTGGAATGGACGAGTTTGCCATACAAAACAAAGTCCTATACTGCACGAATTCCATACAGTAAATACAGCAGTTACATGGGAGGAGGTTATAGCTCTTACCCGGGGAGGTCTCACAGGGGTTATGATGAATAACAATCATGTTAGTGATAACGTGATGAACTGTGAGAAGTCAGCAGAAGCCATAGTAGCGAATGAGAAGGACTGAACAATCTTAAATCTTGGAAAACAAGGAGGTGGAGACATCGCCGCCTAAGCGCAGAAAATCATCGTGGCACTTGCCGAAGAGATGACTGCCTATGAAAGGATATGCTGGAAGCAGAAAGATACATAGGAGAGCACAGGGATGTCGCCTAGATATGGAAGAACAAGATGGTATCACTTTAATTGAACGAATAGCTACGAACAATAATTTATGGATAGGTTACACTTAGTTGGACAGATTCGTTAAGGTCAGGTCGCTGGGCTATTTAACACCCAGAGAATATAAGCACAAGCACCAGAAAGAATTAAGCACGATATAGTAGAACGTACACTTTACTTGGAGAGGCGGGCAAGGTAGCCTGGTGGCTGAGCCAGGTTGTTTTGACATATCTGGCTCCTTGGCCTATCATCCTTGCCCGCAGAGGCTCCATGTCAAGTGGCAAACTGGACGCACACATTTTTCAATAAACCGCAAAAACCTAAACATTAAACAAGCTGTGACCTTAAAAAAATTGTTCAGTTTAGTGTTGACATTCCACTTTATTTTTTATCCATACGGTCGTTAAATTCCTTACTTGCTTTCTCTTTTGTATCTTCATACTTATCTTTTGCTTTACTTTTGATATCTTCATATTTTTCTTGTGCTTTACCTTTCATTTCATCCATTTTTCCGGACGTCTTTTTTTGTTCATCGCCTGTCATTTCGCCCCATTTTTCCTTGACATTTCCTTTTGCTTGATTTGCTTTTCCTTTTAAATCTTCATTGGACATTAATCTCTTCCTTTCTTTCCCTTCGTTGTAAAAGGGATGTTTTTATAAAATCTTAAGGCTCTTTCTTAATATAAAGTATCTATCATTATATATTCCCAGTCGCACTTTTTTTAAACACTTCGCTAACCCCCTTCGCTAAACCAAATGGAGAGCGAGATTCCGTACAAAGGGTTTATGCGTGTTACGGGTTCCGTTTAACTTTTTCCTGTAAGTATGTTAAGCTATCCATTGTGTTTTTTTTACATAAAACCTATTTTGTAAGGCATCAGACAAGGAAGGTGATCATCCGGAAAATATATTGTCGTTTATAAATAAAATCATATGACATCAGGAGGAAACAGAATGAAGAAAATGACTTTTTTAGTATTAATGGGAATACTCTTTTTAACGATTGAAATGCCTTTGGGCGTAGCGGCGTCGGGAAATGATTTTGACCCTGCGGACACAATAAAATCACGAGCGGGAGCGCCGGCGGAAGGCTATGACTCTGGGGATGAAATGTATGTGAAAGCTGATACGGATCATTACTGGAAGGGACGTTATTCCAATGGACGGGTTTTCGCAGAATATATTGCAAACGAATTGACGGGTGATTATGATAATTTGACCAATTATGCTGTCGGGGGTTCCTTTACGGGTGTGCTGACAGGAACAGAAGGAGAAGATTCTGAACGTTCGAATTGGTCCACTTGGTTAAAAGGATGGGGCGGTGTACAACAAACCGAAACCTTTCTAGAAGATGTGGATGGACAAGCCGATCCCGATGCTCTCTACATTGTCAGTGTTGGTGGAAATGACGCTTATGCTGTTGAAGACTTAGGCGCTGACAAAGCAGCAGAATTGTCCAGTGACTATGCGCTTGAAATGGTTCAAAACCTTGTGGAAAATGGTGCTGAATACATATTGTTACCAAACCGTTTTCCTGATGATCGTACCGGGTTGACCGAATTTGAAGATATGCGAAATCAACAAGTTGTACAAAAGATCGAGGATTACCTTAATACATCCGACGATCTAGACGATGTAGAAGTTATCTACGGCAAAAATCAAAGATTACGCGAAAATATCGATGAACAAGGTCACGAAGCGTTCGGTTATAAAAGTATGGGTTTCTATATGATATCTGATTGGGTCCCTGCTTACGGTTATGGTTTGGCCTATGAAGATAACAGTGATATCTTCCCTACGGATGAGGCAGGGGGATATGCGAGTTACTCAACAGATAGCGACTATTATAGCCCTGAGTCGGCCGATTGGGAACCGGATGACTTTTACACGTTTGACGAATATCATCTCACTAATAGAAGTCAAAAACACTTGGCTACGTATCTCTTGAACTCTGATATCGAAACAGAGGAAGGGGACTTCGAAAAGGTATATGATGGTGATGTCAGTGAATTTGCCGAAGCAATTGATGAAGGAACCATTCCATCAGAATACTCCAAAGTCTATACCTTTGGCGATAGCAGCATTGACAGTGGACGTGGCATGGAGGTGACGACGGATCTAGTGGAAAACCGTGGCGCGCCAAAAGCGTCTTCGTACACAGTGGAATCCGGTGATAATCTTTGGACGATTGCCAAAGAGAATTATGACGGGGAACTGACCGATGCACGGATTATGCAGTATGTCCAAGCTATCTACGAAGAAAATCAGGATCAGATTCAAGATCCGGATCTCATATATCCAGATCAAACATTCAAATTGCCAACAGTTAATGTATCCAAGAGTCAGTGAACGATATGAAAAGGCGGTCTATCATCAGATCGCCTTTTTTATTTGAGGTTATTCATGGAAAAGCATTAATGTTGGGGGGCTGGCCGCTTTGTTGGTCACGTCATCATCGGTAGGCTATTTTCAAAGCGATCCCAATAAAGGTGTTTAATACGGACAGATAATACGATATTATAAATAGAAGGACAATAAAGGACCATCCAGGACGAACAGAAAGATGGCACTCAAAGGCTGGTTATGTCAAACACGCGTCAGTTTTCGGCACCATTTAAAAAGTGTGTGATGGAGAGGTTGGTCCGGGGGAGGTTTTTACATGGATAACACATCCTATAAGATTCAATTAAATCGATTGATGGCGACAATCAATGAAAGTGCTGAGATCGGAAAAATACCGGGAAATGGCTTAGGTCGTTTAGCTCTTACCGATGACGATAAACACATGCGAGATGTGTTAAAGAAATGGATGGTTGAAGCAGGGTTGGAGGTACGTGTGGATGATTTCGGTGTGATGTATGGCAGGAGGAAAGGGAAGGCTGACAAAAAGCCTGTGCTGATGGGTTCCCATTTGGATACGCAACCTAATGGGGGGCGGTTTGATGGTGTTCTCGGCGTGTTGGCCGCTCTGGAGGTCGTGCGTACACTGAATGATTTTAATATAGAAACAGAGAGGCCCATTGAAATCGTGAATTTTACCAATGAAGAAGGAGCGAGGTTTGAACCATCCATGCTTGCGTCAGGTGCTTTGGCGGGAGATTATGAAAGAGACGAAGTGTATCAAATCAAGGACCACCATGGAAAGCGATTCGGGGATGAGCTGGAACGGATTGGCTATAAAGGGCAAGCTGAAAACCGGATTCAAGACCCTTCTGCCTATATCGAATTACATATTGAACAAGGACCCATTTTGGAAAATGAGGGGGTATCAGTTGGCGCTGTGGAAGGAATCCAAGGTGAATACGCTCTGGAAGTTGTGATCCGCGGTGAATCCGGCCATGCTGGGACAACACCGATGAACATGAGAAAAGATGCATTAGCTGCGGCTGTGGAGATGATTGGTGATGTGGAATCCCTTGCCAAAACCCAAGGGACCGTCGCTACGGTTGGAAGGTTGTCCCTGTCCCCTGATGTTGTGAATGTTATCCCGGGTGAAGTTACCTTTTCGGTGGATATCCGTCATTTTAATGATCAGATGATGGAGGAATTGATACAAGAAGTGAAACATAACATTCAAGTCATTGCCAAGCGTCGCGGGGTAACAGCAGCGGTCCGTGATCTCTGGCCGACACCGACAGTGCATTTTGATCCTGAGATTGTCCGCTTGATCGAGACGACTTCCGAAGAACAGGGTTATACGGTCAAACGAATGCTAAGCGGTGCTGGACATGATGCCAAGTATATGAACCGGCTGGCTCCGACGGCGATGATATTTGTTCCGAGTGTGGAAGGTAAAAGCCATGTTGAATCGGAATTTACCAAGGATGAAGATATTGAAAAAGGTGCGAATGTCCTGCTTCATCTTATTCATTGGTTAGCGAATCGCTAGAGGTTTCACCGCTGGCATGTCCGCGATATGATTTTTTTATGACGCACCGTTTTATTCGTTGATGGCAGGGTTTATCTTATGGAATGGCTCCAATCCTTAAGAAAAGACACAACCTGATGTGGCTCGCACCTATCAGGTTGTGTCATTCTGTTTGTTACATATACGTTTTGCATTGGCATCTCAATTTGCTGATATTTTCTCTGCGCGTTACTCTACCCCAACGGCACTATAGGCTGCTTTGACCGTTTCAACTTCAGCAGAGTCTTCCCCATAAAGGTCTTCGGCTGCATCGATTGCAGCTTGACGCATGTCATCGAAGTCGGAAGAAGCAGATAGATAATGGGTAATGGTCCGATAGAATATGTCTTCTGCCTTATCTTTTCCGATGCCTTCTACCGTTACATCATAATGTGTTCCCCCATCTGTGATTAGGTGAGCTGCTTTGTTATTGATACTGCTGTTGATATGAACGCCACCGTTATCTTCGTCACCAAGGTAGCGGTCATCATAATGATCTGGATAGAAGCCGGTTTCTGTGAGTTCCATAGGCATGGAAGCGGGATCTTTCATGTCACGGAGACCGACATCTGGGTCGCTCGGCATGTAAATGTCTTCACCTAATAACCAGAGGTCGTCACCTTCTTTATCCTCAATGAATGCACCCATAATGTCCGCAAGGGATTCATTCAAAGCACCCGATTCATCTTCGTACACCAAATCAGCTGTATGTTCAATGACACCGTGGGTCATTTCGTGCCCAATAACATCTAAACTGCCGGATGTGGAAATCATCAGATTACCGTCTCCATCACCGTATAGCATTTGCTTGCCATTCCATCCCGCATTATTCCACTTTGCACCTACGTGCACTGCCGAGATAAGTTTCATGCCTTCATCATCCAATGAGTTCCTGTCAAATACATCATTATAGTAATCATATACTTTTTCGGCATTTATATGTGCTGATACAGCGGCTGGATCATAGAAAAAGTCGGAATCAGATTCGACTTCAAAACCCGTAAATCCAATCAGCCCAGAAAGGAGAAGGAATGCAAGTTCGGGCATTCGATTGCCAGTGAATGTGTGAATGCCGTCAGCCTTTGCCCCATCGTATAGATAATGTTTACCTGTCTCGATTTCCCGTGAAGAATGAAAGTCATGCATATTACCAAATACGTCTATACCGGTGGCGTCAGCTGGTTCAAATTTATCCGGGTCTTCAGGGTCCGGCATTTCTGGGATTTCCGGGAGTTCGGGATCCTCTTCATCATCTGCTGGGAAACTGTCTTCCCGTGATTCATCCATCTCTGCCGATGGTTTATGAAGCGCATCGAAATCATGGATGATCTGACCATTACCTGCATCAACCATATAGTGAAAATAACCTGGAACGGGATGGGAAGTTGACGCTTTCACATAGTAGGCCAACGTATAATCCTCATCTTCTGGATATAATATAAGTTTCGAGTCGATACCATCATATTCTTCTACTTCACCAATATTTCTCTCGATGTCACTTTTGACGATATCCAAAGATTCATCCTCGGTTAAATCAGGATTGGTTGATACAGTGGATTGATCTAGTTCAGGCTTCACATCGCCAAAATAATTTGAGATTTGACGATCTTCATCCACCGCTACTGTTTGCTCTGAACCATACACCGGCACACCATCAAGCATCTCGACGGTACGGAAATGCACCTTATCGGTTTCACTATCTTCTATCTTGTCTATGATCTGGAAATTGCTCTCAGCTGATTCAAGTTGCTGTTCGACACTTTTACCTGAAAATGTAGATGTGTCATCAGCACGTTCCGTTTGAAGGAATAGAAAAGCAGCATCTTCTTTACTGATTCCTTCTGTAGTTGCATTGTCGGTCTGTTCCTCAGCCAATACGGTTGTTCCGGATAATCCTATTCCCGAGAAAACCAAGGATGCTGACAATACAACCGGAATGGCTTTTCGTTTCATCCCCTTTTTCATCAAAACATCACCTCTCCTAAAAATTTTGAATTCACATTCTATTATTGGCCCAAGCCTTCTGGTAGTCAATTGGGTTATGAGAAAGTCGGTCATACCAAGGTTTGTGAGTTTTTCAAAGAAAATCTATCTATTTTATACCGTAATTAATAGAAAAATAACCCAATTTACACTTATCTAACACAATGCTAGGATGATAGTCAGATAGTCAGAAATAGCAGGGTGCTAAACGGGGAGGAGGGATCATATGAAAAAAGTCGTAAGTAGGGTGTTTAAAGGCATCACTTTGGCCCTCATGGGTATTTTGGTGGTCATTGCTTTAAGCGCAAAGGCTTCAGGGGGCGAACCAACCTTATTCAATCACCAAATCAAAGTAGTCGTATCGGGATCGATGGAGCCTGAAATCCAGACAGGTTCAATCATCCTGAACAAACTTCCTGTATCTGATACTACTTACGAAAAAGGAGACATTATCACGTTTCATTCTGAAGATAAATTGGTTACGCACCGTATTGTCGATGTAAAGGAAGTGGACGGGGCAGACGTCTATCAGACAAAAGGTGATAATAATAATGCACCCGATACAAGTTATGTTTCCAAAGAGGAGATAGAAGGAAAATACGCCGGCTTTACGATTCCGAAGTTAGGCTACTTGACCAGATACGCGACATCGAAAATAGGGTTTTCGCTTTTGTTGTTCATTCCAGGATTGCTGATGGTACTAGCTGCTGGAAAAGACATTTTCAAAGCTACGAAAGAGATGGAAAGGAAGGCAGCAGCATAAGGCTCTCACGTAAGTCTAGCATAAAAAATATGAGATAAGGGTGGGTATACGTATATGAGTTTCAAAAAAAAGCTCAGTAAAAGCATGTTGACCGCAGCATTGGGGTTTTCGTTGATGGGAGGGGGGACATACGCATATTTCAGCGATACGGTAGAAACAAACAATACATTCGCAGCGGGTTCCCTTGACTTATCGGTTAATCCAGAGACAATCGTGAATATCGAGGACTTAAAACCAGGTGATGAAATTTCACGTGAATTTGATATATCCAATGGAGGGACGTTGGATATCAATAAGGTTCTTTTGGATACAAGTTACACCGTTGACGATGCGAATGGTGATAACACAGAGGATTTTGGCGAGCATATCAAAGTGACGATTCTCTATAATCAGGCGAATGCGACAGTAGAAGTGATGGAAATGACTTTAAAAGAATTATCGGAAGAGCAGCCCGATATTACCGCCATTGACGAGTTTGTGGGTGGGGAGAAAGGGCCGAATGGACTAGAACCCGGTGATACAGATAAAATCATCGTCCTGTTTGAATTCGTTGATAATGGTGAAGATCAAAATCAATTCCAGGAAGACGCCCTGCAGCTTAAATGGAAATTTATCGCCGAACAAACCGATGGAGATTTAGATGAAGATGATGACGATAATGATGAATAAATCATAAAATCCGGGAATCGTAATTATTCCCGGGTTTATTCCACCAGTTGTTCTGAAAATATCTTAGTGGCTTTTTTATATTGATTGGTTTCAATATATCGCTTTAAAAGAACCTTCGCGAATCGTTTGTAGTAAATGATATGTTCTATGGCATTGAAGTGGGGTAACGCTTCTTTTTCAAGAAATTGATAGAATGCACCGGTCGCACCTTCCGTTTTAAATTTCATGAGCTGAAGAAAGGTGAGGGAATGTGTACTGTTCAATTTCTTGGCGAGGGAGCGGCCCTCACTGATTAATTTCAATAAAGATGTTTTTTTATAATTCCCACTTGCAATACATGCATCAATGTAATTGCATAGGTGAAACAGGTATGATGATGAATCGGGTTCATCAATTTCCAATGCGTGTTGATAACACTTTTTGGCTGACTCATATTCCCCTTTATTAAAGTATTCGAAGCCGAGATTATTTAATAAAATGGCTTTTTTATCATAAAATCCCAGTATCTCACTATCGCGGATCAAATCATGATAACGGGTAACCAGATCATTGAAGTTATACGAAATATCTCTGCTTTGTTGCAAAAGCATGAGGGATTCGGCATTGATGGCTTGTCCATAGTTGTTTGTTTCTTTGAAATAGCGCATGGCTTGCTCGGAGTATGAATAAGCCAATACATGTGAGCCAATCAAGTGGTATCCAATGGCTAAATGGTAATAGTATTCAGGGTTATCATATTCAGTTATATTGATTTCTTTCAAAAAACGTATGGACTGGGAATTCTTTTGATTGTTGGGTGCGTTGATGTAATATATCCCGTAAATATGGAGCAGAAGATTTTTTTCATAAGGTGTCAGATGCGAAGACTCTTTTTTGACACATTCCATGATTTTGAATGCTTCGGATCGTTTTTTTGAATCAAGAGGTGTCTTGCGTTAAGTAGCCGATATCGATTGATGAAATGGTTTGACTGGACGATGGTGATCCGGTCCAATTCATTTTTTATGTCTGTCATTTCCTCGACCCGTTTCATGGTGATTGCTCGTTGCCACTGACGCAGCAGCGTTTCGACTTTATCCAGGTTGTCAATTTCGTGGCGTAGATTGATTGATAGTCTCTCGGAGAATAATGTTATGATTTCCTCAGAATAAGCGGTTTTTCCTCTTTCGATTTTGCTTACATGGGTCGTGGTGCAAATGCCTTCCCCAAGTTGAGATTGTGTCAATTTGTTTCTTTCCCGAAAAAATTTAATAATCTCCCCTTCCAAGTCATCACCCCTATATAGAATTTTCTTCCAAAACTATTAGTGATAAGTATAAGGGATATTAAATCCTTTGACCATAGGGATAATAGACTAAATCGCCTCGCAAGTATCCCGTTTCGGAAACTAGAGAAGGCGGATCTGTTTGGGGCACAGATCCGCTTTGTTTCCTTGTCATCAACATTCTTGCGTGTATGGCATCTATATGAATGCCATGTTCGAATGGGTTCGTATATTGTCTATTCCGTCGTTTCTTTCCACCCGTTTTCAAACAACATTTCACCGGGCCATGTATACGCAGTCAAGCCACCGTCACCGGTAATGACCTGTCCTGTGACAAAAGAACTTTCTTTGGAAGCGAGAAAGAGGGCGATGTTTGCCATTTCTTCCGGTTTTCCCAATCGTCCCATCGGTGTGACCCATTTCTGGGCATCGCGGAATGTTTTGCCGCCAGTGTCTTCCTTCGTACCGGCCATCTTATCAACCAGTGGCGTTTCGATTGTTCCGGGTGCAATAGCATTGGCGCGGATTCCCTGCCGTGCATAATCGATCGCGGTTGCTTTCGTCATGTTATTCACTCCGCCCTTGGCAGCGTTGTAACCAACACGCTCGAGATCCGCTTCTGAACCGGACATGGAGGATGTGTTGATGATCGATCCGCCTTTTTCAAGCATCAGTGGAATGAGGTATTTGCTCATCAAAAATGTACCGCGAAGATCTACATTGATAACATCATCAAAGGCTTCGACTGGATATTCATGCACTTTTCCACCTTTTCGGTCAATACCGGCATTATTGAACAGAACGTCAATCGTCGTGTATGTCTGTTTTACTTTTTCCGCAAAGGCCTTCACGCTTTTCTCTTTGGATACATCCAGATGGTAAGCCTCTGCCCGTCCACCTGCTTGTTGTATGTCTTCCACCGTTTTTTTGGCTCTTTCTTCATCGATATCAGCACAGAGTACAATCGCCCCTTCATCAGCGAATCGCTTGGCACTTGCCTCTCCAATACCGGTAGCCGCTCCAGATATAACACAAATATAGTGTTCTAGTCTTTTCATTGTCATGCTCCTTTTGTTAATGATTATCACTTAATATCGTGTACCACTTACTGGAGAATATCAAACAATCGCGCCTGTCGCTATCCGGTTTATTGATGGTGAATAGTGACATCCATATCAAAAATAGCAAACACATCACGATATTCAATGAAAAGTTACGCGATCGCTATTCTAAAACGTTTTGAATTGTAGTAAAATGTCTGTAAGTTAATAGCGGGACAGAGGAACATTCCATTGTCCCAATTGTCTTAAGAGCGAATGTGGTCTGTCTTTGTGTCTCTGGAAGAAACAAGCCGGTATGGTTTGGAAATGGGGGATAGTGATGAACGTTAAGGTCTATGATCGTGCATATGAGTTTGAGAAAAAGATCGAGCAAGTATTATTGGAAAAAGAAGATATCTTTAGCCTCTTTCTAGGTGTGTTGCAAGGCATTAAGGCTGGTAAATATGACAATCCGTTTATGGCGACAATCGAGGAAAAAGGTGAGGTGTTGGCTTTTTTTCAATGGACACCTCCATATCCGATCAATCTCATTTTTGTTGATGAAACCCGTTTAGATGCGTTAATGGATCTGTTTGTCGATAAGATGGTTGAATGGGATGTTGGCTTTCAATCCATCGTCAGTTTAAAACCGTGGGCATATGAAGTGGCGGCAAAATGGGAAATGAAAACAGGCAGAGCACATCAACTGATTATGGATCAGGGTGTGTATCGATTAGATAAAGTCAATGAAGGACTTGAAAACAGTCCAGGGACGTGGCGTTATGCAGAAGAACGGGATGCGTCACTCATTGAGGAATGGTACAATTTATTTGAAAGAGATGCTGGTATGACCCTAACGTCGGTTGAACGGGTCCAAAAGCAGGTT
This sequence comes from Virgibacillus sp., assembly GCA_035301285.1. Classification (GTDB taxonomy): domain Bacteria; phylum Bacillota; class Bacilli; order Bacillales; family Amphibacillaceae; genus DATGUN01. The sequence goes on from DATGUN010000064.1 coordinate 32,886, forward strand.
GCAATGTTTATAAAAGAACGAGAGCTTTTTCTTTGGGAAGATCATGGAAAAGTGGTATCGATGATGAAAAAGTCGCGCCCTACAAAAAATGGTGTGACGGTCAGTCTCGTTTTCACACCAAAGGAGTCGCGTAAAAAAGGATATGCCCGGACGCTTGTTGCAGCGATCTCAAAAGAATTGCTGAAGGACTTTACGTTTTGTATCCTTTACACGGACATGATGAATCCGACATCGAATAAGATTTATAAGGAAATTGGCTATGAAAAAATCGGGGATTCCGTGCATCTGGATATTGTCGGTAACTCGTTTTTGGGCGATTCATGAACATGGTCACGGATAAATCAGTGGGGGTGCTGTATTTGATACAAGTTGGCAGTGTTCAGGCACTTTACCGGCATCCGGTAAAATCATTTCAAGGTGAGCGGCTTGATGAAAGTCTTGTGGAAACATACGGTTTGAGAGGGGACAGAAGTCATGCATTCATCAATCATGACCGTTTTGGCAGGCATCTGAGTGCCAAACGGATTCCTTATCTGCTTAGTTACCAGGCCGAATTTACGGAAAGCGTGGAGGATAATGATTTTCCGGGAATTCAAATCACATCCCCACAAGGAGAGCTTTTTAAGTGGGACGAGGCTATTTTAAAGCATATGACGGATCGGTTTGGTTTGAATATATCGATGGAAACCTATCCAATGAATCACCATGGCCAAACAGCTGTTGATGAAGCCAATTTATTGATAACGACGGATGCTTCTTTAGCAGCCCTCGCAGATTTACTGGGTGAACCCGTTGATATGCGTCGGTTCCGACCGAATATTGTCCTCCGTCTTGATAGTGGAAAACCGTTTGAAGAGGTTGATTGGATCGGACGGATACTTCGCATAGCGGACGTTGAGCTGGAAGTCTATAAACAATGTCAACGCTGTATCATGATTGGCGTCGATCCGAAAAATGCCAATGTCGACCTATCCATTTTGCGAGACGTTTCACAGCAATTGGATGCCTTTTTTGGTGTTTATGCCAAAGTGGTTCAAACAGGAAGCATACAGATCGATGATCCAGTTTGGGATAGAGGGATGGGGCCGCCATCCCATTCATCATCTTAAAAAATGACGGATCCCTTCTTGTGCATTTTTCCAGAAAGTGAGCGGGACGAGGCAGCTGATCCCGTCCCGGATTTTTTATTCTAAATCGATTTTGGCGCTCTTTCCTTTTGCGATGAAGATCAAGGTGACGATAATTCCAATCGTAAGCCAAATGAGCCCCATCAACTGGGTGTGGGTGGAAAAGTTGACCCAGACGAAACCAATGATGATGAACCCGATCAATGGCAGTGTGAAGAAATTCCAGTAATCGTTGCTGCCTTTTTTAATGATGAAGTGATAAAACACAGCGATGTTCAATAACAGAAATGCGCTGAGTGCCCCGAAGTTAACGAGCGATGCCAGTACATCAATCCCACCGAGGAAGACATATCCCAGAACGATGGAAATCCCCCCAACCAATAATGTGCTTGTGTACGGCGTTTTGTATTTAGGGTGGACTTTTGCAAGGAACTTCGGCAGTTTTTTGTCTCGTGCCATACTGTATAACACACGTGAAATGGCCGCTTGGGCGACAAGCGCATCTGCAATCCCCCATGCAAGCGCTGTGGCGATGGCTGTCAGTACACCGAGCCATTTTCCACCAGCTATTTCAGCAGTTTCGTAAAACGCTGTGTCGATATCGGCGAATGATTCAAAGTCGGGAACGATCAATGCGGCTACCCATGTTTGGATGATAAACAGGACACCAACTAGTAATAGGGAATAAATCATTCCGCGACCGATGGCTTTCGGACCGCCCTTTGACTCCTCTGATAGTGTGGACACCGCATCAAATCCAAGGAAACTCAATACAGCAATTGAAACAGCTCCAAGTACTAAATTCAAGCTGAAATTATCTGGATTGAATATCGGATCAAAAGAGAATGTTGCACCATTGACACCGGTCGAAACAGCATAAATACCAATGGCCAGAAAGACAACGAGTACGATAAGCTCGAAAATCAGGAATATTTTATTGGTTTTTGCTGTCATTTCGATTCCCAAATAGTTAATGATTGTATTGATCAAAACGAATATTAAAATCCAGACCCATAGCGGAACCCCTGGCAGGATACCGCCAAGAGCGGCGGCACTGACCACATACAGCAGTGTCGGTACAAGCAGGTAGTCGAGCAATATGAGCCAGCCGGCGATGAATCCGAGGTGTTGGTTCATGCCGTGTCCGACATAAGCATAGACGGAACCAGCAAGCGGGAATTCTTCGGACATACGTGCATAGCTGAGCGCGGTAAAAATCATCCCGACCATCCCGATTAAATAGGCGAGGGCAACCATGCCCTGCGCGCCTACCATGACCTCTCCATATACCCCGAAAGGTGCAATTGGCACCATGAAAATCAAACCGTAAATAATAATATCCGCAAAGGATAACCCACGTTTCAGTTCCTGTTTGTACCCAAATTGTTCAACTGATTTCTTTGACATACATATCCCCCTTAAAAGTCATTATTAAAATATATTGTCGGTGCATCATACGACCATTTTCTTTTTTAGTTTGCAGGAACATCGTTGTCAGTGGTATAAAAGTCCATGGACAAAATGTGCTTCAAGTGTATTCGAAATATTCCGTCATAAATGATTCTTCTTTTGGTAAAGGCTGGATATATCCCGTTCTATTGGCTGTTGTTTCTATCAAACAAGCAGAGTCGAGCATTTAACATATTTATATGGCAAACGAGGACGCACTATGAGCCCTGATGATAGAAATAAAAGATGATCCTTTCAACAAGGGTCATCTTTTCAATCCTATTCGTAACGTTTATCATGCTTATCGAAAAATCGAGTTCGGTAAAAAGGCAGATACAAGCCAATTCGGTGCATCGACGATTTCATTGATTTTTAAGTCGACTGCGACACTGCACAGCATGTAGGCTTCTTTGTCATTCATTTTATATGTGTCGACAAGGTGTTCAATCATGTAACGAATCGCTTTCTGTGAGGCTTTATAAATATCTTCGCCATAACCTGTGGTGACATAATAGCCACGAGAATCCGCTTCAGGTGTAGGCGGCCCAGGAATTTCATAGCGCGGTTCCTGAATGGTCTTTCCTTTATGCAACTTGAACCGGATCGTCGTTTCCATCGATGCCTCAATGGCTGTTCCACATACTTCTCCGTCGCCTTGTGCGGCATGTGTGTCCCCGATGGAGAATAAGGCGCCTTCTACCCAGACAGGAAGATAGAGCTTCGTTCCACGAGTCAAGTGTCGAATGTCCATGTTTCCGCCGTTCTGGCGTGGTGGGACGACACTATGTACGCCTGGCTCGGGAAGCGCCACTCCGACCGTGCCCGGAAAAGGTTTCATAAACAAGTTGATGCCATCCAAAAATTCTGTAGTATGCTTGCGGGTCAGGTCGAATGTTTTAATGGCTGGCTCGGTAAAATCGTCGGAAAGTAGCCCGAATCCAGGAATAAGTGCTGTCCAGCCCCAATCGAGTTGTTGGAAATTCACCATTTCCACTTCCAATGTATCGCCTGGTTCAGCCCCTTTTACATAAACAGGACCCGCTGTTGGGTTCACTTTCGAAAAGTCCAGTTTTTTTACATCCTCAACGGTTGAGTGTTTCGTGAACTGACCTCCGGAAGATTCGGTGATTTCATATGTCACTGTTTGCCCGGAGTCTACTTCGGCTATCGGCTTAAGTGAATTGTCCCACCCGATATGACTTTGTTTATTGAAGTCATGAATCGTCATGAAAGGATGATTGTGGTGATGAATGCTCAAAAACCTCACTCCCTTTTTAATATTCTAAATTTTTAAGGTACTGAAGGTATTTATTGAGTGCTTTGACAGTACCCTCTGATATATTAATAATCTATTATAGAGCTAAACATGACAGGAGTCAACCTCATTTTTGTCTCCCATTTTTACCATGAATTGACAGTCGCTATTCCCGGACAAAGAATGGGTCTGCCCTTCCGTTCATCTGCACAAAACGGCGGCGAGAACCCCTTATAGAAAGTGAGCGGGCTGGGAGACATGACCCCTTGCCCTGTTAGTGTTATGATGTCATAAAGGTGAAAAGGGGAGGATACGCTTGAAAGGTTTTCAAGACAGACTTGAAGAATATGCGGAGTTGGCTGTTAAAGTCGCTTTAAATATTCAAAAGGGGCAAAAGCTATATATCAATGCTGACATTGAGCATGCTTATTTTGTTGAAATTATAGCTAGAAAGGCGTACGAGGTAGGTGCTGTAAAAGTTTATACAGATTTCTTTGATCCATCGATTGAGCGCCTTACATATGAAAAGGCTCCTGAAGAAGGATTGGCAGATTATCCGGATTGGAAAATCAATATGCTGGAAGAAATGGTTGATGAGGGTGGGGCGCTGTTAAATATTTATGCACCTGACCCGGAATTATTGAAGGATATAGACCCTGAACGGATTGCTCTTAGCCGAAAGGCAGCAGGAAAGGCTATGAAAGCGAGTCGTTATAAAAACGCCGAAACGAATGGAAGCATATCCTGGTGTGTGCTTTCAGTACCTACTCAAAAGTGGGCGGCAAAGGTTTTCCCGGAAGTGGATGAAAACAAGCAAGTGGACGCACTTTGGGAACAGATTTTTAATACGACGCGGATTAACTTGAATGATCCAGTCAGTTTGTGGAAAGACCATTTGCATCTTCTGCAGGAAAAAGCCGATTATTTAAATCGCAAAAAGATTATTACATTGCATTATGAGGGACCAGGGACAAAACTTTCCATAGGTCTTGCTGATGACTCTGTTTGGAAAAACACACAATTTAAAACCAAAGATGGCGTTGATTTTCTTCCTAACGTACCGAGCGAAGAGGTATTTACGGTGCCACATAAGGACAAAGTCAATGGTACCATAGCAGCCACAAAGCCTTTAAATTATGATGGTAACCTCATTGAAAATTTCTCGTTGACTTTCAAACATGGTAAAGTTGTCGATTTTCAAGCGAAGAAGGGTGAGGATATCCTGAAACATATCATCGAAACGGATGAAGGGACCAAACGTCTTGGTGAAGTTGCTTTGGTGCCTCACAATTCATTGATCTCCAACTCAGGTGTTCTGTTCTATAATACATTATTTGATGAAAATGCATCATGTCACATCGCCCTGGGAAATGCATTGTTAATGGGAATAGAGGATGCTGACAGCCTTGCTCATGAAGAATTGATTGGAAAAGGATTTAATGAAAGTATCGACCATATTGACTTGATGGTTGGATCCAGGGATCTCAATATTGATGGTGAAACGGATGAAGGCGAACGTGTTCCGATTTTTACGAGTGGCAATTGGGCTTTTTAGGACGATTCAAAAGGGATCATCTTTTTTGTGAAATGATTTTTCAAGATTAAAATTATATGTATTAAGTATTCAGCTCATAAGAGGAGGGGTCGTTTATGTTTTCTTTGGAAATTAATGAAGAGGTATCGTTAAAACTGCTAGAAAAAAAGGATGCTGAGGACTTATTTAACCTGGTGGATGAGTCAAGGAAATATTTGAGAGAATGGCTTCCTTGGGTTGATAACATGGAGAAAGCAGCAGATTATGATCCAATCATTGAAACATGGTTAAAGCAATTTGCCTCGAATGATGGTTTTCAAACGGGTATTCTATATAAGGGTCAGTTATCAGGTATGGCTGGATTCCACGAGATTGATTGGGTAAACAAAAAGACAAGTATCGGTTATTGGTTAGGGGAAAGTTTTCAAGGCCTCGGCATTATGACAGGTGTGGTAAAAAGACTGATTGATGTAGCTTTTAGTGAATATGGATTAAATCGAGTTGAAATACAATGTGGCGTCCAGAATAAAAAAAGTAGAGCCATCCCGGAGCGGCTTGAATTAGAACAAGAGGGTATCATCAGGGACGCTGAGTACCTGTACAATCATTTCCATGACTGTGTCCTCTATAGCATTCTTTCGAGAGAATGGCCCAGAAAGTAATTGCGACGAAGAACCTGACCTCATGTCCCACTTTTCAGCTCAAGTGCATGACTTTGTGATTCCGGGTTAAACTACGGGAAACGGTAAAACTTGCGAGGAGGCATATCATGCATAGGAAATGGCTGCTTAAACTGGGTGCCCCGATCATTGCATTGGCACTGCTTGGGGCATGCAGTACAACAGAAAATGATGAGGCGCC
>DATGUN010000065.1:0-46687 GCA_035301285.1 Virgibacillus sp.
AGAGGTGTCAGTCTTACTAACGAAGACAAAGCTTCAAGGAGGAATCCGACAACCTCTATCTGATTAATTACATTATACCTTGAAAGATATAACGATTTAAGTAACTAGTAAAAACTAGTTAATAATAATATACGAGGAGGCTATTAAATGAGTGAACCAGTTGTTACGACCATGTTGATACTAATACTATTAGGTGTAGGTGAATTTTTATCGATTATATCGAAAGCAAGGATTCCTATGTTGCTCGTCGTAACAATAGGTTACCTCATCTTGATATGGACAGGGGTCATTCCTAAGGATATGTTGAGCTCCTCCGTCATGAGTGCGTTTGGTTCCATGATGGTGGCACCATTGATTGTGCATATGGGAACATTGGTCCCATTCAAATTGATCAAACAGCAGATAAAAAGCGTGGTCATTGCATTATCCGGCATAATTGTTTCGGTCATTTTGGTCTTGACGATCGTCCCACTTATATTTGACTATTCAACTGCAGTCGCAGGTATCGGGCCATTGACTGGAGGTACGATTTCATTTGTTCTGACAGTTGAAAAATTGAAAGAGCTGGACCTGTTGGGTTTGGTCGCTATTCCGGCATTAATTATTGCTATCCAGAGTAAAATTGGGCTACCCTTGGCGGCACAGTTTTTGCGACGTCATGCACGCCATGTCAAAGAAACGACTTGTACAAAGGAAGCTTTGAAAGAGGCGAAGTCTGCAGGTGAGACAAGTATCTTGGAAAAAAGCCAAACATGGATTCCCAAAAAGTATCAAACAAATTTGTTGCTTTTACTGCAAATTTTCATCGGTGGTTCGCTTGCTGTTTTCTTAGGTGACTTGACCGGTATCAATTACAGCTTATGGGCATTGATTATCGGTATTCTAGGTTCTGTCCTCGGTTTTTATAACAATAGCATGCTGGAACGTTCCAATTCATTTGGTATTGCTATGGTAGGGTTGATTATATTTACCCTTGGCAACATGGATGAAATTACACCGAGCATGTTTCTTGGGTACATACCCGTTGTTGCAGTGACGATGATCATCGGTGTTATCGGGATAATGGTAGGTGGTATTGTAGCTTCCAAATTGTTGAAATGGAATTTGGATAAAGGTATTCCGGTCGCTCTGACAGCTTTATTTGGTTTTCCCGGCGATTATCTATTATGTGAAGAAGTGAGTCGAAGTGTCGGTGATAATGAACAACAGCAGAAAGCGATATTTGACGAAATATTAACCCCAATGCTCGTTGGTGGTTTTACAACAGTAACAACGGCCTCGATCGTTGTTGTCAGCATTTTGGTGGAGACATTATAAAGCATAAAACACCCGATTTCATACAAGCGCGCAGGACGGTTGAAAAAATGCGTTCTCCCGAGATATTGATAGGTGTTTTCGTATACGAAGTTTGTTATCTATTACTATATTCTATGAAACAGGAACAAGGAGGCTATTAAATGAGTGAACCAGTTGTTACGGCGACGTTGATTTTACTTCTTTTGGGGGCAGGTGAGTTCATTTCGATTTTAACGAAAGCACGCGTACCCATGCTGCTTGTGGTCGTAATCGGTTATCTCATTTTACTGTGGACTGATGTATTCCCACAAGACATGGTTGGTAATTCAACGCTAAGTGCATTCGGGGCTATGATGGTCGCTCCGTTAATCGTTCATATGGGGACGCTTGTACCCTTCAAATTATTGAAAAGTCAGGTAAAAAGTGTTGTAATTGCGTTATCGGGTATCGTAATGGCGGTTATTTTAGTACTGGCTGTTGTCCCTTTACTCTTTGATTATGCGTCTGCCGTTGCGGGGGTTGGTCCGCTTACGGGTGGAACAATCGCATTTGTGCTGACTGTGGAAGCTTTGCAAGATCTTGATCTATCATCGCTTATTGTTGTACCGGCGCTTGTTATTGCCAGTCAAAAACTGATTGGTATGCCACTTGCATCTTTTTTTCTAAGACGGCACGCCAAGTATGTTAAAGAAACGATGTGTACGGATGAAGTGATGGATCAAACATCTGAAGAAAATCTGGATTCCTTTGAAAGCAATAAGAAAAAGACGTGGATACCTGCGCAATATCAAACGAATTTGCTTCTTCTGTTACAAATATTCATAGGTGGATCCCTGGCGGTATTTTTAGCGGATCTGACGGGTATCAATTATAGTCTATGGGCACTGTTCATTGGTATCATCGGTGCTCTATTAGGTTTTTACAACACAAAAATGCTCGAACGTGCAAATTCTTTTGGAATTGCCATGGCCGGGTTGATCATTTTTACAATCGGTTCAATGGATGATGTGACACCGAGTATGTTTGTCGGTTATATTCCACTTGTCGTAACCATCATGGTTGTCGGATCAATCGGTATTATCGTTGGAGGCATCATAAGTTCCAAATTGTTGAAATGGAACTTGAATAAAGGGATCCCCGTTGCATTGACAGCATTGTTTGGATTCCCGGCGGATTTTCTTCTTTGTGAAGAGGTAAGCCGAAGTGTTGCCGACGATAGCAAAGAAGAAAAAATCATATTTGATGAAATCCTGACACCTATGATTGTCGGTGGATTTACGACTGTGACAACGGGCTCAATCGTTGTTGTCAGCATATTGGTGCAGACCCTGTAATGAAGATATAATGTCAGAAAGGTAGCCTCATAGAGCATTTAATCGAAATGGATGGCATATACTGTAACAATGATTTTGTTCAAGATATTTGAAAAGGTAATGGTACAGGCGAATACATGTCACAGGGAAACCCTGAAGGATGTGTTCGCCTGAATTAAGACAGTCGACTGTGCCTTGTCGATTTTCTGACAAATGTATGAAATCAGTTGTTTGTGATTGCTCTTTTCGGGTTTAACCGTTATGATTAACGTTGTATATATTTCTATGAGAGGTCTGTTAAATTGAAAAATGTAAATTCAACACAACGTAATTATAATCCACTCATTTGGATATTATCGGTTATCATTATAGCGGTCATTTTAGGCAGTAATTATTTACCGCGGAGTACGGATGGTACGATTGCTGGGGTGGAGTTGACAATCCTGCCGCTTTTCAACGCCATTTTTAACGGGATTACCTTCATATTGCTTGTCTGTGCCTTGGTTATGATCAAAAAGAGAAACATACCAGCACATCGTAATTTTATGCTTTCGGCTTTCGGCGTGACGTTGCTATTTTTCGTCTCTTATTTAACCTACCACGCGATGGCGGGTTCGACAAGCTTCGGTGGAGATGGCATCGTGAAGTATATCTACTATGCCTTTCTTATCAGCCATATTTTACTTGCTGCCATTCTCGTTCCATTATCGCTTATCACCCTCGGTCGTGGGTTGAACAGAAATGACCGAAAGCACCGGAAAATCGCTCGATGGACAATGCCGATCTGGCTATATGTCAGTTTGAGCGGTGTGCTTGTATATGTGTTCATCTCACCATATTATTGATGGGAAAAGCTGAAACCTCCTGTATCAAATGAGACAGGAGGTTTTTTAGATCTTATTTTATTCTGTTACTTCGATTTGTCCAAGTGCCCCTTTCGTTACATGGTCGAAAGCGTGTGTGACGAATGGATAAACACCTGGTTCCTTGACCGTGAATTCCACGACAACCGAACCGGAAACAGGAACCATCGCTGTTTGTAAGCCGTGTTGTACGTTTCTTGGGTCGCCATCGATGTAGACGGTTTCAAGCTGAGATCCGATCACATGGAAGCTGGATGTTTCATTTGGCCCGGCATCAAGAAAATTGATCCTTATTTTATCTCCGACGTTGGCTTGGATGTTTTCGCCTTTAACAGCCTGTGTACTGCCGTTGAAGACAACATATTCAGGTTCGGCGTTCAACATCTCGTCAAAGTTCCCATCTTCATAGAATTCACTTTGTACAATGGTTAGTTCGTGATCGATTTCATCATCTGTTGGGTAACCATCCTCGGGTTCAACAATCATCGTTCCATACATGCCGTTTGCGATATGTGTCAGAACGGGTTCAGTGGCACAGTGGTACATGTAGACACCGGGTGAACCGACATCATAACTGAACGTACCTGTTTCGTTTGGTTTTACATCTGCAAAGTCCTTATCCGGGGCTGCATAGACGGAATGAAAGTCAATGGAATGATCGACACTTGGATCCATATTTTCAAGCTGGAAATGAAGTGTGTCACCTTCTTGGACGCGGATGACCGGTCCTGGCACAGTGCCGTTGAATGTCCATGCTTTGTACATATGTCCTTCATCAAGCTCGATATCGGTAATCTGGGATGTCATTTCAATATTGACTTCATGGTCTCCGACACGTTCAACATTGATAGGGACAGGCTCCTGATTGACCCCTTCATGTGGGCCGACATTTGCAATTTCTGCTGTCGCGCTTTCTTCATTGGTTGTGTTTGTCGCATCATCATTGTTATTGGCGTTATTTTCCTGGTTCCCATCGACACCCTGTGCTGTTCCACATGCTGTCATGAACAGGGTCAATCCCAACAACATCACAGTGATTCTGAACGTTTTAGAAAACATGCAAAACACTCCTTTTTTATTATTTTGAAGCTCTGCACAGGGATTCTGTTGAATGGGTTACGGTGGTGTTTGTAAGTTTTTTCTTTCCCTGTAAATAAAGTATATTATAGGTATAATGGCTTATATGTGATACACATCACATAATATTGTGAAACAGTGAACAATATGTGACTGACTTAAAATGGCACTGTTTTTGCACGCGAGATGTGGGTGGGTATAAATACCCTGTAGATTCCCGGTAATGAAACATGCTATAGTAACAGGGTAGTATTTTTTCATAAGGAACGGCTTGTGTGGTTGAAGATTTAATAATGTTCCGTAATAAAAAGGATGGATTCTATGAATATATTAATTGTTGAGGATGACCGCACGATTGCGATGGGATTGGAATATTCACTGAAACAGGAAAACTACCAGACCTGTTTATGCTTCGATTTTTCTACGGCAAAAGAAGCCATTGAAAACAAAGTGGATGGAATTGATTTATGCTTATTTGACCTGTCATTGCCAGATGGAAGTGGTTATGACTTATGTGAAATGGTCAAACAAAAGCGAGACATCCCGGTTATTTTCCTGACAGCTTTTGATGATGAGGTCAATGTCGTGATGGGACTTGACATGGGAGCTGATGATTATATTACAAAGCCTTTCCGCATTCGTGAATTGCAATCAAGGCTTCGTACAGTGTGGCGCAGATATCGTAAACAAGCTCAACAGCAGACGGATATTTCAATTGGTAATATTCGAATCTATCCTCTTGAAGGAATGATGTATAAAAATGGCATGGAAATTCATTTGACAGCTCTCGAATATCGATTGCTCATGATTTTTGTCAGGCATCGTGGACAGATTCTTACCCGAGATCAATTGTTGGAAGAGATTTGGGATGTGTCAGGTGACTTTGTGAACGATAATACATTGACCGTCAATATGAAAAGGCTTCGTGAAAAATTGGAAGATGATCCACAACATCCAGCCATACTGAAAACAGTACGTGGTCTAGGGTATAAGTTTGGTGATGGACGATGATGCGTAATCGTGAAATCAGACGTTTGATTATCGTCTTGGTAATCATGACCCTTTTCGGCATGATCATGATTGCTTTCATAAGTAAACTGGCGGCATTGATCCTTCTGCTAGTTACAGGAATGATGACGGCTGCTTTTTTTTATGTACTCCACTGGCGGAACAGGGAAATCAAACGGTTATCGGGATATTTGCGTCAAATCCACACCGGTGATTTTGATCTTGATTTACGGGATAATTACGAAGGCGAACTAAGCATCTTGAAAAGCGAAATCTATAAAGTCACAAGGATGTTATCGGAACAACGGGGATTGTTGAAAAAAGATAAAATTCATTTGCAAAAAGCTATGTCCGACATTTCGCATCAATTGAAGACCCCCCTTGCTTCTATGACGGTTATGAGTGATTTGTTGGAAGACCCCAATTTACCCGCGGAAAGACGGACAGAATTTGTCCACAACGTGCAAAATCAACTCGAGCGTATGGAATGGCTTGTAACATCATTATTGAAGTTATCCAAAATTGACGCCGGCACTGTTTATTTTAAACAAGATAATGTTAACGTGCATACACTGATTGACAAGGCTCTTGAGCCACTCCGGGAATCCATCGAAGATAAGCATATCCAACTTTCTGTTCAAGGTGATGGCAGCACGTCATTCACTGGCGATTTCCGCTGGTCATCCGAAGCTCTCGTCAATGTGATTAAAAATTGTGTCGAACATCTCCATGTCAGAAGGAGCTTGCAAATAGCATTTTCAAAAAACAGCTTGTATACGGAAATTACCATACATGATAATGGAAGTGGAATTGCAAAGGAAGATCTACCTTATATATTTAAACGATTCTACAAAGGAAAAAACGCAAGTGACGATAGTGTTGGAATTGGACTCGCTATGGCACACACCATTATCATGGAACAGAATGGGTCGTTGGATGTAAAAAGCATACAAGGAGAAGGAACAACATTCATCATTAAATTTTTCCGCCCGTTGAGTGAGTCATGATAAAGGCTGACGTGATTCTTTTTCTTTGGCTTCTTTTCGAAAGTGACAATAGTGTCATCTGAAAAGTCACTTGCCTGTCACTTTAGACAGATACACTGAAGATAATAGCAAGAAATGGAGGTTAACAAATGGATATTTTACGAGTGGAACATCTGTCTAAAGTATATGGAAAAGGGGAAACGGCGATTAAAGCGCTGGATGATATATCCTTTTCGGTAAAAAAAGGGGATTTTGTCGCGATCATCGGTCCATCTGGATCGGGTAAATCGACATTGCTTCATATGTTGGGAGGTGTCGATCGACCAACAAGCGGTAAAGTTTTCATCGATAATACTGATATCTATGATTTTGATGAAACGAAACTGGCGATATTCCGACGGCGTCAGATCGGGTTGATTTATCAATTTTATAATTTGATCCCTGTATTGACGGTCGAGGAAAATATAACGCTGCCACTGTTGTTGGACAGGCATCAAGTGGATAAAAAACAGTTGGAACAGATTGTCACTAGATTAGGATTAAACAATCGGTTGAATCATTTGCCCAATCAATTATCCGGAGGTCAGCAACAGCGTGTGTCCATTGGCAGGGCATTAATGGCGAATCCGGCTGTCATGCTTGCGGATGAGCCGACAGGGAACCTGGACAGTCAAAACAGTGCAGAGATCATGGATATATTCAAAATGTTTCATCAGGCGTATGGGCAAACACTCATCATGATTACCCATGATGAACAACTGGCGCTCGAAGCGGACCGGATTATCGGCATTGAAGATGGAAAAATCACCAAGGACGAGGTGGTTCGTCCATGAAAATCATGAACAGATTGACAATGCGACTGCTTTGGGAAAACAAACGTCGGACACTGGTGACGTTGCTCGGTGTCATCATTTCCGTCGCCATGCTGACTGCTGTTGCAACAATCAGTGTCTCATTCATGGATTTGCTTAAGCGTCAGACGATAGCCGATGAAGGGGAATGGCACGTCACATATGAAGGTGTCGATGCGGATCAGTTGGAGGCAATCAAATCGGATGAGAATACGAAGAAGACGGTTCTCTCGAATGATTTGGGGTATGTAGAGTTTGATGCCGACGATAAGTATACGCCTTATTTGTTTGTTAAAGAGTATAGTGATTCCGGGCTGACACAATTTCCCATTACGGTTACGGAGGGTCGATTGCCGGAAGCGGAGGATGAAATCATTGTTTCTGAACCGGTTTTGGACAACGGAGATGATAGCTATGAAATCGGGGACACGATTACATTGGATATCGGTGAACGCATGAGTGACGATCCGGATATAGCAGGTCCAATGAACCAAACATATTCTCTCCAGGTTGATGCCGCCGGTGATGTGCAAGAACATATATCAGGTACAACCGAACAATCATTTGAAATTGTTGGTTCCATTCAAAAACCTGCATGGGAACCGGTGGACGCACCAGGTTATACTGTTATTGCTTACCTGGATGAAGATGGACTTGGAGCGGATGATACGGTCAATGCATCGGTCGTTTTAAAAAAACTGAATAAAAATACCATAACAGAAATCGAACAATTTGCATCTGAACATCACATCGATTCGTTCGAGCTCAATAAGAATTTACTCCGTTATGAAGGGGTTATTTCAAATGACGGGATGCGGATTATGTTATATTCCCTGTCGGCGATCATCATGGCTATTATTATCGTTGGAGCAGTGGCATTGATTTACAATGCATTTGCGATATCCGTCGCCGAGCGTTCCAAACAGTTGGGGATGCTTGCAAGTGTCGGTGCGACTAAACAGCAAAAAAGAAATTCCGTCTTTTTTGAAGGTATGTTGATTGCAGCCGCAGGCATTCCTATCGGTATTATAGCAGGTCTTGGTGGGATGGCCGTCACATTCATGTATATGAACTCATTTCTCGATGATGCACTTGGTCTGACAGAAGAATTACAGCTTGTTGTCACTCCGGTGCAAATAGTTGTCGCCGTTTTTGTGTCACTCTTGACCATTTTCATTTCCACATTTATACCAGCCAAACGGGCATCACGTGTGTCTGCTATCGATGCTATCCGGCAAACGCAAGATGTAAAGTTGGAGGAGAAAAAGATAAAGACAAACAAACTGGTGCGGAAACTATTTGGGTTTGAAGCGACAATCGGTCTGAAAAACTTAAAGCGAAATAAGCGTAGTTACCAAGCTGCCATCATCTCCATTGTCATCAGCATCATTTTGTTTTTATCAGTGTCTTATTTTACAAGTGATCTCAGGGCGACTACGGATATGACAAAAAACCTGCATAACGATGATATGGCGATTATGCTTGGTTATGACGATGATGATGTTTTTGTCAAGGCTGTGCAAGACATGGATGAGGTGACAGATACGAATGTCATGCAAAAAGTGAACGATGATGTCATGGCAATGATTGAGGAAGAAAACATGGATGAATACTTTCGTGAAAATTGTGTTCCGGATAAGAATGATAATTGTCCGTACGTTGTAAATTTGTATGCACTCGATGATGATGAATTTAAAGCATTTGTAGATGAATCTGACATTACTGTTGACGATGTTTCCGGAGCCGTTGTCATTGATTCGTATACATATGTCGATGAAGAAACAGGCAAGCGAGGAGAAACATCAAGTCTAAACGCTGATCTAGGGGATCATATTCGTTTAGCTGCTTACAATTGGGAGGAACATGAGACGACAGACATTGATGATATAACGCTTATAGGTTTAACCGATGACATGCCTTTAGGTGTAGAGACTCCCAATATGGGTCAATTAAGCATGATTGTTTCGGAAAATACATTCCAGGAATTTGCGGGTGGGGCCTTGATGGACTTTCAACATGATAAATACTTACATGTAAAAAGTGATGACCCTATCAAGACACAGGAAAACATCGAAAATATCGAAAACGAAAAACATAGCATCCAAAACTACTATCAATATATGCAAGATGATAAGCAAATGATTTTACTGCTTTCTGTATTCACGTATGGGTTCATTGCGCTGATTACCACGATTTCCATCGCCAACATCCTTAACACATTATCGACAAGCATTTCACTCCGGACACGGGAATTTGCTATGTTGAAATCAGTTGGAATGACACCGAAGGGCTTCCGGAAAATGATCCGCTATGAAAGCATATTCTACGGCTTGAAGTCATTGCTATACGGACTCCCGATCAGTATAGGCATCATGTACCTTATGTATAAGGCCTTTTCTGAGGGATATGATTATTCATTCACCCTTCCATGGATAAGTATTTTGATAGCTATATTCGCTGTTTTTCTGATTGTTGGCACCACCATGGTGTATGCCAGTTCTAAAGTTAAGAAGAAAAATATCATCGATGCGTTGAAACAAGAAAATATATAAGTATTTGAACTGAAAAGGGTATTGGGTATTGACATAATTTTGAACGAGTCATCTTTAGTATCAAGTCTTAAACACACAACAAGAAGCGCCCGCGGTGTTGCGAGGCACTTATCATCCACCTCCGAGTTGATTATTTAAGTATAAAACAGATTTGTATCAAATTAAGAGCGCTTCGAAAGGGTTATTTAAGTATAAAACAGATTTGTATCAAATTAAGGGTGCTTCGAGAGGATTATTTAAGTATAAAATGAATTTGTATCAAATTAAGAGCGCTTTGAAAGGGTTATTTAAGTATAAAACGAATTTGTATCAAATTAAGAGCGCTCTGAAAGGATTATTTAAGTATAAACAGATTTGTATCAAATTAGGAGTCTCCAAGCGGATTATTTTAAAAGCATCGCACATTTATATGCGATGCTTTTTTTGGGACAAGTTCAATAAGATGCTGTATACGTCTTACGGAGTCATTAAAAAAAGAATTTCTCATTTCATCTTGACTTTTAAAATATAGACACATATACTGTGTATAAAGATATGAACACCTGAACACCTGAACACCGAAAGGGGAAATGGTTCATGTCAGCCTCAATGATAAGAAAGCTGCTATCGACCGTACTATTCCCAATGATGTTCATGGCAATCGGATTCGTCATTTTATGGGTGTTCGACAAGATGGATCTGGGTTTGAACATTGAAAAGAGTGAATTCATGGAAAAAATCATTGATTTGAATTGGTTTCACTTTTTTTCACGGCTTGAATTGAATGGTATTTTCATATTGGTTGTCATCATCGATATATTGATGATTGTCTTTCGGTTGGCAAGACTTTGGTCGCCAAAAAAGTGATGGAATCTATCGATCTTTTTGATGAAATATTTGTATAAGGGGGCGAAAGGAATGGGAGATTGGAAAGAAGCTTGGCAACTGACCAAGATTGAATTGAAAACTTATCTGTGGTGGAATCTTTTAGGTGCGATTATTTTTATAGTGGCGGCTGCTTTATTAGGCATCGGTTTTCCATATTATATGGATAATAATCCATTGCTTGAGGAAAACAATCCGGGTTTGTATGATATTGGATTTATCGCCATGTTTTGGGTGGTGCCTTACTGGATACGGCCGAAAGAATTCCGTTATCAGGCAGTCAGTAGTGATTTTTGGGTAACACCTTATTTTATCAAGTTGATGCAGTTACCGATACCGGATAGCGTTATCATTAAACACCGATTTCTGTCACAGATGTTTGTCGCTGTTCCGTATTATGTCTTATTTCTGATATTATTTTATGTGTTTTCTGGATTAACTGGGACGTTTATGTCGCCCGTAACATTTGTTGTTTTTGCCGTCATTTGGATTTCATTTTCGATTTATGCGGGTCATCTTTACACGGCCAGTGATGCAGGTGATCGGATAAGTCCGTTCAAAATGGTGTTGCTTTTCATCGTTATGGGAGGCGTCGGCTTGCTGGTCTATCTCTGGTTTTCATTTTATTCACCATACAGTGCAGTGGAGTGGACAGTTTTGTTTGCAACGGAATGGCCGATACTTTCATCCGTCATATCCATTGTACTGGCGTTCTTGGGGTTGCGCTACTGGATGTATCACATGAAAAAAACGATGAATAAGCTGGACTATTTATATGGCTGAGCCACAAGGAAGGAGATTGTTCACATGAGACTTCCCATAGAGCTGTCGGATAATTCCAGGGAGCCGATCTATCATCAAATCGAGAATCAGCTTAAGGCGATGATTGCAGGTGGACATTTATCGAGTGGAACACCGCTTCCTTCGATACGGGTGCTTTCCAAGGAATTGGAAATCAGTGTGATAACAACGCGGCGGGCTTACCAAAATCTGGAGCAAGAAGGCTATATCAAAACGTCGCAGGGGAAGGGAACGTTTGTGGCGGAGGTGGATGCAGCACTGAAGCAAGAAGTACGACGCTCCACCGTAGAAAAAACGATGGATGATGCGATTGAAACAGCTCTCCGACACGATTATACATTAGACGAAACGAAAGAATTCTTTCTGAAACGCTTGAAACGGAAGAGGGGGGGAATGACAGGTGAATGCATGGGGAACGATGACTTATTTACAAAAAACAGTCGATGACTTTCAGCTCGGGCCACTTGATTTATCTTTTGAGACAGGAACCATAACGGCATTGATTGGCAATAATGGCTCGGGTAAAAGTACATTATTGAAACTGATGATGAATTTAGTGAAACCGGATCAAGGGAATGTCCATCTATTCGGCGAGTCTGTGGAAAGTCCAGAGAAAAATTGGAAACCGCATGTCGCTTATTTACCACAAAGTCCCGTTGGCGCCAATATGTTTACTGGTGAGGCGCTCCGAAATTTAACTGCGGGTTTCTGTTCTGATTGGGATGAGACACTTTTCAAGTATATGGTGAAAGCATTCAATATCCCTTTGAATAAAAAGTACTCAAAACTTTCTCCTGGTGTGCAGCAAAAGCTGAATTTAGCGTTGACGGTACCGCGGAATGCATCTGTGATGATTTTGGATGAACCGACATCTTATTTGGATATTCCATCGACAAAAATGCTTGGGGATATTTTGACGGATTGGATGGATCAAGGTGAACGGTCTATTTTACTGACGAGTCACCAGGTGGAAGATGTCCGAAAGTTATCAGATTATATTGCTATATTACATGATGGCGAATTATTGGGGTCATTTGAAAAAGGTGCGTTACAGGAGCGATTCAGACGTTACTGGATAACAACTGAGCTGCCAGATGAAAAAGTCCCTGGTGAAGTATCACGTGAAGAGGGGCGGTTGGTGACAGATGATGCGGCACGGACAGAAGCATTTTTTGAAGATGCGGGCGTCGCATTCTTCGATCAGAAAGCACTTGATTTGGAAGATATCATCACATTATTGATGACAGAACATAAAAATTGGGATGAGAGGAAGTGAAAGGTTATGGAAACGATGCTTGAAGTGATCGGTTTGAAAAAGTCATTCAAAGATAAGCGTGTTTTGCGCGATGTTTCTTTTAACGTGAACAAAGGGGAAATCATGGCGATTCTCGGGCCGAACGGGGCAGGGAAATCAACAACCATCCGCAACATTATGGGAATCATGTATCCCGATGAGGGGAGTATTTCCTTTCAAGGGCATGCGGATATTCCCAGGCATAAGATCGGTTATTTGCCTGAAGAACGCGGATTGTATAAAAATGTGAAGGTTATGGATATCTTGCTTTATCTAGCAGATTTAAAGGATTATCCGATGGCTGAAGCGAAGAAACGTGCATTGGCTTATTTGAAGAAATTCGATCTGGAAGGGATGGAGAATGTCAATGTGGAGGAATTGTCCAAAGGGATGAATCAAAAGGTGCAATTTATTTCATCGGTCATCCATGAACCAGAATTGTTGATTCTTGATGAACCATTCTCAGGGTTGGATCCGGTAAGCCAAGATGTTTTCAAGCATGAAATCAAGGAGCTTGCCGACAATGGAACCGCTATATTGCTGTCGTCGCATCAGATGAATCTGGTTGAAGAAATGTGTGATCGGGTATTCTTGATGCAACGTGGACAAAAAGTGATCGACGGTCCATTGGAAGATGTAAAAGAGAAATATGCCAACTTCAAATGTACAATTTTAGGGCAAAATAAGCTGTCGGAATTAAAACACCTTACTGGTGTCACACGTTCGGAACAAACAGCCGATCGAATCATCTTGCATTTGGAGAATGATATCGACCCTGTCGCATGGTTGAAAACCTTGCCGGATAATCTGTCGCTACAGGAGTTATCGATTGACCGGATTTCGTTGCATGAAATTTTCATCGATATTGCCATGGATAAAAACTTATTGGAGGAAGAAGGTGATATGAGTGCGTAATCCATTGAAGGTAGCTAAATGGGAAATCAAACGAAACTTGAAGAATAAATCTTTTTTGATTGGGTTGTTCCTGACACCGGTGTTGATGATCGGTTTTGGGTTGATTACATCGCTGATCGGGGATTCCGATGATGAAGATGAGGAAACAATTAATGTCTATGTACATGATGATGTCGGTGTATATGATGCGATCCGTGAGACAGCCGATGAACGGAATTTCGATTGGCATCTGGAACAAACCGATGTCGCGGAGGCAGACGTTGAACAGGAACTTGACGATACGGAACATACAGCCTATCTGTTTGTCGATGAAGCTGCCCTTGATGAAGGGACTATTCCTGTCTATACAAGTGAGGACATGCCGGCGTCTTTCCTAAGCGAGGCACAGGTGATGGAAGGGCCTGTCAAAGCGTTGCAACTGAATGAACTCGGTTTTTCAGATGAAGAGCTGGCAGTGGTGTCGACACCGATTGAGTTTGCCGATAAGGAATCCACAGACGATGGCGGTGATGTCAATGATGAAGAAACGATAGCC
Source organism: Virgibacillus sp. (assembly GCA_035301285.1). Lineage (GTDB taxonomy): Bacteria > Bacillota > Bacilli > Bacillales > Amphibacillaceae > DATGUN01. The sequence goes on from DATGUN010000065.1 coordinate 14,356, forward strand.
GATGCGATGGGGATGGATGAGGAAGAGATTAAGAAAAGGGTCGTATCGGGTGGATTTGCAGTTATTATTCTGCTATCGATTATTTTTTCCGGCATGTATATTTTCCAAAGTGCATCACAAGAGAAAAAAGACAAGATTGCGGAAATTATCCTATCGTCTGTCACCCCAGGTGAACTGATGCAAGGGAAAATTCTCGGTTATTTCGTGTTGGGTATGATACAGGCGTTTGTGTTGCTGATATTTGCGGTGCCGTTTGCGATGTGGTTGATGGACTTGAACGTATTCCAATACCTGTTTGTACCGGAAACAGCTTTGCTTGTTGCACTCGCTATTATGGGATACCTCCTTTTTGCAGCTATTTTTGTCGGCATCGGAGCAACGATGGCAGATGTATCCTCGGCCGGTCAGTTCCAGGGAATGGTACTCATGCTTCCGTTTTTACCGTTTATTTTTATCGGTCCGGTAGTGAGCGATCCGAGTGGGATCGTTGCTCAAGTTGGGACATATATCCCGTTTACATCACCCGGTATTTTGATATTACGTCTGTCGATGCTGCAGGAATGGCCATGGATGGAAATCATGATTGCACTTGCTATATTGATAGTCAGTATATGGGTATTCATGAAGCTTGCGGGAAAGATATTCAAAGTGGGTATATTAATGTATGGAAAAAATGCAACCCCAAGAGAAATCTTGAAATGGATCAGAGCGTAGTAAATGAATAGATTCATAGATGACCAAAGGACCGAGGAGCTTGTCTTCCGGTCTTTTTTGGTTGCTGAAAGACGGTCGGAGTCATTATCGTGGAAACAGCTGATTCTGGCGTCTACTTCAACATCGGGATGATTCCGACATATGATTGAACGAAAAATCTGATGCCGGGAAGGTATGTCGTTCTTTATTATATATGAAATACATTTCACCATTTTTCATGATAAATTTTTCCGTTTTATTACTTTTCCCATAAATAACAGGGGGCCATTATTTATTTCGGCTCCCCTGTCGTTTGTTTCGAACATGATTTTCCCAAAGCGTCGTATGACTGCTTTTAATCATCTGAGTCTAAGTAATTGATGCTTGGCGTTCTACTCTTCATCTTCCTCGTCGCTTCCAATATACCGATGATAAGGAAGTGGATTCCAGACACGGTATTTAAAGTCTTCATGACACCGGGCTGGGGTCAGTTCATCCAAAATCTGTCGTGCAATCTCCAGTTCTTTTTGTGCTTCTTCTTTATCTTGATACATAAATTCATCCGATGCTTTATCTGGTGCTTGTTTGACTTTATACTCCAAGTCTTTGATTACCATTTCTTGTTGCAATCGGATATCCTCACGTGCGCTTAATATCCAGCTTGGATGCAGGCTGCGGTTGATATCCCCAGCATTGTTATACTCTTCGGAAACCTCTTTATATACACGGTCGGCATTGGCACGGACATCCAGTGCGGCTGCCTCAAGATCACGATTGGTCAGTTCATCAGGATGTAAAGGTGTTTCCCGTTTTCGCCCGCCCAAGTTATATGTGTCCAAATAAAATGGAAATACTTTTTTGATGGTTTTTCCGACCGGCAGTGTTGTTTTATCATTTTCATCAAGTCCTTTTGGCTGTATGCCTTGCATCGCAATGCGCGCGGATTCGGGACGTACGATTTCTTTTGGTGGTGTTATACCGTGCCTTAACATCTCTCTGATGGCTGTGCCTGAGATGTTGATCCGGTAATGCTCATCATGTTGACATGTCTGTTCCGTGGCAAGCGTGTCACAGCGTGTGCAATGGAATACTTCGTGGAACAGTTTCACTTCTATGCCAAGCTCTTCTGGTGGATATTCGTCAAAGATGGTATGGCTGGCATATTTATCATAATAATCGCCGATACCCGCATGGTCTCTACCTATGATAGCATGTGTACAGCCGTAATTTTTCATGACGAGTGCATGCAAAACGGTTTCCCTAGGGCCTGCAAAAATATAAGTGACCCTTAAAGGTGAAAAAATCGTTCGTTCCATCGGGTAATAGGTTTCGAGAACACTCCTGTAGGAAAGCATACGGAATTCATGGCGGGTATATTCACGTTTGGCCATTTCCACAAGTGGCTGGACCAACAATCCATCGACCTCTTCCAAAAGGTTGCGGTGCATGTATTCATGACCACGGTGCATAGGATTGGCACCAGTTATAAAACCAGCTACAGAGTTGAATTTTTTCTCTTCGTAAAAGGTATGCCATGTATCTTTCGGTTCCAAACGGTAGGGCTCGAATGGTCCCCAATGGACACGACGCAAGAGATGGATGGGTCCCCCGAGAGAAACGTCGCCCATCCGGCGATAAATCGAATCCACACCAGGATGATTCCTGTCTTTCGTCCCGAATACGTATTCCGCACGTTCGTCTTTATCATATTCAAAAATATCTTCAGCCGTCATAATGGCAACTGGTTCTTTTTCGTCATCAACAAGTGCCACATCGTCCCCGATGGATAATGAGCGGACGACTTGTTCATTGCGCTCGCCGCTCGGGGCGAAACTTAGAGGAACTGGCCAAATGACGCCATTGGCCATCCGGCCCTCCTTGAGAACGGATTCATAATCGGCCTCTTTCATATAACCTTTGTTTGGAGACATGACACCTGTCGCAATCATTTCAGTTGTAATGATGGCTTCCAAGTCAATCATGATCATGGGTAATGTGCGTGCTCTTTCCATTTCCTCATCACGCTTCTTTCCAGTCAGAACCTGGTCGACAAGCGTTCCGCCATGAGGTGTTTGTGGGTAATTATCAAATGCTTTCTTATCTGTGTAGATGTTTTGCTGATCCAATACTGTATTCCTCCTTTAAAATGTATTAATGATAGCGCTTTATAAAACCCTATCACGTTTCATTTAATGAAACAAGCTTTCAATTTGTGTTAAGCATATTCATCATTCTCTCATAAAAATACTAAACTGTGTATTTCTAAAGAACATACTTAATTATCTCATTATATCGTAAATTATTTTATTGTAAAAGTAAAGTCACCCTAAATGATGAATGACTGTATGCAAGTCATATAAACATAGATATCCATACTGTGATCATTGTGTGAAAAAAGTATGAACAAGGGGAATAGTCGATTCTTTCAAATTGGTTGATAAAAGCAAAAGATTATGATAAGTTTATGAAAATTCCATATAAAATGAGTCGTTAACGCTAAACAGTGACGATTAAGTATCTGCATTTTAACTCGGATTTGTGTATATACATATATAAAGACAAAACAATGAGACGGAATACGTCATACGAGATAAGAGGAGTGCTTATAATATATCTTTATAATTTTTTCAATTTTAGAATTCATGTGAATGCATTCGATTGAAACGGTGAAGAAAAAGAGACTGGTTCCAATATACTTTGTAATGGCTATATATGAATACCTTATGACCTTAGTATTTTAAAAATTCTGTTGGGTTCATCTAGCAATCTTAAAGACACTATAATAGACAGCAGAAAGGAATGGTATGGTGACGGAATCTATTTTAGAGGTTAATAGATTGAACACGTCTTTTTTTACGGATGATGGGGAGGTACCAGCGGTCAGTGATGTGAGTTTTTACATACAACCGGGTGAAATACTGGGCGTTGTCGGTGAATCAGGATGTGGAAAAAGTGTAACGTCATTGTCTGTCATGGATTTGATCCCGAGGCCGGGTAAAATCGTGAGCGGCAATATCAAGTTTAAAGGTGAGGAACTTACGAAGGCGTCGCAACGTCGACTCAGGCAAATCCGTGGCAATGAAATCGCGATGATTTTCCAGGAGCCAATGACGTCGTTGAACCCTGTATTTACGATTGGATCGCAATTGATCGATGCCATTCGATTACATAATCCGGTTTCCAAAAAGAAAGCTGCCATTCGGGCGGTTGAAATGCTGAAAAAAGTGGGAATGCCTCGAGCGGAACAGCTTCTGAAAGATTATCCGCATCAATTATCAGGCGGAATGCGCCAGCGGGTCATGATTGCCATGGCGATGGCGTGTGAGCCCGATCTGTTGATTGCAGATGAGCCAACGACAGCGCTCGACGTGACGATTCAGGCACAGATTCTCGACTTGATGAAACGGTTGAACGATGATTTGAATACATCGATTCTATTAATCACGCATGATCTTGGAGTTGTCGCTGATGTGTGTGATCGTATCGTTGTCATGTATGCCGGAAAAGTCGTTGAAGAAGGAAGCGTGCGGACGATTTTCAATCACCCGCAGCACCCATATACGGAAGGGTTGATTCGCTCGGTTCCTAATATGTATGAGAAACGTGAGCGGCTTTATTCAATTCCGGGGAATGTTCCGAAACCCGGTTCACTTGAAAAAGGCTGTCTGTTCGCACCTAGATGCCCATATGCATTTGACCGATGCACGGCTAAAAGCCCACAGCTTCTCGAAACGGAAGATAGTCATCAAGTCCGCTGTTTCCTGCATGAAAAAAGTGAACAGGAGGTAACGTCATGACTGACACATTGATGGAAGTCGACAACCTGAAAAAATATTTTCCCATTACGGGTGGCGTATTTGGACGAAAAATTGGAGAAGTCAAAGCAGTCGATGGTGTTTCTTTTACGTTGAAAAAAGGTGAAACGTTGGGTCTCGTGGGTGAATCCGGTTGCGGTAAATCGACGACAGGACGCATGCTGCTGCGTTTGATCGAACCGAGTGAAGGCACTGTTAAATTTGAAGACCAACGCTTGAACGGACTTTCCAAAGCACAGATGCGGAAACGACGTAAAGATATGCAAATGGTGTTTCAAGATCCATACGCATCGCTCAACCCGCGTCATACTGTCGGGAAAATCATAGAGGAACCATTGAAAGTCCATGGCATGAAAGACCCGGAAGAACGTAAAAAGAAGGTGCGTGAACTTCTGGATACCGTCGGCCTCAGCAGTTATCATGAAAAACGCTATCCACACCAGTTCAGTGGCGGACAGAGGCAGCGGATCGGGATTGCGCGTGCGCTCGCAGTCCAGCCGAAATTGATTGTCGCTGATGAACCGGTTTCGGCACTAGATGTTTCCATTCAATCACAAGTATTGAATCTCCTGAAAGATTTGCAGAAAGATTTTGATCTGACATATGTCTTCATTGCACATGATCTCAGTGTGGTGCGGCAAATCAGTGACAGGGTGGGGGTGATGTATCTCGGACGCTTGGTGGAGCTTGCTGATAGCACTGAATTGTATGAAAACCCGAAACACCCTTATACACAGGCGCTACTATCAGCTGTACCTATCCCAGATCCGGATCATGAGTCGAATCGGGTCATACTGGAAGGAGACGTGCCCAGTCCAGCGGATCCACCGAAAGGATGCCCATTTCATACACGATGTCCGATGGCCATGGACATTTGCAAATCTGTCGACCCGGCATTCAAGGAAGAAGAGTCAGACCATTATGTTGCTTGCCATCTTTACACGGAGGAGGGAAAGGAAAACCTCGTTTCGGCGGACAGTTAATGGATGAAGATAATACAAAAAATGTGGAGGTAGAAAAATGAAAAGACCGTTTTTATATCTTATGGGAGCTTTATTCATGGTAACCGTTGCACTTATTGGATGTTCATCGGATTCAAACGGGGATGGCGGATCCGGTGATACAAGTGAACAAGACACATTGATTTATGGACGCGGAGCCGATGCGACAAGACTCGACCCTGCACGTGTAACCGATGGTGAATCACTTAAAGTCACCCAGCAAATCATGGAAACACTCGTTAATTTCACGCCAGGGACAACGGATTTGGAACCGGGCTTGGCAACAGAATGGGATCAAAGTGAGGATGGAAAAACATATACATTTGAATTACGTGAAAATGTGACATTCCAGGATGGATCCGACTTCGACGCTGATGCAGTCGTGTATAATTTCGAACGTTGGCAAAATGGCAGTGATGAAGATAACTTTGCCTACTACCCGTCCATGTTTGGTGGATTTGGCGATGATAGTGTCATTGAAGATGTCGAAGCGGTCGATGACCATACAGTGGAAGTCCATTTACGGACACCTTTTGCGCCATTCTTGAAAAACTTGGCAATGACGCCGTTCGCAATCGGGAGTCCGGATGCCTTTGAGGAAAAAGGTGATGATTTTGCCAACGAACCCGTCGGTACAGGCCCGTTTGAGTTTTCCGAGTGGGAAAAAGACAGTAAAATCGTGCTAGAGAAAAACGAAGATTATTGGGATGAAGATAAACCGAAGCTGGAAAGCATTATTTTCCAAGTCATACCCGATAACTCGTCACGTTTGAATGCGTTGAAAAATGGTGAAATCGATTTGATGGATGGTACGAACCCATCTGATGTAGCGTCCATTGAGGAAAATGAGGAATTGGAAATATGGAATCGTCCACCACTGAATTTAGGTTATCTTGGTTTCAATGTGGAGGAAGAACCGTTTGATGATCCTGAAGTCCGTGAGGCTTTAAGCCATGCAGTTGATAAAGAGGCGTTGGTTGAAGCGTTTTATGCAGGTAACGGTGAAGGCGCGAAAAATCCAATGCCACCTACCATTGATGGCTATAATGATGAAATCGAGGACTATGAATATGATATTGATAAAGCGAAAGAAAAATTAGCGGATGCCGGTTATCCGGATGGATTCGAAATGGAACTGTGGACGATGGATAATCCGAGACCTTACTTGCCGCAACCGGAAAAAATCGCCGAAGCGGTTCAGTCATCCTTTGGTGAAGCGGGTGTCGATGTAGAAATACAGACATATGAGTGGTCCACGTATATCGAAAAGGTAACAGATGGGGAAAGCCCAGCATTCTTTATGGGATGGACTGGTGATAACGGTGATGCCGACAACTTCCTGTATTCCTTGCTTGACGAGGATGCCATCGGAAGCAACAATATGGCGCGTTATGCCAATGATGATGTCCATGAATTGCTCAAGGATGCTCAGACAGAGACGGATGATGATAAGCGGATGGATTATTATATGGAAGCGCAGGAAATCATTCACGAAGATGCACCGTGGATTCCATTGGTTTATGCGGAAGAGCCTTTGGCTGGAAATGCTGATTTACAGGACTATGAACCGAATCCAACCGGTAGTGAACCATTTGATGAAGTGAGCTTTAAATAATTGAAAACCGGGAGATATGGCTCTCCCGGTTTTTCAAAAGGAGCGTGGTGAGTCCATCATGATGTCTTATACGATTCGCCGGATGTTGATGCTTATCCCGGTTTTAGCGGGAATGTCGTTAATCGTGTTTTCGATTGTCCGAATGATCCCCGGCGATCCAGCACGAACCATCCTAGGCACGAAAGCATCACCAGAAGCCATCGAAAACTTGCATAAGAGTCTAGGCCTGGACGAAAATTTTTTCATCCAGTACGTCACGTACATAAAAGATCTGTTCACCGGTGACCTTGGTACATCCATACGGACAGGCACAGCTATCAACGATGAAATCTGGATCAAATTGGCCGCAACCGCTGAATTGACTATTGTTGCCATGATTTTTGCGATTATCATCGGTTTGAATGCGGGAGTCATCAGTGCCTGGTTCCGTAATTCATTTTCGGATTACTTCATTATGGTACTAGCACTTGTCGGCATATCGATGCCAGTCTTTTGGCTTGGGTTGATGTTGCAGTATCAATTCGCTGTTGACCTTGGATGGCTGCCGACAAATGGACGTGAAAATGTGCGCGATCCCATCAACAGCATAACTCATTTTTACTTGTTGGATACCGTTCTAAGAGGGGATTTCAGTCAGTTGATCGTTGCAGTGAAACATCTGCTTTTACCGGCTATTGCACTCGGGACGATTCCGATGGCAATGATTGCCAGAATGACGCGCTCGAGTATGCTTGATGTCATGAACTCAGACTATATTCGAACCGAACGTGCCAAGGGGCAAAAGATGTTTTGGGTCGTGTATAAATATGCGTTCAAAAACGCGTTCATCCCCGTTTTAACCGTGATTGGCATTCAAGCTGGATTGCTGTTGGGCGGAGCGATTTTGACAGAAACCATTTTCGGTTGGCCGGGAATCGGGCGTTATATCTATGATGCCATCCAATCGAGGGATTACCCGATTGTCCAGTCAGGTATCTTGGTGGTCGCCACCATTTTTGTAATGATCAACCTGATAGTGGATTTATTATACGCTGTATTTGACCCAAGGATTAAATATCGTTAAGGAGGGAGAAGAATCATGAATCAAATGCAAACAGAACCTGATGATACATTTGTCCAGGAAGGGGAAGCTGCAAAGGTTTCTTCTCCCATCAAAGATGTTTGGCGTATTTTCCGCAAAAACAAATTAGCAGTCGTCGGAGCAACCATTCTTGCTGTTTTTATATTGATTGCTATATTTGCAGGCGTTATTGCACCAGAAGGCATCGATGATCAAAAAATGGGTAACGCCGATGCATTGTTGCAGAAGCCATCTGCGGATTATTGGTTTGGCACCGATGAGTTTGGCCGTGACATACTGAGCCGTGTTATGCATGGTGCACGATTATCTCTATGGGTTGGCTTTGTTTCCGTGATCGGCTCGGTCATCGTTGGCGTTATTTTGGGAATCATGGCCGGGTATTACGGGCGTTGGCTGGATATTTTGATTTCCCGGATTTTTGATATTATGCTGGCGTTCCCGAGTATACTCCTAGCGATTGCGATTGTTGCGATGCTTGGTCCGTCACTGCAAAACGCATTGATTGCCATCGCCCTTGTCAACGTCCCTATATTCGGCAGGCTGATACGTTCGACGGTACTTAGCCTGAAAGAAGAAGATTATGTGGAGGCCGCCCGATCGATAGGGATGCGGGATTCACGGATATTGTTCCATCATATTTTACCGAATAGCCTTGCGCCGATTATTGTACAAGGGACCTTAAGTATCGCAACAGCGATTCTCGATGCGGCAGCACTCGGTTTCCTTGGACTTGGTGCACAGAAGCCCGCTCCAGAATGGGGGAGGATGCTTGCCGACTCGAGGAATCTGATTCAAGAAGCACCATGGACAGTGACTTTTCCAGGATTGTGTATCATGCTCGCAGTTCTCGGGTTCAACTTAGTTGGGGACGGTTTGCGCGATGCACTGGATCCGAAATTGAAAACATGATTCGGTATTGATGACGGTCATCCGTATAGAATCAGGTGGATGATAGAATAAATATATAAGCGAAGGGGACTTTAACGACTGACGTTTTTCTCCTTCGCTTATTTAGTCCATTTGATTTGGTTCTTGAGCTCGAAGTGTTGTGATTTTAAAATGTTTTCCATTGCACCATATCTTCTGTTCAGTTAATCTGACATCAGGTGATGCAATGTGAAATGGTCTTTTTATCAACTACTGATGGTACTTTTTATAATCGTCATAATGTGGATTTTGGAAAGTACAAGCGGAAAAAACATGAATCAGCAACCAATATCTGGCGAGTGGATGCCTGTCAATTCATCATATGAAATATTCTTCATGGTTTCATCGGTTCTGATATTGTTTTATTTTATATTTCTTTTTGAAGCAAAAAAAGAAAAGAGTTTTACTGGAACATCCTGTTTGGCGTAAGATGCCCATCATTTGCATTGTTGTCGGTGTTCTTTCGGTTATTTTGTTTATAATTGGCGGAACAGTCGGCTCGATTACAGTATGGATTGAGCAATGGCGGTTTCTGTTGTATGTATTTCTTGTTTATTTTTTATTTCTGGTATTTTTGTTTATCTTTTCAGTAGAGCATAAAAAACAAACAGCCTCTCGAAAAACGGTCACTACCATTCATATATCGTTGGTATGGACGCTTTTGATGTTTTTTGTCCTGTTTTTCCTTTTCTAATTATAAATGGTTTGAAGGCTGTTTAGCGGGTTGAAGTTTTCATTGATATAGCTCAATTAAATGAAAAAAGCTAATTCGGGATTGATCCGAATTAGCTTTTCATTTTAGTGATAGTTACTTAATCGTTCAGTAGTTTTAATGCTTCACGGTTGAAAGCTGGAAGGTCATCAGGTGTGCGGCTGGTTACGATATTTTGATCAACAACCACTTCCGCGTCTTTGACGTTTGCACCAGCGTTTTCCAAGTCTTTGCGGACAGAAACGAAGCTTGTGACGTCAACTCCTTTTAACTTGTCTGTGTTAATCAGGAATTGCGGTCCATGGCATATGGCGAAAACGGGTTTCTTACTTTCGATGAACTTGCGTGCAAAATCTGCATTACGCTCGTCAATACGAAGAAGATCCGGTGAAAATCCACCTGGCACGAGCAGTGCATCATATGAATCAGCTGATACGTCTCCGACTCCTTTATCGATGGTGAATGTTTTACCGTTTTTACCGGTGATTTCCTTACCACTTTCTTCGCCGATCAATTCAACGTTATGTCCTGCTTCTTCATAATTTTTCACGGGATCGGTCAATTCAATTTCTTCGACCATATCTGTTACAAGTACAGCTATTTGTTTACTCATTAGAAATCATTCCTTTCTCAGTCCATCATTCAAGAATCAATTCCCTTGATTCCATATACCATTGTACAAAGTGCCTGGTATTGCTGTAAAGAAAGGTGCTTGTGCTTGAAATAATACAGGAGGAGGGTGGAAGAATGGAACATATGTTAGATGGAAACATGAAAAAGAATAAGTCCTGTCGTTAGATATGCGTGAGGGTTTGTGAAGGTTGTGATAAATGAATTCCGCTTGGATCAGCTTGGGTTCAAAGAAATAGGCAGTAAAAAAGACTACTACTTATTGTTCTGGTAAGACGAAAGTCTATACCCCCCCAATAAATATATTACCAATTAATAATTGTTAAAAAATAAGGGTAAAAATGTATAAAAATAAATGTTACAATAAAGTAGTATAATTCAACTATTCTTATATACTATGGGTTGCGCGATTATCAGCGTTCTTCCCGCGATTTCACATCCTTATTGCGTGATTTCGACGCTTTGCCATGAGATAATCTCTGGGTATTTCATTATACTTCATGATCGAAGTCGATTGTTTGATGAAGGCATTTCATTAAAATGGAAAAAGCAATGGGCTGAATCATTTTGCCACATTACAGAAGAAAGGTGTATACAATGCAAAAATGGTTTGGTTCATCAGGTGTATGTATTAATGAAAACGGTGAATTATTAATGGTCTTGCAGGGAAAACCTGAGGAGCATAAAACGTGGTCTGTTCCATCTGGGGAAAGGAAACAGAATGAAACATTTGAGGAATGCTGCGTTAGGGAAATTAAAGAAGAAACAGGATACAAAACTGAAATTGTTGAAGAAATTAAGGTAAAAAAAGGATCTTTTGAGAAACTTAATATATCCGTTGATGTCCATTATTTTTTAGTCACAATTGTTGGTGGAACAAGAAATATTCAAGATCCGGATAATCTTATTTATGATATTGCCTGGAAAAGCGCCAGGGAATTAGAGACGTTGGAATTTTCATTTCCAGAAGATAGAGATTTCTTAATAGATTATATAACGAAAGAATATAAGCAAATGCCATAATCTAGGAACTGAAGTAGCACTTCTTGAATAAGCACTTACATTAGGGGCCGGATCGTGAAACTGTCGAGGTGAGGAAATGAATCTCAAGGTTTTTATTTTACTATTAGCTGTTTTAAGTATTAATGCATTAAGATATGGGACCTATCTTCTGGAAGGGTCTACAAACAATTACAATTGGGTATTGTTTGTCTTGAATTTGTTTTCTCTAATTATTATTGTCATTGTAAAAATAAGAACAAAGAGCATTGATTCAAAGGATGATAAATAACATAAATTGTGTGTAAACAGTGAATAGGTGATTCGTCCAATATTGAATAAATGGATCATTGTATAATTAATATTTTGGGGTGATGTATTTGTTTGTAAAAGGGGTTAACCATTTTTTGTTTTCTGTTTCCGATTTAGATAAATCGATTAAATTCTATCAAGATGTATTTGATGCTAAATTACTGGTTAAAGGGAGAAGCACAGCCTATTTTGATTTGAATGGAATGTGGCTAGCGCTAAATTTAGAGCAAGATATTCCCCGTCAAGAAATAAGCCAATCATACACGCATATTGCTTTTACGATAGAAGATGCCGAGCTTTATAATGCATATGACAAGTTGAAGAAATTGGGAGTAAATATCTTAACTGGACGCCCTAGGGATGAAAGGGATAAGAAGTCTATTTATTTTACTGATCCAGATGGTCATAAGTTTGAATTTCATACTGGTACATTGCAGGATAGGTTGGCTTACTATAAACAGGATAAACCACATATGAAATTTTATGATTAGTAGCCTTTATCCCAAACAGATCGATTTAATGGAATAAAGATTTAGCTTCAATTTGTTGCATAACTTTCACTATTAATGATTAGAACCAGGATAAAATGCTTCTACAAGAGAGGGGAAGAGGGAATGGGTGATTTTAAAATATCTGTGGAACAATATCGCGGTGATTCCTATGATATTGGGTATCAACAAGGACAACAAATTGATCGCTCACTATTGGTGATGTATTCGAACATCATAAATGAAGACGACATAGACCTAGATGAAATGAAGGATATTTACACGTCATATGCACCCCATTTACTTCAAGAACTGTCAGGGATTGCTGATTCAATGGATATTTCATTGCGCAAGGCTGCACTATTTAGTGGATTTGGTGCACCTGGGATTCAGGGCATGGGATGTTCTTCCATGGTCAGTCATAATGTGCTCGTTAGGAACTATGACTTTTCGCCGGAAGTTTATGATGCACGCTTTGTATGCGTACAACCAAATGAAGGATATGCAAGTGTCGGGCATAGCTTACATGTTATAGGACGGACGGAAGGCGTTAACGAGAAGGGGCTTGCAGTTGCTTTACATTTTGTTAACAATAAAGATACGCAAACAGGCCTTACTGCGGCAAGTGTTATTAGGATCATACTCGATACATGTAAAAATACACAAGAAGCAGTTAATGTGATTAAGCAGTTACCGCATTCCTGGAGTTATAACTTTTCGATTGGTGATGCTGAAGGAAATGCGGTAGTGGTTGAAGAATCACCTCTTGATATCAAAGTACGGAAAAGCGAAGAAATACTATTTTGCACGAACCATTTTCAAAGACAGGATATGTCGATACTCAATCGGGAAAATCTAGAAGGCACCCAAGAACGCTTAAACTATTTAAGTCATAGGCATTTTGAAGATATGAATGAGAAAGAGATTTTTAACTTATTCATTACTGATACGCCTTTGTACACCGAAGAATATCATGAATTTTTTGGGACCCTTCACACGTTTGCTTATTCATTTGATGATAATAAGGTCTTAACTGCGATACCCGGTGGAAAAATGTTGGAAATCAACTTCAGTGAGTGGGTAAACGGAAAAGACCTCAATCAAAGGGAAATCAGCGGGCATCTGAATCATTACTAATTATTGTTTATCATTAAATGAATGTGGACACCATCCAATGACTATTTTTGCTAATGTTTTAGCATGACCCTCATTGGCAATTATTATCGGTCAAGGTTGTCATCCTTGTTATCAGTAACAATACCTTCACCCTTATTCTCGTGATCGTTGTCATCTACTTCTCTGTATGGTTCATCTTCAGAGGCTATTTCCATGTTGAGATTTCTTTATTCTTCATCCCCCACAAGCCGTCATCACTTTCCTTTAAAACATCTGAAATTTCGCTTTCTTCCGCTACGGCAGGAGGTGATCCCCTCAGGCGTTTCCCGGATGTTTCCTTTACGAATGCCATCACAATCATCCCCACTAGAGCGGCAAACATAATATAATAAGCTAGAATAAATTCAGTGCCTGTCCAACTGATCAACCAAGAAACCAAGAGTGGCGCTGTTCCGCCAAACAGTGAGACTGAAATGTTATACGTAATATATAATTGACAAATGTATAATAAACATTACACTGAAAGTGAGTAATGAATCGGGGTGATTGATTTGAAAGAAATCTCTGTTAAAAACAGGGTTAAGATTGCCCGTATCGAAAAAAGCGATTTAACACAAGGTGACTTTGCAAAAATGGTTGGCGTTACTCGACAGACCATGAATTTGATTGAAGCTGGAAAATATAATCCAACGATTCGGGTTTGCCTGCTTATAAGCAAATATTTAGGCGGATCTTTAGATGACCTGTTTTGGCTAGATGAATAAAACGAGAGGAGATGCTGAAATGATGGGAACTCGCTTTATTATAATGCTTATGGGTGTCATTGTTGGTTTTGGGGTTATAAGTCTGATAACAGGGCAAATCCGATGGGGTTTGTTAATAGGACTTCTTGTAGGTGTGAGTATTGTGGAAATGAGAGCGAAGAGCAGGCAAAAATCAGGCGAAGTTGAAACTGACGAAAGAGTAGAAAGTAATTCTCGGAAATTTATGCTCGCCACAATGGGAACGTCACTTTTCTTACTTTTGATTTATTTGATGGTTTCTGATTTTATTTTAAATCAACAATTTATTGAAATAAGATATTTACTTTATTATGTGTTGGCAACCTTTATGGTTTGTTTGTTTATCGGACCAGCCATCCTAAAAAGAAATTAACGTAAACAGCCTTTGAAATAGCTTACTCGTTTTCCGCTAATATGAAGTGCGATTATCAAAACATAGGATGCCGGTAATGATTTTTCTATCCCGTTCATTTTTTAAAATAGCATATGATGAAAAATGCTTAAAATGTGTTAAAATTTAGTGGAATACTAAATGCTAAATTCGTTTCAGTAAAAGGCAACGAACTCATCATGGCTTTGTCTTTTAATGGTTTCGTTTCTTATTCGGCGAAAGGGGCCCGAAAATGTCTTCTATTATCATCATGTCGTTCTTCATTGCCGTTATCGTTTCAATCGGGATTGTTTTTATGAATGGTAAGGGTGCGTTTTTGATTGTAGGTTACAATATTTTGTCAAAAGAAGAAAAAAAGCAATATAATACCATCGCGCTTTGTAAATTCATGGGAAAAGTGATGTTTGCTTTATCGTTCAGTATGGTTTTCTGGATACTTGGGGATATTTTTAATGCTCATTGGATCTACATTGTTGGTGCTATCTTATTTAGTGCCATTGTAATATTTACGATTATATATGCCAACACGGGAAATCGGTTCAAAAAATAATCTTTCTGATTATGGTAATAGAAGAAAAGAATGCTGTGTGTCATCGGAGTGGATGTATATGGAATATGAGAAGCGTGTACAGGAAGAAATCCTGGCTTGGAAGCGGAAGATGTTCAAACGTGAAAGCCTTTTCAAGCGCATGACAAAAACAACACAAAACAAAATTAACAGCATGATTCCCGAAAAGGCGCATCATATCATTGCTGAGAGTATCAAGCATATGGTGAAGACAACATTATTCGGTTCCGAATTGATAACCAATAATACGTATCCAGATGAACTGACGCTTATGGAACGGGATGAGCTGCTGGAAGAAAAATTAGATGTCTACCGGAAGACTGCTGTTGCAGAAGGGGCGGGAACAGGCGCTGGTGGTTTTTTCCTTGGTCTTGCCGATTTTCCAATGCTGCTTTCAATCAAAATGAAGTTTTTGTTTGAAGCGGCAAGTATATATGGATTTCAGGCCAAAACGTATGAAGAAAGGCTATTTCTTCTTCATGTGTTTCAGCTTGCTTTTTCCAGTGAAAATAAGCGCAAGGAAACGTTTTTCCTAATTGAACATTGGGAGGAACAAAAGGAAACGCTTGTCGATTTGGATTGGCGGGTGTTTCAGCAGGAATACAGGGATTATATGGATATCATGAAATTGTTGCAATTGATTCCGGGTTTCGGTGCGGTTTTCGGAGCATATGCCAATCATAATTTACTTGATCAATTGGGAGAAACCGCGAAAAATACATATCGAATGCGTTACTTGCAATAGAAGTAGAAGAAGCCTTCGAGCCGGATGTGATAAGTGCATACTGGTCCAATTGTAGGAGATTTTTAATCAGTTTTTCAAAGTTGGTGCTGGAACAAAAGGGGGAGAGAAGGGGTGCCTAAAGGTATAAAGGCTAAAGTCGGCGTTATTGTCCTAGTATTGCTTCTGTTTGATGTGATCGGAATATGGACATGTTATCACGAAAAGTAATTTGTCGGTACCAGAGATATAAAAATATGTGAGACAAATGGAGTGGGAAATGGACGTCGAAGTCTTATGAACGATAGCTTCGATGTTTTTGTACCATTCGCTTATTTTTAGTCGCCCGAAAATGTGCCTTGCCCTGTCATTTTCTATTACTGGTTTGACTATGAATGTGTACATTCCCACTCCCATTCCACCCGAAAAATGATAGGCCTATCATCTCTTATCCTTTATCCATCACGACACCGATTGGGCGTAGAATGTTGAGCACTTCGATTGTATCGGAATGTGCATCGAGTACCTCTTTTAATGGACGATATACAAACGGACTTTCATCTGTTCCGCCTCCTCTAAGTTCGACGCCATAGTCTCGTACAGCTTTTTTCATACGGTCGGGATGAATGGCGCCACCGGAGCGTTTGTCTTTACGCCTTTTCCCAGCCGCCTTGGTTCGACTCATAATTCGGCCTGCACCATGAACCGTACTGTAAAATGCCCGCCTGCTTTTCTCGGAATCTATACCTTGGAGTATGACGGAAATATCACCCATGCTTCCACCCACAAAACCGAGTTGACCGGGGGCTGCAGGTGTTGCTCCTTTACGGACGACGATATATTCTTTTTCGCCATGGGTTTCCTTCCAGGCATAGTTGTGGTGATTATGGACTTCGAATGTCGATTCAGCTCCGAGAATTGAAAGGACTTGATCAATAACGATATCTCTGCCGGCATAGGCATACTTCCCTGCAAGCTGCATGGCTCTGTAATACATCTCTCCGATTTCTGTGTCCATATCCAGGAGAACTGGCTTGGATTCCATTGATGCCCGTTTGGGTTTATCGGAAAAGTCCCTATTCACGGCAAGGTTGAGAAAGCCGGTTGCTGTACGATGACCGAACCCTCTGCTGCCAAAATGATTTCCGATCCAGACATCATCTGTTTTTTCATCTACGAGAATATCCACATAGTGATTCCCTGATCCCGTTGTTCCGAGCTGTTTCATGGCCAGTGACTTCAATTGATCATGTTCATGTGTGCCGATTTCTTTGAAAACATCCCATTCTGGATCCTCAAAAACGGCATGGTCCTTGTTTTTGCCACTGGATTTTCCGACGCCAAATGGTATCTTCCGCTTGATGTCATCCATGATGGTAGAAATATGATGCTTAATGTCGTGATGCAACAAATTCGTTTTCACTGCTTTGTTGCCACACGCGATATCAAATCCAACACCTGAGGGCGAAATTTGGCCGTCATAAACAACGACACCCCCGACCGGCTGACTATATCCATAATGGCCATCCGCACACAACACCCCCGCGACCGCATTACCTGCATGCAAGCAATTGTCGAATTGTCTGAGTGTTTCCGACTCATGTGTACCGAAAACCATTTTTTCCATTGAATACATTCCTCCTGTTTTTAATACTATCGTCGTACCTATACCTTCATTGTAGCCTATCGGAGCAGGGAAGGAAAGGAACGCGTTATCAGAAGAGACATTTTTGTCTTTCGGTTATCCAGTGTAACGGACAAACCCACTCAAAATAGATACAAGAGATATTTCCCGTATCTTTTATGCGAAGTATGGCCTATTCTGGAAGAGTCTTAGAGGATGTTAAGCATTGCTATTATTGATGCAATTGTATTAACAAACCCATGAATAAACCAACTTGGCAAAATCGAGCCGTTAGATTGCTTTTCATTAATCCAACCTAATAAATAACCAGCTATAGCAGTGATAAAAATAATAACCACCGTACCTACTGGCTCTATAGCCGATGCAAATAAAATACCGTGAAGTATTCCAAACAATAATCCTTGCATGATATTCCCTAAATAAAAGCCCAATTTATGTACAAACCTTTTTGTCAAGAACCCTCTAAAAAACAGTTCTTCTGACAATCCTGTTTGAAAAAAGGAATATATTAAAGCTGGAATGACTGCAGATATCCCTTGCCCTGGTTGCCATTGTAGATTTATCGATAAAAAAAGTAACAGCCAAAAGGGAGGGAAATATCAAAATAGCGGATATGGTTAGAAATAAGTCAAGATATTTTAGCTTGTTTTGAATCATAGTTTTTTTAAATCCCAGCCAAATAAAAAAGTTTTTTTGCTCTCTCGCAAAAATGAACCACCAAACAAAAGGAATCATTGCAAAAAGTAGTACCTGTAATCCCGCATTAACCAGTAAATTAATGATTTGCATCTCTTCCTTTCTATGAAGCCTCTTTTGGAAAATGAAGTGTCGTAGCCATAGGGGCTACCAAACTGCAAAAGGAAGAGCTCTTACGAAACATGAACAGCCCTTACAGTAGTCATCACTTAATCTTCCCAGTATTCACGACCGGTTGTGTGCCTTGGTCCGAGATGATGGCGACCATGAGATTATTGACCATATGCATCTTGCGTTCATCATCCAACGAAACGGTCGCTTCTTTCTCGAGTTGATCGACAGCGTCTTTGGCCATGCCGACTGCACCTTCGACAATTTTACGACGGGCGGAAATGACGGCTGATGCTTGTTGACGCTGTAGCATTGCTTGGGCAATCTCAGCGGAATATGCCAGGTGGGTAAGACGTGTTTCAATGACTTCGACACCTGCCACTTGCAGGCGTTCTTGCAACTCGACTTTCAGTTCTTCCGATACTTCGCTGGAATTGGCACGTAATGTCAATACAGTAGGGTCATCAATCGTATTGTATGGATATTGTGAAGCGATGTGACGGATAGCGGATTCGCTTTGGATTTTGACGAAGTGTGAATAGTTATCGACATCATAGACCGCTTTTGCGGAATCGACTACCCGTGATACAACGACGGCCGCGATTTCGATGGGATTACCGTCAACATCGTTTACTTTCAATGTTTCACTGTTAAAATTGCGTACTTTTAGAGAAACCGTTGATCGTGTCGCAAGTGGTACGGTCATATACCAGCCGCTTTCGCGTAGGCTCCCGACATATTTGCCGAAAAAATTGATGACTTTTGATTGATTCGGTGTCACAATCGTCAAGCTGAAAAAGAAAAGCACTCCGATTGCAATCAGGATTCCGCCAATGATGGGTAGGTCCATGACAATGGAAAATACGGCTAATGCCACCAATATCAGGACAATAAAAAATCCTAGAAAACCACTCATTGACCACGCTTTATGTTCACTCATATTTAGCCTCCTATATTTGAGGAATTCTATTAACCATTATACTGGTAAATATACTGAATAGTAAATATTGATGGTTTATTTTAATAAGTGGATTTATGCTGTTTTAATTATGTTATAATGACATCGCATCCGTGGACTTATGAAATCATTTTAATGATGGAGAAAAGAATGTGATTAAAGCAGAATGAGAGGGGGGGAAGACACGTGAATAAAAAAGTATTCAATTTCATGGGATGGATGATTTTAATTGGTCTGTTTTTATTATGGATTTTCAATGGGTACTCAGATTGGAACATTGTGTTATTGCCAGTCGCTTACATATGTTTTGCCATTGCCGGCGGCAGCATCAAGAAATTGAAATGGTTGTCAGGGGCGCAGATCATCGAGGTTGTTCTTTCATTCGTACTATCTGTCGTCGCTGTGCTTGCACTTGTTTATGTAGCTCTTTATGTGATCAACGATGTATTGCAGTTGGAGGGAATGATGAAGACCATTGTACAATGGGGAGCCGTCATTCTGATTCTGTTGCCTGTTATGTTTGTATTTGGTAGTGTCATCAATCGAATCGATGATAGCTTGAAAGAAAAATATAAAGCCTCGCTGACAGGCCTTCCTGTGAATAGGGCCTTGCATCTTGAGGCAGTCGAACTGTTGAAGTCACATACGAAAATACAGACGATCAAGGCCATCCGGAAAAGGCATCATCTATCTCTTGTCGAAGCGAAAGAAGTGGTGGATGCGGCGGAAGATGAACCATAAAGATACCGATGGATAAAAGTCGCCCGATGGGTTAAATAGACCCTTACGGACGACTTCTATACGTAATCAATCTTTTTTCAATTTGGCGGCAATGGCATTTCCGAGCGACTGGAGTCCTTGCACGAGAATAATCAAGATACCAACTGTAGCGTACATGACAGCAGGTTCATAGCGCAAATGTCCGAATCGATATGCCAAGTCCCCGAGTCCACCGGCACCCACTAGTCCAGCCATGGCTGTTGCCCCAATCAAGCTGATGGTCGCAATGGTCAAACCGAGAATAATGGATGGGCGCGCCTCCCGAACCATGACATGCCAGATGATGTGCCGCGTTTTAATCCCCATAGCTTCATAGGCTTCAAGTACCCCGCGATCGACCTCAAGCAGAGATGTTTCCATAAGCCGTGCGATATATGGAGCGGTGAACAAGACAAGCGGTACGATGACACCTTTTACACCAATGGTCGTTCCAACAATCATCTTTGTGAAAGGTAGAATGAAAAATAATAGTATGATGAACGGAATGGAACGGATGACGTTGATGACGATATTTAGGGCCATCAATACAAACCGGTTTTCCCAGCTTTTCCCCGGTCGCGTCAAAACCAATAAAACCCCGAGAGGCAGCCCGATCAATACGGCCAGGACGAGTGATATGGCGACCATCTGAAATGTTTCTACAACAGCGATCCAAATATATGAACCCCACTCATTGAAAAAGTTACTGATGAACGCCATGATTTGTCACCTCTTCCACTTGTATTTCTTGCTTTCGCAAATAAGTAATTGCTTGATCGACTTGGTCCGATTCACCATCGAAATGGACGAGCAAATGTCCGAATGGATCATTTTTCAATTGTGTAATATTCCCGTAGAGTATATTGGGATATAAATCAAATTTCTTTGTAATCACAGCGAGGGCTGGATCTTGTGAAGAACTTCCCATAAACTTCAATAAGAATACTTTTCCGTTGTCCAATGCACCATGTGATGCAATCAATGGCTGATAGTCGAAAATGCTGTTCACGAATTTTTGCGTCGTTGGTTCAGTCGGTGACGTAAAGACATCAATGGTTTTGCCTTTTTCAATAACCCGACCATTTTCCATGACAGCGACTTGATCGCAAATACGCTGGATGACATGCATTTCATGGGTGATCAACAAAATGGTGATTCCCAGCTCCTCATTGATTTTCAGCAATAAATCAAGAATGGCTTCGGTCGTGTCTGGATCCAATGCACTCGTTGCCTCGTCGCTCAATAACACTTCCGGTTCGTGGGAGAGTGCTCTTGCGATGGCTACACGCTGTTTCTGTCCACCGGAAAGTTCAGCTGGAAATGAATCGGCTTTATCCTGAAGGCCGACAATATCCAGATACCGATTGACACGGGATGTCACTTCATTCTTGGATACGCCCGTCAATTTTAACGGGATGGCGATGTTATCATAGACGTTAGCCGTTTTTAATAGATTGAACCCTTGGAAAATCATGCCGATTTGCCTTCGTGCTTTTAATAGATCGGCAGGTGATAGGGAGGTCAGATCAACCCCATCGATGCTGACGGTCCCTGATGTTGGTTTTTCCAGCAGATTGACGCACCTGACCAATGTACTTTTGCCAGCGCCGCTATATCCGATGACACCATATATCTGCCCTTTTTCAACGTTCAACGAAACATCTTGTAGGGCTTCGATGTTTTTGGTTTTTGTCTGAAATGATTTTGAAAGATGACTGATCTTAATCAAGTGAATTCTCCTCTTCTATATAAAAAACATGATGTGAAAATGATCCCCATCACAAGGGAGGGGGGTAGCTCCCCTCATTTCGCTGGTTTCAGCTGACTACCATGTCACAATCAATGAATCTTTGTAATTTTCCTCGATAAAATCTTTCACTTCATCTGTCTGATAGGCGTCGATGAATTTTTCAACAGCTTCATCATCTTCATTTTCTTCCCGGACAGAGATGATGTTGACCCAAGGTGAATCATTCGGCTCCAGTTGCAGAGCATCTTCCGTCGGGATATACCCGGCTTCGATGGCATAGTTCGTATTAATCGCCGCTGCCTTCAATTCACCTAGTTGACGGGGGATTTGTGCTGCTTCAAGTTCCACAAAATCCAAATCGAGTTCATTCTCCTCGATATCTTTCACGGTTGCGGTCACATCTGCATCTTCGTCCAATGTGATCAATCCAGCTTCTTCAAACAATATAAGAGCACGAGCACTGTTTGTAGGATCGTTTGGAAGCCCGATTTTATCGCCTTTTTCCAATTCATCGATATCGGATATATCATCAGAATAGATACCCATTGGGAAATTCACGGTTTGTGCCACTTCTACTAGTCCTAAGCCACGATCTTCATTCATTTCATCCATGAACGGTCTATGTTGATAACTGTTTAAATCAAGGTCACCTTCAGATAACGCTATGTTCAGGGTGCTATAGTCACTGATCACATCGATTTCGATGTCAAGTCCATCATCTTCAGCCACTTCTTTCACCTTTTCCAGGATTTCTTCGTGTGGTCCCGGTGTGACACCGACTTTTAGATTTTTTTCATCTAATGCATCCCCGTCATCGTCACCCCCGCAGGCTGTCGCAAGTAATAATATCAAACTGAATGCTATGAATAAAATGCTTTTTTTCATATGTAAATCGCTCCTTCTATGTATGTGTTATGGCTTTGTCAATATGTATCAGTTGATTATGTATCTTTGTTTATGTTGAAAAATGCGTCGAATGATTACCCATCACCTCCTGGAACATAAAAAATCCTCTCCACTTTAAAGATGGAGAGGTATACGTATTGTCCCACTCTCATCTTCCAAAACAACTGAATGTTTTGCAGGAATTAGCACCTTTTCACATATGTGAATGGTTGCCGGGCTTCAACGGGCCTGTCCCTCAGCCTCTCTTGATAAGAGAATCACTATTATTGAATTGTTTGAAGCATGTTTTCAACGACATATCATGCCAAAGATTAATAGCAAGTATAAACAACAAAAAGATGTAAGTCAAGCTTTTTAAAATTAATACCGATGGTTTCAAAGGGGAAGCCTGATCACTTATATGTCCATATATCTATAAGTGATAGAATTATCTTTTTATACACTGTTTGTGGATGATCCCCTTTCATGTGCAACGAAATGAAAGATCGTTCGTCTATTGGGATGTAAACAAAAAAAGAATGTAGTGTATTTATTTTGTGTTGTTTATGAATGCACAGCTGCCAGTCGAACATGGTATAAGTTGGAAGGGACATGTATACCATATGGTGTAGCCAAACAGTGAAGGAGTGTGTTATCGTTTAGAAATGGTCTTACTTAATTGAGCGGATCAATCCGACCCATCATAAAATCACTTGCTTTTCCGATGACATAACACCCACATTAATCTATCAGACTACATACCATTATCAGAAAGGGATTTGAACTATGAACATAAGGTTTTATTCAATCGTTATATTAATCTTTACCATTATATTTCTGTCTGCTTGCTCAAGTGATTCAGACAACAAGGCAAGCGTACCACAACAAAATGACAATCATGGAGAAAATGATGGAGACAGTGAACAAGCAGTCGCTGCTGAAGATGCATATACGGTTGTAATTGATCCCGGTCATGGTGGGAAAGATAACGGCGCGACCGGAGTTGATGGAAGCTATGAAAAGGAATTTACATTAAGTCTTGGTAAAAAGATACAAAGCTTGTTGAATGAAGAACCGGAAATCAATGTGTTGATGACACGTGATGACGATCGTTTCATTTCCCAGAAAAGTCTTGAACGTCCTGAGTTTGCCAATGAGAATGAGGCAGACCTTTATCTTTCACTTCACCAAGACAGTTTCGACGATCCAGATGTTTCAGGGACCGAATCGTTTTATTATGATGATGACTCATTGGATGTCGCGAAAATCATTCAAAAACATGTCGTCGATACGACTGGATTCAATGATCGCGGTATCAAGCGGGAAAATCTATTTGTCCTCAGAGATTCGGACATGCCCAGCGTTCTGATTGAAGTGGGGTACCTTACGAATCCGGACGAGCAGGAAAAAATGAATTCGGACAACTTCCAGGAACAGATCGCCCAGTCCATTGTGGATGGGATTGAAGAATATCGTGAAGATTGATCCGAGCGAATCGGTATTACTTTTTTGATATCTGCTGTTCATGTCATGTTCAGATGATGTTATCATAGATAGAAAAGTGCCATGTTTTTCTGTTTATACGTAGAATGTTGGAGGGGAGGAGATGTTATTTTTTGGCCTGAGCCTATGTTTTGGCTGAAGCTGTTATGTATCATTGCGATTTTTATGTTGTTGATGTATGTGTTTAATAGGATATTGCGAAGCGTATTAAAAGTAGAGAAACCGCTGTTTTCAAATTCATTCGTGAATGACAAACACAAAAAATGGATTGGATTATCCGGATCATATTTTTAGCCGTTATATTCGTTGGAATCGTTGTGAGCTACCCGAAAGAATTCGATGAAATCGTTTGGTACATGAATCCATACTATTTAGTGTTTGTGATGTTGGCAGTGACTGAGGGAACCAGGGCTGTCATGGAGTGGAAATATGCATCCCGAAAGGATTATATGTTCACCATCAGTCAATTGATTTTTGGACTTTTATTGGTTGTTTTGCTCTTTTCAACAGATTTTTTTGGCTTGACCTCATAAACGCATATGTCATGAACAAAAACAGCTTGCGGGAAGTGGCCCCGCAAGCTGCACATATTTTATCAGTCTAATGATAAGTGAACATTTACATTCAATTTACCATTAAGATATGTTTGTATCTTTTTACTCGTCATTTGAATGAATGGCCCAGGAGACATCTGCATCAATATCCCAAAAACACATCAGTCATTATAAAAATCGGTATCATTCATTTAAAATGATAAATATCATTTTTTAGTTTGATATTGGATTTTTGATTAAACTTCTTTTTTAATCCATTGTATTAACGATAAGTCCAATGTGTGTGAAATAATTCATTACCCCAAATACGAGAAACGCAAAACCACCTATTCGCATACACCCACCAATGGTTTTTAAGACGCCTTTACTTGGCTTCTCCTTCAGTGCAAATGGAAAACATATAGCCCCGATACCGATAATGGCATATAGGGCGGATATGAATATCGCTTCTACAATTGGATAATCAGCAAGTAAACCGGATATCGGCTCTTCCGGTGGCGCAGCAAACAATTGAAAACGAACCCCTGCAATAGCAATTGCGATACAAGCAAGCCCCATAGCAGCCCCAAACCAGGCTAGTGGTTTAATAAGCCCATTGACCTGATCGAGAAATGCTTCGGAGATACGTTTGGAATCAGATGTATCAATCCCTGCATCACGGTGAAATTGATTATCTTTTCGCCACATCAAAATGGCAACACCAAGAAGCATCAACCCGAATGCAAGTGTTGGTTCCCCGAAAATAATATCATCAAATGGAAATCCGATTTTCGAAAGGGGCCATGTCAAGGTCATATGTAATCCAGTGGCAGTAAGGATGAAGCCCAGTATACCAAAGGCAATAGCCCATCCATCCAAATGGTTTACTTTTTTCGCTCTTAGTTTTTTTAAGAAATTGATAATCAACAATAATGCAACGCCTACGCTTACAGACATGATAGTATTGTAGACGGCTGTAACTGTCCAATCGATTGTCATGAAATCTTCCTTTCTTATTAAATGATGAGTGTATGATTATTTCTACCCATTTAGTGGTAATTAAAACGTATGCATCATTGCTTCCCTTATGTCATAAACAAAATCAGCTTGCGGGAAGTGGCCCCGCAAGCTGTACATATTAGTTCTCCCAGATTTTATTCGCTGTATCGACGACGAATGATAGTTTTGCAAATTGCTGTTCCTCTGTAAGTTTGTTGCCGTGATGGGTAGAGGCAAAACCGCATTGCGGGCTCAGACACAACTGGTCAAGCGGAACATATTCTGCGGCTCGATGTATCTGGTCGATAATCCGGTCCTGATCTTCCAATTCGCCGGATTTCGAAGTAACCGCTCCAACCACGACACGCGCACCTCCACGTGGAATATATTTGAGTGGGCTGAAGTCACCGGAACGTTCGTCATCGTACTCCAGGAAGAATCCATCGACATTGACTTCACCGAATAATTTTGGTGCGATACGATCATAGCCGCCAGCAAACGCATACGTGGATCGGTAATTGCCCCGGCACAAATGAATCGTGACGGTTAAATCATCCGGCTTTTCCTTCAAGCTCTCATTTAAAACGCGGACCGCGAGATCAATCAGATAATCTCTGTCTACAGATCCATCATTCCATGGCACCGTCTCCGCAGCAAGTCCGGCAATATACACATCATCAAGCTGCAAATAACGCAGTCCTGTATCATAAAAAGCTTGGTATGCATCTTGATATGCCTGGATGATATCTTGGGCGAACGACTCGACATCTGGATAAATGTCTGGATTTCTGAGCCCATCATTGAAAAACATATTCGGGCTTGGAATCGCAAATTTCGTAACAGCTCGTTCATCGACAATATCAATCAATTCCTTAACGTCTTGTAAAAAAGGGTGATCCGTATTGAATGAGATTTTTCCAGTATTGCGGATGTTATATTTCTCTGTTTCTTCATCTTTGAAAAGATACCCGTGTTCAGGTACATAGCCTTCAAACCCATTGATATTCTCCATGAAATCCAGATGGAACCATGTGCGGCGGAATTCGCCATCGGTAACAGCAGTAAGGCCTGCTTTGATTTGTTCATCAACGATACGTTTGATTTCCTC
The DNA here is from genome assembly GCA_035301285.1 of Virgibacillus sp. Classification (GTDB taxonomy): domain Bacteria; phylum Bacillota; class Bacilli; order Bacillales; family Amphibacillaceae; genus DATGUN01. The sequence continues at coordinate 41,154 of DATGUN010000065.1, forward strand.
ATTTTCCACTTGTCGCAATGCGTCTGAAGTAATAGTGCCTTCTTTGTAGTCCTTTCTTGCTGTATGCAGGCGGTCCGGTCTGAGCAGACTGCCTACTTGATCCCCTCTGAAAGGTGATTTTGTTTTCGTTTGGTTAACTGTCATATTCATTCTCCTCATATTAAGATATTTAGGCATTTCATTTCAGCCTAGAGTGTTCTTGAAAGATTTTACTTCCCAATTACAAGTTTCTACAATGTTCTTGAAAATCTGTTTCCCAATCACATTAAGGCAAGATGGCGAAGGAGCGGACGGGAAATCCGCTAGCCCCCTTGACTTTAGGAACAATGTTGAAAATCACGGCCCCTTTTGCCGGAACTTTATCCAGGTTCGTCATCACTTCCACTTGATACGTGTCTTGTTCGAGCACATAGTATTCACCGATGAGAGCACCATTCTTTTGAAAATCAACTGCCGAATCGGTATCGAATGTTTCATGTCCGACTGCCTGGATCGATCGCTTTTCGAATAAAAATTGCAAAGCCTCTTTGGACCAACCCGGTGTATGATTATGACCTTCCGAATCGTTGTTGTCGAATGATTTTTGATCAGGCCAGCGCTTACTCCAGTCTGTCCTGAGTGCAACGAATGAACCGGCTTCAATTTCCCCATATTCCTCTTCAAACTCTAGAATATCTTTGGGATATAGGGTGAAATCATTGTCTTTTGCTGCTTCCTCGGACTTATCGATGACAATGAGCGGCAGTACTAATTCCTGCAGTGTCAGTTCATGTACATACCGATTATCCCCAGGTACAAAGTGGATTGGGGCATCGATGTGTGTCCCGTATTGTCCCGGCACCGTAAATTCTTGGGCAAAGAACCCATCATCATGATTGAATAATGTTTTGAATGTGGCTGCGTTGAAAGCTGCGAAATGGGGGGAATCCGGACCAAAAGCATGTGTCAGGTCGACCCATTCTTTTTCCTTGAGACTCTGAATAGCCTCAATTAAAGCATTGCTCATCGGTATCTCCTCCTTGTATGTCACTGAATTGACCATATAAAAAAAGCCCCTTCAATAAGAAGAGGCTTTGATATACGACATCCTATCCACTCTTCTTATCTTCAAGCATACGCCTTCTGGAATTAGCACAGTTTTACAACCGATGCTGAGGTATCAAAGGGCCAGTCCCTCCACCTCTCTTGATAAGAGATATTTCAATTCAGTATTCAATTTAAATAGTATCATACGCATATTGTTGTTGGATGTCAACACCCATTTTGAATTTAAATGATTTTCTGTCATATTTAAAATCCATTGTACAGTGCAGTGTCAACATCCACAGTGTGTTTGTTAAATTTATTGAAAAGCAATTGTTCCCGTAGAAGGGGCTATTTTCACGAGGATGTCAATTTTCCAAAAATCGGTTGTATCTTTTTTCAAGGCGTTCCTGCAAAAACGCAATCCCGATACAGATTGGCCAATAGATAAGTGCAACCATAATATACATCGTCATGGAGTCATATGTCCGTCCAGCGACAATCTGCGCCTTTTGAAACAATTCCGGAACTGTAATGACCGCCGCAAGCGACGTGGCTTTTACCATATCCAAATACACATTCGTCAGCGGTGGAATTGCAATGCGTGTCGCTTGGGGCAAAATGATATGGCGTAAAGTCTGCCAGTACCCCATATTAAGCGCTTTGGCCGATTCCCATTGACCTAATTGCACACTGTTCAATGAAGACCGATTGATTTCTGCAATATAGGCAGCACTGTTCAATCCAAAGGCCAGTGATGCCGCTAGAAAAGCAGACAGCTTGATCCCGATGACTGGGAGCCCCGCATATAAAATAAACAGAAAGACAAGAATGGGCGTCCCTCGCATCAACGAAATGTAGAAACGTGACGGCCACCTGAAAAGCATCATGTTTGAACTGCGTCCCAATGCCAAAAACAATCCAAGCACCAATCCGATTACCATTCCGATTAAGGAAACGGATAACGTGGCTGGGATCCCGCTCAAAAGAAAGGGAAGGTTGTCCCATGCCAAACGCCAGTCAAACAATTTGGACAGATGGATATTTTCGATATTGAAACTGAACATTTACTCGATACCCTCAATCTCTTCAATATCTTCATCAGGCTCCTCGGACACATCCTCGCCACCGAAAAATTCCTCCGATATCTCGGTTAAAGTGCCGTCTTCTTTCATGTCGTCAAGCGTCTCATCGATTTTATCTTTTAATGTGTGTGCATCCTTATCAACTATCGCACGCTGGTCGGTCGGGTGGAATTTCAAATCCGGATGGATCGTGACGTCCAAATCTGGGAGCGCATCAAGTGCCAGCAACTGCAAATAATAATCGTTGATGACAACATCTGTCCGCCCGTTTTCAACATCTTCCAGGTAAATATCATTTGTGACATTCCCGTATGTTTTCACTTCAGCACCGAACTTTTCCGCGATCTCACTGTAAACGGTCGTTGCCGCACCGCCAGCTATTTTGCCGTCGAGGTCTTCCAATGATTCAAATGAATCCACATCATCCTCGCGCACAATCATGGTTGCGTATGAATACTTATAGGGCTCACTGTAGGCAAATTTATCTTTCATCTCTTTTCTTAATCCGGCAGGAGCCACGTCAATCCGTCCTGATTGAAGGGAGCCGAACATGCTGTCGAAATCCAATTCCTCAAATGTCACCTCAAGATCGAGCCGGTCGCCGACTTCCCGCATCACTTCCACATCATAGCCAGTCAGTTCATCTGAATCATCCGGGTAATAGGAAGCAGGGTAAAGGGTACCCGGTGTTCCGACTACGATTTCACCTTTTTCGGAGATGTCTTCCCAAACCTCATCTGTTTCTTCTTCCTCTTCTGCAGCACTGCAAGCCCCTAAAACCAAAACGATGGAGAGAGACAATAAACCTTTTTTGATACGTGCCAATCTATGTACCTTCTTTCTCTATGTATTGCAATCCCGTCGTCATGATGTAGCCTCAAAATAGAGATAATCTTTGTGACGTGTTCATCAAAACATAAAAAAACACTCCAACCAGTGGAGTGGTCATATACAAGCATATACCGTCCTATAACGGTGACCGCATCCACTTCCCTTCGCTAGCATGATCTAGATCAGGTTCCAAGGGACAAAGATTCATCTTATCTCAGCCGAAAAGGCACCCCCAGTGGGTCATGATTTGGAATTGTATATTTATTAAAACATGATTGGACAGTTCCCGCAAGGTATTGATAGACCTAGATAGAGAAGGGGGCTCTTTCCAATCAATGAATGGTCAGTAAGAGCCCTTCTTGTATATACAGTAACGTAGATGGTGAACGTAATGCTTGTCCTCTTGCTTCAACACATCACCTACCATCCACGTTCTTGCATACGTTCATCTTCTGTTAAAGAAGCGATATCGATCCCTTTCATTGCGGTTCCTAGTTCTTTTGATAACTGTCCAATTAACTCATAATCTTGATAGTTGGCTGTCGCTTTCACAATGGCCCTTGCAAACTTTTCCGGGTTGTCGGATTTGAAAATACCAGATCCAACGAATACCCCATCTGCTCCCAGTTCCATCATTAAAGCCGCATCTGCTGGCGTTGCTACACCACCTGCTGCAAAGTTGGATACTGGTAGCTTGCCTTCTTGCTTAATGTGTTTCAGAACATCATAAGGGGCACCAATATGTTTGGCCTCTGTCATCAGTTCATCTTCATTCATCATGGTTACCTTTCTGATTCCGGCATTGACTTTGCGTAAATGACGGACAGCTTCAACAATATTACCTGTACCGGGTTCACCTTTTGTCCGGATCATTGATGCCCCTTCGCCAATTCTTCGGGCAGCTTCTCCAAGATTGCGGCTGCCACATACAAATGGAACGTTGAAGGAGCTCTTTAAAATATGGAATTCTTCATCAGCCGGTGTCAACACTTCACTTTCATCAATATAATCGACCCCCATCGATTCAAGCACGCGTGCTTCGACAATATGACCGATACGGGCTTTGGCCATTACCGGAATGGAAACGGCTTGCATGACATCTTCCATAATCTGTACATCTGCCATTCGAGCAACTCCACCGGCAGCCCGTATATCAGATGGAACGCGTTCCAATGCCATGACAGCGATCGCACCGGATGCTTCCGCAATTTTGGCTTGTTCTGCATTGACCACATCCATAATAACGCCTGTTTCTTTCAAGTTCGTCTTTTTTTGTTCTATTTCATCATAAGTCCTAATGTCAACCATTTTCATACCTCCATTGAATAAATGATATTCATGTATAGTATAATCACTATATGGTATGGTTGGTAGTGTCAGTATTCAATAAATAAATGAGGTCAGATGAAAGGGTGATTCGATGGAAATGTTAACATGTCACTTGGACAAAACATGTGCTACCCCTTTATATGAGCAGTTATATTCATATATCAAGAAAGAAATCATCACTGGACGCTTACCATTCGGGGAGAAATTACCGTCGAAACGAACAATCGTAAATTTGATGAAAGTGAGTCAAAATACTGTGGAAACAGCTTATGACCAGTTGATTGCCGAAGGGTATGTGGAAAGTATCGCGCGGAAAGGATATTATATCCTCGCGAAAGAAGACCTGGCATATGTGGACCAAACAATTCCTGAAGAAAAAGAAGAAACAGAAGGATACGCTTGGGATTACCAATTTCATCCGGGAAAAGTTGACACAGCACATTTTCCTTTCAGCAAATGGCGCAAATATGCGAAACAAGTGATTGACGAGGATAATCAATCTCTCCTTTTGCTAGGTGATATGCAAGGTGAATACTCCTTACGCAAACAGATCGCCAAGTACCTTTATCAAGCGCGGGGAATCACATGTATACCGGATGATATCATTATTGGTGCCGGCACCGAAATGTTGTTGCAGCAATTGGTCTTATTGTTCGGTAATCAGACGACGTATGGTGTAGAGGATCCGGGTTATCACGCCATATCGCATATTCTAAAGCAATATCCAAACAAGGTCAGCCCACTTAGAGTAGATGAGAACGGATTGAACGTCAAACAGTTAGAAAATACGGCTATCGATTTGGTGTACGTCACACCATCTCATCATTTTCCATATGGTTCCGTACTGTCGGTTAACCGACGAGTCAAATTGCTTAATTGGGCTCAGAGCAACTCAACGCGCTACATCATTGAAGATGACTATGACAGTGAATTCAGGTATAGCGGTAAACCTATCCCTTCCTTGGAAAGTATGGACAAATCAAATAAAGTCATCTATTTAGGGAGTTTTTCCAAATCGTTAATTCCTTCACTTCGGATCAGCTACATGGTATTGCCCCCAACATTGACTCATCAATATAAGAGGAAATTCTCCTTTTATCAATGTGCTGTTTCACGTATGAGCCAGAATATACTCGCCGCATTCATGGCATCAGGGGACTTCGGAAAACACTTGAATCGCATGAGAACTGTGTACAGAAGAAAACGTGATATCACATTGAAGGTCCTAAAACCTTATCAGGACATACGAATCATCGGTGAACAATC
>DATGUN010000066.1:0-6712 GCA_035301285.1 Virgibacillus sp.
AAATACGTTATTTCTTATTTAACTTTAATGGAAATAATTTTTTAATCCATTTGCAATCGCGTTCGCTACTCCCGCGGTGTTCTCTGGATTATGGATTGTTTCTAGATCATATGGGTTTGTTATGAATCCGAGCTCCACGAGAACGGAATCGGTGCTGTTTTCTCGTAAGACATGGTAATTATCTTGACTGATTCCTCTGTCCCGCATGTTGGTATTATTTCCAAGCGCATTTTGAATGGATTGTGCCAATGCCTTGTCCGAGCCGTTTTCATAATAATGGGTGCTTACCCCGCCGGCATCGGAGTTGGATGCGTTAAGATGTAGACTGATAAATGCATCCATCATGTAAGCGTCATTTATTCGCATTCGGTCTTCAAGGGAAACGAATGAATTGGATGTGCGTGTCAATAAAACAGTGGCTCCTTCGTCACGTAGTTTTTCAGCAACCATTTGTGTGATATCAAGTGCAATGTCGGCTTCATTTTCACCATTGAGACTGATAGCGCCGGGATCTGTTCCACCATGACCGGGATCTAGCATGATGTTATATCCCGCCAATGATTTGGATGAAGAAGTGTCCCCATTGCCTTTCCCTTGGCTATCGGAATGATTTGAGGACGTATTGGTGACCTCAACGTTTGCGTCTTCTTTTTCTGTTGCGTCGGCTGCTTGCTCGTTATCGGATGGATTGTCTTTTGGTCCTTGATCGGTTACCCATGACGCGACCCATGCGGGGCTCCCATTTCCGGCATCGACTTGGAGCCAATTCCCTTTTGTGTCTATGAGTGAAAAAGAATCTCCTTTCGAAGCGAACCCTGCAATATCATTACCGGTTCCGGCCCCGGTCCGTAAATGGGCTGAATCAGTAGTGATCGTAACCGAGTTTGATGTGGACTCTGATGCACTTTCATCTCCGTTTGAACTCCCTGTTTCATAAAGGTATTGTGAAGCAACCCATCCTTTTTTGCCGCCGTAATAAGTTTGGATCCAGCCATACTTTTCTTGGAAAACAGTGACCTGATCACCAGATTGGAGGTAACCTATGACCTTAGAGTCATGATCCGGTGCCTCCCGTACGGTTAGATTGTTGGCGTCCACTTTATAAACGGTTCCACTGTTGTCCGCATGAACGACTGGCATGAAAACGTAGAAAAGAATGAATGATACAAAGACAAATAGGTAGCTCCTTTTTTTCATGTGTGTTCTCTCCTTAAGATTTGATAGAATGATAGCTTAAAAATAAGATATGGTAGTAAGTATACCCATTTTTTCAATTATATCAAACATTGGTGTCAAAAAAAGGGAATAAAGAACTACTTTCGATTAAAAAATAGGGCGTATTGATCAGCTGATATGGTGATATTCCCGGAGCGTCCATCACTTTGCGACTTTTTCCGGGAATGTTTTTTTCTTTGCCATTTGGGCGATGATGATGCCTGTGATAATGAGCGTTGATCCAATCAAGGTTCCGAATGTCATGGTTTCGCTCAGGATCAGGCTGCTGAAGGCGAGCCCGAAGATGGGGACGAGCAATGTCGAGATGGTGGCCGTGACCATATCGACGATGCTGAGTATGAGAAACCAGCCGGTGAAACAAAAGGCCGATGCGAGAACACCGCTGAACAGAATATAATAAATGCTTTTGGCGTTCAGGATGATGGGTTCGCCCCACTCGACAGGGATACTTACAATGATGATTCCGATGGTTCCGCACACCATTTGCCAGGTGTTGACTTGCAGTTGGGAGAGGCTCGCAAGTTTTTTCCGGTAGTAGATATTGGATATGCCCCATGAAACGGCAGCAAGGACGATAAGGACTTCGCCGATAATGATTTCAGAACCTTGTTTAGTCCAAACGTCCCATCCAAGGATGGCGATAAGACCGAGCATACCAGTGGCGAGCCCAGTTATTTTTGCTGAGGTGAGTCGTTCGCCCAAAAATCGTACGGCGAGCAGACTGGAGAACATGGGCATGGAATACAGCAGCACGGATGATTTGCCGGCATCGACAAAACGTAGACCATACATGACGAGCAAGAACACGACGGATGTTTGCAGGATACCGACGATGATAAGGTGTTTCCATGTATGTTTTGGTGGCAGCCCTGTTTTCAGTGTCCAAACAACGAATAGCATGGTGATGGATCCTGTGCCGAATCGGAAAGCTGAAAAAGTGAAGGGGCCCATGTAGGCGATGGCTTCTTTCATGAGTACCCAGGCGTATCCCCACAAAAGGGTGATGGTTAAAATGGCTATCCAAAGTGCCCATTTGTGATTTCTCAGAAAAATGGTGAAGGGTGATGAATTCGGTTGGAAATTGTATGGTGTAGATTGTCTTTGGTTGCGGTCCGGCATGTTTCGAGTCTCCCTTGGCACGACGTTACATTTATGATAGCAGGAATGAGGACAGGGGATAAGTATGTTCTAAATGTCTGATGGGGAGGGTGTTCTTTAAAAATGGGACCCGGCCCTAATCCCCAGCCCACTTCATGCATTATACTTTCTGCAAGATAACTTGAATCACATGCCCCGTACCCTTATGGCGTTTGCCCTCTGTCCGTTCTGCTTCCCCGTAATAAAAATGGAGACATTTATCGTTTTGAATCCACTCTAAAATATCTTTGGGATCGTACAACATCTCTTTTACGGGAGGTCCGCCGGTTCCGTATTCCAGCTGGTCGGTAGAATAAACTTCGAATATCACATATCCACCGGGTTTTACGGAGTCAATTAAACTTTCCATCAAAAACGCTTGATGATTCTGGTGTACGTGGCCAAACACCATAATGGCCGCATCATACATGTTTTCTTCTACTTTTTTATCGGTGAGGTCTATTTCAACCGTCTGTATAGTAACATCATGTTTCATAGCCAGTGTTTTTGTTTTTTCCAGCCCAACGACTGATTGGTCATACGTGGTAACTTTGTGGCCTTGCTGTGCCAAGTATACGGCATTCCGGCCTTCACCTTCAGCAAGGCAAGCGACCGTCGAATGGTTTGGTATCAACTCGCTTTTATTTTTTATGAAAATATTCGGTGTTTCCCCATAAACAAAATCCGTATCTGAAAAACTGTTGTCCCAATGTTCTTTTGACATGCGTTTTCATCTCCAATGTACTATAAATCTTTAATGAGAAATGTATCATATTTTGATCAAGAAGTATAAAAAGTTGTTTGTATAAGCTGGTCTAAGGGCGCTAAGCAGAAACTAAATCTTTATCCACATAGTTTTCTACAACTCGGGCATTTTATGGGTGGAGGTGTTTTTTATGGGTAACGACAAACAGCGCCAGAAAAAAGGTACAGTTAGCGATGAACAAAAGGTCAGGAAACATTTATCAAGAGAGTATGATCATGAATTTGCCAATGAACCGTTAACACCAAATGAAAAACATAATAATAAGAAAACCAAAAAGCGGCAGTGACGTATTTCTACCAAATTGTTTTCTTATAATGTCGGCGACAAAATATATACGGTGTAACCATCCCGGAAAACTCTATCATTATTATTGCATTCGGATTGATTATTAGATCCATTTGCATTGTTGCCTTTACGTCCAAATGGTAATATCCGGTTATTAATCCCATCCGTTGCATATTCGTCTCGAGCGTGCTATTATATAGACAGAATTAAATATCGATCACATGTTACTGATTAGATTAGGCATGATGGTAAAGGGGGAAGCTTTCAGCACTTCCTTATACTGTCATGTCTATTTTTGTATGTATAATCGCTATATGATTCATACAGAAGAAAGATTAACAAACACTATAACGACAATATCATGAGGGAGAGATAATTATGGCCTTTAATTTATTCAAAAACAAGAAAAAGACTCGAAATATGGAGATTTTTGCTCCAGTAAATGGGAAAATTGTTGCGCTTGAGGATGTTCCAGATCCTGTTTTTAGCCAAAAGATGATGGGTGAAGGAATCGCCATCACACCTTCAGATGGTCATTTCGTATCACCGGTAAACGGAAAAGTCATCCAGGTCCCTGATACGAAGCATGCAGTCGGGATACTCGCAGATGATGGCAGTGAGATACTGATTCATATCGGATTGGAAACTGTCGCCCTGAAGGGAGAGGGATTTGATGCTAAAGTAAAAGTAGATGATGAAGTGACGGTAGGGCAATCGTTAATTGAAGCTGACTTGAATTATATTCAGGAGCATGCTGATAACATTGTAACGCCGATTATCATCACGAATAGCCAAAATAATGGTAAGAATTATCAAATGAAGGATGAAGTGGACGTTATAGCGGGACAGACAGTAATCATGACATCTGCTGATTAGCATAATGAAAAAGCTGAAATCAGAAACAGTTAAGGATGTGACTTCAGGTGAGAATAATGAAAATCCTGAATAATAATGCAGTGGTAGTTCGTGATGGAGACGAGGAGAAAATCGCTATTGGTGCGGGTGTCGGATACGAAAAAAAGAAAAAGGATATCGTTAATGAAGCGAAAATAGAGAAGCTCTTTGTGTCCAAAGAAAGTGAAAAATTGGAGCAGTTGCTTTTGAGGATACCGGAAGAACACTTTATGGTTACAGAGGAAATTATTGCTTACGCGGAAGAAAAACTAGGAACACAGCTTAATGACCATATACGTATCGCATTAACAGATCATATATCGTTTGCAATCGATAGGGAAAAACAAGGTATTCATGTCAAAAACAAATTACTTCCCGAAATAAGGATTCTATACAAAAAAGAGTTTGATATCGGTCTTTGGGCCATTCAGTTGATAGAAGAAAAATTTCATATGAAAATAGCCATCGATGAAGCGGCCTTTATTGCTCTCCATGTGCACGCTATGAAGATTCAGGAGGGCGACCTTCATGAGGTTGTAAGGAAGACATCGGTTTTAAAAGATATGGTACAAACAATCAATCAGACGCTGGGGATTAAAGTCGAATCAACGGATATTGCTTATGAGCGGTTGATCCATCATTTACGGTTTGCCATGATTCGTCTAAAAGAAAACGAACAACACACAATGGACGACGAAATGATTCAAATGATTAAACGTAAATTTCCGATTGCATATGATTGTGCTGCCAAGGTGGCAAAAAAACTGTCATCCCAACATGGAATGCATCTCCCTGAGGATGAACTGGGATATATAACACTTCATATAGAAAGGTTGAGGACAATGGAATAAAAAACAGGATTTACTTTTTAGGTCATGGTTTCAATGTTAAAAAGATAGGGAGGAATTAAAGATATGAAAGCTTTTTTTCAAAGATTAGGCCGGTCTATCATGTTACCGGTTGCAGTATTACCTGCAGCGGCAATTTTAGCAGGTATCGGGAACTGGATTCTTGGTTTTTCCGCGGATAATCTGGTAGGCACGTTTTTATTGGGGGCTGGGACATCTATACTGAATAACCTGGCCATCATCTTTGCTGTCGGTATTGCAATTGGTTTATCCAAAGATGGTCACGGTGCAGCAGCACTGAGCGGGCTAACGGGTTTCTTGGTCCTTACATCATTGCTGTCTGTAGGTTCAGTTGCTGATTTGAGTGGTATTGATAAATCTAGTGTGGATGAAGCCTTTAAAGATATTGATGAAAACGTATTTATGGGGATTTTCAGTGGAATCATTTCTTCGATTATGTACAATCGTTTCAGTGACACGAAATTACCCGATGCGCTGGCGTTCTTCAGTGGTAAACGACTTGCACCCATTATGTCTGCGGCTGCAATGGTCGCCGGCGCTGCTGTTATGTTTTTCGTATGGCCGGTGGTTTATTCGTGGCTTGTATCGTTCGGTACAGCAATCAGTAACTTGGGAGCAGCCGGTGCCGGATTATACGGTTTCTTTAACCGTCTGTTGATTCCAACAGGTTTGCACCACGCTTTAAACTCGGTTTTCTGGTTTGATACAATTGGAATAGATGATATAGGTAAATTTCTGAAGGCTAGTACTGGAGATGGCATTAAAGGCATAACCGGGCGTTACCAAGCAGGTTTCTACCCGATTATGATGTTTGGTTTACCTGCAGCGGCTTTAGCGATGTACCATACCGCTAAACCAAGTCGTAAAAATACAACGAAATCCCTGATGCTAGCTGCTGGTTTTGCTTCATTCCTGACCGGTGTCACAGAACCCCTTGAATTTTCGTTTATGTTCTTGGCTCCAGCACTGTATGTTGTACATGCGTTGCTTACCGGTATATCATTGTTCATTGCTGCATTTTTCGAGTGGATTTCCGGATTTGGCTTTAGTGCAGGGTTTGTCGACTATACGTTACAGTTTTTCAATCCACTTGCCAGCCAACCGTATATGCTGCTTGTGCAAGGACTCGTGTTTGGTGTCTTGTACTACTTCTTGTTCCGCTTCCTGATTGTGAAGTTAAACTTAAAAACACCTGGTAGAGAAGATTTACCTGAAAGTGTGGAAGGAGAAGAAGAAGGAGATGAAACAGTAAACGAAGGCGAAAGTAACAGCAGTGAGGATAGATTTGCTGTCATGGGAGCTCAAATTTACGAAGGTCTCGGCGAAGATGACAATATCAGATCTGTTGATTATTGCACTACTCGACTGAGAGTTGAAGTTGAAGACATGGATAAAGTCGATCAGGATAAAATCAAGGCTACAAATGTTCCGGGGGTCCATGTCATTGGAAGCCATAATATCCAGGTTATTGTTGGAACAAGCGTTCAATTTGTCGCAGATGAAGTGAACAAGTTGCGGAAATAGA
>DATGUN010000067.1:0-10151 GCA_035301285.1 Virgibacillus sp.
TGATGCAGATGTAAACGGATAAAAAAACACATAATCCTCCCCTCCTCAGGGAAAATTATGCGGATCTCTTCTTCTCATCCTCAATATTTACTTACTATCCATTTAAACAGGATGTGTAACCGTTGTCAATAGTTTTTGTGATAAAAGTTAGCTACACCTCTCAAAACCTTGAAGGAAATTGATAGCATCATAGGTTAAAAATATAATCGATGAAAAAATGAATCTATCATTCATTGATAAGTCAATTTTGGTAATTCCATTATAGAATGGATGATTATATCAGATACATATCTTTTATCTAGAGTATCTTGTACTGTATCGTTTTTATCCAACGTTCCGATATATTCCGTTTGTGTATTTCGTTTTATGGGATCTATACATTTTATTTTTTTAGGCATATTTTTATCGATCAACACCGATTTAGCACCCAGTTGATTCGCAAAATAAACATCGTGATCTATGCGATCCCCTACATGAGCTATAATGTCACCTTGTTTCAACAGTTTTTCTGCCATCCTCGTATCAGGCTTTCCATATCCTGTATTGCACGGCGTAATGACTTCATCAAAAAACGTATCCAATCCCAATGTTTTTATCACTGGAAACTGGTATTTATAAAATCCGTTTGTCACCGCAGCCAGTGAATAACCTTTATCAATCAAGTTTTGTAATGAATCCAGAATATCATTCTCCAATAAATATACTTTTGGATAGACTGAAAAACGTAATACCAATTGTTCGATGTCTATATTAACGTGAATGTCATGCTCTTTTAAGAACCGCTCCAATATATCATCCCAATCATAGGCATCTACATAATGGTGTTCAGCCAGTCTTTTTTTGTGTTCGGCAACCAATGCCCTAACAACCTTAAGATCCGCGGTGGCATTTTCAAGAACCAATTTTTCAATCTCTGGGAAAACCCATTTACTGAAAGGATTTTCAATTAATGTCCCATCAAGATCAAACGTAATCCATTTTTTCAATACCTTCCACTCCAATATTACGAATTAATATAACTTCTCTGATACGGCTTGTGCAGTTTTATTACGAAATTCTATTGCTGTTTCTTTCATACGGACAAACACTGCTATACATAAAAGATCTACAACAGCAAGTTGAGATATTTTTGCCGACAATGAACTCCCTCTGAGCGGATTTTCCCAAGCAGCCATCAACAGTTCCACATCGGAAAGTTTTGTAATGGGCGAACGCGCATTGTGTGTAATACAAATAACCTTCGCCCCCATCTCACGTGCTATTTTTAAGTTATCGTTTGTATCTTTTGTACTGCCAGAGACCGAGAACCCAACTGCGACATCTTTTCGAGATAGTAACGATGCACTGACGGCTTGAAAGTGCGTATCCTGCTTCGCCTCGCTTTCCTTGCCTATTCTCGAAAAAGAATGCGCTGCCTGTAAAGCTGTCAATCCAGATGAACCAACGCCATAAAAATGAATTTTTTCCGAACTGACCAGGATTTGAATCGCCTGTTCCAACTTCTCAGCATTTAATAAGTTCCTTGTTTCCTCGGCAATACGTACATGTGAGTTCGTTACTTTCTGTATTAATGTTGTTGCATTATCATTGGCCGTGACTTTTTCATATAGATTAACATTGGATTTTGCTAGATCCTGTGCCAATGATAGCTTGAAATCTTGAAATCCGCTAAAATGCATTTTTCTGCAAAGACGTAATACTGTTGCTTCACCTACGTTTGCTCTTTCTGCCAATTCGGTAACTGATAGATAGATAATTTCCTGTGCATGCTCCTTTACATAGGAGGCAACAACTTTTTCCGTTTTTGTCATGGAACCCTGATAGCTTTGAATGGTTAATAATGTTCTCCCTGATTCGATATCTTCACTCATCACCACACCTCACCCTACATTTTTAAACAAGACTATGGATAGGCAATCATTTCATGGATGATTAAGGCCATTTTAATTAAGTCTTAATAGACATTAATCGTTAACAACCAGGTCAAATTCCACCTCAAACATTCGTTTCCAAGGGAATCCGACATTTGCAATCTCTATTTTATGGTCGCAATGATGTAAGTAACTGTTTATAAAATGGGTCAATTTATCATGAACCAATCGCTTCACTTCAGATTCCACCATCGAAATATCGAAGTAATTTCCGCCCAATTCTTCTAAATACGATTGCGTTACTTCCTGGCGTATCAAAGATTGATAGCCCCAATCTTCAATAATTCTATAATAAAAAAACAAATCATCTTGTTTACTGTCATCTGAACGTGTTCTTTCGTAAGATCTTATGATTGAAAAAGCGATTACTGTGCCCAAGGTATTACCGCATGTATTCCATCCTGCATAAGCACCAAGTTTATCGATCAAATCATTTTTTGCCAGTAATTTCATAAGGGTATGGTCACTACCGTTGATTGTCGATACATCAGCCAAGGCTACCAACGTTTCCTTTGAGACAAAATGACGGATACTTTCCATAAATTCAATATAGTTGATCTCCGAAAAATATGAATGATGTCTTTCATTATAAGGTACCGGACCAGCCATATCAGATTGCCCCGAAGCAGGAGAATTTACCATCAATATCACATCAGCGTCATCATCATTGCTCGTGATTATCGCGTTAGCGGCCGTAACCTGTGACTTTATACTTTCACCTAAACTTCGATCTTCCAGAACAGGTTTAACAAAGGGACCAAGCGTCGAAGAAAAACGCGTATAAACCTTTCCTGTATATTGTTTTACTCGGCAAAACACCCGGGAAAATAAAACACATCCTACTTCGTCCGCACCTGGATAAATAAAAATCCGGTCTATAAGATTCAAGTCTTCAACTTTAAATAATAGTTGGCGCTGCTCTTCTGCTGAAAATCCATATTCGGAATTATCATCTAACGGTATAATCAGATCTTCAATAATATGTTGATCCACGAATTCAATCGCCAGCTCATTAACATAAGCATTGACTTTTCGTCGACCTATGAAATCTTCTGATACATTGGATGGTATCTCTTCCTTCAATTTGTTCAATTGATTTTCTTCATCATTTGTTAAGGTTCCACGTTTCTTTTTATCCATCAAAAAACCATATAAAAAGATATCATATCCATATTGGCTATAATAATCAGGCTCTTCGTCACTATTATTATAAGCTGGTACCCTCATAATCAAATCAAATGCATAAATTTTAATGTCGGGATTATTTTTTTGAATCTGTTTCAACACATTCAGCCGTTTTTCACACTCCGCAAACGATAGATTGTGAATTCTCGATGGAACAATCCCTCCGTAGACCAACATATCTATAGAGACGATGAGATATTCCGATGTCAATGTTGTTTTTAACAGCCACTCTTCAATTGTTTTAAATTCAGCTGGATTCTTTTTATTCCCTAGCATCGATTTTTCGGGACTAATAAATTCAATATCAGTCATGTTGGCCAACATTTGAGGATAAACAAGATTACAAGGTCTTTCATCCAAAGGTAAGTATACAATTTTCGTCATAGTCTCATCCTTTATCCGATCGATATATATCTTACTTAAGATTGAAATAGCATTGAACCGGATAATGATCTGATAGTGTATCTGTATCCGGACCACGTACCACTTCTCCACTGGGGCTATATTCCAATAGATAATGATTCACCAGAATATAATCCAGCCTCAAATAAATTGGGTCCATTAATTCCCCTTTAATGTGGGTCGGCATGGAATATTGAAATGTCCCGGAATCAGCACATACATCATGTAATCCAGATTCCAAAAGTAATTCCATAGGTCGATAGTTGATGGCATTATCTTTTATATGTTGCCTTGTCGGCGATTCTTTCGTCAACAATTTTTCATATGTATGACGTGATTTATAATACGTTTCATCCAGAGGAGAAAGTGTATTAAAATCACCCATTAACACGAGTGGTTCTTGTATTCGATTGATTGATTCAGCGATTTGTTCCGTTTCTTTTTCCCTGTGTTCTGATTCGAATGGCGTCAAGTGGACAATGATAAAGTGAACATGATTGATTTTCAGGTGAAGAAGTCCGTGATAAATCGGTTCTTCCTCTATCATTTCAACAACTTCAATCGGCCATTTCGCAGCAATACCAACTTGATAAGGACTGGTCTCCATTTCAAATAAACAACTATGTGAGAACCCCGTATCTTTCATCTTTTCCGCAAATTCCGTTTGCGTCCATCCATTTAATTCATTAAACCCGACTACATCATAGTTTCCATTTTTCAACCAACGACTCAACCTTTGATATCTTTCCTCTTCTCTACATCCATCCAAAATGTTGTATTGTAATATTTTCATTTACATCCTTCTCTCTTTCAAACATTATTCAGAAGAAGGTTAGCGGAAGATATGATCTCCCGCCACCTATTTGTTACTCCCACTCTCCTTCGAGGCCTTCTTCTTTCATTTCATCATTGAACTCATCAATGACATCCTGACCACCCTTTTCCAAATATTCATCGACCATTTTGTCCCAATCAGATATCGGCATTTCACCGCCTATCATTTTGGTTTGTGCATCTTCTAAAACTTGATCCAGGTCCGCTCCTTTAGTCATTTCAGTTTCAGAAACAACACCCATAGTAGGGTCGGAGTAGTGCTCGATATTTTCATGCATTTCACTAATGTCCTTGGTAAGGTCCATCATTTCGGGTATATTATAAGCTTGCCATTCTTCCGCATCCTCAGGTGTTGGTGCCCATGCACGCTCATCCACGAGATAATTTTTAGGTTGCTTATCATCATCCAACGATTCTGTTTCATCATCGTCAGTCATCTCATACCCTTCACCTTCATGACCTCTTAGCCAATCGTAAAATTCATTATCTGGATTTCTTTCATCCCATGGAACGAATTCTTTGCCCATATCCAATATTTCAAGCATTTTTTCGATTTTTTCTGTGTTTCCTTCATTTTCAGCTGATATAGCCACATTCCCTAAATATCCAATCTCGAAAGGGTATCCTTCCGAACCATCGGGTGCTTCAAATGGGGGGATGGCCACAACCTCAGCATCTGGATCGATCTCTACTAAACTCTCCATATTGGAATCTGACATTCCATATGACGATCCATAGAAGATACCGCCTTTGCCAGAGTAAAATTCTTTCTCTGCATCACTGTGATTCAATAACGCAAAGTCTTGTGTAACCGCCCCTTCATCATATAGATCATGGAGAAATTCAACAACTTCTTTACGGCCATCCGATATCAAACCTGGCATGTAATTCCCATCGTCATCTTGATGATACCAGGTGCTCCCCCAATACGGACCAAAGGCATAACTTGGATTAATTCCCTCTCCCAATACCATTCCGTACGTGTCGTCTTTCCCGTTCCCGTTCGGATCATCATTTGTAAACGCTAATGCGACTTCCTTCAGTTCTTCATAAGAGGTTGGGACGTCCAAACCTAAATTGTCCAACCAATCCTTACGTATGATAGGTGTCAATGTGTATTGTTGATAATATGTGGGGATACCGTATACATGCCCATCAACCGTATTGGATTTCCAGACATGTTCCGGAATATAATCTTTGTATTCTAGATCATCGATATAATCATCTAAGGGAAGGAATGCACCTTGTTTGGCCCACTTGAAAAAGTTCAACTTCGTCGGCCCCTGCGACCTCGTTGCAACCATATCAGGAATATCCCCGCCAGCCATAGTAGCAGTCAATTTTTCATTATAATCACTCTCGGGCACAAACTGAATGCTGTAATCAACCCCCAGCTTCTCATTGATCATCTCCAATCCTTCGCCATCTTTGGCAGGCGGATCAGCCCATGTGTATTTAATCGCTTCAATCGACAAGTCATCGTCGCCAGCTTTACTATCCGAACTCGATGAACAGGCAACAGAAATCAATGCAAATCCAACAAATAATAACCCCGTTATAAGATACTTCCTTAAATTTTGCATTTAGAAAACCCTCTTTTCATAATTTATTCAGGAACCTATACTTACACAGTCATAGCAGCCAATAATAAATTATCTTCCCACTCAGTCTTTCCCCCGATAAATGCAACATCTAACCTTTAACGGAACCTAACATCACCCCCTTGGCAAAATGTTTTTGCAAGAAGGGATAAACAATCAGAATAGGTATTGTCGCTAATAATATTGCAGCCATTTGCACGGTTTCCGGAGGAGGTTGTACTTCTAATATTTGACTACCCAACGCAGCATCAGGTTCATTGACGATTACAATTTGCCGCAATACAACCTGTATCGGCCATTTAGCTGGATCATCCAAATAAAGAATACCTGTGAAATATGTATTCCAATGCGTTACAGCATAAAACAACGTGAAAGCAGCCAAAGATGGCTTTGACAATGGAAGGATAACCTTCCTGAAAATCTGCAGTTGATTAGCCCCATCGACGATAGAAGCCTCGATCAATTCTTCCGGAATGCTCCTGAAAAATTGACTCATGACAATCAAATAAAACGGACTGATGGCAACCGGTATAATCAAGGCCCATATTGAATTCATCAAACCTGTGCCTTTTACAACCAAAAAAGTAGGTATCATCCCAGCACTGAATAAGAAACTAAAAAGCACCATAAACATGAAGAATGACCGCCCTGGAATTGGACGCGACAATGCATAACCCATAGTTGATGTAAAAAAAAGATTTACCAACGTACCTGCCACAGTTATAAATATGGTTACAAATATAGAACGAATAAACGATTCTGAACTCAGGATATATTTATATGCATCTGTCACCCATTCTTTTGGCCATAACAATATATCACTTTGCATGACATCTGTTAGCGAAGAAAATGAAACAACAAGTATATAGAACATCGGAAACAACATGATAAAAGCTACTATCGCCAGCATGGAAACGTTAACAAAATCAAACACCCGTTCACCTTTCGTACGCCTAATAATGCTCATGATGGTTGTATTCCCTCCTTTCAGTACAATCCTTCATCTCCAAATCGCTTAGCAACACTATTAGCGATGACAACCAATATCAAACCTACAAGACCTTTGAACAGCCCCACAGCTGTCGCAAAACTGATATCACCTTGTTGAATACCTTTGAAGTAGACAAACGTATCTAAAACATTCCCAATATCCATATTAAAAGAGTTAAGCATCAGGAAAATCTGCTCAAATCCTGTATCCATGACCTCACCCATACGTAAAATAAGCAAGATAACCACGACATTACGTATAGCTGGCAATGTAACATGCCACATTCTTCGCCAACGATTCGCTCCGTCAACGATTGCTGCTTCGTATAACTCCGGATTGACACCAGCTACGGCAGCAAGCAGAATGATTGTACTCCAACCGGATTCTTTCCAAATAACTTCCAGAATAACCAAAGGCCTGAACCACCCCGGTTCAGATAAAAAGTTAATTGGACCTATACCTAATGTTGCATCTAATAGAGAATTAACCAAACCACTACTTCTCAAGAATATAAACACAATCCCGATGACTACAACCCATGAAAGAAAATGGGGTAAGTAGACGATCGATTGAATAATCCGTTTATATAATGGACTTCTCAGTTCATTGAGCATTAAAGCCAATGCAATCGGTATAGGAAACACAAATAATATTTGCAGGAAAGAAATTACAAGTGTATTCCAGATAACGCTTACAACTTCGGTATCTTCAAAAATAGACTTAAAATGTTTCAAGCCTACCCATGGACTATCCGCGAATCCCAAGAAAGGATTATAATCCTTAAAAGCTAAAACCGACCCCAACATGGGTATGTACTTATAAATGACAAAGTATAGAAAACCAGGCAAAAGCAATAAATACAAGTAACGTGCTTCCCAAATTTTCAAAGAAACTCTTTTCAATTTAGAGTTTTTCTTTGTAACTACTGCTTCAGAAGACTTTTCCATTACCGACTATCCCCCCACAATCACAATTTTATTAAATAGTTTGAAAATTTTGAGACCACCTTTCCGCAATATTTATAAATAAAATACCAATGTTAGTAAATTTCAGTATACATTGTACGGTTAAATTATTCAATATTAATATTAAAAATGAAAAAAATATTCAAAAAAGCAAATTTCAAATATAATTGTTGCTAATAAGATAATTAGATAATAGGCTGTATTTACAATGATTCATGATAGTGATAATGTGTAAGAAGATTTCACTTTTTCTACCCCTTTATGGCAACACACAGAAAAAAGAAAGTGGTGAACCTATGAAATTTCGCGGTATTTGGAAATGGTCCGATTCCTTAGGCCAGTGGATTCTACATGCTTTGTATTTGCAACTGTTATGGTTTATCTTCACCATTATCGGGGTTGTGCTTTTTGGAATCATGCCAGCAACAATAGCTGTTTTCACGGTATGGCGCAAACTAACTTTAGAAGGAAATGACATTCCGATCTTTAAAACCTTTATGGAGTCATATAAGGACAATTTCATCAAAACCAATGGTTTGGGACTCCTTTTTTTTGCCGTTGGGTTGTTCATCTATTTTGACCTGAAAATAATAGAAATGAATATAAATTGGTACCCGTTATATTTAGTTTTCTTATTTCTGTTCGTTATCTATGTAACTGTATTACTATTTTTCTTTCCCGTCTATGTTCATTACGACTTGAAAACAATCCAATACCCGAAACAATCACTGCTTATAGCCCTTTCGAGACCATTGGAGACACTTGGAATGATTATAAGCCTTGTGATTTTGTATTACATTTTTATATATGTCCCTATTCTTTTATTCTTTGTTGGTATATCCTTTGTAGCTTATCCTCTTACGCTGATAGCTATCAGGGCTTTTGACAAATTGGATGAAAAAGCCAGCAAACTTGAACAATAGAAGTGAAATGCCATTTCCTTCATAATGATTCATTCACTTTCTGGAACAAAGCCTCTTTCATATGCTTCTTTAAACGTTTCCAGATCATCTGTTGTACATAGAATATTTGGATAGTCTTTTACTTTTGCAAAATGATCTTCATTGTTTACTGGCCAAACAACGATCTGTATACCAGCCTCGTCACACATCTTCACGAATTCTTTTGAAAGGTATTCCACTCTGACTGATAAATAGCGCGCATTGATTTCTTTCATTAAAGGGATGACTGCTGGGGTCGCGCCGTGCTGGATAAGGCCAAGCGATATGTCATCCGAGAGCTCCCTCATTTTCATAATGGCAAAATGATCGAAAGAATTGATATACACATGATCCATCATTTCATTTTCCTTTAATACTTTTAGTACCGCTTCTTCTATTCCGCTATATAAATCTCCCATTTGTTTTAACTCAACGCTTACTAGCATTTTTCCCTTGGCAAACTGCAATCCTTCCGCAAATGTGGGGATCCTTTCATTTCCTTCTTTCCCTACACGAAATCTTTTCAATTCCTCAAGTGTATAATCCTTGATAAGTCCTGTGCCATCGGTCATGCGGTTTATTGTTTTATCGTGCATTAGTACGGGTATCCCATCTTTACTTAAATGGACATCCAATTCCAAATGAGAAAAGCCTAGTTCATACGCTGCTTTATATGCCGATAATGTGTTTTCAGGATATTTCAGACGATATCCCCTATGTGCCAATGCTTTGATTTTCACGATTCATGTCTCCTTTTTCTGAAATTGATCATCTAGTCAAACAGGATAAGCCCAGTTCATTTTAAAAATGAAAAAGACCACAACGATCCATACAGACTGTTGCGGCCTCTCTACATCTCGACCTATCCCTTATGATTCATTTATGAATATGATTAAACCACATTGTGAAAGCGTTGTCAACACTGGTCTTTATATTGGCCGCATTCAGAGGCCTTTTTAAGATATATACTGAACTATAAAATGACATAAAACACGCCAGTCAGATCCATATATTGAACAGCAAAAACACTAAACAGTTTTTGAGTTTCCGCAAAAAAGAGGTTTCGCCAAAGGTCTGCCAAAACATATATTGTCAGTAAACAACAGTCATTTAACCGAGTGTTGTTTCTCGATTTCGCAGGTACTTAAGGAAACATTCCCCCTTGACATCGCTTACACAACATGTTTTAATGGTTAATAATCAAATAACAGAGACGGAGATGCAGAGATCCACAAAAACAAACCCACTTGCTTGGGGTGTGTTTTTGTGGATACTTTTTTCTATCGTGAAACGTCTCGAAG
>DATGUN010000068.1:0-14200 GCA_035301285.1 Virgibacillus sp.
CGCGACGCTTCTGCTGCAAATGCCATGAGGTGACTTCGAACGGAAACTTCCGCCGAGGAGACACTTTCGCCCGTTCCATTATCGATTTCATGCAAAAAGGTACGCATGATACCCTTATCGCCACCACCATGACCACCGATAGGATTATCAAATTTGATGACGGTCTCCTCTTTTGTCAAAAAGTCATAGATGGAAATGCTGTTATCTTCCATGTTGCCACGGATTTCACCTTTTGTGCCCATGATTTGGACAATACGCGTCTGCTCACGGGTAAAGCCGCACATACTGAATGTCGCCGTCGCACCGTCTTCAAATTCCATATTGACGACTTGATGATCGACGACATTATTGTCATGTTGATAGACACACCGTCCATAATCCGTTTCTTGAAGTGCCTTGATGATTCCCTCGTTGGAATCATCCTCGGTAAATTTGCGTGCCCAGCCCCGTCCTTCGCCAAGATAATAGCGGCCAGCGTGAAAGGGGCATTCAAGCTCTGCCGGACAGCCATCCAAGCATCTTTTCGGAGCACCTTCTGGCTTGTTTTCCGGACGAAAATGCATCAATGACCCATACGAACTGATCCGCTCACATTTCTTGCCGAGCACAAAACTGATGATATCCATGTCATGACACGATTTCTGCAGAATCATCGGACTTGACGCTTCTTTATTATTCCAATTCCCTCGGACAAAGCTGTGGGACATATGCATCACTTCAACATTTTCGTTCAACTGAAGGGAAGCCACATTACCGATTGTGCCATTTGCGATGACTTCCTGGATTTTTCGCCAAAATGTTGTGTAGCGGAGTACGTGCCCGATTGATAGTTGCCTGTCATATTTTTTCGCCGCGCGTTCCATGGCCACACACTCTTTCGGATCAGGTGACATCGGTTTCTCCAAAAGGACATGATAGCCAAGCGCCAGGGCCTTCATCGTCGGTTCATAATGCTCACGGTCCAACGTACAGATGATAGCAATATCCGCGTCCACCTTTTCCGCCAGCAAATCCTCCCACGTCGAAAAACATACGGAATCCGTCAGTTGATGGTCATCTTGAACTTGCTTCCGGCGCTCTGCATTCGGGTCCGCGACCGCCACAATCGTTAGCTCATGTGGATATTCCAACGCGTACGGTGCATAAGCACGTCTGCCACGGTCTCCCGCACCAATCAAAATCGCTTTTTTCGGTTGTTTTGTCTGCATATGGATTCTCCTTCTTTTGTTCATTGTTATCTTGTTTAGATGTTTCTTTGTCTGTACGGTCGTTGATGAATGATAACATAGGCACTTGGCTGTACGTTTATTGATAAGATCATCACTTGTCCGTTCTTTGCTCGCAATAGATGAACAAGACGCCTTCCTTTTTTATGCTTGAGCGATAAGAAAAAAGACAGTTGCTATTTATCTAGATGCTTGTCCGTATCATTCACGGCTCATAAAGTTGGCTTGAATTTCAAATAATGAAAAATTTCAATCGTGATATACGCCTTCTTTTGACCGTTTGCCAATCAGTGGGACGAATCAGATCCATTATTTTCTGATCGAAATGATAATTTAGACTTATTCTATCGCTCGTTTCATATACTATCAACCAAAAAAGCCAAAAACGAGATCAATAGACGAAGGGGCTGAAACGTGATACAAGCGGTTCCTCCGATTCAAACACGTTTGCCTCCGCTTAAAATCATATCACGCTCATACCCCAATATATCCCTATTCCCATACCTTTCATTTCCCATTCATTGACGTTGTGCTTCACGCCTGCTCAGAGCCCGAAGTCCGGCACCGATAATCCCTTGCCCATTTTCCATTGTGCTTACATCTATGTTATCTAAAATATGCTCCTGCTCATCAATTAAACGAAGGCGCAACTTATCTTTAATCAGATCGACCAGGCTTGGATTGTAAAAAGCAACGCTGCCACCGAACACGATTTTATGCGGATCGATGATACTAGTAAGCATGTAAACACCTTGTGCAATCGAATCGGCCATTTGTTCGACAAGCTCAACAGCTAGCTCGTCCCCATCATAAAATTTGGCAAATAATGTAACCCCAGACATGTCCGTCGTTCCATAACGCGCATTCGCCTTTTTTTCCATAGCGGGACCCGCCGCCACATTCTCAAGACGTGTCGCATCCACGCTAGTGTTTTCGCGTACCGATGCATCACCAAAAGATGCGGCACCCTCACGCTGCATAACCGGAACAAGCCCCAGTTCACCGGCAAAGCCCGCACCACGCAAGAACTCCCCGCCTTGGATAATAGCACACGAAATACCGGTACTGATCGTTGCATAAACAAATAATTCATTATCCACGAGATTCGCTTTTTTCCACTCTGCGAATGTTGCCATGTACACATCATTATCGATTGTGACGGATTCAACGCCAAACGTGTCCTTCAATCGATCGGCAAGCGGAAAACCTCCCCATGGCAGATTGTTTTGAAAAATAGCGACACCATTATCGACATCCACTTTCCCAGGTACCCCCGCACCGATACCCACAATCTGATCAAGCGGGATACTGGAATGATCAAGCAGATTATTGACACATGTCACAACACATGAAAACATTTTTTCCCTATCACTCGAATCACTCGGAACTTTTTCCTCTTGAATAAGATCCCCACGCTCGTTCACGATCCCGCTGGCGACTTTCGTACCACCGATATCTATCCCAATGGCATACTTCACTATGACTCCCCCTCTAAACCAAATTATGTACATCATGACAGATAAACAAAACGACTGAAAAATAACTCGAAATTCTATTTTTGATATTAACTCTAATAGAAATAACATCCAAAATGGAATGTTTCAATCGTTTGTTCATATTTTATGACATATAGATATTAGAAAACATTTTTTTGTACCTTTGCCATACCTATATCATTATGATAAATTCAACCCGAACAATCAACCTCAGATTAAAAATTGTACGATGTCACCATGAGTCCACCGCTTATCCCAAATTCGCACGAGCACGGGCAGAAATTCGCACAACCCCACCGCATAATCGCGCAGGCCGGGCTAAAAAACGCGCAACTCCACCTCATATTCGCGCAAGTCGTGCCAGAATTCGCGCGGGTCATTTCATAATCGCGCGGCTCCGCACCTTATTCGCTCAGTCCGGGCTGGAAATCGCGCGGACACGGCTCAAAATCGCGCGACCCTACCGCATATTCGTGCGCGACTCCGCTCCGAAGTCGCGCAATCCAATCAATCATCTAAGCGTATCAGACATATTTCCGGTTGTAATTCCAAAGTAAGAACAATAAACCAGCCAGTCCGATCAACTGAATCAACAACGGAATTTTACCGATTGTCCGTTGGCCCAGGACAATCATCGCCATGCAAACAAGAAAGAAAACAACCTTCAAAATCTGGAGTGCTTTATCCATTTGGTATATCCTCCCATTTGATCTCACTTGGCTTCAAGGTAAGAACATGTTTATTTCCATCGCCATCGTACACATCTGTATTCTGTTCCACATTCGAATTATTGACAACGGCATACTTACCGATAGTCGGATAAGCATGGACCTCACAATCAATATTCGAAGCATGCCATTTGTAAAATGCTGCTTCTTTACCCGCCGCATAATACATCGCCCGCATCAATAAACGCGTATTTTCCGTCGAATACGGCAATCCTGCCACATACACACTGCGACCCTCACCAAATACACTGGCCGCCAGTTGCACATCGCCGTTCTCTTCTGCCAAAATGTCTGTATCCGCGCGCAGGCTATACACGTTTTTCACACCTTCACCGACATTGAGATTCGTACCATCCTCAGTAATGAAATGTGATTCCGTGACATCGGTAAAATATTTATTCGTCGACAAGCTGAACCCAAGTTCTTTATCGACCCCAAGCACATTCGCAACCTGGAAATAGCGTCCACCGTGATGCACCGCACTCGGCTCACCGATACCGATGAACCCGCCACCGCGCGCCACATATTCACGGACAGCCGTCGTCACATCCGCATCAAGCCAATGTTCACCACCCGAAAACGCCGTCCCGGCATCACCGACATTCAGCACCACGTCGATATCATCCGGAACACCCCTTTTACGGATATCATCAAAACTGATGAACTCAACATCAACCGCCGCACCGCTCAACGACTCCAAAATACCCAAATAAGAATACGCCTGCTTATACGGCTTTCCATGCGCCACGATATGTGTCTGCCACGTCCGAAGCCGGCCCCACGCATTCAAAATTGCCACCTTCAAACCTGAATACGGCTGCACACCTTTAATCGTATCATATATTTCCCGGAACTCATCCGTCACCTTTTCAACATAATCCACAAACTCCGGAAATTGATACGCTAAACTCAAGTATCCGCCATATCCAATCCGATCAAGCGGTTTGCGCAAAATCGCCCGGCGAGCCGTCAGCCAATTTTCATTTGCTTCCACAGCCGGATTATTCCCCTCGTAAAACGTATCCGGGAAAAAGTACGGCAGAAAACGTCCCTCTGTATAACGCACACCTGGAATATCCGAAATCAGCCTCAATGTCGTTCCATCACCGACACTCCCGACAACGGCATCCATTCCCGTATCTTGGAAATGCTCACCATACGGTTCCGTACCGATCCAATTATCTCCCAGAAACATCATCGCGTCCTTACCCGCATCATGCACAATCGCCACAAGCTCTTTCACTTCACGCGCCACAAAGGCTTGCACGAAATCGATGTAATCCAGATATTCACGTGTCGGCACCCGGAACGTCGAGTTATAATATCCCGCATCAATCAGATGTTCAGGGCGGAGCTGGTAGCCTTTTTCCTGCTCGAATTCCTCAAGTGCCTTGACCGATACACTTGCACCGTAACCGAACCAATCCACGAATTTTTCCTTCCCGAGATCATTGAAAATCAATGTGAAATGGTAGAAAAACGTTGTGAACCGAACAACATCGATATCCGGGTTATCCTTGATCCACTGCCGCAAATAATCTTTCATATATTGATTCGAAAAGGGTTGCCGACCGTCAAACGGAATATCGTGCTCGACTCCTTCCCAATTGTTCGTAATAAAATTGTACATATGCGTTGGATCCCACATCATGTACGCCAGAAAAGAAACGGTATACTCATGCCATTTTTTCGCACCGGAAATCGTCACCGTATTCGTTTCAGAATCAATATCCCATGCAGTGACAGGCACGACCTCTCCTGTTGTCCGATCGATCACTTCCCACCATTTTTTCGGATCATGTACATAATCCGCCTTGATTTGTTCCGTGAAGTACCCGTCTAGAAAAGAGATGTTCAATGAATCCGAATCTGCCATTACATAATTGGATAGTAAATAGATTTGCTGCATTTCTTCCGGATGCTGTTTGGCAAATTCATTATGATTCCGCGCAACAAAATATGTTGAATAGACACGCGCCCCAAGCTGTTTCGTCGCATCATCCAATTTCGTGCCGTCACTATCACGGATGGCATCCGCCCCCCAGCGTCGCATCAATTCTTTCGTTTCCTCCAGAAAGTTTTGCTCGGTCGGAAGCGTCACCCGTCCTGTTTTTCGAGTTGCATCTGAAGCATCTGTTTTTCGTTCGTCAACTGTCATCTGTTCCGCTCCAGATGCCACATATGTTTCTTTTTTATATGACTGTTCATTGTTCGTAAAATTATTTTCCATAACTCACACCTATCCTTTCACGCCACCGACTGTCATGCCTTGTGTCAAACGCTTTTGCACGATGATATACAAGATGAGCGTCGGCAACATCACAACAACCATACCCGCATACATCGGGCCATAATTGACTGCCGCGCGATCCGCCGCAAGCAGGTTCAACAACCCGACAGGCAACGTTTTATTGTCACCCGGCATAATCGTCAATGCTAATATATACTCGTTCCAGAAAAGCAAGAAATTAAATAAAACCACAATGATGATACTCGGTTTCGCCATCGGCAGCATCACTTTGAACATCGTGCGGAAATAACCGGCACCATCGATACTCGCCGCTTCCTCAAAATCAGATGGCAATGTTTCAAAATAACTTGATAAAAGAAAAATCGTAAATGGCAGGGCGGTCGATGCATAAATGATCGCCAGTATAACCCGATTGTCCAAAAAGAAACCGTCATCGAAGACATTTTTCAATGTCGTGTCCCATCCGAGCAACATCAAGAAAATCGGAACAGCAATATAACTGACATTGATAAACAATCCGGCTTTCACAAAAGCATTGAGGAACTTACTTCCCAAAAATGTGAACCGGGACAAAACATATGCTGCAGGCAGTGCCACGATCAATAACACAGCGAGTGCAACAACCGTCACCAGCACCGAGTTCCATAAATACTGTCCCATATTCGCTTCAACAAAAGCTTCGGCAAAGTTTTGGAAATGGAAACCTTCCGGAAGCGACCATGGATTCTCATAAAACTCGGCATTTTCCTTGATCGACGCCAAGAAAACCCATGCAACCGGAATGATGATGGATACAGCAAGCCCGATCAATGCCACATATATAAACAATTTAAACAATGTTTCCGTACGCATACCTTTGGATTTTTTCATGTGTATCTAAGCCTCCTTAATACTCCAACACATCCCGTTTGGTAATCCGGCTGACGACTGCAGCCAATAAAAACGAAAATAGGAAAACGATGACACCAATGGCCATTCCATAGCCATATGTCGAGTTTCCATATGCTTGTGAATACATATACGACAGGAATACTTCGGTAGATCCATCCGGACCGCCGCCTGTCATCGCTTTGACCAACAAGAAACTTAAGTTGATCGTACTGATAATGTAAAAGGCAAGCGTCGTCCGCAAGTTATTCCAGATCAATGGCAATGTGATGCTCGTAAACTGTTTCACCTTGCTCGCACCTTCAAGCGACGCAGCTTCATAATAACTTGCCGGTATCGCAGCCATACTGGACATATACATGACCATGTAATAGCCGATCGCTTGCCACACAAGTGCACCAGCCACACTATAGATGACAATTTCCTGGTTCCCGAGCCATTTCTGCTGGATGTTTTCCCAATTGAAAAACCCGAAAATATTATTCAACAATCCACTCGACGGATCATAGATCGCCGAGAAAATACCCGCGATAACAACAATCGACAAGATATTGGGAATGTAGAAAATAATACGGAAGAAATTCTGGCCGAACAACTTTTCACGGGTCAAAATCGCCGCAAAAAATACAGCAAAGAACATCGTGAAAATAGCAACCAAAACAATCAGCAAAATCGAGTTTTGGAAGGACTGAATGAATTTCGTATCATTCCAAAGGATTTTAAAGTTATCTAATCCAACAAATGTCTGTGTATTGGAAAAGCCGCCCCATTTGTAAAGGGACATCCGGAACACTTCAATTGTCGGAAATACCATAAATAGAATAAACAAGATCAGCGCCGGCGCAATACAGACACTGATAAAAATGTTACGTGACGTTTTTTTCTTCAACGTATGCTCACCTCTCTCAGATGGAAAATCACATCATATTAACTTCCGGTTATGGGGTTACCCTGAACCCATCTTTCCGTTGTTGTGGGGCCGTTTACCCAACTAACAGATTTCCCGATCACATGATGCGTCTTCCCATGAATCAATAAAACGGCGAGACCGTTCCTTTCCCGCCGTCCTATTTTTATAAAAATCCGTCATTCCCCTACTTCGAATCTAGGGTTTTCTTACTTCATCGCTGGACGTAATTTATCACTCACTTCTTCCACTTCGTCTTGCCATTCTTCGTACGTCGTTTTACCACTTATGACACTATCGATCGTGAAGTAAAGTGAATCATTGATGTCAACACCTTCGACCGGGTCAGTGGATGCGAACGTACCCATGGCTGGAAGCGCTCCTTCATCTTCATAAATGCTGTAATATGTCTCTTTGTCACCATCCAACTCATCGACTATATCTTCAATCGGTTGTACAGCACCCGCTTCGAGGAATGTTTCTGCCGCTTCATCGGAATACATATACGTCATGAACTCTTTCGCCGCTTCTTTATTGTCCGCTTCTTTCGGAATCCACATTTGCTCGAAGAATGTAAAGGCATATTGGTCACCATCACCATCTTCAAATGCCGGAACCGACGTCATTCCCCACTCGAAGTCATCCGCGCGTGGTGCCTCTTCCATTTCGTCGACAACCCATGTCCCGTTTGGCATGAACAAAGCTTCATTGTCCAAGATCATTTGCTGGTTCTTTGTGAAATCATTCGGGTTCGCATTTGCAACTGTATTTTCATGTGTATAATCCTTCAATTTTTCAATCGTTTCAAATACACGTGTTGCCTCTTCGGTTTCCCAGATCCCTTCTTCATAAGTCATCGCATCTTCAAAGAAATCAGGACCACCCGACGCATACAGCATGGAACCGACCATCGTATCAAAATATCCGGCTACAGGATATGTGAACAGCGAAAGACCTTCATCTTCAGCTTCATCACCCAATTCAAACATCTCATCCCATGTTTCGGGAACGTCCCATCCTTTTTCCTCAAACAACCCTTTATTGTAGAACAACCCACTTGGGCTATAGAACATCGGCATCATGTATGTCTTGTCATCGCCATAAGGATTGGTTGCCAATGTATCTGTGAAGCCATCCAATAATTTATCTTTTACCTTCACGTCTTCACCGTCTACATCCATATCAAGAACGTCAGTCACATCTTCCAGACCTTCTTCCTTGATCAACGTTTCCGTCAACGCTTCCTCACGATCTGTTGCCAAAAGGAATATATCCGGATAATCGCCTGCCTGCATCTGCGGACGGACAACCTCCTCCAGATTCTTTTCGGCCGTCAGCTCGATCGTCACATTTTCATGTTTCGCTTCATAATCGTCAATGATATTCTCCCAAACTTCCTTGCCATATGCCGATTCAAGCGCTGCCAAATGCAATGTCACTTCTTCATCATCAGACGCACCATCGGCACCAGAATCATTATTATCATCACTACCACAGGCAGCAAGCGTTACCATCAAAACAGCGAATAATGCTGCCAGTAACAGATTTTTTATCTTCATCCTAAAAATCCCCCTTTTGTGTACTATATCAATCGTACTATCGGTAAAGCGGTTTCACAATAAACATCTTGCTTTAATTTTTAGGTTTATTGCTTTTTGTTCATTAAAACGATAAAATTGGAGTTGAATGGATGGGCGTGTAATGCGCGAGGATAGAATCAATTGTGAACGATCGCGAGACGTTGTAGAGGTATGGTAGGTTGCAAAGGAATGGTAAATCCATGATGGCCTGCAAAGGAATAGTGAACCTTCCGACAGGAGATGACTGGCCACTTTGACCCATATCAACCGCACCATGATCAAATCCAACACCGCTTCCTTCCAGCCTTGTCTTACGTTGAAACGAGCAATATATTCAACACCACACCAATTTAAAAGAAAGGGTGTCTGCCATGTCCTATGATATTTATCAAATGACTGAATCTCCAACCGAAAAAATGCCTTTCAAACTCTTGTATATCACACAATCCGAATATGACCAAGGGTGGCACAGCACATCTCATACCCATCATTTCACCGAATTATTCTATATCGTCAAAGGGAAAGGATCATTCATCTTACCCGACAGAGAAGTACCTGTTCAGGAAAATGACCTCGTCATCATCAACCCAAATACCGAACACACGGAAAAATCAAATGAAAAAGACTCCCTTGAGTATATCGCACTCGGCATCGAAGGCCTGTCGTTCTCACTGCCTGAGGAGAAAAAAGGCGGTGCCCCCATTGGCTTATATACCTATCAAGGAAGACAACGGGATATTTTATTCTATTTGAACAGACTGCTCGATGAAATCCAGAATGGGGATGAAGCCTATGAAATCGTCTGTCAGAACATCATCGAAATTTTAATCGTCAAATTGCGCCGAGAGAAAAACTTCACCGTCGCCAAGACTGATTCACAAAGCATGAATAAAGCGGTTGCCTTTATTAAATATTATCTTAATCAGAATTACCGAGAGAACATCACACTCGACACCTTGGCAGAGATCGGCCATATCAACAAATACCACCTGGCGCATACATTCAAAAAAGATATCGGGATGTCACCCATTGAATATCTCAACAGCGTCCGCATTCGTGAAGCCAAAATTTTACTGGAAACAACCGACTACACCATTGCGGAAGTTGCCGAAATCAATGGCTTTTCTTCACAATCTTTCTTCACACAAGCATTCAAACGCGAAACCAACACAACCCCCTCCAAATATCGTGGAACAAGGGGCCGGGTTACGCGTTCCAGACGTTGAGAGAAAAACAGAACGACGACGAACGCGTCCACCGTCCCGGTATTGACGGTATAACGCGCGAATATCAGACACAGCCCAATTTATTGGGACAGTGGCCCTGTCTTCCCGTCCCACGTTTTGACAGCCGGAGCTTCATAGGAATCGAATTTATCCAGCAGCTTATGCGGCTCGACATCCACAAGCGCCATCGCACGGTATCGTTCCTGTAAAAATTGTTCCGTGATCATATGATTAAACAACTCAACCAAAGGATCGAAATATCGATTGATGTTCAGGAGGCCACACGGTTTTTGATGGAGTCCCAATTGAGCCCACGTAAACACTTCAAAGAACTCTTCCAACGTCCCTGGACCACCCGGCAAAGCGACAAAACCATCCGCAAGCTCTGCCATTTTAGCCTTCCTTTCATGCATCGAATCAACAACGATCAACTCCGATAATCGTTTATGCGAAATTTCCTTTTGTTCCAAAAAAGTCGGCATGATTCCAATGACATGCCCACCTGCATCCAAGACCGCATCCGAAACCGCCCCCATCACACCAACACTTGCTCCACCGTAAACAAGTGTCATATCACGCTTGGCCAATTCCTCACCAAATTTTCGAGCCTGATCAATATAATCAGGCGATGCGCCTTGGCTTGATCCACAAAAGACAGCGATATATTTCATCATGAACCCTCCTCACCATTTCAGCGTTTTTATTATACAAAAATATCTGTTGTTTGTTAAACTTTATCATAATCAATTATAGGAGTGAGAAAAGCATGAATGTTACCGAATTTCAGCAATGGGTCAATGATTACTATGAAAATAGAGGGTGGTCCGAATTGGATATTTTCATCCGCATCGGCTTTTTGGCAGAAGAAACAGGAGAAGTCGCACGCGCCATTCGAGCTCTCGAAATCGGACGGGACAGACCCGACGAAACAGACGAGTCCTTCGCATCCAATCGAAAAGCTTTGGTAGAAGAATTAGGGGACGTCCTCGGCAATGTTATCGTCATCGCCAATAAATATGACATTCCCCTCGAAGAAGTATTTCAATTTCATCGGGAGAAACTCTCAGACCGATACGCGTAGGAACATGAGTGAGAGATCCCGCATCCAACATACCGACGGCGAACCCGCGTAAACGGGAAACCCATTTTGTGAAATAGTGGACAGATGTGACCCCCGCCCCTTTTCCTACAACGCCTTCATTTTGTTTACAATCATCCACACTCGTTATACCATAATAGTAGATAATCAAAATTGAAGGAGGATCCCATCCATGAAAATCGCAATCGCCGGCGGTACTGGATTTATCGGAACAAGATTAAAGACCTTTCTCCAGAACGATGGACACGACATCATCATTTTAACCCGAAATAAAAATAAAACCAGCAACCATCCAAACACGACGACAAGCAACAAGCCAAGACACGAAAGAAATCTTCCTCAAACACAACCCACTTCATTCCAAACTGACGCCACCTATGTCTCCTGGCTTTCTGAAAACACACAACCCGAAAAACACCTACACAACACAGACATCTTCATCAACCTCGCAGGCGTATCCATCAACAAAGGCCGTTGGACCAAATCACACCAACAGAAAATATACACCAGCCGCATGCAAGCAACCGACGAACTCATCCGCATCATCCAAACCATGCCAGATAAACCCACGACACTCATTAACGCAAGCGCCATTGGCATCTACCCCACCTCACAAGATGAAGTATATAACGAAGCATCAACCACTGCCCCGAACGACTTTCTCGGACGGACCGTATCCGCCTGGGAACAAAAAGCCAAACAAGCAGAGCAATTCGGCATCCGCACCTGCCTTATGCGCTTTGGCGTCGTTCTCGGCACCCATGAGGGCGCACTTCCACTCATGGCCCTTCCCTACAAATTATTCGCCGGTGGCACTGTAGGATCAGGCAACCAGTGGCTCTCCTGGGTCCACATCAACGACGTCGTCCGCGCCATCACCTTTGCCATCAACAACGACCACCTCAGCGGCCCCGTCAACGTCACCGCATCCAACCCGCTTCGCATGAAAACATTCGGAAAGACAATCGCCACCGTCCTAAGGCGACCACATTGGATACCCGCCCCCTCCCCAGCCATGAAACTCGCACTCGGGAAGAAAAGCAAACTCGTCCTCGAAGGCCAGCACGTCAAATCGACCGCCCTTATCGACGCAGGATTCAAATTTTCCTATCCCACTCTCCAACCCGCATTGGAGAACTTATTTAAAAAACAAAACAGATCCTGACAGGGACATGAGGTCAGGCCCCACGTCGCACATATCGACAGCAAATCGCGTGACCAGAAGACATAACCCCATTGCGGAATAGTGGAACCCGTCACTATTCCCTTAAATGCCCCAACACAGTCTTTGGCGCCCGACCGACAATCAGCTTCTCCCCATCGGTATAGCCCTCTTCACGCCCAGTCAATTCATCGACAAGCCGAGCACGCCACATATCCACTGTCTCCGAATATGCCAAGGCACCAGCCAGGTTAAGCTTTTCTTTCGGATCTTTTGAAAGGTCGAAATATTGCTCTTCACCCGTTTGCGAATACCAGATGTATTTTTCGCGCCCATTCGTCAGGAATTGGTGGGATTCCGCACCTCGCGCATGTTCACCATGTATGTATCCACGCCAACCGATCGACTCACCCCTCGCAAGCGGGAGCACGCTCCGACCATCAACGGTATCCGGAATGCTTACATCCGCAGCATCCAACAATGTCGGCATGATATCCTGCAGCTCGACAACGTCATCCACTGTCGAACCTTTGTCAAGCCCCATCGTTTGACCAAATTCGGACACGATGAACGGCACCTTCGTACTTCCTTCATATGGCAATGCTTTTGCGAAACGATGATGATCACCAAGCATTTCACCATGATCCGAAGCAAATAAAATCACCGTGTTTTCCAATTCCCCGTATTCATTCAAAGCAAGCAAGAAGCGCCCGATTTGATTATCAATATGGGATATCAACGCATAGTAAGCCGCACGCGCCCGGTTCAGACGTTTTTTCGGCACCATGCCATTTTGCGTGAGCGGATCGAGTCCACTTTCTTGAAGTCCATCCTCCAGAACCCAGTCACCAATCGCAGGCTCTGGTAGATCCTCATTGATGTACTGATCATAAAAGAATTTCGGCGGATCAAAAGGCGGATGCGGCCTCACAAACGACATTTTCAGAAAGAAAGGTTTCGACGGATCGCGTCGCCGCAGAAAGTCAATCGACTCATTCACCACCCAATTCGTCGGATGATATTCTTCCGGAAGTTCCCAGGGCCGAGCCGTCACCGATGAATTACAATCAAGACCCAAATCCAGCATATCCTTGGTCACCCCCGCTTTTTCCTTAAGCCACCGCAAATAATCATCTACCTCAGAAAACGACCTTCCCGACGGTGTACGCTTATCACGGTTGTAATGCATGTATCCGTCATGAAGCACGACATTATGATACCCACATAAATTCCGCGTCGGATACACATGCATTTTCCCCACACACTGCGTATGATACCCCGCATCCGCAAGCTCCCCAGGAAGCGTATGCTCATAATTCCACGGCACCTCATCTTCATATCCGACACGTCCGTGATTCGTTTGATTCATTCCAGTTAATATCGACGCACGCGCCGGCACACAAGTCGGTGTAGCCGAGTAGGCATTATTGAAAAGAACCCCATGACGCGCCAGCTGATCCAAGTAAGGCGTCTCCACAACCGGATGCCCAATGGCACTCATACAGTCCGCCCGCATTTGATCGACATTGATAAATAGTATATTTGGTTTCATCATAAACCTCCTCATACGAACAGTATACGGATTTCATTCAAATAAAAAAAGGATTCAGGGTAACTCCACCTCGAAATCGCGCGAC
>DATGUN010000069.1:0-8329 GCA_035301285.1 Virgibacillus sp.
CCCCCTGAAGCTGATTGTGTATAAAATGTGCCTGCCATACTTAATAAGCTATAAAACACAGGCATCATCACAGCACCGATCAGTTTTATAAATAATCCATGATTAAAAATTAATCCATCCATATTGTTAACGGTTATAATAATACCATCTAAAATTACTATCATACATGTTAAAAGGATACTAACCAGAAAGGATAACTTTGTCGTAAATATAGCTTTGGAAATAAAATATTTCTGACGCAAAGGCGTGATTGCTAAAGATGTATGAATAGCGCCTGTCGAAAATTCTTTAGATATAAAATTAGCTGTAAAAATAATGAACATAATGGCAGTGACGTCTATCCCAAGTAATGTAATATCAATCATTTCACTATTTGATAGTGCCGTTAAGTCTTTCCCTGCGGTGAGATCAATAGTAAATAAAAATGTAATACCAAATAAGATACTTAATAACAATGTAGCCAATAAAAAATTCCGATAACTTTGCAGGTACAATACCTTTTTGAAATCCGCCTTGATTAAACGCATCATTTAATTTTCAACCCCTTGTGAAACATAATCTACTTTTCCGTAAGTAATTTCCGTAAATAATTCTTCAAGTGTAGGCTGAACTTTTTTAAGTTCATAAAGAACAATTTGGTTATCATAGGCTAACCGCCCGACCCTTTTTGCCTCTAAGTTTCTTATTTCCAATCCTTCCCCATGTTTTTGGACGATCGCTTGTTTTTCTCGTAAAACCTTAGCCATTTTTTCTATATCATTTGCCTCTACGTAGACATATGAACTTAAACTCTTTTTATTCATTTCTTCTATTGTCATATCTGCCAGTAATTTTCCTTGTCCAATAATGACAACCCGATCCGCAACAGCTTGGATTTCACTCATTAAATGGCTTGACACAATTACAGCCTTTCCTTCTTCTGCAAGTAGCTTGAACAACCTCCTGAGCCATTTAATGCCATCTACATCCAATCCATTAAACGGCTCATCTAAAATAACGACATCTGGATCGCTGATTAAAGCAGTCGCAACACCTAACCTTTGTTTCATGCCAAGGGAGTATGATTTCACTTTATTGTTTTGAACCATTTCCAATCCGGTTATTTTTATCATTTCATCCACCCTATTAGGTTCAATATTAGAAGCAGTTGAAATAAGGGATAGATGTTGTCGGGCTGTCAGATTTTTATCTATCGCTGCAGGATCAATCAATGTTCCAATTTGCTTAGTAGGTTGGGTTAATTCATTATATTTTTTTCCATCGACTCTAACTTCACCAACAGTCGGGTGGACAAGGGATATAATCATTTTCATCGTGGTGGATTTACCAGAACCATTCGGGCCGAGAAACCCTGTAATGACACCTGATTTAAGGTTTAGATTCAGTTTATTTACTACTGTTTTTCCTCCGTATTTCTTTGTCAGATTTACCAATTCAATCATTACATGTCACCTTTTTTCTCGAGATAATAGTTATGAGACCTTTCAATGAATTCATTGCAAAAGTTATATAGAAATAGGTCTTCCTCTGGCCACTCATCGCTCTGTTCAAGCCCTTTTTCATAAACTGCAAACATTTCGGGATCATCATCTGTTGCTCCTTTTACAAATTCATCCCACTTACTGCCAAAGTTATAACCGGCTTCACTCCTTGCAGATGTGTTATTCAGTTTGTAAAAGACAGCCTCCAAGGTAAGTTGTTTCCATTGCCAATAAAACTCTATAACATCATTGGCATCCGTATATTTCTCCTCAAACTTCTCATTGGTTTTTTGATCAAAATCAAATTCAATTTGAGTGTAATCTAATATGGTTTGTTTATTCAATCCAAGTGCCATCTTAATCATTGGCTCCAAATCAACATTTGGATTTGCATCAAATGTTGCTACAATTGCTTCTATAATGGCTATATTCGTTTTGATTTCCATTTCTTTTTGAAAAAGAATATCTGATTGATTCTTTAATAACGTTTTAATATCAGTTAAATTATTAGCATCTACAAGATAACTTTTGATCTCCTTTAAGGAAAAACCTAATTTTTTATAAAATAATATTTGTTGTAGCGTTAATAAATCGGATGGCGTGTAACACCTAAAATGATTATCTTCATCCCGCTTTGCAACAAGCAAATCAATTTTGTCGTAATATTGAATTGTTCTAATGGTAGTTCCAGACAATTTAGCCAAATCACCTATTGAATAATATTTTTCTTTACGCATCTTTGTACCTCCTAAGTTAATTAAATCATATAACGTTACGTCATATGCAAGAGGGATATGTTAAAAAGCCAATAAACGCTATTTTTTGACCTTTTCCCATTTATTGCATCACATTTTGTATTCCATTTATATTTGTATCAACAACATAAAATACAAGTTTCTTGGAGAGGCCAATACATAAGGGGGTATATTTAGACATATTTAAATCAAATATGACACAGTACAATCTTCATTAAACAGCATTTTAATAAAAAAAAGGAAACCCCTAATGTATAAGGATTTCCCCGTTAATTTCTATTTACTTTTAAGCCTTTTTGAACAAAAGTTTACTTTTTAAAAAAACAACGATTTATTCAAAATTCAAGCGTTTATTCTTTGTTTACATACATCGCTCTATGTTGCAAACACACTCGACATGCGACGTCTGTGGAAACATGTCCACCGGTTGAACCTCTTTAGCCACAAAACCTTTATCTGCTAATATACGTAAATCACGTGCCAGTGTCGATGGATTACAGCTGACATAGACGATTCGCTTTGGATTCATATCCATCATGGCGTGGAGCAATGCTTCGTCACACCCTTTACGTGGTGGATCCACGGTTATCACATCAGGCCGCAACCCTTGTGCACTCCACCAAGGCATGATTTTTTCCGCCTCTCCAACGTAAAATTCCGCATTTGTCATGCCATTCAACTTCGCATTCTCTTTGGCATCATTAACCGCATCCGGAACAACTTCCACACCATACACTTTCTTCGCCTTTTGCGCTAAAAACAATGAAATCGTTCCTATGCCACAATAAGCATCAATCACGATATCATCCTCATCAACTTGCGCATATTCCAATGCTTTATCATATAAAACATTTGTCATTTCCGGATTGACTTGGTAAAAGGATTTGGCCGATATCTTAAACCGGATATCACCAATTGTATCCTGAATATATGCATCACCCCAAAGCCGTGTCGTTTTATTGCCGAGGATGACATTTGTTGTCTTATCATTGATATTTTGCATGATGGATTTGACATTAGGGAATGTCTCCGTAATCTGTTTGATGAGTTCCTCCTTGTGGGGGAGCCGCTTCGTACGTGTCACCAGAATAATCATAGCGTCATTTGTTGATTGAGCGGTCCTAACGACAATATGGCACAATTCGCCGCGGTCGTTATCTTCATCATATGCCTCAATGCCAAGACCATTGGCCAACCTCCGGACAGTTTCAACAGCCCGGTCATTCACTTCGTCTTGGATGACACATGTTTTTTGATTCGGTATGATGTCATGACTACGCGGGCGATAGAACCCAGTAATCAGTTCACCATCCTTTTCGCCAACCGGAATCTGGATTTTATTTCGATAGCGCCACGGGTCATCCATACCGATGACAGGGTGTATCGGAAGCTCCTCCATATGAGCAATTTTATACATGGCATTCTGTACTTGGTTGTATTTCATGTCCAATTGCATCTTATAGCTCATATGCTGCAGTTGACAGCCACCACATTTATAATAGACATTGCAAGGCGGCTCGACGCGATCCGGGCTTTCCTTTTCCACATCAAGGAGTTTTCCGAAACCAAAGTTTTTCTTGACCTTGATCACTTTGACCTTGCTTGTCTCGCCTGGTAGCGCATAGGGCACAAATAAAGGATATCCGTCTATCTTCCCGACACCGCTCCCCTCATGGGTCAAATCTTCAAATGTCAATGTCACCGTTTCATTCTTCTTCACTGGAGCTGATTTCTTTGACATCTTTCTCTTCCTTTTTCAAAAAGTCATCTGAAACAAATACGTCGATATGCTGTTTCAGGTTGATGATTTCACCGGGAAATTCCCCGCCATATTCCCCATCAATATTCAAAAGCATCTTATCATAAGGTTCAATACGAATCCGTTTCGCCTGGGCATAGATGATATTCTTGTCTTCGATATGCGCTCCCCTTAGGGCCAACGTCGCCAAACGAATGAATTCCGCTAAATTGGTTTTCCGTAATATGAGCAAATCGAAATATCCATCATTTACCTTGGCATCAGGTGCTATTTTTTCAAAACCGCCTACAGAATTGGTATTGGAAACGAGGAACATCATGATATCTTCATCGATGACTGTTCCATCATAATCGATTTTGACATGGGTTGGCTTCAAAAATGGCAGCTTTTCAATCCCTTTCAGGTAATATGCCAACTGGCCAAGCATTGTTTTCATCTTGATCGGCACATCATATGTGAGTTCTGTCAAATCGCCGCCACCTGCAATATTGATAAAATAATGGTCATTCACTTTCCCGAGATCCAACGCCATAGATTCGCCATCGACGATGATATCCATAACTTTTTCAATGTCTCGTGGGATCGACAAGGCTTTGGCAAAGTCATTCGTTGTCCCACGTGGAATGATACCAAGTTTCGGACGATAATCTTGTTCCGCCAACCCACTGATCACCTCATTGACCGTACCATCCCCACCAGCAACGACCACAAGGTCAAACCGACGTTCCACGGCTGAACGAGCAGCTTCAGTGGCATCCCCTTCGCCTGTTGTAGCATGTGCAGATGCTTCATAGCCAGCTTCTTCCAATCTCTCCAATACGATCGGCAATTCTTTTTTGGATATTTCCCTGCCGGATGTCGGATTATAAATTACTCTTGCCTTTCGCATCACATGTCCTCCCATTTCTGCTAATCTCTATAGAACTCCTTAACCCTAGCATCAATATGTATGAGACAAACAAAATCATTATTGAAACATCAGACTACCCCCAAAAGGAGATAGTCTGGTGAAAGCAGCTTATCTTTTCTCTATTTCTTCTGCCAATAGTTTGTTGACCATTGGTGGATTCGCTTGTCCTTTAGTTGCCTTCATAACTTGCCCGACAAGAAAACCAAGCGCTTTTTTCTTTCCGTCTTTATAGTCGGCGATCGATTGTTCGTTATCATCCAATACATTTGAGATGATTCCCCTCAGCTGTCCTTCATCGGATATTTGTACGAGTCCTTTTTCTTTGACGATTTTCTCTGGATCGCCTCCATTTTCAAGCAACTCGGCTACAACTTTTTTAGCGATTTTGGATGATATCGTTCCATCATCGATGAGATGTACTGTCTTTGCAAGACCTTCCGGCGTGATAGCAAGGTCATTCAGTTCTTTTAAATGCTTGTTCATATAGGCGGAAACGTCGCCCATAAGCCAGTTGATGACTTGCTTTTTATCCACATCATGACGAATGGCTTCTTCAAAGAAATCGGCCATTTGTTTAGAGTTGGTAATGGCACTTGCATCTTCATCTGTTACGTTCAGTTCCTCGATATACCGTTTTTTCTTCGCATCCGGTAATTCTGGAATGTCCTTCCGAATCCGTTCTTTCCATGCATCATCAATGTATAGGGGCATTAAATCCGGATCTGGAAACGGACGATAATCATCGGTTCCTTCTTTGACACGCATTAAAATTGTTTCTTTCGTTTTTTCATCATATCGGCGGGTTTCTTGTAATATTTCACCACCTGACAACAATACTTTTTCTTGGCGTTTTTCCTCAAATTCCAATCCTTTTTGCACAAAGTTGAATGAGTTTAAATTCTTCAATTCAGTCTTCGTACCAAAGGCATCCTGTCCAATCGGACGCAGCGATAGATTGGCATCACATCTGAGAGAGCCTTCCTGCATTTTAC
Organism: Virgibacillus sp.; assembly: GCA_035301285.1. Taxonomy (GTDB): domain Bacteria; phylum Bacillota; class Bacilli; order Bacillales; family Amphibacillaceae; genus DATGUN01. Next base: position 5,898 of record DATGUN010000069.1, read on the forward strand.
AATCGGATACCCCCGTATATTGAATGATATTTTTCAGCTTTTCCAAATAGGCATAAGCCTCTTCGGGGGTGCGAATATCTGGTTCCGATACAATTTCGATAAGTGGTGTGCCTTGTCTGTTAAAGTCCACCAAGGAATACCCGTCATCACCATGTGTCAGTTTACCCATATCCTCTTCCAAATGGAGTCTCGTAATGCCGATACGTTTTTTCTTGCCATGGACTTCAATATCGATCCAGCCATTCTGTCCAATTGGCCGCTCATTTTGCGAGATTTGGTAAGCCTTTGGATTATCCGGATAAAAATAGTTTTTCCGATCAAAATGATTTTCCGTCGCAATGTCACAATTCAGTGCCATCGCTGCTTTCATCGCATAATTGACAGCCTCTTCGTTCAATACGGGCAACACACCCGGATATCCTAGATCGAATGGGTTGACGTTTGTGTTCGGATCGCTTCCAAATCCATTGGGACTTGTGCTGAATACTTTGGAGTCTGTTTTTAGCTCGACATGGACCTCAAGGCCGATTATCGTTTCAAAATTCACTTGCTTTCACCTCCCAATTCAGGACGTTTCGTATGATGGTCTGTCGCTTGTTCAAACGCATGTGCCGCACGATAGACAGTCGCTTCATCAAAGTAGTTTCCAATCACTTGCAAGCCGATGGGAAGACCATCCTTGGAAAATCCGCATGGAATCGACATGCCAGGTACGCCTGCCAAGTTTACGGGAATTGTCAGTATATCATTGGCATACATCGTTAATGGATCCTTCATCTTTTCTCCTATTTTAAATGCCGGTGTTGGAGTGGTTGGGCCAACAATGCAGTCGTACGTTTCAAAAACGGACTCAAAGTCTTGTTTGATCAACGTACGTACTTTCCGCGCTTTGTCATAATAGACGTCATAATATCCGGAACTGAGCGCATGTGTTCCAAGCATGATCCGACGTTTGACTTCATTGCCGAAACCTTCACTGCGAGATTGTTTGTACATGTCCAGCATATTCTTCGGTTCGTCCGAGCGATATCCATACCTTACGCCATCATAGCGGGCAAGACTTGCTGATGCTTCTGCGGAGGAAATGATATAATAAGCGGCATCCGCATATTGAGAGTGTGGCAAGGATACTTCTTCCCATGTCGCTCCCAATGATTCATAAACTTTAAGCGCTTGTTTGATAGCATCTCTTACTTCTTCGGAAACCCCATCACCGAGATATTCTTTAGGTACTGCAATTTTCATGCCCTTCACATTACCGTTCATATTTTCCGTGTAGCTTGGTACATCTTTATTCATGCTTGAAGCGTCATGCTTATCATGCCCTGCAATCACTTCCAGAACGCGTGCATTATCTTCGACGGTTTGGGTAATCGGACCGATCTGATCCAATGATGATGCAAAGGCGACTAAACCGAAGCGTGATACCAATCCATATGTAGGCTTCATGCCAACGACCCCACAAAAGGCAGCCGGTTGCCGGATTGATCCACCAGTATCTGAAGCAAGCGCAAATTTGATAGCACCAGCTGATACCGCTGCAGATGGACCACCACTTGAACCTCCAGGTACATAATCCGTATTCCACGGGTTGCGTGTTAATTTGAAATATGAATTTTCATTTGATGAGCCCATGGCAAATTCATCCATATTCAATTTCCCGACTGTAACCGACTTCGCATCTGCAAGTTTTTGGACAACCGTTGCATCATATAATGGCTTGTCAAACTCAGCTAACATCTTGCTGCCAGCTGTTGTCCGTAATTCTTTTGTGACAATATTATCTTTCAGTCCATTCGGAATACCGTATAGGCCATTTTTAGAATCATTTTGTCCGTCCAATGCTTTTGCCAATTGAATGGCTTGTTCTTCATTTAATGTTAAAAATGCATGGATATCCGCATCGACTTCTTTGATTCTCTCAAATGAGGCTTGGGTCAATTCTTCTGCGGTTATTTCATTGGCTTCCAGCATTTCTTCCAGTTCTTTGATGCTTTTATGTAATAACGACATGCGTTTCCCTCCCTATTCCAAAATCGACGGCACTTTAAATTGTCCGTCCTGCTTACTAGGTGCGTTGCCGAGTGCTTCTTCCTGTGTCAGCCCTTTTTCGGTTTTATCCTTCCGCATGACATTCGTCATTTCCAGCACATGTGTTGTCGGCTTGACATCTGTCGTATCGACTTCATTCAATTTCTCAACATATGCAATGATGTCGCTCAGTTGTTCTTCAAACATCGCCACTTCATCGTCAGTGACATTCAATCGTGCCAATTCGGCAACATGTTTTACTTGATCCTTGGACATTTTTGCCATATCAAACACCTCCAACATATAGTTTCTTCTTTTTCAACGTTTTATATAACATACATCCATCGTATCATTTATAATTAATTACAACATATTGATAATAGCAGAATAGGGCGCCTTTA
>DATGUN010000070.1:0-2120 GCA_035301285.1 Virgibacillus sp.
AATACTTGGTGTCAATGAAATGGTAGAGGATATTCTCGGAGAAAAGCCGGACTATTTTAGAGCACCTCATGGGAAAAATACAGATTTCAGTTCGGACCTTATAGAAGATGAAGGCATGCTTAATTTAAACTGGTCTTACGGGTACGATTGGGAAGAGGAATACCAGGACGCTGATAAGTTAAAGGAAAAAATGACGGGCACTGAATTGCTTGATGATGGAGCTATTTTATTAATGCATGACCGAGACTGGACGAACGAAGCATTAGAAGATATTGTGAAAGATTTACAAGATCAAGGTTATGGCATGGCAGATCCAGAAGAGATTAAAAATCCTAACGAAAAAGATGATGAATAAGTTTAATTAGAAAAACGACTTCGATGCTAGAGTTAGTATCGAAGTCGTTTTTATTTGCCTTTTGAAGCAGCACCATTTAACACGTCAAAGGAAAGCATCCGTACTACAGCCGGAAGTATGCACGTAAAATGATTGCATTCGTACCATAGTCGGAGGTATGCACATTGCAACCCCACCAAGTGTGCAAGCCTATACCAAAGCTGAAATATCCGTATCCATTCATAAAATAACAAAACCCGTTGATATGTCGCGACTAATTTGGAAACGACAAACACGTCGTCGTTGTTGAATTATTTGTCATGAATCGCTCTGGAAACGGTTATGTCCGTATAATTGTGTAAAAGAAAAGAGTCATTCTCATCCTCATGATACAATAATTTTGGACCAACAAAATTTTGTAGGAGGAAATGAAAATGACTCAACTCAATTTTACCTTAAATTACGAAGAACTAAAAGAACAAATTACAAAATCCGAATTGGGTGATGTGACAAAATCCATGCTTGTCTTACTTCTCAATGATTACATGGAGAAAGAACGCGATGGATATATGGGTGATCATGCATACGAGCGCTCAGATGACCGCCATGACTATAGGAATGGCTATTATGATCGCCCATATGTTTTGAGTATCGGAAAAATTGATTTGAAGGTACCACGTACCAGAAGTGGCGAGTTTGCCACCGATGTATTTGAGAAATATGAGCGCTGCGATCAAGCACTTATTCTATCTATGCTGGAAATGGTGGTCAATGGCGTATCGACCCGAAAAATAGCTAATATTACCAAACGGCTCTACGGGGAAACAGTCTCCAAATCAACTGTTTCGAAACTGACGGAAAAACTTAACCCCATTGTGAAAGAATGGTCGAATCGTAACCTAGGCATTCAACAATATAGCTATCTGTTTGTCGATGCAACCTATATCAAAGTGCGCGAAGCTGACAAAGTTGTCTCTAAAGCCGTTTATATCGGTCTTGGCGTAAGGAACGATGGTAAACGTGAAATCGTGGGATTGAAAGTTGCGCAAGCAGAATCTGAAGAAAACTGGCTGGATTTTTTTAATTACCTCAAGGAACGAGGCTTCCAGTCACCGAAATTGATTATTTCAGATGCTCATGAAGGGTTAAAAAAGGCGATACAGAAGAAGTTTATTGGTACAGCTTGGCAGCGTTGCACTGTTCATTTTAAACGGAATATTTTTGACAAACTTCCCAAAAAAGACTTTCATGAAGCGAAAGAATTCATCAAAGCAATCTATGAAGCACCGACGTTAACAATGTCCAGAGAACTAAAAGAAAAATTCGTCGCGGATTATTCCAATAATCAAAAGTATAAAAAGGTGATCAAAATATTGGAAGACGGCTATGACGATACGGTTCAATTCTACTCTGAGCCGAGGGAAACACACACCCACATCAAAACAACAAATGTATTGGAACGGCTCAACGCAGAGGTGAAAAGACGCACGGATGTCATTCGGGTATTTCCGCATGAACAATCTGCATTCAGGTTGATTGGTGCCGTTTTAATGCAAACCGAAGAACAGATGGACCTAGGCAATAGAAAATATATTAATTTCAAAGAATAACAAAGGTAGATCCAAAATCAGAAAGCCATGGGCGCATCTAATCATGGAGAGAGCAAAACGATAGTGGTTTGGCGGAGGCAGATGAATAACTAACGCTTTCTGATTTTGTTTATATAAATTAAAAATCATGGTCTATTATTGTATCTGAAATTTACACATAAATATGGACTTGACTC
>DATGUN010000071.1:0-3000 GCA_035301285.1 Virgibacillus sp.
TTGGTTCTTGGTTTGTAGAACGAAACCGGATGAATAGGAAACCAAGCGACGGATGTCGCGCGGTAGCCGTAAAAGTGTACAAAAATAGAGTGCTGGATTTACTGGTGTTATAAGGGCACCGAGAAAAGGTTGACACAAACGATTTAAAATACATGCTTTCGAGCTGTATGAGTGTATGCTATACTAAACAACAAATGACACGTTTTACAGTATAGCTTACATGAAGGGACAGATAAGATGAATCACACAATAAAACCGATCAAAGTGTATCGGGGTCAATATATAGAAAGCACACATGACATCCATATTGCTGTTGTCAATTGTGATGGGGATTTGCTGGCTTACTATGGAGATCCGCATCGACTGACCTTCGCACGTTCTTCGATGAAGCCACTTCAAGCACTTCCAGCAGTTGAATCAGGTGCTGTCGATGCAAATCATATCTCTGAGAAAGAATTGGCATTATTTTGTGCCAGTCATATAGGAGAACCTATCCATAGGAATGCCGTGGCACATGTGTTGGACAGGGTGAATCTGACAGAGGATCATTTACAGTGCGGCACACATATGCCAAAGGATATCAATAGCTATAAACAACTCATTCAAGATGGTGGAGTGTTAACGCCATTCTATAGTAATTGTTCAGGAAAGCATTCCGGAATGCTAACTGGGTGTGTACATCAAAACATGGATCTGAATACATATCGTGACATAAACCATCCTTATCAACAGCAAATCATCGATTGCATTTCCGATGTGTGCGATTATCCAAGGGAAAAGATTACAACTTCTGTTGATGGATGTGGTGTTCCTGTGCATCGTCTGCCTTTGGATCATATAGCAATGGCGTTCGGTCGGCTTGCATCCCCGGAAAAATGGACATCAGGCGATGCGAATCGGAAGCAAGCGCTTGGACAGATATGCCGTGCGATGGTTCACCATCCTGAAATGGTTGCTGGAACAAGACAATATGATACAGATTTAATGACAGCTTATAAAAACCGGATTGTGGCAAAAGGTGGAGCGGAGGGGGTACATTGCTTCGGAGACACAAAAACAGGCATCGGTATCGCAATCAAAGCTTCCGATGGAAATGCACGTGCAACCAATGTTGCCTCAATGGAAGTACTGAGACAATTGCAGATAGGAAGTTCGGCTATCAGGGATGAATTAGCCATGTATGCCAATGCGCCGGTCCTTAATGCAAGAGACGAAAGAATCGGGGAAGTTGTTGCTGATTTTCAATTAAATGTGCTGTAATGGTTGCAGAGGTTCCCGGACAAAGGGAATCTCTTTTTATTAGATCCGACAGCTATATGCAGAGAGCACAAGATCAATGAATAGTGAAAGTTGTTATTGACAATCTAAATATTGTGAATTATGATGTATATAAAGATAATTGTCGACAATCGACATAAAAAGTTATTTATAAATATTGTTACCCTTTCGTGTACTATGAATATAATAATGAAGACTTATTTAATACACAAAAAGAAAGCGCATACAATTATGCTGCTGCACCTTAAAAAGAAGGGAAGTGGATTATGATGTTGACTTTTTCAATCGAAGAGTTCCAAGACCGGGTCACACAGACAAAACAACGTATGGCTGTAGAGGGGATTGATGTATTGATTATTACCGATCCTGCCAATATGAATTATTTAAGCGGTTATAATGCATGGTCCTTCTATGTTCACCAAGCGCTTGTTGTCTTAATTGATGAAGCGCAGCCATATTGGATTGGGCGAGGTCTTGACGCAAATGCTGCCAGACACACAACATGGTTGGATGAGGACCATATTCACCCTTATGCAGATCATTATATTCAATCAATGGTACGTCATCCTATGGATTTTGTCTGTGATTTATTGAAAGAACACAGACGTGATCATAAAAATGTCGCTGTTGAGTTGGATGCCTACTATTTTACAGCACAATGTTATCTCCGATTAATGAATGGTCTTCCCAATGCAACCATTCTAGATGGTACAAATCTGGTGAATTGGATACGCATCGTCAAGTCAGAGCAAGAAATCCATTATATAAAAAAAGCGGCTAAAATTTCTGAAAAGGCAATGCAAGTCGCTTTCGACACAATCAATAAGGGGGTCAGGGAATGTGATGTCGTTGCGGGTATATCTTATGCACAAATAAGTGGTCTTGAAGAATACGGAGGTGACTACCCATCCATTGTCCCACTACTGCCGACCGGGAAGAAAACATCCGCATGTCACTTGACTTGGACTGACGAAACTTTTAAAGAAGGAGAACCTGTCATTATTGAACTCGCGGGGTGCCATAAGAGGTATCACTCACCTTTAGCAAGAACTGCTGTGGTAGGACATCCAACGGAAGAATTGACAAAACTTGGTGAAGTTGTGACTGAAGGTCTCAATGTTGCGCTTGATACAGTAAAACCTGGTGTCACATGTGAGGAAGTTGAAAATGCGTGGCACGAATCGATAACGAAGAATGGAGTAGAGAAAGAATCGAGGATTGGATATTCGACAGGGCTGAATTATCCACCGGATTGGGGGGAACACACTGCAAGTTTACGCCCTGGGGACAGGACGGTTTTAGAGCCGAATATGGTATTTCATATGATCCCCACCATTGATTTAGGGCATATCGGAATGGAAATCAGCGAGTCCTTTCGAGTAACAGAAACGGGCTTCGAAAAATTAGCCGACTTTCCACAGGAATTGTTTGTCAAACCGAATATCCGTTTAGCTTGAACAGAGTAAAAAAAGCACCTGAAAATAACATCCCGGAAAATCCAGCAGAAATATCTTCTGATTGAACACATTGCATCATAGGTTCTAGTAACATCACATTACAAATGGCAATATATTTAAAGTCAGGGAGGTCATTTTTAGAATGAAGAAGTTATTATTTACTTCTGTATTTGTATTTTCACTTATCTTGCTCGCGGCCTGTGGGTCAGATAACAACAATGCCGGCGGTGATGGAGACGGCGATTCAAATGATGGTGACAAAAGC
>DATGUN010000072.1:0-14451 GCA_035301285.1 Virgibacillus sp.
GCTTTTGTCACCATCATTTGAATCGCCGTCTCCATCACCGCCGGCATTGTTGTTATCTGACCCACAGGCCGCGAGCAAGATAAGTGAAAATACAAATACAGAAGTAAATAATAACTTCTTCATTCTAAAAATGACCTCCCTAATATTTTTAAAGCCAACATTAAACAGATATCGTTATGTTTAATGTCAAAAAGCAAATTTTTCTTTTTTGCTTTTTACTGTTCTATATCGCAATTGAAACGTCGGAATGCGTTTCAAACAGTCATACTATAATACTATAGATATTTAATAGTTCATTCAAACTTTGAATAAATAGATTTATTGGAAATAAATTGCGTGTGATGGGATTCTTTGTAAATTATCTTGGTTATGCCAATTATTCCTTTTAAAAGATATGCTATCCTTTCATATACTCGAATTTTAATAGAAAATATTGTTTTTAATAAACTTTAAATACTTAAAAAGCATTTTGTAATAAAACTTTGTATAGTACATAGTACCCTATGTAAAAATATGGAATCATTGTAATATCAATATTTTTGTTATGAACGTCTGTTACATGGATTGTATTGAATAAGGTACTTTTACCTATTTGCTAGAAAGGTGGACCCTGATGATTTGCTCCATGAAGTCGTTTCACTTTAAATACCTTGGAAAAGGATAATATGTGCAGACATGGAAATGCTATTGGCATGTCGTCATATTTTTCGTGCTGGAATATGCGAGTAGGCTGCTTCAAGGTTTTGTTATTGTGACAGTTGAATAGAACATTGAATCGTTGTTCGTATTAAAGTATAAGAAAGGAAGAAGACAATGCCAAAACAACAAACCGTCCAGGAACGGTATGATATTGAAAATAAGATGAAATTGACGGAGAAAGTAGAACAAAATACAGTAGGGGACAAGGCACTGCAACAAATTTTCACACAAATGCTACAAGCATTAGGCGAAACACAACAAGCGGTAAGGCAAGCACAAACATCTCATCCAACCGACATACGTCTCAAACAAGCTGATGCACGCTTGAATCATGCCTTAAGGGCGTTTCAGCAATTCACAACTCATACAAATATTCAAGCCCTGGTACAAGGGTTTCCTATTCAGGTGCAGCAACAGATCAAACAATTATCTCAGCAACTTGATCAAGCGTCCGAGACAATTCAAACCATCCAGCGTTCCATTTCGACCCATTAACTTGCCTTTATGAAGAATCGGCACGAATGATACGTTCATAATCCATCATTGTATCGACGTCTTGGAAAGCTTGTTTGCACTCAAAATCCAAAAACATACCTTCTGCCGCTTTTTCAGCCAGAAGGTATTTTGCCCCGACATCTCCTGTTAAAGTGTACAAATTCGGGAACAGATGCTTTGAAAACAAGATAGGAGGGCAGATCGTTTCTTTATGACATGAGGCTACAAAAGCAGCATTCTTATTTTCCCGATATGTGTTGATCAATGTATTGATCATATCATGTGTTATGAAAGGCTGATCGGCAAGCAGGATCATCACTGCGTCCGCCATCTGTTTTTCCGCATAACGTAAACCACATTGGATAGATAGTGACTGCCCATAGAGTGCCTGGGGACATGTTATGTGTCTGCATTTTTTATGCCTCAGAAAAGGATTGAGCCAAGGGATATGCGCTTCCTTTGTTACGACGATCACTTGTTTGAGATCTGAGTTTAGTGCGGTTTCTAATGCTATTGTTCCAAGTGCTTTTCCCTTAATCGGTTGTTTTAATTTATCATTTCCGAACCGTCTGCTGTTACCGGCTGCTAAATAAATGCCGATTGGATGATGTGCTTCCATTGGATGACCCCTTTTCAGCTGAATTTCCTTGTTTGGTTAAAATAAGATCGGCAAGGATACTGATGGCAATCTCATCTGGTCCGTCCGCACCGATTGGAAGCCCGACAGGTGAACGAAGATGATCTGGAATCGTCGTTCTTCGTTTGAATGTCCTGGATTTTAATTTCGGCCGATCTTGCAGCAGGCGCTTTGTACGGCGTCGTGGCCCCAATACACCTAGATAACGAAGGCTTTCGATTTGCAACATGTGCTGGAGTATTTCCTTATCTTTTTGGAAGTCATGGGTCATAATGACAACATAATCTCCACTGGTAATGCGTGTTTTCAAGATGGCTTCTTTAATGGAAGGCTCATCAACCAATCTGATTTTGGGAAAATGATCTTGTTTCAACAAGTTGGGGCGCCAATCCCAGACGGTTACGTCAAATCCTATTTGCCGGGAAAATAAAGCAAACGGACGCACATCGATGCCCGCTCCGAAAATAAATAGTTTTGGTTTTGGGCGTATGGTTTGAGAAAAAATGGTTTGATGCTTTTTCCTGCTTTTTTCAGAAAGTGAATGATGTAATAAGGGTGTATCGGCGATGTTACTGGCGTCAGGGATCAATCGTGTATGGACAATGACGTGAGTTGTGTCATGTTCTGAATGAGCCCCTTCGATGGGGATGATTTCTTTGATGAGAGTTACTGCCAATCCTGCATGAAGATGCGCGTTTATCTTTTTTAGGTGTTTTTGTAAAACATCATCAACTTTTTCGATTAAGATATGGATGGCTCCGTTGCACCCCGCACCACGTCCCCAACCTGATTCATCTTCGCTTTTCATATTGTAATATGTTGTTTGCGCACGTAGATGGGGGTTGGCCAGAAGGGTCATCGCCTTTTGCTGCAAATCTTCTTCCAAACATCCACCGCTGATCATGCCCATTTGTTTACCACTTTCGGAAAAGAACATGATCGTTCCTTCTTTTCGATAGGCGGAACCGTCAACATGAGTAATGGTAGCTATGACATGTTGTTCTTCGGATAGACTTATTTCTTTTATCATATCTTGTATGTTATCCATTGGCTTTTTCCACCTGCATCAGTTCTTTGACGACTTCTTTTATTTCCTGATAGCCTGTACAACGGCAAATGTTCGAATCCAACCATTCCTCAATCGTTTTATCGTCTGCTTGTGGATGGTGTTTCAGGAGCGCATGACAGTTCAGGATAAACCCCGGTGTACAATAGCCACACTGGATAGCCCAGTTGTTGATGAAGGCGTTTTGGACGTTTGTATCCTGTAGACCTTCAATGGTTGTAATCGAATGGTTGCAGGCTTCAACCGATAGTATATGACAGGCATTGACAGGCAGGTCGTTGATCAATACGGTGCATGCCCCACAATCTCCATTCCCACATCCCGGTTTGGCGCTGGTTAAGCCTAATTGATTACGTAATGTTTCCAGCAATGTTTCAGCGTTTCGGACAAACACTTCTTTCACCATGTCATTGATGTGGAGTGTTACCAGTTGTTTTGTTTGCTCATTCATCAGGAAGCTCCTTTCGTTGTAAGGATGTTATGAATCATTCTCTTGAGAACGAAAAGACGATAATCATCCGCCGCTTGCAAGTCCGATACAGGCGTTTCAGGTACCTGGTCCAATATGTTATCCATCATATGGTTGATGTTTTCGTTACCGAATTTCAGGTTTTGGGAACGAAATGGATAATCAATCAGTCCACTTATTGCCATCCTTATATCTTTTCCATCTTCTAAGGTGGCAAGTGATATAACTGGATAGTTGATCTGTGATTGTTTTGTTTCCCTGAAGTGTGTAAAGGGACATTTTATCCATTGGCGATTCGTTATGAATTGGACAATAAACGCTTCATCCTTGAGTAAATGCCCTTTTTGATATAGATCACTCAAGGGTTGTTTGACCATCCCTTCCTCACTGGCAATGACAATATCGCTATCAGCAAGCAAAAAAGGCATCATCGCTTCTTTATAAGGTAAATGGCTGGTGACATTTCCACCAATCGTAATTTTATTTCGTTCGGTCTGTGTGGCTATTTTTCGGGCAACATCTGATAGTAACGGGAAAGTACCATCATTTACGAGTGATGACAGGGAACAGCATGCACCTATAATGAACGTATCATCGACCCACTCCATTTGATTGGTTTCGGGAATGTTTTTGAGATCGATGACGGCATCACATTGGATTTCGTTACGTCTTGCCCGGCTGATGAATTCTGTGCCGCCACTTATATAATGAATGCTTTTTCCATTCGCCTGCAGATCTTTATATAGATCGATGGCTTCTTTTACACTTGTCGGTTGATGATAGGAAAAATCAAAGGCAATCATTTTGTACCCCCGTTCATTGTCTTCCAGATATATTCTGGTATAAGCGGTAGTTCGTTCAAGCAGGTATCACTTGCTGTTGATAAGCTGTTGGCAAGTGCCGCTGCCATACCGATGACACCATATTCACCGATGCCACGTGCGCCGTATGGTCCGTCGACAAGGGGTGTTTCGACAAATTGGACCGTATAAGTCGGGGCTTCACTTGCCCTTAAAATGTCGTATGTACGTAGTTGCGGATTCAGTACTTTTCCATTGTCGTCAAATACAAACGATTCCCTTGAAGCCCAGCTCAAGCCAAGGTACATTCCACCGCGCATTTGACCCCGCGCTGCATTGGGATTGATGACTTTACCGGCATCCAATACAGTGGTTGCGTTGATGATTTTGTATGTACAGGTATCGGGATTGAATTCCACTTCGACCGCTTGGGCGCCGACAGTCCATTGGGGGCCGGGCTTTCCGAATCCTGTTTCGGGATCCAGCGGTGTAAGGTGGCGTACAATGTGGGAACCTTGCCCCATAATAAGCCCACCAACGGTATTGCCGTTGGGATATTCATAACCAAGTGCAATATCTTTTATCGGTATGCCGTATTCAGGACTATCCTTTAAAAATACGTGTCCATTCGCAACATCCAGATCATCCGAAGAACATTTCAATGCGATGGAGGCCGTATGTTTTAATTGCTTCAGAACATCATCACCGGCTGCCATGACAGCCCTTCCAGCAAGATATGTCGTACTGCTGGCAACTGTTTTCCATTGGTGAGGATCATATTTTGTATCCACTTCGAATGACACATGAATCTTTTCCATGTTCATTTTCAACTTTTCAGCTAAGATTTGCGCTAAAACAGTCTTTGTACCTTGTCCAACTTCCACCGCGGCACAGTTTAAATTGAGGCTGCCGTCCTTGTTGAATTTGATAATGGCCCCGGCCGTTGCATTCGAAGGTGTACTGGATGTTTTCCAGAAACAGCTGATACCTTTCGTGCGGATATTTCCCTCTGGGGTTATTTCTTTTTGCTTTCCTTTCCAATTGATGGCCGTTTTCAATTTATTTAAACAGGCGGTCACATCTCCAATGTTGCTGGCATTCAGATGTGTTTGAGTCGGTGTTGTATCCCCGGGTTTAATGGCGTTGATAAGCCGTAGTTCCAATGGATCCATTGCAAGTTTTTCCGCAAGCATATCCATTGCCCGCTCGATTAAAAACGTCAATTCGTTGTGTCCAAAACCACGGAATGACGTTGCGTATGGATGATTTGTATAGACACAGTGCGAGTCACACGTCACATTCGGAATATGATAAGGCCCCGTACAGTCCACAGCTCCCGCTTTTGTCATGCCAGCTCCCATGTCGGAGTACGCGCCTGTGTCAAAGAGGAAGTGAAATCCGGCCAAGGTTAACTTTCCTTCTTTCGTGGCGCCAAGTTTCACGGTTGCTTCAAGCCCGATATGGACCGGAGAGGTAATTAAATCATCCTCCCGCGAGTTGGTGATGGACACTCTTTTCCCGCCAACAGCTTGAGATGCCAAATAGGCGATGAATTCCAGCTGGACGGTGCCCTTCCCGCCAAACGCTCCACCTACCATGGGTGTGTGAACAGATATTTTTCCAGAATCGATTTGAAAGGTTTGACTGAAAAGCTTTTTAATATAATGCGGTCCCTGTGTCGATGAAGAAATCAATACACGCCCATCCGGTAAAATTTCCACCTGAGAAGAGCGTGTCTCAAGGGCCGCATGATCAGCGGGAGAGAAGGACACGGATGCGTCTATGGTTGTATCCGTTTCGTCCCAGCCCGCTTCCATATCTCCTTTTCGTATTTTGATGAGGTTAGCGATGTTTGTTCCTGGGACAGCATGGACCCCTTTGACGTAGGCCGTGTAGTTTGCAAGATTTTCATGTAAACGTATGGCATCACGCTCCACTGCTTCACTCGGAGTGTTGACGACAGGAAGAGACTCATACTCTACCTTGATCAAACTCGCGGCATGTGCAGCTTGATATTCTTCGACGGCAATAACCGCTGCAATCGGTTCACCAAAATAACGTACTTTTTCATATGCCAAAATCGGGCGATCTGCAAGCATCGGTCCAACCAATACAGGGAAATCCTCCCCAGTTATGACCGCCTCCACTCCTGGAGCTACACGGGCTTCTGATGTATCAATTGATTTGATTGTTGCATGTGCATGCGTACTTGTATGTAATTTCACATGTCGTAAGCCGGGTTGTTTGATATCATCGGTATATTTTATTTGTGCGAATGCTTTATCGCGCACATCAACACGTTGTATATCCTTTCCGACATAAGAAAGGTTTTCTGTTTTCATGACGTCACCTCATTTTATAGGGTATTTGTCAGTATTTAACAAAAGAAGATGAATTATACATCATGATGCATGGCAAACAGGAAGATCAGGACATTATATGCCTGTTTACATCGTGATGAATATCCCATGCAGGAAAGTGGGGATCAGGATCGTGTCAGAAATAGGTTTTCATGATCAATCAAATACCCTTACCCTTCAAAAGGTTATACATAAAATAATGTAAGGTTTCTCACAAAATCTGAACCCAGTCAAAAGATCAAGCGCAAAACGCAAGATAGAATGAATAAAAGTGTTGATGACATATCCAAGAATGCTCGTATCTATGACCGATATTCATTAAAGGAACAAAAACACTATCTATTGGACCAAAAAAATATGTTATAGAAAGCAAATTTAATCATCAGGAGGGTTATCGTATGGTTAATCAACCGCATGGCGGTCAACTAGTCAATTGCGAATTGAAAGATGATAACAGAAATAAAACCATCAAAGAAGCGCGAGAATATCCATCTTTGACGGTCGATTCGTGGACGCTATCAGATATGGAACTCATCGGAGTGGGAGCGTTCAGCCCATTGACGGGATTTATGGTGGAGGAGGATTACGTCAATGTCGTAGATTCAACCAGGCTTGCAAATGGGACCATCTGGAGTATCCCGATCACATTGCCTGTATCTGAGGAACAAGCTTGTCGTTTTGCCATAGACGAAAAAATTGCCTTAAAAGGGGAAGATGACATCATTTATGGTGTTCTCACACTTAAGGAGAAGTTTGTCCATGATAAAAAGATGGAAGCGAAAAAGATATATGGAACAACGGACGCGCAACATCCAGGTGTTAAAAATATCTATGAAAGAGGAGGTGTGTATCTAGGTGGTCCCATCACACTCTTAAGGCGTCCAGACCGTAGCAAGTTCTTAGAATATAATCTGGATCCAGTCGAAACAAGGCAGATGTTCAAGGAAATGGGGTGGCAAACAATAGTCGGTTTCCAGACGCGTAATCCAGTCCATCGTGCACACGAATATATCCAAAAGACAGCATTGGAGTCTGTCGATGGTTTATTGTTGAATCCACTGGTCGGTGAAACGAAGTCGGACGATATTCCTGCTGATGTACGAATGAGGAGCTATGAAACCATTTTAGATAACTATTATGTGAAAGATCGGGTCCGCTTGGTCGTCTATCCAGCAGCCATGCGGTATGCGGGACCAAAAGAGGCCATTCTGCATGCCATCGTCAGAAAAAACTATGGTTGCACCCATTTTATTGTCGGACGTGATCATGCAGGTGTCGGTGATTATTACGGCACATATGAAGCCCAGGAATTGGTCGCTCAATACGAAGAGGAACTAGGCATTCAAATATTCAAATTTGAACATGCGTTTTATTGTACCATTTGCGACAATATGGCAACTGCTAAAACATGTCCACACCCTAAGGGCAATCATGTTCACCTCAGTGGTACAAAGGTACGTGAGCTACTTCGGATCGGTCAACGCCCACCAAAGGAATTTTCACGTCCGGAAGTTGCTGATGTTCTGATTGAAGGGATGGATCGGATGCCGGATAACTGAACAAAATGTAAGACAAGGAGCCACGGTTTTTTATGTCACTTCAGATGATATTTATATTATGTTTACTGATTGTGATGTTCACGGTTTTGATATGTGAATGGGCACAACCCGCTATCCTCTTTTTTTCGGTACTGGTTGTATTGATGTTTTCCGGTATTTTAACCATAGAAGAAGCACTGGACGGTTTCGCGAACGAAGGAGTTCATACTGTTGGATTGCTGTTTATCATCGCGGGTGCTGTTCAGAAAAGTGGTTTAATCGATCATATGATAAAAAAATGGCTTCCCAACAGCCATAGTCACATAGGACCGATCGTTCGCTTTTATCTTCCGGTATCTTTGTTTTCGGCCTTTTTGAATAATACACCGATTGTTGCAACATTTACGCCCGTCATAAAAACATGGTGTGAAAATCATGGAATTGCCCCATCGAAATTGTTGATTCCTTTATCATACGTGACCATTTTAGGCGGTATGATGACGTTGATGGGAACATCGACAAACCTTGTTGTCCACGGATTGATGCTTGAGTATGGGTTAAGTGGATTTTCATTTTTTACTTTGGCAGTTGTAGGAATTCCGGCGACATTGGTCGGTTTCCTTTATTTATTTACCATTGGATATCGGTTGCTGCCGGATAATAAAGGCTTCAGCCAGTCGGATCGCTATGAAATGAAGAAGTATATTGCCGAAGTATTGGTGACATATGCATACCCATATCATGGTAAAAGTATTGGGCAAGCTGGCTTACGGGATTTGAAGGGCCTTTACATGATAAAGGTGATCCGTGGAAATGAACAGATTTCACCTGTCAGGTCATCAACAATCATTCAAAGAGGGGACCGGCTGATTTTTACCGGTTTGATATCAACCCTTGCCGAGTTGCAAAAAGTTAAAGGATTGAAACTGGAAACAGGAACAAATATAACCTTAGATGAATTGGAGAGTGCTTCAGCCAAACTGGTGGATGCTGTCGTGTCTGAGGATTCCGCATTGTTATCCAAATCCATCAAACATTCCCAGTTCCGGTCTCGATTTGATGCAGGCATTGTTGCAGTACACCGCCATAATGAGCGAATTCACAGTAAAGTCGGGGATATTGTGTTAAAGCCTGGAGATTCGTTGCTGCTCTTGGCAGGTCCTGATTTTGCGGAAAAAGTTCAACATGTCAATGATTTCTTTGTCGTTTCGTCATTGGATACACCCACTGGTCTCAGGCAGAGTCCCATTAAAGGCTGGCTTTCCATTATGATTTTAATTGTTTCGATTGTAACGGTTGCGCTCGGATGGCTAAGTATGTTCAAGGCGATGGCACTGGTTGTTGTTGTATTTTTGGCCGGGAAAATCATTACACTGACGGAGGCGAAGGAGGCTGTTCATTTCAATGTTTTGCTGCTGATAGCCAGTTCACTCGGCATCGGCACCGCCATGTTGAAAACGGGATTGGCGAAGTGGATGGCTGATGCTCTATTGGCCGTTGGAATGCCGATGGGTTTGATTGTGATTCTGTTTTTAATCTATATACTGACGAATGTATTCACAGAGATCATCACGAATAGTGCAGCAGCGGCTATGATGCTGCCGATTGGGATGGAAGTGGCGCAAACGCTGGCTGTCAATCCTTTAGGCATTGCTGTTCTTATAGCAATTGCTGCTTCGGCAAGTTTCATGACTCCAATCGGTTATCAGACGAATTTGATTGTTTATGGTCCTGGGGGCTATACGTTTATGGATTATTTAAGAGTAGGGTGTCCACTCAGTATGGTCGTGATGCTTGTATCTGTATTCACAATCTATTATGTCTGGTTTTAAAGGAGGTGATATTGTGACCAAAGCGAAAAATATTGAATGGCACGATTCAAAAGTAACGAAAGATGATCGGAGAAAGATGAATCATCATAGAAGCGCAGTCGTATGGTTCACAGGCTTGTCCGGTTCAGGTAAATCGACTATCTCGGTCGAAGTGGAACATCAATTGCACCAAATGGGAATACGAACCTATCGTTTGGATGGTGATAATATACGTCATGGATTGAATAAAAATCTGGGTTTTAGTTCAGACGACCGAACAGAAAATATCCGTCGTATCGGTGAGGTCGCCAAATTGATGGTTGATGCGGGGATGATTGTGTTATCTGCATTTATTTCCCCGTATCAAGAGGATCGTGATCAAATACGTGAACAACTGGATGACAATGAATTTATTGAAGTATATGTCGATGCGCGACTGAAAACGTGTGAAGCACGTGATCCAAAGGGGCTTTATAAGAAAATGCGTGCCGGAAAAATGAATGGTTTGACAGGTATCGATGCCCCCTATGATGTGCCGCTTATGCCCGAAGTAAAGGTAGACACAGACCATGCCAGCGTCGAGGAATCAGTACAACAGGTTATGTCCTATTTAAAAGCGAAAGGTTATCTGACATTGTGAAAACATTCATGTAAAGCACGTTTCATGGTGTGGTGTGATGCTTCCGAAGCAGCCTGTTTTATCAACTCTATCAGACTACCGACCCCAGTCGAATCTCTTGTTCAATAACTGGTAGAGATCCTTATTATAAGGTTCGTAATAGTCGAGGAGCTTTTTTCTCGTATGTGGATGTATTTTAGCATAGTTATGCGTGTTATATTTCTTGTGAACATTGACTGAATAAGCATGGACACCCAAGTAACGAAACACACGATTCATCATTTTCTGAGGCATCTTATCTAATTGCTCACTTTCCAGAATCAGAAATTGTTCGGCAGGAAATATCTCCATCCACTTTTTTAGTTTCAGTACGTATTTTCCTTGATGTAGATACCCTGGATGTTGCTGTATGGCTTTTTCAAATGGAATGGCTATCTTCCTTTTTTTCAAGTGCATATGATAGTGGGAATAGACACGGTCTACAGGATTACGTAAAATGACGATCAATTTGACATCTGGAATCACGTCAGCTACTTTTTTCGCTACGTCGGGAAATTTCAAATAGCCGGAAGCTTCACCCGTCAGTTGGGTGTTTTCAGGGAATTGATGTTGATACCACCTGATTCCCTTGTTGAAATGGATGTTGAAAAAGGCAAGTTCTTTCCTTTTTGCGGGCTCAATCTGCGGATGTTCTGTGATGTATTTATATAATGCCGTCGTTCCACATTTCATCTCACCTATAATTAAAAAGTCTGGCAGTTTCCCCATTTTCCACTCGCTCCTATCATAAAAGATTGGTTGATTTATAGATTACGTTAAAAACAGAAAAACGTTTGAGCGAGTGTCTTTTTATCTTGAAAAAGGGTAAAAACCGCACGATATTTCACTTAAAACCCGGGACGAAAATCATATCAACCCTATTTTAGAATACGATATTCCTATTTCATGTCAAACGTCGTTCCACATTGCAGGTGGTTTTAATATGAATAATTGAAATGAAATTCAATGGCTTAAGCAGGAACATGAATGATGTATACAATGAAATCATTCAAACGTGACGATCATTTTATTGTTCAGCAAGTTTAAAATGATAGAAAGTATCATACAAAAAGGGTTATGGCCCTTGAAATAGATTTGAATGGAGGAAGATGAAAAATGGATTTATTGTTGTCCTCGGCAACCCATCGCTCTGGTTCGACATTATTGCAGCGCATGTTCAATGCACGGAAGAAGACATTGATTTGGGGAGAAAACGGTGGATGTTTAACCGCATTTCGTAACATTCATCGTAATGCTTTGTATTATGCTGAGCACTCTAAACAGGAACGTGCTGATTATTTTGCTGGTGGGGAAGAACCGAACCACTGGATTGCCACGATGACACCACCAAAGGAAAATGTTACAGAATCAATGGTCCACTCTGTAAAAACGTTTCATGACACACTGTATGTAACTGGTCACAGAAAAACGCACGATTTGATTGGTTATAAAGAGGTCCGATATGGTGAAGGAGAGTTGAACCTATTCCGGATGTGTTATCCGAACGCTGTCATTCTGTTGCTCATCAGACACCCTGTCGATGTATGGAAAAGTGTTTCCCACAATGCCAAAATCACACGATATCAGTCTATCAGGCAATTTTCAAGTTTGTGGAATGACCGTGTGAGGTCCTATAATCATCTGTCGCATACCGATGCCAACATTCATCTCATCCGATACGAAGATATGATTGCCAAAGATATAGCCACAATGAACCGTATCAAGCAAATCGGGAAACTTAAAGACGAACATATCGATAAGGTATTATCGGTGAAAATCAGCTCATCAAGCCGTCCAATTCCCTGGCAACAAGAGCATGAAATCTTAAGACGGAGTCAGCATATGCTCAGAAAAATGGGGTATCGATATGAATGATATTAAGAGACGAATATTTTTATTCAATGCTTATGGAAAATATGGCGGATCCTACATGCTTTATCAGATTGGTCGCATTTGTTACGACGTTTTTAAAACGCAGGTTTATATTGTACAGACATACAGTGGCAAACGGGGAGGAGATAGATTTCAATATCCATATGAATTTCCGTCCATTTCCATTAAAGAGATGTTGGATATCATGACGCCAGATGATGTTTTCTTTTGTAATCCCGTTCATTCACATCAAGCTTTTGGTTCCCGGTTGTCATGTAAAAAGGTAATGTACTTGCAAGGAGTCAACACCTATACGACGTTAGACAGACATTTTGATCATTATATATCGAATTCAGCTTTTGTCCAGCAGCATGTTAAAAAGTATTATCATATCGACTCCAAGATAATTCATCCGTTTATCCATATCGAGCTATTCAATAAAGGGATTCCGTGGAAAAACCGGAGTAATCAAATACTTCTATTGACGTATAAAAAAGAAACCACATACGAGTTCAAACAATTAATGCGTCGTTACTTGGCAAAGTATCCGCCGGGATCGCTCGTCTTTAAAAGAATTCAAAATCTCCCGCAGGGCCAATTGGCAATGATTATGGGTCGGCATAAGTATTATTTAACGTTGACCCCTGTAGAGGGATTCGGGTTACCCCCCTTGGAAGCGATGTCGTCTGGGTGTGTTGTATTGGGATTCAATGGTTATGGTGGACGTGATTATTTCACTTCTCAAAATGCATGTGCTGTCGAATATCAGAACTATGCGCCACTGATTGATTTTTTATATGAGATAAACCGAAATCCGGATGTTGGTTCAAGTCTTTCATATAATGCAGTAGATACAGCGAAAGGATATTCATTTGATCATTTCAAAAAGGAATGGACTTCTTTTTTGGGAAATCGAGTATTCAAGTGATAGAGGAATGGTCATCATGATAATGGAAGGTTACAGGCTAATCATTCAATGATTGGCCGTTCTTTTTAATCGTTTGACCATCGAAATAAAACAATCGTCTATTAGTCAACGTAACAGACGATTGTTGCGAGATGATGTGGAACCGATCATTGACGTTTTGATTATCTGTAAAGCCTAGAATAAAACGCGATAAAATAGATATTACATCGGGTTAATGGGATCAAGACAATTGATTCCCATGAAGTGTTTCAGGTCGACTTTTATACAGATGCCCGTCGCTAAAAAGCCGCACACAGGTTCATCATCGGAGAAGAAACGGCATACGTCTCCTCCCTTATCCATGCAGTAGGACTTGATTTTATAGTCTCCAGTAGCAGGGGCCAATAATTCCAAGATGACACAATTGTTATTATTCTTCACGAATTTCTTTGCTCGGAAGACAGGTGTTTCAACACATCCAAAAAATGAGTCTTTATGATGTTTCCCAGGGTTTTTGAATATTCCACTACCAATGAACGGCTGACACGTATCACCGCAATAAAGAACGAACGGAATCGTCGAATATCGAGGATCATGCTCATGTCTATGGCCGTGCAATTGTTGAATGGAGTTATAACAGCCCGAATAACAATCATCCTTTACCTTATCCTGGGCTTTAATGATATCCTTGATTGTATCAATCACACAATCATCCATTTGAAACGCATGGCCTCGACTTCTACTATAGCAACCCATAAAATACCTCCTTAATGATTTATCCCTATCAATATATGTAAGTCATTTATAAGAGTCTGTATGGGAGTCCTACTTGGTGAGCAAATAAGCATAGTGTCCATTTTGCCATGTTGGCATGGTTGGCTTTCATGAAGAAGATGTCAAATAAATAGGGTAGAACCTATCAATAAGCGATGTGTCATATACACAAAAATAATGGACTCTACATAAAATACATATAATAATAGATGAATCAATCATTAAAAATATGTTGAATGGGGAAGATAACCGATGAAAGATATGACCGCTATCCTGTTTCGTTACTCTGACGAAGCGGGTGTACATCAAGCTGTCAGTACATTGAAACGATTGGGTCCGAGGCTGAAATCCATCATCGTTCTACA
>DATGUN010000073.1:0-49937 GCA_035301285.1 Virgibacillus sp.
TATGAGTCTTTTTTAGATTGAAATTAATTCGACAGTTCATTATAATATGGACTATTAACTTTATTTTTGCCGGTTCTTGAAAAAGATGAATCAAGCAAAATTAATGTTATGATTGCTAGATTTAATATTATAGAGGAGGAAATCCATGGATGACAACGAAAAGCAAAATATGTCTGAAAAGTATGATGACTACACATTAGATCGCGTTCCACAAGAGGGTAAAAAGCATTGGTTTTCAATTGCTGTCATGCGTTTTGGACAAGTTTCAGCTTTGGCGCAATTTTTGCTTGGGGCGACATTGGGATTTGGCATGGATTTCTGGACGGCCTTTTGGGCAATAACAATTGGGGCGGTCTTACTCGAAATTGTTTCTATTTTTGTAGGGATAGCGGGTATGCGAGAAGGGATGAGCACGACATTGTTGGTGCGCTGGACCGGATTCGGGAAATATGGGTCACTTCTTTTGAGCTTTATTCTCGCTGTATCGATGGTCGGTTGGTTTGGCGTGCAAAATGAAGTGTTTGCGGAAGGCTTGCAGCAAATGCTGGGCGGTCAGGTCTGGGCCTGGTCGATCGTCACGGGTCTGTTAGTCACATTGGTCGTCGTTTTCGGAATACTCTCTATAGGGGTAGTCGCTTATATTACTGTTCCCCTTTTTCTGATTGTCGTGCTATACTCCGTCGGGACGGTGTTTGGGGATTATTCCTTCGGTGAGCTTATCAATTTGCCTCCCCCGGGAGATCCTATTTCCATACAGGCAGGTGCAACAATGGTAGCGGGCAGTTTCATGGCGGGTGCGATTATCACCCCTGATATCAGCCGCTTTAACCGTTCAAAGGCTGATGTTATTAAACAAACCATCCTTGGGATAACACTGGGAGAATATTTGATTGGGTTGATTGGTGTTGTATTGGCGCATGTTATCCAATCTTCTGACATTATATCCATTGTTATGGGGACGAGTGGCTTTTTGGGGACAATCGTTTTAATCAGTGCGACGATCAAAATCAATGATTTCAATTTATATTCGCCGTCGCTTGCTATCGTCAATATAGTTGACTCCTTGTTTAAAAAACGGGTTAACCGAACGGCTGTAACCATTATTATCGGGGCTTTAGGGACCTTGCTATCTGTGATGGGGATCCTCAGTCAATTTGAAGGATTTTTGAATGTTCTTGGAGTGGCTTTACCACCGGTAGGAGGCATTATTACGGTTGAATATTTCATCATCAAACGCTATTGGAAGGATTTGAATGTATCCAGAGAAAAAGGGCTTTTGCCTGAAACGTACGAATTATGGAACCCTGTGGCCTTGATTTCATGGGTAGCGGCGTTTTTGGTTGGCTTTTTCATCGAGTGGGGCATTCCTTCACTCAATTCCCTTTTCACAAGCGGTTTGCTTTACTTGATCATCAGTATGGTCATCAACCGTGATAAAAAGGTGATATTTGGTTCTGTACTGACATACAAAGAATAATGATTAACGACGTGTTAACTATATCGAAAGGAGTATCACCATGAGGAAAATCGGAAAAGAAGAGATAGAGAATATGGCAATGGGCGCTGCTTTGCTCGGAACAGGAGGGGGTGGCGATCCCTATATCGGTAAATTGATGGCCTTGCAAGCTGTCGAGGAATATGGACCTGTCGAAGTGCTGACAGTTGATGAAATAGGGGATGAAGACATGATAGTCCCCTCCGCCATGATGGGAGCACCGACTGTGATGGTGGAAAAAACACCTGGAGGGGATGAATCCATAGCTGCTTTTCGTGAGTTGGGAAATTATCTCGGTAAGGAAATCAAGGCAACCATGCCGATGGAAGCGGGCGGTGTGAATTCGATGTTACCATTGGCGCTGGCGGCAAGGCTTGGTATACCTGTCATTGATGTTGATGGCATGGGGCAAGCTTTCCCCGAGCTGCAGATGACCACCTTTTATTTGAATGGTAAATCAGCTACCCCTATGGTCATCGGTGATGAAAAAGGAAATTCTTCCTTATTGAATACCATAGACAATAAATGGACCGAGCGCATAGCCAGGAGCGTAACCATTGATATGGGAGGATCTGCGATGGTTGCTATTTATCCGATGCAAGGAAAGGATTTGAAGGCCTATGGTGTTCATAATCCATTGAGCCTTGCGGAAAACATCGGAAAAGCCATCAGATATGCAAAGGATGAGGGTGAAAAACCGATTGAGAAGGTTCTTGAGATTACGGGAGGATTTGAATTATTCGGTGGTAAAGTTGTGGATGTCAATCGCAAAACGCAATCCGGTTTCGCTCGGGGAACGGCTACTGTAGAAGGGTTGTTTACATATAAAGGGACAACCTTACAGCTCCATTTTCAAAACGAGCACTTACTTGCACAGACGGATCGGGATGTATTATGTGTAGCACCGGATCTCATTGCTGTATTGGACGCCGAGACGGGTGTTCCGATTACAACAGAGGGGCTTCGTTACGGAGCGCGTTGTATTGTCATAGGTATCCCATGTGATGAAAAATGGCGTACCGAAAAAGGAATTGAGACATGTGGACCGGGTTATTTCGGTTACGATGTTGATTATACACCAGTGGAAAATTTGGTGGGCAAGGGGGCGAACAATCATGAATAGTTATCGTATCGGTATTGATGTCGGTGGTACTAATACAGATGCCGTCATTTTGGATAATCAATTTAACGTGATTTCGGAAGCGAAATTACCTACGACAACAGATGTAAGTTCGGGGATCTATCAAGCGTTGCATAAAGTTATCGATTCGTCTGATGTTGAGCCGGATCAGATTGATTATGCGATGCTGGGCACTACCCATTGTACGAATGCTATCGTGGAACGGAAGGGTCTGAATTCAATCGCTATCATCCGCCTAGGCGCGCCCGCCACTTTGGCGACTAAACCATTGGTAGGTGCCCCTGATGATTTGCGGAAAGAATTAGGAAAGTATGTTTTTATGGTTGAAGGCGGACATGAGTTTGACGGCAGAGAAATTTCCCCGTTGGATGAGGAGGAATTATATCGTATCGCCCGTTCGATAGAAGGCAAGGTTGACTCCGTAGCCATCACATCCGTATTTTCACCTGTTTCAAACGATCACGAAGAACGTGCCGCGAATATTGTAAAAAAAATACTGGGTGACGATGTTCCGATATCATTATCATCAGAAATCGGCAGTACCGGTCTTTTGGAAAGGGAAAATGCAACCATCTTAAATGCGTCGGTTGTCCAGGTTGCTCGTAAAACGGTCAATGGTTTTATTAAGGCTTTAAAGGAAAAAGATGTTCATGCCAATGTGTTTTTCGGACAAAATGATGGGACATTGATGTCTGCAGATTATGCGCTGAAATATCCGATATTGACTGTTGCCTGCGGACCCACCAACAGTTTACGCGGGGCTTCATATCTCACTGGAAAATCTGATGCCATTGTTGTTGATGTGGGTGGAACGACGACCGATGTCGGTGTTCTGGTTGGTTCATTTCCACGGGAGTCGACATTGGCGGTTGATATCGGCGGTGCTCGGACGAATTTCCGTATGCCGGATTTGGTCTCTCTCGGTCTTGGGGGCGGAACAATTATCCGGGTTGATGGACAGGGAAATTACACGATCGGGCCGGATAGCGTAGGCCATGAAATAACCCAAAAAGCATTAGTGTTCGGCGGGGATACGCTGACAGCGACAGATGTAGTGGTTGCATTGAATAAAGCTGATATAGGCGATCCATCATTGCTATCCCATTTAGACCAGACGTTGTTGGAAGCCATTTATACAGACATGATGTATAAAGTGGAAGTCGCTATCGATCGGATGAAGACAAGTGCTGATGATGTTCCGGTGATTCTAGTCGGGGGCGGCAGTATTCTTGTGTCACATACATTGGAAGGTGCATCCGAAGTGATTCAGACTAATAACCATGAAGTGGCTAATGCCATTGGCTCCGCTATTGCACAGGTGAGCGGACAAATTGAACAAATATACAAATTGGATGAATTGGGACGCGAGGAAACGATTCGTTTGGCAGAACAGACAGCGGTTGAAGAAGCTGTAAAAGCCGGGGCTGACAGAAATACATGCCAAATAGTGGATATTGAAGATATTCCATTGGCTTATTTACCAGGAGATGCTACACGGATCCGTGTGAAAGCTGCCGGTAATCTTCAGTTATGATTTTCTTATGATAACACATGTAAAACATACATGATCCACCTAAAGCGTGATGAAGGGAGAAAAGTGCAAATGAATATTAAAGTGATTCTTCCTGTGACAGCCGATATTTTTATAGATGAAACAAAAGAGGAAGTGGAATTCTACGCGTCAAAAGATACCAACGTAAGCGTGACAGCACTTGAGTATGGTCCTGCGTCAATTGAAAGTGAGTACGATGAGGCCCTTGCATTACCTGACTTTCTGAAAAAAGCCAAGGAAGCTCAAGAGGAGGGCTATGATGGTATTATCAGTGATTGTTTGGCAGATCCGGGTGTCAGTGCGGCAAGGGAGATCCTTGACATTCCCGTAGTCGGGCCAGGCACGTCTGCTATGCATACAGCAAGCATGTTGGGGAATAAATTTTCGATTGTCACCGTTCTTCCAAATGTTGTTTCGATGCTTGATAATTTGACCAAAACGGCAGGTCTATACGAAAAATTGACATCGATCCGTTATGTGAATATACCTGTACTTGAATTGCAGGATAAAGAAAAGCTGAAAAGTGGATTGTATTCTGAAATGAAAAAAGCAATCGAAGAAGATAAGGCCCATTCATTTGTTTTGGGCTGTACAGGTTTTATGGGTGTTGCTTCTGATTTACACGAAAAGTTGAAAAAAGATGGTTATGATGTCCCAATTATCGATCCGATGTTCGCGGCGACGAAAATGTTAGAAAGCTTTATATCGATGGGCGTCAAACAAAGCCGCTTAACGTATATGACACCGCCTGATAAAGAGCGAAATAACCCTGTCGAATAAGGAATACAAAAAATAGTTTTGGGTTCTTGCTGAATCGTCATGAATATATGTTTATTCGAAGGAATCGACCTTCCATTGATTACTTGGGAGGTCGATTTCTGAATCTAAACGTTCCTGATTTCATCCTGGTAACTGTTTCAATTTTCACCGGTATGTGCTGATGTACACGTTTAGATTGATTAAAAAGGATGCAATCGAAAGTATATTTAGAATATCAAATTAGGAATCTCTATATAGAGAGCCTTCATTATTTTTGTTTCTACATTGATATAACATATACTGAAAAAGATAAAAAAGCTAAACTGAATTGTACGGCTTTTCCCATCTTATTTTTTTCGTCCAAAAAGTGATTTGAAGCAAATATATAAGACAAAATATATTGCCACGCCGGTCATTGCACCTAGGCTATCGATCATCACATCACGGATTTCCGCGCCTCTTCCAGGTACGAACAGTTGATGGAACTCGTCGGTCATAGCATAGATGGCCGAAATGAAGACGGCGATGATAGCCCCACTGAACAAACGGTGACGTAACGCGTGAAGAATCAGTGCGCCAAGGAGCATGTATTCAAAAAAGTGTGCGCTTTTCCGTATAAGAAGATAAAATGTTCTATCATCATGCGTTAAAGACGGGAAAAATATTTCCATGACGCGATGAAAGGCATTGGTCATCGTTGCACTGATTTCGCTGAACTGATGCCCTGAATGCTGGCTTAAGGTAAAGAATATAGCGATCCATCCGATGATTGCGAGCCAGGGCAACAATGAAATTATCAGACCCTTTCGTTTCGGGGAACGGAAAACATGGGCAACGATAAACAGGAGAATCAAAAATGCAAACAGATACAAACCCATCTGAATCAGTTTATGAAGGGTCTCCATATTAAGCGTTATCGATGGAAATACACTTTTAATCACGCTACGTATTTTATCGGTCAAACTTGTACTCAATGCACTTGATTCATCGACTGGTTGATGGGAGAGAATGAAAATGAAGCCCATCCAAGTCATAACTGCTAGCCAAGGTAATATATTCCCCTTGCGTTGTTTTGCCATAAACATCTTTCTCCACTCTTGTTATAATTTTCTTTTATCAACCGGGACAATGGACCTGTGCCACTGTTCCGGCATTTCATTTATTAACGGGGACAGTGGAATTGATTCCTTGCCCCGATAGGCTTTTATTCAGGAGCTGTTCACTGTGTTTTAAGGTGATTTGGATGACGGGACCGAGAGCGAAGGTGATGATCACGGTTCCGATGCCAATAGGGCCACCTAATAGATATCCAATGACAGCGACGCAGATTTCCATGATGGTACGCGAGACAGCAATGCTGCTATTGAACTTTTTGGTGATGACGAGCATCAAGCTATCCCGTGGTCCCGCGCCTAAATGAGCTGAAATATAAATGCCTGCACCGGCAGCCATCAACAATACACCACCAAAAAATGCGATGAATTGAGTGAGCAGTGTATCGGGATTTGGAATGAGCCAGTTAAAAAGATCAATAAATATACCGACACATGTCATGTTGGCAAACGTCCCGATTTTCGGGAATTCACGTAACCCGATGGAAGAAATGGTGATTATTAAAACGCCCATAATAATGGACCAAAGGCCAATGGATAATCCAAGTTGGTTAAACAATCCGATATGCAATACATCCCACGAGCCTACACCGAACTTCTGCCCTTTTACCGTTAATGCGACACCGAGTCCAAGTACCGTCAGACCGATGAAAAAGAACAGCCATCGAATATATAATTCCTTTCTCATGAAAATCCTTCTTTCTTCTGTCTTGTTTCTTGGAGTTAACCTATTTATTCTATCAAAATATGTTGTGTGAGTCATTAGACAGGCTCGGACCTTGGAAATAATCTATTGTTTTTTTGGGTAGCGATTGTGAGGAAATAGAAAAAAAGAGGAAGGTATCATATACATACATTAAGGAAAAGCTTGTGTCTGCTATTAATTTCTTTAGCATCAGTTTATGAATGTGAACAAAGGCATGGTGCAGAGGACGTGGATCGATACATTGATGTTCGAATGTGACACTGTGAAAGAGGGAGGTGGAGAACCACCTCGTTGCCCTCATGTCAACCATTTTGCCGTTCCATGTATTTCTCGTTGAATTCCAGCCTTAGTTCTTCATCACCTTTGATTTTCTGTCCTTCAAATTCAGCTTCATATTGAACGCGGACAGGTAAGGGCGATACGAAATGATCTAACTGGAATAGTTCATAGCGCTCATCGGTTTCATCATTTACATGCTGATCGATCGCTTCGAGTTTTTCACCATCTTGATTCTCTATTTGAAAGCCTGTGATCATGTTGCTTTTCTTCAGTACGACGGTTAGAAAAAGAGAATCGTCTTGATTTGTGATCATCGCCGTCTTGGAAAGATAGCTTGCCATTGCAGATGGTTCATCACTATCTTTTTTAAGTGCGTGTACATCGATGGTGAATTTTCCATGATCGACATGAATTGTACGTTGTTCTGTCATTTGCAATCTTCCTTTATTATATTTATTGGATCATCGTTATCGATGGGTAATTTCATTCATTCCATCTAAAACCATACCATAAAACGCCGGTAGATTATAGTTTTTAATATGGCGTAAGTACGACAGGACGAACTTTTTCTCATTCGTTTTTGGTGAAAGTATGGCCGTTTTTTTGACTCCCATTTGTTAAGTTATGGCATACTTTTCTTTAAAATGATTACAAGGGGACTTATTGTAAGCGTTAGATAAATGTGCTATCATAACACAAAATTGAATATATATTAAATTTTTTATGACTAAAGTGAAAAAAGGAGGTTGCTGCAATATAACGCGTTACTAATATGGAACATTTATACGAGAAAATAAAATACTTAAGACATCAAAAAAATATGACCCTGAAAGATTTAAGTGAGCAAACGAATCTATCTATTAGCTTTCTCTCACAAATAGAAAGAGGGACAGCATCGCTTGCGATTACATCTCTGAAAAAAATAGCGGACGTTTTTAATGTAGGTATCAATTATTTTTTTACTGATATTGAAGCCTATGATTATAGTACGAAAAAGAGTGAACAGAAACCATTTAAAATGGAAGGATCGGATGTAAATTATATACGTTTGGCTGGCAGGTTTACAAACCGTCAACTTGAACCGATGATTGTTACATTGCCTCCTAATAAAGAATTTAAAGATAAATTCAGTCATCCAGGTGAAGAATTTTATTTTGTCTTGGAAGGCGCAGTAGATTTTAAGATTCAGGATAAAATCTATCATCTCAAAAAAGGGGAATCGATCCATTTTCCGTCTGAAAATTTACACCAATGGAAAAATCCTTATTCAAAAGAAGCGCAGTTATTGTGTCTATTAACACCAGCTTTATTTTAATAATATTGAGAGGTGAAATATATGAGAGTTGCAACTGATATAGGTGGAACGTTTACGGATTTGGTTTATGTGGATGATGAAGGACATATAAGGGTCGATAAAAGTCACACGACCCCACCAAATTTTGAGGAAGGTGTTATGAATGTACTGCAAAAAAGTGGGATAGATAATGAATCTATTACTGGTTTCATTCATGGCACGACTATCATCATTAATGCATTGACAGAAAGAAAGGGAGCAAAAACCGGTTTAATCACTACAAATGGTTTCCGGGACGTGTTGGAAATTGCTCGTGGGAACCGGCCCGATTTATTTAATATACGTTATAAGAAGCCGACTCCTTTTATTGAACGGTATTTAAGGCAGGAAGTCGATGAGCGGATGAACTATAAAGGTGAGGTCTTGAAAGAATTAAATAGTCATGATATTGAAGAAATAGTCGCATATTTCAAAAAGGAAAACGTAGAAGCAATTGCCATTGCTTATTTACACGCCTATGTGAATCCTAAACACGAAATAGAAACGGCCCAACGGATTAAGGAATTATGGCCAGAAGTGGATGTTTCTACATCTCATGAAGTTATAAAGGAGTGGCGGGAATACGAACGTACTAATACAACAGCTTTGAATGCTTACGTAAAACCAGCCGCCACTAAGTATATCGATAAATTGGATGATAAGCTTCGTGGTGCCTATACCGGGAACAGTCAATTTATTATGCAATCAAATGGCGGGATGACCACATTCGGAGAAGCGAAAAACACACCGATTAATATGGTGGAATCAGGGCCTGTTGCTGGTATTTATGGGTCAGCGGTATTAGGGGAAATAATAGGTGAGGAAAATATTATTGCATTGGATATCGGAGGAACGACAGCAAAATGTTCTTTGATTGAAAATGGAGAAGTGAAAGTTTCAACAGACTATTATATTGAAAAAACAGAGCGAAGTGCTGGTTATCCGATTAAAGTTCCCTCCATTGATATTGTCGAAATTGGAAATGGGGGTGGATCCATTGCACGGATTGACGAAGCAGGCACGTTAAAAGTTGGTCCTGAATCTGCTGGTGCATCTCCTGGACCTGTGGCGTACGGCCAGGGAGGAGAGAAGCCGACGACAACTGATGCTAATGTATTAACGGGGCGTCTATCAACACGTCATTTTGATTATTCTTCAGATATCCACAAAATCCGCGAAACAATGGAGAATAAGATCGCCAATCAGTTTAACATGTCTGCAGAAGAAGCATCACTTGGAATCATACGCATTGCAAACTCAAATATGCTGAATGCATTAAAATTAGTATCTGTCAGGAAGGGATACAATCCGAAAGAGTTCTCGTTGGTTGCTTTCGGGGGTGGCGGTTCAATGCATGCGGCCGCCCTTGCTAAAGAGTTAGGCATTAAGAAAGTAATTGTTCCTGTTGCATCACCGGTTTTTTCTGCATGGGGGATGCTTATGAGCGAATTACGCCATGATTATATTCAAACATATATTATGAAGATGTCTGAAATAACTGTTGGAGACGTTCAAAGTCAATGGAAACTGATAGAGGATACAGCTTTTAATCAGTTTGAAAAAGAAGGCGTCGAAAAAGAGAGAATTCACTTCAAACGTTTCATGGACATGCGCTACGTGGGTCAGGAACATACTGTTAAAGTTCCGGTTCGAGATGGAGTCTGGACATCAGAAACGTTTACAGAAATAAATGAAGCATTTCATAGGCTTCACGAAAAAAATTATACGTTTAAATTGCCTGAGAGTGATATTGAAATTGTCAATCTACATCTTACCGCTTTAGGAGAGGTAGAAAAGCCTAAAATCAAGCAAACAACACGAGATACAACATTGGAAGATGCAAAAATTGAAACAAGAGAAGTTTATTTTGAGAGTCCGAATCGATGGGTAACAACGGACGTATACAACAGAGATCTGTTACCGACTAATCAAATCGTCGAAGGTCCGGTTCTTGTGGAAGAAAAATCAGCTGTAACTGTCATTTACGAGGGACAAAATGTAAAAGTTGATAGCTACGGAAACCTAATCATCGAAACATTGGAGGCGAATTGAATGAATACAACGACTCACAAACATGTTGATCCCTTTACTTTGGAGGTTGTCAAAGATTCATTGTTGGCCACGGGTGATGAGATGTTTATAGCGTTATCGAAGACATCCATGAGCCCTATCATTTACGAGGTTCTTGATTATGCCAGTGGACTGACTGATTCAAAAGGGGAACTGTTGACCCAAGGGAACGGGGTAACTGGATTCATTGGGATGCTTTCTTATATGGTGAAACAAACACTGCAAAAATATGGAGCTGAGGATCTTCATGAAGGAGATATCATTATCATAAACGATCCCTATAATGGTGGGGGATCACATTTATCGGATGTTGGTCTTGTCATGCCCATTTTTTATAAAGATGAGCTGATTGCATTTTCAGCTAACAAAGCGCATTGGACAGAGGTCGGTGGGAAGGATCCAGGATCATTTACAAATGATTCCGTGGATATTTTTCAAGAAGGATTGCAATTTTCATCCCTTAAGTTATTTGAAGCAGGGCAGGTTAATGAAGCAATCGTAGAAATCATAAAATCCAATGTTCGCTTTCCGGATTTGTCGTTAGGTGATATGTGGGCGCAGGTTGCGGCTCTTAAGACTGGGGAGCGTAGGGTGAAAGAACTGTGTGAGCAATATAGCTTATCAGTTATTCAATCAGCCATTTCGTATCATCTGGATAATGGTGAAAAAATATCACGGCAGGAACTCCGAAAGTTGCCCAAAGGGACATTTGAATCAAGTGGTTATGTTGAGTCAGATGGTATTGGCAATGGTCCCTTCCCTGTCAAGGTCAAAGTGACAATTACGGATGACACATTTACATGTGATTTCCGGGGCAGCAGTCCACAAGTTACCGGTCCTGTTAACAGTTCGGTAACGGGTTTGGCTTCTGCTGTGAGAACCATATTTTTAGCCATTACCAATCCGGATCAGGATGTAAACGATGGTGTGTTCAGGCCACTTGATATTATAACCGATGAGGGATCGATTATGTCCGCACAGCGACCCGCTCCAACCTCCAATTATTTTGAAACCATGCTTGCTTGTGCAGATATGATTTGGAAAGCTTTGGCACCGTATATTCCTTCACGTTTGGCTGCAGCTCATTTATTGTCGGTTTGTTCGGTCACTTTAAGCGGACAGCATCAAGACACTGATGAACCCTTTCTGATTGTAGAACCATCGGTTGGCGGTTGGGGTGGTGCCGATGGCCAAGATGGGGCCAGTGGCCAATTTTGTATACTTGATGGGGAAACATATAATGTACCAGTTGAAGTGGCAGAAACCAGATATGGTGTTCTGTTGGATGAATATAGCCTCCGGACAGGCCCAGAAGGAGCCGGTGAGTACACTGGAGGTAAAGGTGTCGTCCGCTCTTATCGAGCAATGAGTGATCACCAAGCTGCGACGTTGACATTCGGTCGACATCAATTCCCTCTTTGGGGAACGAACGGTGGACGTGACGGATCAACCAACCGTTTCTATATTGAAAAAAAGAGTGGGGAAACGGACGGTCCTTTTGGTGTTTATGCCAGATACCCACTGCAAAAAAATGATGTTTTAAGACTGGAAACGGCGACGGGAGGAGGATACGGCGATCCATTAAAACGTCCTGCTGAAAAAGTTGCCATGGATGTCAAAAATGGATACTACTCCACTTATGAAGCGAAAACAATTTACGGGGTAGATGTCGATGACGTGACATTTAAATATCAAGAAAACATATTAAGAAAGGAATAGATGCCTGTCTATCCTTAGTTATGTTTCTTTAAGTACGCAAGATTATGTTAAGATAATTCCAATAAGCCACCGAAAAAAGGGTGCCTTCCATAATATGGGAGGTACTCCTTTTTGTTTTTTAAAAATGTATTAAACATGGATACTGGTACTGGTTATGTATTCGTTTTAACATCTAGATCTACATGGAAAGACACATCACTTTTTACCTACTCAGGATATGGTTCTAAATGATTATTTCCAGAAAAATTGCATTCAATCGACAAAAAGTGACACCTATTTCATCGTGACCATATTATGCTAGAACTGATTGGACAGACCTCAGCTGTAGCCTAGCAAAATTATCGAAAGAAGGGAGGTACAAAAAGGAGAATGGTGGTTACCGAGGTATGATGGTGTTTCTTGCCAATAATCATTTATTCAGATGTATGGCTCTAATGGGGGATCTGTTAATGCAGAGGAGCGCAAAAAACCTAGGAATGAATCAAGGGAATACAGTGTTACTGTCCTAGATTAATAGAAACGATTAGAAAGCGAATGATAGTGGACACTTGGTTCCTGTTTGTGTGATATCTGGAAAATATCAATCGGAGGTGAAAGGGATGGTTTCCCGGAACAAGGTCATATTCAAGTTAACCTTCACACTTGTCATATTAGTGAGTTTAATCGTCTTATCGGTTGTACAGCAAGACACAGCAAAAGCAAACACGTTTGATTCGAAAAAGAACGATTCAACAGAGCTTCAGGATGATTTTGAAAAAGCGGCAGAAGAATTCCATGTTCCCTTGAGCATATTGATGTCTGTAGGCTACAATGAATCACGATGGCAGCAGCATAATGGACAACCGAGTACATCCGGCGGATACGGTATTATGCATCTGACGCAATTTGATGAAGCGGAGGCATATGATGCGAAGGGAACAGGTGACGATCACAACAAAGGTACTCTGGAAGAGACCCCGGAAGGAAACACGTTGGAAAAAGCCTCAGAACTATTGGATGTGGATCCGGAAGTTTTGAAGACGGATGCTTCAGAAAACATACGCGGGGGAGCTGCATTACTTGCACAATACGCAAAGGAAACGAACGGCGAACTCCCAGATGATACAGCAGATTGGTACGGCGCGGTGATGAAATACAGCCAGTCGGATAGCGAAGCGATAGCAACAGATTTTGCCGATCGCGTATACACCACGATGGCCGAAGGTGTTGAACAGACGGTGGATCATCAACACGTTATTTTGCATGCTGAAAATGTGGAGCCGAATCGGGAATCTGCTTCTTCGCTGGATTTAGAAAGCGAGGATCATAACGAGGGCGACGTGGATTGTCCGGATGGCTTGGATTGCGAGTACATCCCGGCTGCATATGAACAATTTTCGGATAGTATCCGCGATTACGGGAATTATGACCTTGCTAATCGACCTGAAGATGGCTTGGATATCCGTTACATTGTCATTCATGATACGGAAGGCTCTTTTGAGTCCGCTATCAACTGGTTTCAAGACCAATCATACGCGAGCGCGAACTATGTCATCCGATCTTCAGACGGAAAAACCGTAGAAATGGTAAACCCTGAGGATGCGGCATGGCAAGCTGGAAATTGGTATTTCAATGCACACTCGCTTGGTATTGAACACGAAGGGTACGCTGCGGAAGGGGCGACATGGTACAGTGAACAAATGTATCAATCGTCTGCGGAACTTGTAACATATCTTGCTGAACGTTATGATGTACCGCTTGATCGTGAACATATTTTCGGACATGATAATGTACCTGGACTGACTCCTGATGCTCAAACTACCATGCATTGGGATCCAGGGCCATATTGGGATTGGGCACATTACTTCGATTTGTTAGGAGCTGAAGAAGAAGAGGTCATGCCTGATAAAGATGACGCATGGGAAGAAAATGGTGTCGTCACCATTCAACCTGATTTTGAAACGAATCAACCCCCTGTAACTTATGAAGGGGAGGAGCTGGAAAAGCAACCTGCCAATTTTGTGTATTTACACACGGAACCCGATGAAGATGCGCCTCTTTTCAGTGACCCAGCAACTCATCCCGACGGAGGTGAAGGGACAACGGTTATTCATGATTGGGGTGATAAAGCAGTGACTGGGCAACATTTCTACAGATCTGAACGAGAGGGGGATTGGTCTGCGATTGATTATGCTGGGGAAAAGGTGTGGTTTTATGATCCTGATGGCAAGAACACCACCTTGACCCAAGGCATGGCTGTCACACCGAAAGAAGGAAAAGGGACCATTCCCGTTTATGGAGCAGCTTATCCAGAGGATAGTGCGTATGAGGGGACAGGTATTGATGAATCGGACAGAGGCGATATCCAACCGTTACAATATGAGATTTCAGAAGGTCAAACGTATGTGGCAGACGGTCCTTTCCAATCCGATTACTATTACTCCAAGTTATATGATAATTTATCTGACAATCAGGTTGTAATTGGAGAAGATGCGTATTATCAAATTTCCTTGAATCACCGGTTGGCGTTCGTGAAAAAAGATGATGTTGATATAGTCGCGAGCAGTGTAGAAGATATAAAAGCTGTTGTTACCAATTTTGATAAGCTACAGGCGTTTGAAAATGATCAGACGATCCATGATTTGGAGATCCATCTGGAAGCGGTCGGTCATTTTGAGAAAAGCGAAAAGCCGCAAAAAGTAATGAAACACTTAAAAGGTTTTAAAACGTTATTGAAACATAACCGTGACATGATGTCTGAAGATGCCTATGAAATGCTTGTGGGTGTTACAGATTCCTTGCTAGATCGAATGGAAGATGATTGAGGGGAATAAACAGGGGAATTGAATGAAAAAAGCGGTCCTACCTATATATATGGTGGACCGCTTTTATAATAGGATGATGTTTTCCGGTTGTGCAGAGAAGTCAGTCTAATCCGGCTCATTCAAACCAATGTATCGGTTGTGGATCTGTACTAATATTGATTTGTTTTGTTTCCTGATATTCATCCAGTCCGTATGTTCCGAGGCTGCGGCCGATACCGCTTTGTTTATAGCCTCCCCATGGTGCTTGGACGCCTGTTAGATGATAATTGTTTACCCAGGTGATGCCTGAGCGAACTTTTTGAATGGTGCGCATGGCTTTGTTCTGATCTGTTGAAAACACAGCACCTGCCAGTCCGTATGTTGTGTCGTTCGCAAATTCAATGGCTTCATCTTCTTCTTTGAATTTTTGGATGACAACGACTGGGCCGAAAATCTCTTCTTGAACAATTCGCATATCACTGGTTACGTCGGCAAAAACAGTTGGTTCGATGAAGAATCCTTTTTCCATACCATCACGTTCAATGCGTTTGCCGCCACATGTTAAACGTGCACCTTCATCTTTACCGATTTGAATGTAATCCAGAATTGTTTTCATTTGTTTTTCGCTTACGATGGCGCCCATTTCAGCGTTTTTGTCATTTCCTGGTCCAACGTTAATTTGTTTGGCCCGTTCTGTAAACCTGTTGACGAATGTATCGTATATTCCATCTTGGACTATAATTCGGCTTCCGGCTGAGCATACTTGTCCGGCACCCATGAAAATACCGAACAAAGCATGGTCAATCGCTACATCCAGGTCAGCATCGTCAAAAATGATGTTTGGCGATTTACCGCCAAGTTCAAGCGATATTTTCTTCAAATTGGTTGTGGCAGCTTGCATGATACTCCGACCCACTTGTGTGCTGCCGGTAAAGGAAACCATGTCGACGTGACGGTTTTCTGCAAGCGTCTGTCCAACGACAGGGCCCTGTCCCATCAATAATTGTGCGACGCCTTTGGGAAGGTCGGTCTGATCGATCAATTCGAATAATTTGACCGCTGTCATCGGTGTGATTTCAGCTGGTTTTAAAATGATGGAATTTCCCGCAGCAAGCGCTGGTGCGATTTTCCATACACTCATCAATAATGGGAAGTTCCAAGGCACGATTAGACCGACGACCCCGATAGGTTCTTTGACAATCATTGTTTGCAAACCTTCATCGGCTTCAAAGGCCTCATCGTTTGACGTTGTAAGCAGGCTGGCGTAATAGCGGAAAGTTCCAGCTGCATCGGTCGCATCGGCTTCTGCTTCACGCCATGTTTTTCCATTATTTTCTACTTCCGTTGCGATGATTGACTCCAAATTTGCTTCCATTTTATCGGCTATCTGTGATAGGACATTCGCTCTTTCCTGTGGTGTACAGTCAGACCAGACACCTCTTTGGAATGTGTCTTGTGCTGTTTTGATGGCATTCTCCGTCTCTTGTTTAGTGGTCTCAGGTGCTTGTGCAATCAGTTCTTGGGTAGCAGGATTCAGGATATCCTGTTTTTTCTTATTGCTGGAATCCATCCACTTCCCATTTATATATAATTTCAAGTGTTGTGCCATAACGTGTTGCCTCCTTATGATATGGTTTGTTTCGTATTGTGATAAGGTAGCGGGTGGCAGCACTATAACTGCATCATCCGTTTTTAACAGATATCATCCATGATGTGGACGGAATGAACGAATATACGCATCGGAGTCTTCATATTCTAAATCACCGACCGATTGCATGTCCACGACGACCATATATGGCTTTTGGCTCTTGATGGCGTTGGCCAGTACTTTGTCGAATGTCTCCGCAGATGTCACTTTTTCCGATTCGAATCCCATTGATTTAGCCATCATGACGAAATCTGGGTTTTTAAGGTCGACTCCGGCTTTTTGACCATATGCCGCTTCTTGATAATATTTTAAAATGCCATAACCTCCATCATCGAACAACAAGACAATGATAGGTGTATCTTCCTGCACGGCAGTAATCAGTTCACCAGCATTTACCATGAATCCGCCGTCACCAGTAACGAGTACGACCGGTTTATCCGGCTGACCGATTTTCGCACCAATTGCCATGGGTAATCCTTGGCCGATTCCTTCTCCGGTTATGTGCATGAAATTGCGTGGTTCTTTGATGTCGACCAGTTTATCTGCCCATATGTACCCGGGAATGGTTACATCTGTCAACAGAATAGTATTGTCCTGAATCTGTTTGTTTACGGATGCCGCTATATCCTTATATTGGCCGATGGATGCATTCAAATTATCACGTAGTGCTTGACGTGTTTCTTTTACTTCGTTGATATAGGTAACATCACGACTTATATCTTCCGTGTTTAGTGTTTGATTGATTTTTTCAAGTATTTTTTTAGCATCACCAACGATATGATAACGTGTATTGAAATTTCGGTTGAAAGCATTTGGATCGGCATTGATATGGATATGATTTTCCGGTACCGGTGTTGCCCATGTATTTGTTTCACCAGCACGGAAACGGACGCCGATACTGATCAGTAAATCGGATGTTTTCAAGAACGCTTCAAACTCCGGTGAATATCCAAAGTTACCGATACAAAGGGGATGATCTTCAGGGATGACACCTTTTCCAGAACCGCTCGTTATAACTGGAGCCTGAATTTTTTCCATTAAGGAAAGTAATTCTTCTGATGCTTCAGCATGATTGATGCCGTTGCCCGCCCAGATGACTGGTCGTTTTGCTGTTGTGATATTATTAATGATAGCGTCTGGCAGCTGAACGTCTTGTTTAGAATCATACCCGACTTCTGTTTCTATTAACTGGTTCTCAGGAATGATGGTCGCTTGAAAATTGGTCGGGATCTGGATTGTGACTGGCCCTGTCGGGATAGCTTGTGCCTCGTTGATCGCCTTGCGCATAAATGGTGTGATTGACTTTGGCCGTTTCAAAAGATATGCTGATTTACTTGCGCCATCCATCATCTTCAACTGGTCTTTTGCTTCATGTATGTAACGTTCATCGGTTCCGATATAATCGGAATCGACTTCCCCCGTAATATGCAAAAGCGGTGTACCGGCGTTCCATGTTTCAGCTAGTGATCCGGCTGCATTTCCGGCTCCGGTTCCTGTGCTTGTCATAACGACTCCAATTTTGCCGGTAGCACGTGCATAGGCATCCGCCATATTCACAGCAGCACCTTCATTTCGCGCAGTGACCATCCGGATGTGTCCGTTGTTCAATATAGCGTTGTATATTGGCATATTGTGTACACTGACGATACCGTATATGACATCGACATCGGCTCGACGGAGTTCCTTTACAATTGCTTCGGAAACTGTGTATGTTTGATTGTTCATGGTTGATTCCTCCTAGATAAAATTGTTTGTTGATGATT
The DNA here is from genome assembly GCA_035301285.1 of Virgibacillus sp. Lineage (GTDB taxonomy): Bacteria > Bacillota > Bacilli > Bacillales > Amphibacillaceae > DATGUN01. The sequence continues at coordinate 18,361 of DATGUN010000073.1, forward strand.
ACGTGTTTTTTATTTTCAAATCTATTGACAATATGACCTTTCCATTGAACATTAATAGGGTATCGTCATCATGCTTTTTCCACATGATTGACATGGTAGCGTGGCTTGTTTCCTTGTAGCACATCGACAACATTCAGTGCTGTTTTATGTTGTAGTTCTTGCATGGATTCTTCTGAATAAAAACCGATGTGCGGTGTCAAGATGACATTGTCCATCTTCAGCAATGGATTGTGATCATTAATCGGTTCTTCCTCCAAAACATCCAAACCCGCACCAGCTATAATTCCTTCTCTCAAGGCATGGATGAGATCCTCCTCGTTGATGACTGCTCCTCTTCCAGCATTGACGAGGATAGCAGTTGGTTTCGCCATAGCAAGGACGTTTTTATCGATCATATGATATGTTTCTTTTACAAGTGGTGTGTGTACACTGATGACATCGGATTGTCGCATCAATTCCTCGAGAGAAACCAGATCGACATCCATATCTGTACGGCTGCAATATGGATCATGTGCAATGACCTTGAAACCGATTGAAAGCAATTTCTGTGCAAGCTGTTGCGCTATTCTGCCAAAACTGATCAGTCCTACTGTTTGTGTGTGGATGCGATGTAAAGGAGCACCATCCTTGAATGACCATTTTCCCTGTTTGACAATTTGGTTCAATGATATGATTTTTTGCGTCAGTGCCATGATAAGAGCAAGGGTATGATTGGCAACGTCTTCCTGGCAGTAATCAGGTACATTGGCAACATAGACTCCATGTTCCGTCGCTGCATCAACATCAATGTTATCAACACCGATACTGTATTTCGCAATCACTTTTAGATCTGGAAGGGATGAAATGATGTTATGTGTGATCGGAATTTCAGAATTGATCAGGGCAACAGCACCTCTTCCAGCCTTGATAACGTCCTGTTCAGTGACGCAGTGGGAAATTTCTAGTGTTGCACCCACAGACTCGAACAGCTTTTTTTCTTCCTCGAATTGCATGTCATAAACATCTGTGATAACTACTTTCAATGGGTAACCCCCCTTGTTTCATATCGTTTCCAAAAAAGAACTATTTTCCGCCTCAAAACGGAGAATAGTTCTTCTTCCTTATAATCCGGAGATATCATCCGATGGCAATAAGCAATACGGATGGAGATGTTTTTCTTAATGTTCGACTTTTTTCTGCACTTTTTCCAAAAAGATATCGGCAAAAATAGCAAGCAGGGCGGCAATGATGGCGCCGCTATAGATTTTTACAGGCTGCCTTGCATTGATTCCCGCAACAATGTCTCGCCCTAATCCATCGCCGCCAATAAATGGTGCCAGTGTTGCCACTCCGACAGCAATCACGGCTGCAACGCGGATCCCGGCCACGAGAAACGGAAGCGAAAGCGGTAATTTGACGATGTATAATAGTTGGAAAACGGTCATTCCTACGCCTGTACCGGCCTCGGTTAAGTTCTCATCCACTTCCTTCAGTCCTACATACGTATTTCGGATAATCGGTAGAAGTGAGTAGAGGAACAGCCCGATAACAACCGTCGTAAATCCAAGTCCAAAAAAAATCATCAACACACCAAGCAGTGCAATACTCGGGAATACTTGGATGATGTTGGCAATAGCCAGGATGACAGTTGCAAGTTTTTCGTTTTTGGAACAAAGGATGCCGAGTGGAACTCCGACCACAAGTGCGCACAATAATCCAAGCACAACCATCAGGATATGATCCAACGTCATTGAAAGCAGGTTGTCCCAATTGTCGATGATATAATGAAACAAGTCAGATATAAATTCCACTTTTCAAAACCTCCCTAATCTAGCATACCTTCTTCTTCAAGATATTCTTTGGCAACATCTTGTGGTTCTTCGCCGTCTTCATCTACTTTGCGATTCAGTTGGCGAATTGTGTCCAGGTCGAATTTCCCGACTAAGTCTTCAAAAATTTCTTCTAGTTCGGGATGTTCATCTAATGTTTCTTGATTCACGTAGGAAGAAGCGTCATATGGCGGGAAGAACTGTTCATCATCTTCAAGGGTTTTCAGATCATAGACATCGATGCGTGCATCGGTTGAATAAGCAAGAACAACATCGTAATCCTCATTCATCAATGCATCATAGACCAAATTAGGACTCATGGGTTTTGCGGTACCGAATTCAAAGCCATATAAATCGATAAAGGCTTCATAACCATCGTCACCCTTACGTTCGAGCCAGCTTGTGTCCGACCCGAATTTCACATCATCGGCAATCTCTGCAAGATCAGATACTTTTTCCAGATCATGTTCTTCTGCAAATTCTTCTGTCACGGCAAGCGCATATGTGTTGGCAAATCCAAGTTCATCAAAAACGTTGATGTCGTACTCGTCTTTGAAATCATTCTGGGTCTGTTCCATAGTTGCATCAGGATCTCTCGGATTGTCGATTTCAAAAAAACTTGCAAGTGCTGTTCCTGTGTATGTTGTACCGATTTGCACTTCATCCTTCATCATGGCTTCGAGAACCAAAGTGTCTGTTGCCATATCCGTTTTAACATCTACTGTAAGGTCTGTGTTATCCTCTATCAGTTCTTTATAGATATAGGCCATTGTTTTTGTTTCCGAATATGTTTGTGTTCCAACTGTGACTTTGTCTCCCGAACAAGCTGAAAGGACAGTCATCAATAATGCAAAAATCATTGTGTATGTGACTTTTTTCATGAATATCCCCCTAAATTTGTTGTTTTTCTACTCTTCCTTTTTTCGAGAACCATTTTTCCAATTGACCGATAGTGAAGTCGGCAATCAATGCAAGTACCATCGCCATGACCGAACTGGCAATGACCAGTGGATTGTCGTTCAATGACAAGGCAGCGAGAACTAACTCGCCCAATCCGCCAGCACCGATCAGTCCAGCCAACACCGCCCAGCTTACGATATAAACAGTCGTCAACTTGATACCGGACATGATATAGGGCATGGCCATAGGCAACTCGACCTGAATTAATCGCTGTATCGAGCTGTATCCCATGCCTTTAGCGGATTCTGTAATTTGCGGATCTATTGAGTGGATGCCTGCATACGTGTTTTTTAAAATGGGCATCAATGAGTATAAAAACAGAGCTATAATAGCTGTTTTGAATCCGAATCCCATTATGGCGGCAATCATTGCCAGGAGTGCCAGACTCGGAATCGCCTGGAAAATATTGATGACGTTGAATGTTGTAGTTTTTATCCATTTGATATTGGTTTTTGCCAAGAATATTCCAAGCGGAATCGCGACCAAGCAACCTAGCAACACAGATAGTCCTGTTATATAAAGATGCTCATAAAGTTTGTCTATCAAATCGGGAAATCTTTCGTAAAATACGGATATATAGCCATAATCGTTCATTTAAACAGCACCTTCCTTATTGGAAGCGGAAGGATAGGTGTTGCCGATATAGCCTACAATACTTCCACGGGTAAGCAGTCCTTTCAATTGTCCTGACATGTCGACAACAGGCAGGTAAGATGTACCCGAATCGGTCATCAATTCGATTGCTTCAGGTAGTAGTGTATCAGGGTTTAGTATGGTGCTGAATTCATGCGTTATATGCTTCACATTTTTATCTTCTTCTGAATAGGCATTTACAACGTCAAATACATTCACATACCCAAGCACTTTATCCTGTTCATCAACGACAACAAGTGAATCCACTTGTTTTTCTTCCATCAGGCGCATCGCACTGGCCAGCCCACGTTTGGGTGAAATCGTGATGGGTCGTTTTGCCATCACTTTGTTCACTGTAGGGATTTCTTGATACTTCTCAAGTCGTTTCTGTCCAATAAATTCCTCTACAAATTCATTTGCTGGATGTCGCAAAATTTCTTCAGGTGTCCCATGTTGGATGATTTCTCCGCTTTTCATCAATACGATTTTATCGGCGATTTTGATTGCTTCATCCATATCGTGCGTCACAAATACGATTGTTTTCTTTATGTCTTTTTGTAGCCGAACAAGTTCATCCTGGAGTTGTTCACGACTGATGGGATCAAGTGCACTGAAAGGCTCGTCCATCAGAATGACCGATGGTTCGGCCGCAAGAGCCCTGGCCACACCGATTCGCTGTTGCTGTCCTCCACTGAGTTCGGATGGAAAACGGGCGCGATATGTTTCAGGATCCAGGGACACGAGTTCCAATAGTTCGTCAACACGATTATGTACTCTATCTTTGTCCCATTTGAGAAGCTTCGGGACTATACCTATATTTCGGGATATATTCATATGAGGGAATAATCCAATTTGTTGAATGACATACCCGATGCCCCGTCGTAGTTCAACCGGGTTTGTGTTGGAAATGTCCTTTCCATTAATGAAGATGCTGCCTTTTGTCGGGGTGTTCAAGCGATTAAGAAGTTTCATGAGTGTTGTTTTACCACATCCGCTTGGGCCAATAAGGGCTGTGATTTCCCCTTCATTACAATGCAGGTTTATATTTTTGAGTGCTGCGAACCCATTATCATATTCTTTTCTTATATTCTTGAGTTCTATCAAATGTTATACCTCCTCTGATATTACTTGATTCCATATTTTAATAGGAATCTTATGATTAAAACATCAATGTAAATCGAAACCATATTTTACAGTTTTGAATGTTTCATTATATGAACATTTTTTGTTTGGGTACTTTTCTAAACGGGATTTGCCAAGTTATTTGAAAATATTATTAATCATAATGAAAAGCATTCACGATGAATGAGTCCTATTCCTTCGTGTTGTCCTTGCAATGCTGCGATTGACTTTGTTTGAATAATGAAAGATTTGGTCAAAACAATTCATTATTCATTTCACGTGATATAGAGGGGATATAATAGTCTAGCAGTTTTGTTTTAAGTAGATAAGGGTTATAAAGCCCAATCTGAAAGGAATTTGTACTGTTTGATTCTATGTATCAGAAATCAAAACCATCATTAAGTATAGGGTATTTAGAAATTAATAACAAACTCAATAAATCTTCATATTCTGTGTTTAATTTGCATAATGTCGCATAAAATGACATTAATATATATAATATAGTGTATTTTTAAGAAATACTTATATAATCTGTGTCATGCTTCAAATTTACAAAAAAGGAATGGTTTTTGATTTTGCTGTATCCGCTTTGCCGTAAGTGTTATAGAATTTTTGCTGTAAAAAGGTCTGTCGATGATAAATACGCTTTTAGTTTTCGTCGGGCAAATATCAAAAAAATGGGCTCCAGCTTTACCAGGAGCCCATCTATCTTTTGAACGGCAATCTATTCTTTTTCCACTTTATCTTTCGGGATAATGTTATCGATTTCTGTCCAGTCAAATGTGCCTTCTCGTATCTGTTCACGTCGGTCTTTTGTGATGATATCGGTTGGGCGTTCATCATCTTCTTTCGGCCAATCGTCATCATGTCCTTCCCATACGGGACGTTCAAAGGAAAGAAGATAGGCAGCGAGGTCGGCTGCTTCTTGGTCAGTCAGATTTTCATTCCCTTTGGGCATATTATTTTTAAGATAGCCGGCCATTTTTGTCATACGGTTCAAGCCGGCACCATCATTGAAAGATTTGTCTCCCCATAAAGCGGGGCCACTGTTCGCTCCCGTTCCGGAGCCGTCATCCGCATGACATGTTAAGCAGTTTTTGGAATCATACAGTTCTTCTCCGTGGTCAACATCAGGTTCCGGAATTTCTTCCATCGTGTTATGCATGCGCCAAGGGAGGTCGTCACCTTCCTCGATACCCTCGGAAAGTTTGTTGATGTAGGCTGTCATTGCCTCTAATTCTTCACTATCTTCCTCGAACATTTTACCATTCATGCTGCGGATCATACATCCATTGATACGGTCTTCAATGCTGAATACTTTACCTTCCCGCGGGCGGTATTCGGGAAATTGTGCCGAGGTACCGACAAGGGAAGATGACTCTCCAATTCCGCCATCCGCGTGACAGCTTTGACATGACAACTCATTGCCGACATAATCGGATGCGACTGTATTGGTCTCATTGAAAAGTTCTTCTCCTTTCAATATGAGATCTGTATCCGGGTCATTGGGATCTAGATCATCCATTGATGGGGGATTGTAAGTGACTTCATTCTCGGCATTGTTGTTTTCGCTTTCATTTTTGTTTGTGCTGCTTTTTTCACTCGAACAGGCAGCGAATACCAATACAAGCATGATGAATAAGATCGTTAACATTGTGAACTTCTTGTTCATGGCTATAGCCTCCTTCTGCCAAAAATCTAAATTAGGTCTTTCAACTTAAATGTAACAAAAATAGTGGTTATTTTTTCATAGTGCTAATGGATGCTATAAAGATGTCATAGATTATCGACAAAGTTGTGAAATGTTTAACATGTGGGTTTGGGAGAGGTAAGATCGTGTCTACTGATTCCTTCACAATCCAAGACTCACTATCACGTGTACAAACCGTCATCCGAGTTCACGTAACAGGTCATTATATAGTGGATTTATTCTTACGTTTCGGGCGTACATTTGGTTAATTAACATGAAAGCAAACGTTACATGAAGAGATTCAAGAAATTATTAATAAAACTTTTGTGGTTTTTAACAACATCACATCTCTTTTAATTCCATTGCAATATGAAACATCGTATGATAATTTAAAACGCAAACGTATATAAGGAAGAGATTTGAATATCGGTTTGTTGCTTGTGTGAACAAGATTCATAGAAACAATACGTTATAACACTCACACTGGAGGAGATTATTTGAAATACGTCATTATTGGATCAGGAATCGTCGGGGCATGTGCCGCATACTATCTGTCACAGAAAAAAGAACATGAAGTGATTTTAATCGACAAAGAACAACAGGGTAAGGCCACACGCGCAGGTGCCGGAATTATTTGCCCGTGGATTTCACGAGTTGATGATCCTGAATGGTTTGCGATATCAAGTAGAGGTGCCCAGTATTATCCTGAATTAATTGCATCACTTGAGGAAATCGGCGAAACCAACACGGGTTACGCGTATACGGGAGCACTGGCAACGAGTGACGACCTGGAAAAATTATATGCACTTAAACAGATAACCGAAGAAAAGAAAAAAGCGTTTCCGGTAATCGGTGATGTCAAAATTTTGGAAGCGCCGATGGCTAAACAGTACTTTCCACCTATTGATGAAACTTTGCACGCGCTCTATATTTCGGGCTCTGCTCGGTTGGATGGTCGTTTGTTAGGCGAGGCTTTGGTCAGTGGTTTTAAGAAAAATGGCGGAAAAGTGATCGATGAGAAGGTACGTTTAACTAAAAAAGACGGCTCTGTTCAAGTGCAAACATCGGATGGCAACATATCGGCCGATCAGCTGATTGTTGCGGCGGGTGCATGGTCCAAAGAGCTTCTCCAAGATGTCGACATTCCCCTTAATATCAGTCCGCAACGTGGTCAGATTGCGCATGTAACTGTTGAGGAAGATACATCGAAATGGCCGGTCATTTTGCCACAGGATAGTAGCCATTATATTGTGGCGTTTGATGATAATCGTATCGCATTCGGGGCAACGCGTGAGGAAGGTAGTGGATTTGATTATCGTCTGACAGCTGGTGGTGTGCAGGAAGTCTTGAGGGAAGGGTTGAAGGTTGTGCCCGGTCTTAAAAACAGCACCTTAAAGGAGACACGCATTGGATTTCGCCCAATGGGTCCGGATATAAAACCGCTGTTAGGGAAGGTTCTGGATGCCGACAATCTCATTGTTGCCACAGGATTAGGTGCTTCCGGACTGACGATGGGCCCTTATGTCGGCTCACTTGCAGCCAAAGTTGCACTGAATGAGGAAGTGGATATCGATTTGTCTCCATATGATCCATTGCGTTAAACGAAATTAGGATGAAAGACCTATCAAAAAACTTCAATAGAAATGTCATCTTATACTAGGGGCAGTAAAGGACGATAAATATCGTGCTGTAACAGAATGTTGTCTGCAGTCATAACGGGCGGGATATCGCCCCTCCCGAGTTGCAGCTGTGCCGGGATGTCGAATAGCCTAAACGGATCCGCCCACTCCTGGTGGGGTGTGGTCCATTATGCCTGTTTTCTTGCACTGTTACATACTAATGAGTTTTTTAGATGGACTGAAAAATTACTCTAGTATCATTTACCCTATCCATTGAAATGAAAATACACATACTGGATAATATAGACCCCGAATGTACTTTCGACAAAATTCGTCTGAAACGTACATTATTTTTCCCTTCACAATTTTCCCGTCAAATGATTAAGTCCTTTTTGTTTTTGGACAGATGTTTTGTTTTTATAAATAAAAAAATCTTTTACAACTTTTTACATGGAAATTTTCCCACCCTTCGATAAGCCTGTCATATCAATGCCTCAGCCTATGTTTTGAAAAAAGTTTTTACAATCAAATTCAGAGCGATTGGGAGTATTTGGCTCGAATGAGGAGCAATTACATCTTTAAATTTATATGGTTCAATTAAATCAGTCTGATGAACATTAATCGTTGTATTTCTAAATTAACCACTTTTGACTCCAAATTTTAGAATGTTATAGTAAACGACGTGCGCTACTTTTATACGGCACAAAAATAATGTGCGAAAAAAGTGGAGGTGAGAATATCCCTGCAACAAACGCAACCATCAATAAAACAGATTCGCTGGAAACATTACGCGCGCCTACTTTGGATGATGGGGCAGATGTTTGGACATTGATCAAAGAAACGGGTGTCTTGGATCTGAACTCCTCATATAGCTATCTAATGTGGTGTACCAACTTCAGTGATACTTCTGTGGTGATCGAGACCGATGATGAAATTGTCGGGTTTATCTCTGGGTTCATCAAGCCTGCATCACCGGAGAAGTTATTCATATGGCAAGTAGCGGTCGCGGAGTCTGAGCGTGGGAAAGGTTTGGCTTCCAAAATGCTTCATCACATATTGGAGCGGGACGTTTGTGAGAATGTGCGATATGTAGAGGCGACTGTCTCGCCCTCGAATATTCCATCACGCAAGCTGTTCAATGGTTTGGCACGAAACTTGGACACGAATATCGAAGTGTTTGATTGCTTTACAGCCGAAGATTTCCCTGAACAAGGACATGAAGATGAGTTGACGCATCAAATCGGACCTTTTAAAGAGCGAAAGCGCCTTGATCAACCTCGATGAAGGAAAAGGATAAAAACCGTTCTTCTGGTAAATGGCAAATGATGTATTACCTGTATGATCAGGAACAATTCTGAAGCAGTGATTCAGCTGTGTAAGGAGTTTGCTGAAGAATTCGGGTGGATTAGGTGCTGCGGCGAAAATAAGTAATGACGATTATTAGGAGGAAAAATTTTAATGACTGTTTTAGAACAGGATAAAACCATGCACGTTTTTGAGGAATTGGAATCGCAGGTACGTAGTTATAGCCGGAGTTTTCCGACTATATTTAAAAGGTCAAAAGGCTATAAAATTTGGGATATTGACAATAAAGAGTATATCGATTTTTTTGCTGGTGCCGGCACACTTAATTACGGACATAACAACGATCAAATGCAAGATAAATTGATTGAATATATTAAAGATGATGGCATTGCTCACAGTTTAGATATGGGCACCATTTCACGCAAAGAGTTTTTGGAAGAGTTCAACGACGTGATCCTGAAGCCAAGAGACATGGATTACAAGGTGATGTTTACTGGTCCGACGGGAGCTAATACGGTTGAAAGTGCGTTGAAACTTGCCCGTAAAAACACAGGTCGTGAAACGGTTATTGGCTTCACGAATGGCTTTCACGGGATGACCATTGGGGCTCTTTCTGTCACGGGGAACAGGACCAATCGTAAAGGGGCGGGAATGTCACTGCCTAATACGGTTGCGATGCCATTTGATAATTATATGGATGGATATGACACAACGGTTTATTTGGAGAAATTGTTGGAAGATGGAAGCAGTGGTGTGGACATTCCTGCAGCGATCATTCTTGAGACGGTCCAAGGTGAGGGAGGCATAAACGCTGCCAGCTTCGAGTGGTTACAGAAAATCGAAGCGATCTGCAAGCGCTGGGATATCATGCTCATTGTCGATGATGTTCAAGCAGGCAATGGTAGGACAGGAACGTTCTTCAGCTTTGAGCCAGCGGGCATTAAACCGGATATTATCTGTCTGTCCAAGTCAATCGGCGGGTATGGTTTTCCGATGGCGATTACGCTGATCAAGCCCGAACATGATACATGGGGGCCTGGTGAGCATAACGGCACATTCCGCGGAAACAATTTCGCTTTTATTACCGCTAAGGAAGCTCTGTCGTTTTGGAAAGAAGATGAATTCAGCCAATCCATCCAGGAAAAAGGTGAATACATCAGCAATGAATTGGCGGAGTTACTTGTGAAATATCCTGAGTTGAAAGGTGAGTTGCGTGGTCGCGGTATGATGAAGGGGATTGCCTGGGAAGGCGAAGGTGTGGCCGAAAAAATATGTGAAGCTGCCTTTGAGCGTGGCTTGATCATGGAAACATCCGGGCCGGACGACGAGGTCATGAAACTTCTGCCACCACTGATCATCGATAAAGAAGGTCTTGATAAAGGGCTATACATTATTGACGAGAGCATTAAATATGTACTGAATACAATGGTTGGGAGGCCAAAACATGCTAGTAAAATCACTTGATGAAATAATCGGTTCAGAAAATGTCACTTCAACAGAAAATTGGTCAAGCAGACGCCTGCTTTTGACGAAAGATAATATGGGTTTTTCGCTTCATGATACGATTATTCGCGCGGGAACCGAAACTCATATTTGGTATAAAAATCATCTAGAAGCGGTCTATTGTATCGAAGGTGACGGTGAAATTGAAACAGTTGCTGACGGAAAAGTCTATCCAATCAAAGCGGGTACAATGTATGCGCTGGATGAAAATGACGAACATTATTTACGCGGCGGGAAAGAAGATATGCGGATGGTCTGCGTCTTTAACCCACCATTAACAGGGAATGAAACACATGATGAAGAGGGTGTCTATCCGCTGTTGCAAGGATAATATCACAGTACATTGTGAGTTGATTTAACAAAAGAATTTGTAATTTTAATGTTACCCGGACTAATTAGAATGTTCCGTGTAATCTAGTAGCCTAAAAAAGGCAGGCGAGGTCCTGCCTTTTTGGACGATATTGGGTGTGCTGGCATGTTTCATGAATGGATGAAACGTGCCGGGCTGCCAGAATGTTTAAAAAGGAGTTAAATGACATTGGTCAATAAAGATTCTTACCATGAACACGGCGTTAACATCGCTGTAGTAGGTGCAACAGGTGCTGTCGGCGAGGAAATCATCCGTCTTTTGGAAAATACGAGTATGCCCATTGGCTCCTTGACATTGCTTGCATCTAAAAGGTCCCAAGGTAAAGAGGTAACCTTCAAGAATACAACTTTAACGATTGAAGAAGCGGGTCCTGAAAGTTTTCGAAATATCGATATCGCCTTATTTTCTGCAGGTGGAGCGATTTCGCAGCGCCTTGCTGAAGACGCGGTAAAAAGTGGAGCGGTTGTTATCGATAATACGAGTGCATTCCGAATGGATAATCGGGTGCCACTTATTGTTCCTGAAGTGAATCAACTGGATCTGGAGACGCATAACGGAATCATTGCCAATCCAAATTGCTCGACGATACAGATGGTGACGGCTTTAAACCCGATCAAGCAACAGTTCGGTTTGGAACGGATCATTGTTTCTACGTATCAAGCTGTTTCTGGCGCTGGTCTGGAAGCGAATGATGAGCTGAGAGAACAGACGGAACAATTTTTGAATGGAGATGAGATGACAAGTTCCATCCTACCGGTAGGGAGCGATGAAAAGCATTATCCAATTGCTTTCAATGCCCTTCCGCAAATTGATGTGTTCACGGATAACGGGTATACGTTTGAGGAGATGAAAATGGTGAATGAGACGAAAAAACTCCTCCATATGCCTGATTTAGCAGTGTCTGCAACCTGTGTCCGCCTGCCTTTTTTCCGTTCACATGCAGAAAGCATTTATGTGGAAGTAGAAAAGGATGGTGTGACTGTATCTGATTTTCAGCACATTTTGAGTGAGGCGCCAGGGGTTGTCCTTGAGGATGATCCGAACAGCCAGCTATATCCCACACCTCTTGCCGCTGAGGGGAAAAAGGATGTTTTCGTTGGTCGTGTTCGTAAAGATTTGGATAACGATCGTGGCTTTCATCTGTGGGTTGTTTCCGATAATCTGCTGAAAGGAGCCGCATTGAACACGGTGCAAATCGCTGAAAAATGGGTTGAACGTAATGGACGCTGACAGCGGTAAAGAACATTGATATTGAATTCATTTTTGTATGAGCCATAAGGTATGAATAGAACGAGGAGAGTGGTCATGGACATATTAGTACAAAAATTTGGAGGGACGTCTGTTCAAACGGCCGAGAGTCGGACACATGTGACGAATCACATCAAAGATGCCACCGGTTCCGGTTACAAAGTGGTTGTCGTCGTTTCAGCGATGGGGAGGAAGCCTGATCCTTACGCGACAGATACATTGCTTGATTTGATTGGATATCCGGCCCATCACAGTTCGGATAGGGAACTGGATTTGTTGATGTCCTGTGGTGAGACGATATCAGCCGTCCTTTTGACAAACGAATTGAAGAAGCATCATATTTCAGCAACTGCTTTAACAGGTGCACAGGCGGGGTTTATCACCGATGATGCGTTTAATGAAGCGAAAATAAAGCGGATCGATACGGACCGCATCAATCATGAATTTGAAACAAATGATGTTCTTGTCGTGGCGGGATTCCAAGGCAGGACTGAAAAAGGTGATATCACGACCATTGGACGCGGGGGGAGTGATACCTCTGCCGCTGCAATTGGCGCTGAATTAAAAGCGGAGCGAATCGAAATCTTCACCGATGTCAGTGGGATCATGACAGCAGATCCGCGTGTTGTCGATAAAGCCCGTCCGCTTGATGTTGTCACGTATAATGAAATATGTAATCTTGCTTATCAAGGAGCTAAAGTCGTTCACCCTTATGCGGTTGAAATTGCGATGGAGGGTGACATCCCGATGCGTGTTCGTTCCAATTATTCGATGGAACCCGGCACATTGGTTACGGCGCCAGATACGGGAGTAGCCGAGATGGAAGCGCGTGCTGATCAATTGATGACAGGCATCGCCCATATGTCGGAAGTCACACAAATCCAAGTCGAAATTAAAGAAGATGTCAATTACCATCAATCACAGGTTTTTAAAGCGATGGCTGAAGCGGGAATATCGGTGGACTTCATCAATATTTCACCGTCGAAGGTCATTTATACCATTCCACATACCTTAACGGATAAAGCGATTGGTATATTAGAATCACTGGGATATGCCCCCAAGATCACAACAAACTGTGCCAAAGTATCTGCGGTTGGGGCGGGCATGACAGGGGTTCCTGGTGTGACGTCCAAAATGATCGATGCCCTTACCAATGCGGGTGTACAAATTTTACAATCTGCAGACAGTCATACAACCATATGGGTATTGGTCCATGGTGACGATTTGAAAACGGCAGTGAATGCACTCCACCAAGTTTTTGAACTAGATAAAGGATAGACAGGTTTATAAGGTTATAAGGGCGGCTATTTGTGAATTTCAGAAATACCGCCCTTTTTTTGATTGAATATTTGCATCAAAGAGATTGGCGTATTTATGAATATTTTTGACGATTATCGTATTTGCGTCAAAACAATCGTGGTATTCGTGATATTTTTTGACGATTATCGTATTTGCGTCAAAATAATCATGGTCTTCGTGAATTTCTTTAACGATTATGTTTGTCATGTCCGACTTAGTTGATCAGAATTCCTTGTCGACCGCTCTTCAGAACTTCATTTGTGTTATGACGATCAATCTCCGCAACATTGGAAAAACCTTTGTTGTATCACTTGTGTCGCGCACCGTTTCGGATTAATATGTGAAACGATGTGTGATGCCTTTTGCCCCCATCTGTTTCCTATCGAAGTGCTTGTCATTTTCTGATGATTTGATTAAAATGGCTAACTAAGAAATGGTTATACATCTGGGAGAGGAGCATGATCGTGATGACAACAAAAGAAGTGACTTCGGAATTGATGCAGGCGTATAGGTCGAAACAGCCGGTAGAATTCATTCGACATCGGTATACATTAGATGAAGATACGGCATATGCCGTGCAGGAGGAATTTGTAAAACAACGATGTGAACTGGAAAAGGCAACTGTCGCGGGCTATAAAATCAGTATGACAAGTGATGATACGCAAGCCATTGCACAGACGGATGAACCGGCGTATGGCACGTTGCTGACAACGGACATCTTGACAAGTGGTGAGCATTTTTCTTTTGATGCGTTATTTTCGCCGCTTGTGGAAACCGAAATTATTTTTATTTTAACGGATGATTTAACGCTTGAGGCAAGCGAAGAGGAAATTCTCCAAAAAAGTACGATAGCAGCAGGGATTGAAATTCCGGACAGTCGTTATGTTGATTGGTTTCCGAATTTCTCGCTGGCTGACTTGCTTTCGGATAATGCCGCAACAGGAAAGGTAGTTGTTTCAAAACCAATGACGCCTCCTGATAAGAAAGGGTTGGAATCTATCAAAATGACATTATATCATGATAATGTATCAATCAGTGAGGGTGTTTCATCTGAGGTTTTGGGCAATCCAGTTTCCGCAGTGGCTTGGCTATCTCGTAAATTAGCCAAAAGCCAAAAACCATTAAAAAAAGGCATGCATATTGCATCAGGAACGTTTATTCCGCCTGTGCGTGCTGAAAAGGGAACTTTCAGGGCATCCTTTTCAGGACTGGGAGATGTGGATATAACATTTCGCTAGACCGTTTATAAAGTATAGAAAGAGAGTTGTTTCTTTATGGGGAGTACGCTTAATCAATCTGTAGAATTACAGTGGTATAAACAAGACTTTTTAAAACACCTAAGAAATTTTGAATTGCCTGAAGAGAAAGCACAATTCACAGCTTTTCCAGTTGAATTATTGGAAGAGTTAGTAGATGGGCAATATCCGATTGTAATACTAAACAAAAATGAACCAGTTGGTTTTTTCTTATTACATTCAACCAATAGGGTAAAGGAGTATTCCGACAATCCTCACGCTTTGTTATTAACTGCCTTATCAATAAACGATTTGCAACAAGGTAAAGGATATGCAACAAAAGGAATGAATCTGCTTAAAAGCTTTGTTAATCAGGAATTGCCACAATACAATGAGATTGTACTGGCAGTTAATCATAAAAATATTCCAGCTCAAAAACTTTATGAAAAGGTTGGTTACAGTGACACTGGTAGAAGGAAAACAGGCAAGCTAGGCGAACAATTGATTTTCAGTATCTTCGTCTAGTGGTATTAATCATCGGGCAAGATTGTTAAATAAAAGAAACGGGAGATTTTTCTTGTATCTTTTTTATTTTTAAACGGACATAAGAGCAAAACCCCTCACTTCCCACTCTTTCAGGACCGGAGTGGGACAGTGGGTGGAATCTGACGTCCTATTTTTCTAAAATGCGGATATCTTGGACGGCGAACTCGATGTTTCCGTTGTTGGCGAATTCCGTCAGTATCCGTTTTTGTAAAGCGGTTAAAACGGTTGTGCCATTTTTATAATGGACATAATAACGTAATGTAACGACTATCCCATCATTATTTGTATCCAGCGAAAAAACGGGTTTTATGTTTTTTTCGTTAATGGGATTGTGATTATTCTTTTCCTTTAATTCCTGCAACAGTGTGTCATGCAAGTATGCAGTGCCGGCATCTTTCATGATTTTCTCCGCATCCTTCCAGTTGCTGTCAAATGTCAGCACATATTGGACTTCTTTCCATATGTATGTATGACTTCTCCCTACCATCTCGATGGGCTCTTCAAAAATGATTCGATTCGGAAGTTTAATGATTCGTCCTGTGTAAGCATCTGAGGATAACCAATTGTTGATTTCCAACAGTTCAAAATTCGTTGCACCTATTTTATATACATCCCCTTTGATTCCGTTGATTTCTACTCTATGTCCAATCCTGAAATATCTTTGAAACCGAATGACGATAAATCCGATGATGTTTGATGTCAACCCTTTGACGATGAATACGACAAATACACCTATGATCAATAGGGTGATAATCAGTGCGTTGAATGCCTGAATCCATATAATCAATAAACAGATGAATAATATAGTGTTTATACCGATTTTCAATACTTTTTCATATACAGATAGATATTGTGGATTATGTACATATTTTCGGAGTAACTTCTTGAACAGCATGTGTACAATCGAAATGATTACGATGATGATTGCCGTTAACACGATTTTATCGATGTGCTCGTTTGGGTTGTTCAATGTTTCCATTAAATTTTCAAATACATTGGAAAAGTAATCCGACAAAATATCTCCCATCAATCAACACCTCACTATCTTCTCTTTCTATTATTATCGCTAATCGCACCAGTATATATGATGGAATCTTCTATGTACATTATAGCAGTTATTTATGTTGATAGGATATCAGATTGGAATGTGGGAATGATTTTTCAGGAATCACCTATATTCAATTTATAGTTAAAAGGACAAATTTCAGCTGTTGTACGCATTTCTGTGACTGTTTTATAATGAATTTGAATGATTTTGGTTGATTGATAGTGAGATGTATTGTAAAATAAAACTATACAAATCTTGAAAGCGTTTTAGGAGGTGGGTATTTGCTTGAATCAGAACGCCATCAGACTATTATTGATCGTCTAAAGGAAAATCAAACCGTAAAGTTGAAGGATCTCGTTGAAATAACCGATTCCTCTGAATCAACCATTCGTCGCGATCTGACACAACTTGAGCAACAAAAATATTTGAAGCGGGTACATGGTGGTGCCTCAAGACTTCAGGGAAAACTTCAGGAACCAAGTATGACCGAAAAATCATTCAAAAACCTTCAACACAAACAAAGAATCGCTTCCTTTGCAGGGGGGTTGGTGGAAGAAGGGGACAGTATTTATTTGGATGCTGGGTCGACCGTATTTGAAGCCATCCCACATCTGCCGAACAATATCGTTGTTGTTACGAACGGACTTACCCATGTTAACAAGCTGCTTGAGAGAAATATAAAAACATATGTACTTGGTGGTTATGCCAAACAAAAGACGAAAGCAATTATTGGCAGGGGGGCACTGGAGAGTCTAAAGCAGTACCGGTTTGATAAATGCTTTATAGGCGTGAACGGGATTCATCCCGAATTTGGCTTTACGACCCCCGATCAGGAGGAGGCACACATTAAACAGCTCGCCATCTATTTATCGCGGGAAGCTTATGTACTTGCTGATGACTCCAAGTTCTCAGAAATTGCCTTTTCGAAAATAACAGATATACATGATGCAACGATCATTACCAATAATCTGGATATTGAAATGGAAGAGCAACTCAGCAATAACACGAACGTTAAGGTGGTTACAACATGATCTACACATTGACTCTGAATCCTTCACTCGATTACATTATGGAACTGCAGCAAGTTACCCTTGGGGAATTAAACAGATCCCAAACAGAAGCAAAGTTTCCCGGCGGAAAAGGGATAAATGTTTCTCAGGTATTAAACACAATGGACGTTGACACCAGAGCACTTGGCTTTATTGGGGGCAGGACGGGGGACTTTATTGAAGAATTCCTGCATTCCTGCCAGATTCGTACTGATTTTGTGAGGATTGATGAAGATACAAGGATTAATGTCAAACTGAAATCTGGGAAAGAAACAGAGATCAATGCTAGCGGGCCTATCATTACAGACAGTGAATTTGAATTGCTGAAAAATAAAATAAATGCACTGAACGATGAAGACATTCTGGTGCTTGCGGGAAGCATCCCATCAAGTCTTTCTGAATCAACATATGAGGATCTAGTAAAGATATGCCAAAAAAATGGAACACAGTTTGTAGTGGATGCAGAAGGAGACTGCTTGAGTAAAGTGCTTTCATTCCAGCCATTCTTGATTAAACCAAATCATCATGAGCTCGGTGCATTGTTTGATACAGACATTTTAACAAACGATGATGCTATTCACTATGGGAAAAAGCTTATTGAAATGGGAGCACAGCATGTCATTGTTTCGCTTGCTGGAGCGGGTGCAGTATTAATCTGTCAAAATACTTCACTCATTGCAACAGCCCCAAAAGGTGAGGTAAGGGGTTCTGTGGGGGCGGGTGACTCGATGGTCGCCGGTTTCATCGCCGTATATCAGCAAACGAAATCTCTGGAAACAGCCTTTCGTTATAGTGTGGCTGCAGGTAGTGCAACCGCCTTTTCAGTCGGATTATGTACAAAGGAGAAAGTGGAAGAACTCGTCCCACAGGTTGACGTTAAAAATAGTTAGGAGAATCGCGATGCGAATAACTGAACTTTTAACAAAAGATGCGATGAATCTTCATTTGAAATCAAAACAAAAACAAGACACAATTGAAGAATTGATTTCCGTATTGGATGAGGCAGGAAAATTGGATAACCGGGCTGAATTCAAGGAGGAAATTCTAAAAAGAGAAGAGCAAAGTACGACAGGTGTTGGTGATGGAGTTGCCATTCCCCATGCCAAAACAAAAGCAGTTAAAGAGCCAGCGATTGCATTTGGTAGATCGGTTGAAGGTGTGGAATATGGTTCACTGGATGGAAAACCATCCCATCTCTTCTTTATGATTGCTGCCCCAGAAGGAGCGAACGATACGCACCTTAAGGCACTAGCAAAACTTTCAACCATTCTGATGAAGCAAAATGCGCGTCAACAACTTCTCGAGGCAAAATCAGAAGATGAAGTCATTGATATTATCAATTCCTATGATGAAGGTGACAAACAAGAAGAACAGACTAAATCATCCTCGGGTAATGAATTTATTGTTGCTGTTACGGCATGCCCCACAGGAATTGCCCATACGTACATGTCGGCAGATTCTTTAGTGTCCAAGGCTACTGAAATGGACATTGATATTAAAGTGGAAACAAACGGTTCCGGTGGTGCCAAAAATGTTCTCACAAGCGAAGAGATTGAAAAAGCTGTAGCCGTTATAGTTGCCGCAGATACCAATGTATCAATGAACCGGTTTAATGGGAAACATGTTATTGAAACCTCTGTAGCAGATGGTATCCATAAACCAGGGGAATTAATTGATCGTGCTGTGAAACAGGATGCACCCGTTTATAAAGGGACTGAGTCCTCCAATGACGAGAATCATAGAGAATCGGGAAAAGGAATTGGAGCAACAATCTACAAACATTTAATGAACGGTGTTTCCAATATGCTGCCATTCGTGATTGGTGGCGGGATATTGATTGCTCTGGGATTTCTTTTTGGTGTAAATGCAAGCGATCCGGAACACCCATCGTACAATGTGATTGCTGAAGCGTTAGATACGATCGGTAGCGGAAACGCATTTGCTTTGATGATTCCCGTGCTGGCAGGTTTTATCGCTATAAGCATTGCTGATCGTCCGGGATTTGCGCCAGGAATGGTCGGTGGTTTTATGGCAGCCAATAGTGGTGCCGGTTTCCTAGGGGGTATTGTTGCAGGTTTTCTAGGCGGTTATATAGTCGTTGGATTGAAAAAGGCACTGGCTAACCTTCCGTCTTCCCTTGAAGGCATTAAAACCATATTATTATTCCCTTTATTAGGGATCGCAATGACAGGTTTTATTATGTTCTTTGTCGTTAATAAGCCATTCAATATGCTCAATACAGCTATTTCCGACTGGTTGACCGGACTTGGCACAGGTAATGCTATATTTCTTGGCATTGTCTTAGGTCTAATGATGGCCATTGACATGGGAGGCCCTGTAAATAAAGCAGCTTATCTTTTTGGTACAGGTTTGATTGCCAGTGGCGTTTATGAACCTATGGCAGCGATCATGGCAGCAGGAATGGTTCCACCACTGAGCATCGCACTCGCAACAACTGTATTCAAAAATAAATTCAGTCAACAAGACCTGGAAGCAGGAAAAGTAAACTATATTATGGGCTTATCGTTTATCACTGAAGGGGCTATCCCATTTGCGGCAGCCGACCCACTTCGAGTGATCCCTTCCATAATGGTCGGTTCCGGAGTTGCAGGTGGACTATCCATGATGTTTCATATTGGCTTGCAAGCACCGCACGGTGGGGTATTTGTTTTTCCATTGGTATCGGGAGGATGGCTGCTGTACTTATTGGCGGTGGTTATCGGTGCCATTATTTCTGCAATATTAATAGGGATTTTGAAAAAGCCTGTTAAATAAAATATTTTAGAGGATAGCTTCATTTTACAAGCAGTCGACTATCGTACGGGAAACTTTAAGTAACGGTATGATGATCAAAAAGCGGAATGTAAGTAAAATATAAGAAATACTTCGCGCGAAATCGGGACTGGAAGATGATAGGCCACGTATTATACTCTCCATCAAAAAAACCACTTGTAGTGGTTTTTTTATGCGTTTATTGGGCAAGGGGACAGGTCCACTGTCCCCTTGCTTAATTCACTTTTTCATTTGGCCGATGCTTGTCAAAACATCGCACGTACATTTGATGCCATTGTAGAAGTTTTCGACCACAAGATTCTCATTAGGTGAGTGATTCGCTTCGTCCGCATTGGCGTATGGAACGATGAGCGATGGGGTGCCGAGTATTTTAGTCCATACATAATCGGGAAGGCTGCCTCCCATGCACGGTTTGATATACGCTTTTCGTCCAAACGAATTCTGTATGGTCTGATGGATGGTTTCGATCAGCTCTAAATCGTTGGGTGTTTTGGATGGCGACATCTTCCCAAGATTTAATACTTCGATATCGGGATGATATTTTTCGATATGGCTTTCCAACAATGCTAATATTTCCTCAGGTTCCTGATTGGCAACCAATCGCATATCCAACTTCACTTTCGCTTCTGAAGGGATGATGGTTTTCGCACCTTCACCACCATAGCCACTTGTGAAACCGGCGATATTAAAAGTGGGTTCGAATAGAAGTTTTCGATAATACGTTTCTTGATCCATATCCAAGGATTCATCCCCGATGTCTTTTCGAATTTGCTCAATATCGAATGGTAATTCACGAATCAAATTCAGCTCATGTTCAGTCGGCGGAACGATATTGTCATGGAAGCCTTCAATGAGGACATTTCCTTGTCGATCACGCATTGTCTGTAATAGGTCAATGAGTTTCCAAGCAGGATTTTGAGCGATGTTACCTTTGTTTCCGGAGTGATTGTCAAAATCAGAGCCTTTTGCCCGGAGCTCCACGTATTGTATACCTCTTACACCTAACAAGAGGAACGGACTTCCATCCGGCAGCATGGGGCCATCAGATGTATAGACAAGATCGGCTTTTAACTTTTCTTTATGTTCGTTGACGAAAGACGGCAGGTTTTTACTGGCGATTTCTTCTTCGCCATCAAAAATGAATTTCAAATTGACTGGAAGTTCTTCTTCAACTTCCAGATAGGTTTTGACCGCCAATATCTGCGCCATCAGCTGACCTTTATTGTCACCGGCTCCCCGTGCAAAAATGCGTCCATCACGAATAGTCGGTTCGAAAGGAGGACTGATCCATTCCTCGATGGGATCGGGTGGTTGAACATCATAATGCCCATAGATAAGTACGGTTGGCTTATCCGGTGAAACGAGTCGTTCGGCATAGACAACGGGGTGATCCGGTGTCTCCATTATTTCGACGTGCGGCATCCCCGCTTCACGTGCTTTTTGTGCGACGAGTTCCGCACATTCACGAATGCCGATATTTTGTGAACTGATGCTTCGTTGTCTAAGGACTTGGAATAGTTCTTCCAAATATGCTTCCCTGTTGTCATCGACTTTTTGATGCATATTCATTTTGTTAGCCTCCTGAGTTTAATTGTCATTATGAATGGACATAGACTTGGAATTGTTTTATACGTTGTTGCGATGCAACTTTCTGTTAATTGAGTATTCAAATAAATACCGGAAATATGATGGGATGATTGAAACGCTCCCGTTATATATCCGGAAGGCCATTCAGTTTGCTTTGAACGTGCTTAGTCAACTCCTTTCGTCGATTAAGCTGGAACCGATTTTGTTAAAGCATTCTACAGGATGGATGACCATTTGGCAAGATTTTCATTTAAAATAGTCGTTTTGACTCATTTTGAGGTTATTTAAATATTTTTTGACGTAAATGTCGCTCATCGGCTTATGACGTAAGAACCCCTTCACATGAGGTGGTTAGCACATATCGAGAAATAATGGCCATGGCGCGTGTCCAACATATTATAAGCTATTCTATGATAATCGGAGTATATTAAAGACTAGCCAACTAAATTTTCGGAATATCGTCGTTAATTACAATATATGTGCCTTTCTCTAATAAAAAAAATAGAATATACTTCAATATTGATTGGAAAATGGTAAAAATCGATTAAGCCGCAAAAAATCCGTAAAAGATCTTTCCTCTCACATAACTGAATTTCTTTACCAAAATTTTATTCTAATATGAAAGATGTGGTGGTTAAAATTGAATTATTTCTATTTGCCATTGGAGGAGTGGACAAATCGTTTTGTCGATGATTGGCTACTTCCTGTAATGAGCGGTTTTTTTGATGGAATTAGTGATGGTCTATCAAGATTTGTCATGGCTGTTACTCAATTACTTACGATCATTCCACCTGAGGTGATTACCGTATTGCTGATAGCCATTGCTTGGAAGACAGCCGGTAAAGGTGTTGCAATATTTGCATTCATCGGCTGCGTCTATATCGGTTCAATCGATATGTGGATGGAATCGATGCAAACCGTGGCGATTGTTATTGTCGCTACCATCACCTCTATTGTTATAGGTGTCCCTGTCGGTATTTTGACTGCGATCAGTAAAACATTGGACAGCATCGTCAGGCCAATCCTGGATATCATGCAAACATTGCCGATCTTTGTCTATCTTATTCCAGCTGTTTTGTTATTCGGTCTTGGTGGTGTGCCAGCGGTTATTGCGACATTCGTATTTGCTGCCCCGCCTGCGATAAGAATGACAAGTCTCGGAATCAAGCAGGTTCCAGGAGATATCGTTGAGGCATCGCATTCATTCGGTTCAACCTTATGGCAGTTACTTTTTAAAGTACAGCTCCCATTGGCGCTTCCGACAATAATGGCAGGAATCAATCAAACGATTATGTTGTCGTTGTCTATGGCGGTTGTTGCGTCAATGATAGGTGCACCGGGTCTTGGGGCGATGATAACCGAAAGTATCTCAACAGTGAACGTTGGGTTGGGATTGGCTGCTGGCCTGGCGATTGTAGTATTGGCCATTGTATTGGATAGAATGACACAAGGTTTAGTGAAAACGAACGGAAATGAGGGAATGTAATTGAAAAAAATATTGTTTAATTCAGTGATATTTGTATTGTTGGCGATTATCGTTAGTGGTTGTGGTGCATCAGAAAATGATGCGGCCACGGATGCATATACAGATTCAAATGATGAAGATAAAGTTGTGAAGTTCGGTGTCCCATCTTGGACAAGCACTGTTCCTCCAACGAAGATTGCCAGTCTTATTTTAGAGGATATGGGTTATGAAGTTGAGGAAGTCGAAGCCGATGCTGGTGCCGTATATGCAGGGCTGGCTCGTGGTGATGTCGATGTGTTCATGGATTCTTGGTTCCCGGCTCAGGAACATTATATTGAAGAAGACTATTCCGATGATATTGAAGATATAGCGACGAGCTATGACAAAGCTGGATCCGGTTTTGCTGTTCCCGAATACATGGAAGATATAAATGATGTGGGCGATCTAATCGGACGAGAGGATGAATTCAACAACGAAATCCTTTCAAT
This sequence comes from Virgibacillus sp., assembly GCA_035301285.1. Taxonomy (GTDB): domain Bacteria; phylum Bacillota; class Bacilli; order Bacillales; family Amphibacillaceae; genus DATGUN01. Next base: position 42,129 of record DATGUN010000073.1, read on the forward strand.
CGGTAAAGGTGATCCTGCCACAGAAAATCTTGATAAAGTCATTGATGGCTATGATTTGGATGTGAAGCAAGTCAACTCATCCGAAGGTGGCATGATGGCTGAGGTCATCCGAAAAATGGAAAAAGAAGAACCAGTCCTGTTTTATGGATGGCATCCACATTCAATGTTCAACAAATATGATGTTAAATTACTGACAAATGAAGAGACACCGGAATGGTTCAAGGATTCTTCTGTACATGTTGTTGTCAACAAGGAATGGAAAAAATCAAATCCGGAAGTCTATGAGTTCTTGCAAAACTGGAGTATCCCACTTGATGATATTGAAGAGATGATCCGTAAAATAGATGAAAAAGAAGATCCGGAAGAGGTAGCACAGGAATGGATCGATGACCATCAAGATGAAGTGGATGAGATGTTAGGTAAATGATAAGTATGTATTATTTGGATGGGACGGTATTTGATATTGATATATCAAACCGTTACCCATTCGAATGAAAAAACCAGGGAGGGCAACGTAATGGAAAACGTCGATTTACTCATTAAAAACGCAACGATATTAACAATGGATTCCCAGGATACCATTGCCCGCTCTGTAGCTGTTACAAACGGAATGATAACACATATATCCTTAGACGATGAGCCTGATGTATCGGAAATGAATCTATCAAGTGACACAAAGGTGCTCGATCTTAAAAATAAGACACTGATTCCGGGTTTTATTGATACACATAATCATATTATCGATTATGCTCAAAATCAGACCCGGATCGATTGCAGTACCCCACCTAATAGAAGCATCCAAGACATTTTGGATCGAGTGGCTGAAAAAGCAAAGGAAAACACTTCTGATGACTGGATCATCGGGTATGGTTATGATGATAGTTTATTATCTGACCACCGGCATCCGACCGCTTCAGACTTAGATAAAGTCGCACCGGATCACCCGGTTTTCATAAGTCATATCAGCGGTCATATCGTCGTTGTCAATTCCGTTGTACTTGAAATGATCGATACAAAAAAACGTCAAACCATCGATCGCTCACTTATCGGGGAAAGCAGTGATGGCGAGCCGAATGGTGTATTTTACGAAGCGGGTGCTGACTTCATCAGGAGACTTGTACCCAAACCTGATGCCGAGGAACTGGCTGAACTCATTATTGAAGCATCCAAACAATATATGTCCCAAGGGATTACGACAAGTACAGATGCTGCCGTCGGATCCTATTTAGGAAGCGTGGAAATTGATGCTCATTTAAAAGCTGCCACAAATGGAAAAAACCCCTTGCGGCATAGGCTACTGATGATGCATGACTGTTTCCAAGAAGATGGGGATTATGCAGGATACACAGCCGAAATGGTCGATAACGACTTAAAGGAAAAATCAAATGGCATGGTAAGATTGGATGGGGCGAAGTTTTTCCAGGACGGATCGATACAAGGGTATACAGGTGCACTGCGTGAACCTTATCATCGCAAACCTGATGTGTATGGTGAACTTGTTCATGATCAGGAAATGTTCAATGACGACATTTATGACTTGCATAAACGCGGATTTCGCATTGCCGTCCATGGTAATGGCGATCGAGCGATTGGGTCTATTTTAGAAGCGTTTCGTCATGTATTGGAAAAATCGCCGAAACAGAATCACCGTCATCGGATTGAACATGTGCAAACCGCAACACCGCAGGACTTGATTGACATGGAGGAATTGAATGTGGCTGGATCCTTTTTCATCAATCATGTCTATTACTGGGGTGATCGCCATAAACAATTGTTTTTAGGTCCTGAGAGAGCAGAACGGATAAATCCTATCGCAGACGCCATTCATCATGAACTGTTGTTCACATTACATTCTGATTGTCCAATTACACCGATATCACCGCTTTTCTCTGTTTGGGCAGCGGTAAACAGGGTGACAAAAGATGGTGATGTATTAGGGGCGGCGCAGCGTTGTGATGTTATGACCGCTTTGAAATCCATGACGATTTACGGAGCACAGCTCAACTTTGAAGAAGAGAGAACAGGCAGTATCGAAATTGGAAAACAAGCAGACTTTGCAGTGTTGGATCGCGATCCTAGAACCGTTGATCCAATGACCATCAAGGATATTAAGGTTCTTGAGACGATTATTGCCGGCGAATCTGTTTATATCGCGTCAGAAGCGGAAAATACGATAGGTAATAAATGATAATGGAAGAAAAGGGTGGGCCAAACATGGTCCACTTTTATACTATGAACACATTTTAGGATAGCAGGGTCTTTGCTTAGGTTACGATGTTTGTGTCGGAAGGCGATGTCTGTTGAATGTGCTGTTTCTTTCTATTATATGGATTATTGGACATATGCGTATAAGTGACAGTGATAACAATCTATGGAGTGCATTGTCATTATCTGGACGTTTTGGTAAAACTCAAAAGATAGTCCCTTTATCACATTGACATCGCTTACAGACATGCTATCATTGTGAATAAATTATTTTAGGAATGAAATGGGAGGTCACTATAGATGTCTGAATCATCAAACCATAAGAAGAAAAAACGCTTTGCGATACCTGATGCATTCATTATTATATTCGGGATCGCTCTACTAGCTGCTATTGCTACCTATATCATCCCTTCAGGGGAATATGAACGTGAAGAAGTAGACGGTGTCACACAGGCGGTAGCTGATAGCTATCAGTCTGTAGATGCCAACCCTACCAATCTATTGGATTTATTTTTAGCCATTCAAAAAGGAATGATTGAATCTGGTAATATTATCTTTCTGATTTTCATGATTGGTGGGGCTGTGGCTATTCTTGATTCATCAGGTGCGATTGATGCCGGAATCAATGCCTTGATACGAAAAACAAGGGGAAACACCACTGCGCTTATTGCATCCATCAGTATTATCTTTGGGGTGATATGTACCGTAGGGGTGGCCTCCAATGCTGTTATCGCTTTTATACCGATTGGAATCGGGTTGGCAAAGGCGCTGAAATTAGATGCCATTGCTGGTGTTGCGATCATCTATTTAGGGTATTATGTTGGTAATACGGCGGGAGTATTAGACCCAACCATATTAGGACTTGCACAATCTATAGCAGAGTTACCGTTGTTTTCAGGTCTATTTATGCGTCTAGCTATTTTTATCGTTCTGATGACTGTCACCATTTTTTATGTTAGCCGATATGTCAATAAAATCAGTAATGATCCATCCAGAAGTTTAATGGCGGATGCGCCTTTTTCTGATAGTCATCCAGAAGAGGAATCCACTGAAAATAATAATAACACTGCGTTTACTAGAAAACATGTTGTTGTGATCATTATATTTTTTATATTTATCGGTATATTTTTATACGGAGCACTGCAATTAGGTTGGTCTATCGATGAGTTATCGGCCATCTTTATCATGATGGGAATCACTGTTGCCATCGTGGATCGACTAACGCCAAATGAATTTATTAGAAAGTTCATGAATGGTGCCAAGAGCATTACCTACGGGGCACTTGTCGTTGGTATTGCACGGGCCGTTATCGTTGTCATGGAAGATGGAAGGATCATGGACACGATTGTTCACGGTGCGCTTATTCCTTTGGAGTCCATGCATGTGGCGCTTGGTGCCCAATCCTTATATATATTTAATCTACTGTTTAATCTATTGGTTACGTCCGGAACAGGGCAGGCCTCGATTGTCATGCCATTGATGGTTCCCTTAGTGGATATGTTGAATATTACCCGTCAGACCGGGGTATTAGCATTGAAGCTTGGAGATGGCATTACCAATATCATTACCCCGACATCCGGTGTGTTGATGGCTGTTCTTGCCGTTGGAGGTGTACCGTGGACGAAGTGGTTTAGGTTTATTTATCCGCTTGTTTTGATATGGTCGGCAGTAGGCATTGTATTTATGGGGATCGCGGTCTTCATCAATTATGGGCCATTTTAATTTTATGAAAAAGCTAGACCGTGTCACCTTGTATTTTAAAGGATCCATTTACTCGGTATCTTTTATGAACGGTTGCTAATAAATGATTTCGATTTGAGAAAGGAGCCCTCTAGATGAAAACGTTAAATTTATCAGGAACCCCCCATACGATTGGGGTCGGTCACGGTGAACAAGCAAAGGAGGAAGTCCATTTCAGTTTAGATTCTTATGAAAAGCTGTTTTGGTATGAGGCTGGTTTGGATTGGAAACAAGCCACCGAGTCTGCCAAACAGCATATCGATTATATTGAAGATATGAATGTGGATCTATTAGAAGAGATGGACGGGATTGCAAAAGGGGCTGCTGTCGAATTTGAAGATATATTGACACTAAATGCACGCAGCGAAATTGCATTAACAAACAATAAACATGATGGGTGCACGAGTTTGGCTGTTATGCCGCCACTTGCAGATAACGTTTATCTGGCTCAAAACTGGGACTGGAGAGCAGCTCAGAGTAAAAGTCTTTTTATTGCAGACATAAAGCAATCATCGAATCCCGGAATAACAATGGTCACAGAAGGTGGCATCATTGGCAAAATCGGTATGAACTCAGAAGGGCTCGGTGTTTGCCTCAATGCCCTCAGAGCGAATGTGAAATCCGATAGATTACCGGTTCACCTAGCTTTACGAGAGATTTTAAATTCGGCGGATATAAAGGAAGCAAAACATAAAGTGGGGAATGGACAATCGGCATCCTCCGCGAATTATCTCATCGCGCAGCATAATGGAGAAAATAAGAAAGCCATCAATATAGAAGCTTCTCCATTAGGTGAAGATAACATAGAGACCCATTCTAGATATGTGTACCATACGAATCATTTTTGTTCTGATTTTCTGACTGATAAAATAGGATTGGACAACATTAACGTAACGAAAGGTTCATTTACGCGAAAACAGCGTATCGGTGAATTGTTGAATCATGCTGAAACACATGGAGAAGTAGTGGATCAGGACATTATAAAACAGTGGTTGTCAGATCATGAAAATGTACCGGACTCGATCTGTAAGCATAAGGATAAGGGATCATCGGACTATACAAATACCATCTCTGCCTTTGCCATTATTATGGATCTTTCCAATCGACACATCCATTTCAGGAATGGGAATCCATGTCAGCCAAATGAGATCATGAATTTACAACAATAGAAAATAGCACATTGGAGGAATTGATGATGAAAGAATTCGTCGAAAACCATATGGATGAAATGCTGGAAATGCTCAAAGAATTAGTGAATACGGATAGTGGTTCCCATGACAAAGCGGGTGTAGACCATGTTGGTCATATGCTAAGGGAAAAATATGAGAAAACGGGTTTTGTGACAGACGTACGTGAGAGCGAACAATATGGCAATTCACTTGTATTACGACATCAGGATGCAGTGGACCCGGATATTTTAATTCTGGCGCATATGGACACGGTGTTTCCAAAGGGAACAGCTGAACAGCGTCCCTTCTCCATAAAAAATGGAAGAGCTTATGGGCCTGGTGTAATCGATATGCAACCGAGCCATGTATTGATATTATATGCACTGAACGCCCTTAAGGATGAGCAAATACCCGTCTATAAAAATGTGGAAATCGTCCTTAATAGTGATGAGGAGCTTGGGACCATTTCATCGAGATCCCTGATTGAGGAACGGGCAAAAGGGAAAAAATATGCCCTTGTCATGGAACCGGCACGTCCTGATGGATCAATCGTCAGTTCGAGACGTGGTGCTGGAAGATATGAATTGACGGTGAAAGGAAAAGCGGCACATTCAGGAATGAATCCGGCAGACGGTGTGAGTGCGATTGATGAAATAGCTCATAAAGTGATTGAATTAAAAGCCCTTGCCGACCCGGATAACGGAGTGCATATCAATGTCGGTCTGATTGATGGAGGGACATCGGTTAATACCATTGCGCCCATGGCAAAAGCGGAAATTGATGTCCGGATCACGAAAGCGGAACAAGGCGATGTCATTGATCAAAAAATAAGAGACGTTTGCGAGAAAAGTGCGATTGCAGGGACTGAACTGACATTGACCGGCGGGATCAACCGGCCACCTATGGAGTTCACCGAAAGTACCAAAGCATTAGTGGATACAATCCAGGCGGAAGCGGAGAAACTGGGATTAAACGTTGGTCATATTGCAACGGGTGGTGGATCGGACGCTTCATTTACAGCCGCAATGGGTGTACCGACCGTAGATGGATTGGGTCCCGTTGGAGGCAATCAGCATACGGAAGAAGAATATTTAATCGTGGATACACTAACCGAACGAACGATTTTATTTGCCAACGTTCTACAACGTTTAAGTACGACATGAGTGAATTGGCACAGCGATAGGGGCACGGGATTGCCGTTCTCGTGAATTGGTTCTGGGAAGGGCGGTGCGCCTTTCCCTTCCTAATAAATGTTTATATGGTAAAAAATGGGGGTAGATGATACTACCTTAAAATGTTCAACCAGAATGTCAATTGAGGCCGTTGTGTTTCTTTTTTCAGGTTATGTCATTTTAAGGTTTTATTTATATCTAGTGAATTCAGAGTATTATTAATAAAACCAAAAGGAGGATAACATGTACTCAAAAGTAAGGCGTAGTGTTTTTATGGGGTTTGTGGGAGCGTTTTTATTTGTTTTCAGTCCGTTTGTTATGTCTGTATCTGCTGATGACGAACCAGAAAAATTACCAGAACCAAATGAGTTAGACGGATCGGATTCCCCATCTCTTGCGGGTGACCCGGGGAACGGCCATGATGAAACACCGGGTGAATGGATTGAAGGGGACACTCCGTCAAATTTAAAGGACGATGCACCGATTCTATTGTTTGTACCAGGTTTGAACAATGTGGCCCAAGTTTTTTACGAAGACAATGACATGTATGAAACAGCGTTTGACGCGGGTTATCAAACAGCTTTCATCCAATTGCATGATGCAGGTGGTGAATCGGCGGATATGTGGGATAATGGTGAACTCTTGGCAGAAAAAATCGATGAGATATCCGATCATTTTGACGGGAAGCCGATTACCATAGTAGCCTATAGCAAAGGTGGGGTCGATACACAGACGGCACTGGCACATTATGGTGCGTGGGATAAGGTCGATAATGTGATTACGTTATCCAGCCCACATCACGGGTCACAGCTGGCTGATTTAGCCTACAGTTCGTGGGCCGGCTGGTTAGCAGATCTCCTCGGTTCACAAGGGGATGGCACGTATTCAATGCAAACGGGTGAAATGGAAGAATTTCGTTCGGAAACCGAAGAAAAGGAACATGCAAACACGAATGATTATTACACCCTTGGCGGGACCGGCTGGAGTTCGGGTTCAGCTTCGATCAAGACGGGTGGTCTGTATCTGTCACAATACGGATCAAATGATGGTGTGGTGACAGCTGAAAGCAGCATATTGCCTGGTGGTGTTGAAATAGAAGTCGGGGATTGGAACCATACGACCATTCGGACAGGTGACACATTTCCTGTTTTTGAAGATTACCTGACGACCGATGAATCTTCCAATCAGGCATACGATGTGGACGATGTTGTCATGAATGAGCCCTCTGCCGATCAGTTGGTACGTGGTGGTCCGCTTGCTGAAGACGACGATAATACTGTGACGATCCCTGTGGAAGAAGATGTTGATGATATATCATTGAATCTCATGACAGCCGATGTTCCGAAACAAATCAGTCTCGTCGACCCTTCCGGAAAAAGCGAGAATGTTGATATGGAAACGGTTCAGAGTGAAGAAGGATATTTTCCAGGTGCTTATCACACAGTCATCAACAAAAAAGCTCCCGAAGCAGGTGAATGGGAAATCGAATTGTCTACAGAAAAGGATAGTGCCTACTTGGTGAC
>DATGUN010000074.1:0-2080 GCA_035301285.1 Virgibacillus sp.
ACACCTGTTCTTTTGCCGACTCAATCGCTTTTCTACTCAACAGTGACCCATCATAAGCAACAAGTATTTTCCTCATCTTGGTGACTCCTCCTTGTTAAGTATCTATCTCTATTATACCACAAAACTATTAAAATACTCTTCGAGTCAGATATGAAAAAGGGTAGTCGATGTGTTGTATTAAATCAAGAGGAGGGGGACTTGTAAAAGTCATTTTGTATAATTGACAAACAAAGAAAATTTGATAATATATTTGGAAACGCTTACTTGTAGAGGGAGGAGAATTTGATGAAAGCACTCACCAATTTTTTTGATCGGATCGTTCGTCGATTTTTACCTGATGCATTTTTGTTTGCTGTCATATTGACATTAATCGTATTGGTAATGGGAATGGCTTTCACTGATCATTCAATTGTTGATATGATCGGATATTGGGGTGGCGGTTTTTGGGATTTGCTTGAATTTGCCATGCAAATGTCCTTGATCGTCGTGACCGGATATATTTTGGCAAACACACCGGTTGTTAAAAGTGCCTTAATAAAAATCAGTCAGTTAGCTAATACACCTGTTCAGGCTGTTTTACTCGTTACGTTTGTGGCATCGACTGCGTCACTTATCAACTATGGATTCGGCCTCGTTGTTGGGGCGTTGATTGCTGTTTATGTCGCTAAAAGGGTCACATCGGTTAATTTTCGTTTACTTGTAGCTGCTTCATATAGTGGTTTTTTGCTATGGCATGGTGGGCTATCTGCTTCCGCACCACTCCTTGTTGCAACGAAAGGCCATTTTCTTGAGAATGAGATGGGAACTGTCACAGTTATGGATACCTTATTCAGTAGCTTTAATATATTTATTGTTTTGGCATTGATAGTGACATTGCCTCTATTAAACTGGCTTCTATTAAAATCAAAAGATCCTTTGAAAACAACGGAATTGCCTGAATGGCGTAAAGCAGGTTATGAAGAAGATGAAACGATAGAAGAAACTGAACCGAAAGAAAAGACCCCAGCAACAAGGTTGGAAAACAGTCCGATTCTTTCGTTGCTTATTGGAGCCATGGGGTTGGTCTATGTTATCTATCACTTTGTGCAAAATGGTTTTGATTTGAATTTGAACATCGTTATTTTTATTTTCTTGTTCGCGGGAATTCTATTGCATCGGACGCCTAAGCGCTACCTTTCTCAAATTGAAAATGCCGCAAAGAGTGCTGGTGGTATAATCATCCAGTTCCCTTTTTATGCTGGCATTATGGGGATGATGCAGGATTCAGGTTTATCTGAACAAATGTCATTGTTTTTTGTCAATATTTCTACTGAATTTACATTTCCGTTGTTTACGTTCATCAGTGCTGGAATCGTTAATTTTTTTGTGCCATCCGGTGGGGGACAGTGGGCTGTTCAGGGGCCGATTATGATTCCCGCTGCTATCGATATCGGAGCCAGTACCGCTAAAACGACGATGGCGGTTGCTTGGGGAGACGCATGGACAAATATGGTCCAGCCGTTTTGGGCATTGCCACTTTTAGCGATCGCAGGGTTGAAAGTGCGTGATATCATCGGATTTTGTGCGATTATCTTAATCTATAGCTTTTTCCCGATTGCCATCGGTCTATTATTCTTTTAGGTCATGGAATTTGTTATTGAATCACCTTGAATGGTCGAATATGAAGTTATTGTAGGAAAGGCCTTGGTTCGAACACATTCGGATCAGGGACTTTTTGGTGTTAGTTAACAAGGTCAATATCCTTGGTTTAAAATCTTGGATTGTAACGGTCGAAAACTGAATCAAGGATTTTTTTGACAGAAAAATAGGTGCTGAATGATTGAATAAATACTTTAGAAGATAAACGTTTGTGTAATTGTGTAAATTAAACTAAGAAGCAGTCCTGATTGGAATGGTCAACTTTTCTGGCCGTTGATTCAATCAAAGAACTGCTTCTTAAAAATACGTTATTTCTTATTTAACTTTAATGGAAATAATTTTTTAATCCATTTGCAATCGCGTTCGCTACTCCCGCGGTGTTCTCTGGATTATGGATTGTTTCTAGATCATATGGGTTTGTTATGAATCCGAGCTCCACGAG
>DATGUN010000075.1:0-18311 GCA_035301285.1 Virgibacillus sp.
GCGCTTGCCATCACATCATTGATCGGTACAGCTGGGGCCATTGGAGATGCAGGATCGCCAGCTTCCGATAGTACACTCGGACCCACATCGGGATTGAATGTTGACGGTCAGCACCACCACATTTGGGATACGTGTGTACCAACCTTCTTGCACTACAACATTCCGCTGTTCATATTCGGCATCGTTGCAGCCATGATTTTGTAAAGAACTATGAAGACGATAAATCGATGGGGACGGAAACAGGAAACTTGAAAACAGATCAGCCTTTGCTGGGGAAGCGTCTATTGGCTTTGAAAGTAGCTTATGCGGGCGCCCCTTGGCAAAAAGGCACCTTTTAATTGAGAAACATTACCTGGATTCACCTGGAATACCATTAGGATTCTTCTGAAACGGATGAAGTCTGCTCCAGGCGGGTTAAAACCAAGATGGACCTTGAATTGAAAAAACACTCAGGACCAGGGTGATGAGGCACTTTGAATCGCTTCCGATATTGAATGAAGCGTCAATCCGTTATTTGATTAAACGATTGCAAAAGTGTGTTTTATTGTTTATATTGTTACTAGGGTGCTTGAAAGCGTTTCATTTAGATGTTGGTATAAAGAGAGAATAGAAACGGGGGATACGAAATGAAATTGATTATGAAGTTATTACTCGGTATCATTATTGGTATTTTTGTTGGTTTGGTATCACCGGATGTTGTTTCCCGTATCATCGTTACGTTTAAGGAATTGTTTGGAGAGCTTCTTGAATTTACCATTCCACTCATCATTATCTTTTTTATTGCCAGTGGAATTGCCAGTTTTGGTAAACAATCCGGTAAAATGCTTGGATATACAGCGGGTATTGCTTATGCATCTACAATATTTGCAGGTCTTATGGCGTATTTGGTTGCACGTCTCGTCCTTCCGGTATTTGTTGGTGAAAGTGCTGGAAATGCTGAAGAGGCGGGTGGCTTCGAATCGTTCATCGATCTGGAAATTGAACCACTCACGGGTGTGATGACCGCCCTTGTACTTGCATTTGTGTTCGGAATCGGAATTACAAGAGTGAAGAGTCCTACACTCCGGAACTTTTTTGATGAAGGAAAAGAAATTACCGAGAAAATGATCTGGAAGATAATCATTCCCATTCTGCCATTTTACATTGGGAGTATTTTTGCGGAACTTGCTGCAGATGGAACAGTATTCGATACATTAAAAGCGTTTGGATTGGTGCTTGGCCTGGCGGTTGTGATGCATTGGATATGGCTATTTATTTTATATACTGCCGCAGGATCAGTGACAGGGAGGAATCCAATTTCAGCGTTGAAAACCATGCTGCCGGCGTACTTTACCGGATTGGGGACAATGTCGAGTGCAGCGACTATTCCGGTCACTGTTAGACAAGCGAAAAAAAATAATGTCAGTGAAGGTATTTCAGATTCGGCTGTTCCTTTATGTGCCACCATCCATTTGGCGGGGAGCACGATTACGCTGACAACATGTGCTCTGGCGGTCACAATGTTGACGAATGGTATGGAAGTGCCATCAATTGGATTGATCATTCAGTTTATTCTACTTCTTGGCGTTGTGATGATTGCTGCGCCTGGCGTACCTGGAGGAGCCGTCATTGCAGCACTCGGCGTTTTAGGAAGTGTGCTTGGTTTTGATGAAACAGCACTTGGTTTAATGATTGCGCTATATACGACACAAGACAGCTTCGGTACCGCAACAAATGTCACCGGTGATGGTGCCATTGCCATGATGGTCGACAAGTTCATGAAAAAAGCAGCCTAATGGCAGTATTGCTATTAATATAGCTCCAAAAAATAAGGGTGTACATAAATAATGTGCATCCTTTTTTTGATGTCGATTTTTCGGCATATTTCCCTTGTGTTAAAAAAGTGAAAACACGCCTTTATGACTAACTCTGATGAGTGCCTCAATAACTCGATCTTGAATGGAGATAGGATGCTGATGTTTTTAATGCTTTTTCTGTGGGTATAGAAATGATATGTGACTGCTCATCCAATTGGAATGATAAGATCATATTTTGAAATACTAATGACTAGTCGTTTATCGTAACCATTGGTTATAGGCAGAAACCCATAGGAGGAGAAAGTTTGGATCATAATAAAAAACATAAACGAAAAAAGAAACCAAGATTAAAAAAAAGTGATGTGACGGTTGTCGATTCACAAGTTGCCAAAAAGGCTGTTGTTGCAACTGCCATGGGTAATGCAATGGAATGGTTTGATTTTGGTATATATTCTTATTTAGTCGGGATTATCAGTGTTGTTTTCTTTTCAGGAGTTCCCGAAGCATATCAAATGGTATTTACGTTTGGAACATTTGCTGTTGCGTTTTTAGTACGTCCAATCGGTGGAATTGTGTTTGGAATGCTAGGAGATCGATTAGGCAGGAAAAAAATACTGGCCATTACATTAGTGATGATGGCCATATCGACATTGTGCATTGGTTTAATACCAAGTTATTCGTCCATTGGGATCACTGCTCCCATCCTGCTTCTTGTAGCCCGACTTGTACAGGGATTTTCTACAGGTGGCGAGTATTCTGGTGCAATGACATTTATAGCGGAATCGGCACCTGATAAACGCCGGAGCTTTATGTCAAGTGGTCTTGAAGTCGGTACACTTGTCGGATACATTGGAGGGTCCGGACTAGTGACATTGCTGACTTTCATGTTGGGTGATGAGATTATGCATGATTGGGGCTGGCGAATACCGTTCTTTATTGCCGGTCCGATTGGATTCATCGGATTGTATTTGCGAAATCATCTAGAGGAATCCCCTGCTTTCGCGAAAATGGAAGAGAAAAAGGAAGAAGCGGAAGAGGAAAAAGAAAGTGTTTCTTTAAAAGAAATGCTTGTCTATCATCGCCGCCCGTTGTTACTGGCTGTCATATTGGTGTTTTTCTATAATGCGATCGATTATACCGTGTTAACCTATATGCCTTCGCATCTGTCCGAGGTTCTCGGATATGGAAACACGAAAGGGCTGCTGTTGATTTTAATTGTGATGTTCATCATGATTCCGATCGTGTTATTAATGGGTTACTTTGGTGACCGGCTTGGAAATAAACGGGTGATTCAGACGAGTTTGATCGGTGTGGTCATTCTTTCTGTACCTGCCTATCTACTCATTGAAACGGGCAGTAATACGCTTGTCTTTTTCGGTCTGCTGATTGTGGCAGTACTGCTTGCAGCTTTACAGGGAACAATGCCGTCGCAACTGCCATCACTGTTTTTTACCGAAGTGAGATATGGTGGTCTGTCCATGACATATAATGTATCTGCATCTTTATTCGGTGGTACGGCGCCTCTCTTGATTTCCGGTGTGATCAGCCTTACGGGAAGTACACTCGTACCGGCATATTATATGATTTTTGCATCATTGATCGGTATCGTCGTTGTGAGCTTTTTCGTGAAGGATACATCAGGTAAGCCACTCCGGGGTGCTGCTCCGGCCGTTGAAGAGGAACATGAGATATCCGATGTATTGGAAGACGATGATTCCTTGTGGTGGTCAGAGGAAAAACAAGAAATCGATCAGCGAATAGAAGAATACGAAAATAATGAGAATCAGAAAGATGAAAATCAGGACTGATCTAGAATAGCTTATCATCGAGGATCAATTGAAGCATAATCGTAAAATGACATGTCCCTTAATACTGTGGGCACATTCCAGAAGAGATAAATTGAATGATGACGCCGCATGTGATCAATCAGATTGCATGCGGTTCGTCATTTATGCTTGGAAAATCTGTATTTGATAGACGTCCACATAAGAAATATATATAATAGGGTGGGACCGAGGAGGTTTTTGAGTGGAAGATTTCACGGTTTATCAAAAACGTTGGAAAATGACCTTATTCTGTATTTTTTGTTTGATATTTGCTTTAATGGGTTTGGTAGTACTGTTAAGTACTTTATCTGGAGAAGTACCAGATTTCAATGCCCATAAAATATGGTTTTCAGTGCTGGGTTTGTCATTGTCCATTATATGTGGTCTTTGTTTTATATATTTCCTGAAGCGGATGATAAAACCGCGTCCTGCAATAATTGTGTCAACAGAAGGCCTTACAGATCATTCCAGTTTCATCGGTGCTGGATTTACGAAATGGGAAGACATAGCGAAAATCGGTTATGTCGACTTTGCCTCCCAGCAGTTTTTAGGTATATTCACGCATGATCAAGACCTTATCATCAATCGTTTTACAGGGATCAAACGTTGGATGATTCAAATAAATACAAAGCTTTTACCGTCACAAATCAATATTAAAGTACAGGACCTTAATTGTACTGAAAAAGAGTTTTTAAAAGAAGTTGAAGCACACTGGAAATATTCAACCCAACATCGAGCAAATGTGTAGATTTTGATAATAAATATCTTCTGACATCAGGTGAATACATGATGTTAGATATCAAGAGGCTGAGACAAAAGTATTTTTACAAACTAAAAGATGAGCTATATAGTGTAAACACTGCTTCGGAAATATACTTCGCTTTAGCTTTATCACAGCTCAAGGTCGACATCTGCTCGGAAAACCATTGCAGTGTCTCCTTTGCCGCGGGCGGCTGTTAAGTCTTCGTGCCCTGGCAAGGGGTATGCAGACGTCGCTCGCAAAGGGCGCATTTAGTCTGTAATCATTTCATAAGCGCTCCTTGTCTTACCTAGGCCTACCATCCCGCAGGACAAGGAAAGCTTCGACAGCGGATACATCGCACGAAGGGAAAGTGGTTTTTCTTTCCTGAGAAGTTTCCGTATATTTCCTCCGCTATAGTATTTTGTGCGTCTCTATTTTTGTATATCCTTATTATGTCCCGGTCTCTTGCTTTATCGACGAATACTGGAGGTGTGGCTATGGCTTGGATATATGTATTATTTGCGGCAATTGTGGAAGTGTTTTGGGTCATCGGATTACGTTATGCTGATTCTCTTTGGGAGTGGGCAGGTACCATTATCATGATTATCCTGAGCTTTATTTTCATTATAAAGGCTTGTGAAAAGTTGCCGTCGGGAACCGTGTATGCTATCTTTACGGGATCCGGGGCAGCCGCAATTGTTCTGATCGATTATTTCATTTTTGATAGCGATTTATCGTTGGGGCAAGTCTCTTTTATCGGTTTGATTATTGTCGGTGTCGTTGGTATTAAGTTGACAAGCGATGATGAGGACGATAAAGCATTGGAAAAAGAGACGTAATAGAGCCAGGGAAAGGTGCTGGTACCGCAGTGATCATATACAATACCAGAAAAGCAAACGTAAGTAGAGGAGTGGAAACGATATGGCTTGGATCTATTTAGTGATTGCAAGTTTCGGTGAAATTTTTGGTGTCATGGGAATTAATTTATATCTGCAAAAGAGGTCTGTCAGCTGGCTTTTATTTTTAATTGCGACGTTTGGATTTGGGTTCCTTTTTTTGTCGCTCGCTTTAAGGGAGATTCAACTTGGGACGGCATATGCTATTTGGACGGGGCTTGGAGCGGCAGGTGCTGTCTTGATGGGGATTCTATTTTTCAAAGAACCTGCCGATAAATATCGTCTCCTCTTTCTGACATGTATCATTGCCGGTGCAGTTGGTTTGAAAGTGTTGGATTGATGCTATAATAAGTTTGATATGACATAACGAAAGGATTGATATGTCATAGATTTATATCTACCGAATGAAGGCATCTGTAACAATCATTCCTTAACGCTCTTTAATTTTTCTTTATCAACCCAAATTTTCATATCCCCTTTTATATTTGGATCTATATTTTGGATTCGAACCATATGATGCTTTTCATTAACGTCTATTATTTTTACCAATGTACCGATACTGAAACTGGTTATTTCGCTATAGTCCAGGTGCTCCTCGACGGAATCTGGGTCTCCCATTTCCTCAAGCATCTTCATCTCATCAAATGTTTTTTCAATTGAATGTATCGTCTTACCTCCAAGGACAGTACTTTTTAATACGAAAATTTCTCCCTCATTTGGTCCTTCACAAGCAATTAACACAAACAATAAAAACAACAAAAGAATCATTACTATCTTTTTTGAATGTGGCATTTCCTATCCCCCCTGAAAAATACTCATTAACTATAAATATTAGAAAAAACACTTCTGTATACATGTTTTGGTCTAAAAGATAGTTACTGAAGCGACGCATTACAATTTGAATCATGCGTATAATAATCGTCAGTTTTGGGAAACAGAAGGAGGAGTTCTTTTTTGGCAGATAAAAAAGGATCACCTTTCTTATTACATATATGACGAGGACGATGTCAACGTAGTCCGAAGAAAAATGAAAAGTTTCTCTGAAGATGGGGGTGGGAAAATGGGTCGGCGATATTATAAAAATAAAGGAAACCAGAATCAAGGAAAACAAACTCAGGAAAAAGATGAGCGTGAGAATTTTTCCCTGACATTATTTGCAGATCTTGAAAAAAATATCACCAATCTCAAGAATACACTTAGTGAACCCAATGATTTGGTTGTTCGGGAGTTCACTGTTCGAAATAGCTCCCATAAATGTGCCATTGTATATATCGATGGTCTTGTCAATACGGATGAAGTCTATAGTACCGCTTTAAAGAATGTCCAACTCGTAACTGAACGGAAGGAAATCCCGACAGATACAACAGAATTATTTGAAACGATCTATCAGACCATCATATCCCAAGCGGATATTACTAAAAGTGATTCATTAGATGAGTTGGTTAATTCACTTCTGTATGGGATGACCATTTTTTATTTGGACGGTCTTGATAAAGTCATGATCATGGATACGCGGGAATGGGAAGGCCGATCGATTGAAGAACCGATGTCCGAAAAAGTGATCCGGGGGTCACGTGAAGGCTTCGTCGAGAGTTTGCGGACCAATATGGTTCTAATTCGCAGATACATACGTGATCCAAATCTTTGTTTTGAGACGTTCTCTGTCGGAAGACGGTCCAAGAGCAGCCTTGTCCTCACTTATATAAATGGAATCATCAACCCCAAGTTGGTCAAGGAAATAAAACGGCGACTGAAAACAATCGATATGGATAGTGCCCTTGAGTCTGGATTTATCGAGCAGTGGGTTGAAGATAGCTTCCTGTCACCGTTCCCGCAAATAACGAGTACCGAACGCCCGGACAGGGTCGCCGCTTCATTGCTGGAAGGGAAATTTGCGATCATATTGGATGGAACGCCATTTGTTCTCACTGCGCCAACCATCTTCGGCAATGCTCTGCAATCGACTGAAGATTATTATGAACGGTGGACCATCGGGACGCTGCTACGTTCATTAAGGTATGTGGCAGCTTTCATCGCCGTTTTTTTGCCTGGTCTTTATATCGCCTTGGTGGGTTTCCATCCAGGTATGATTCCTTCTCAACTGACCTTTTCCATTGCAGCTACCAGAGAAGGGGTTCCTTTTCCAGCTTTTATAGAAGCCACATTGATGGTTGTGACAATGGAGTTGCTGCGTGAAGCAGGGGCGAGATTGCCGACGACGCTTGGCGACACCATCGGGATTGTTGGAGGGCTTGTGATCGGAGAAGCGGCCGTTCAGGCGGGAATAGTCAGTCCGATCATGGTGATTGTTGTGGCTTTAAATGCGATTGCATCTTTTTCTATTCCACAATATAGTGTCGCGATTTCATTTCGCATCATTTTATTTGGTTATATGATATGTGCTGCTTTTTTAGGGCTTTTTGGGATTATACTGGCATACATCATGACGAATATCCATATTGTCAATTTACGAAGTGTCGGTGTTCCATATTCAACACCTTTTTCCCCGACATTTAGGTCAGATTGGATGGATCTTGTTTTGAGGATGCCTGTTCCGATGATAACTAGACGGCCAGGTTATTTGGATACGGAAGATCCTGTATCAGGCGATACTGGAGGGGACCAATCGTGAAAAGGTTTGAATATGCGGATGATAAAATTGGACCAAGAGAGATCATGATCGCTGTATCTGCCATGATCATGGGGGTCGGAATACTATTTTTACCTGAACTCATTGTAAAGGAAACTATTGGAAGCGATGGTTGGATACTCATCATTATCGGGGGCATCATATTTGTTTGTGTTTCCTGGTGCATAACAAAAATGGTGTCATTGTTTCCTGGGAAATCTTTTGTAGAATTGACATCCATTATCGCAACTAAACCCGTCGCAATTGTGTTAACACTTATATATGCCTTCTTAATGTTGTTGTTTGTGACATACACATTAAGGGGGTTAGTCAATGTCACGGAAAAATATATCCTTTATGAAACCCCTATAGAGGTCACTTCCCTTACTTTTTTACTTGTTGTCATTTATGCGGTTTCTGGCTCAAGGGTAGGTATTCTCCGATTGAACGTCATGTTTTTTCCAATCGTCGTTTTTATAGCGTTCGTTGTTATGGGTTTCAGTTTGTCTCGCGTGGATACTGGCAATTTGCTGCCAGTTTTACAAACTGATTTTAAAAGTTATGTAAGTGGGCTTAAAGCAGTGCTGATCTCTTTTGCGGGTGTTAGTATTTTGTGGTTCTATACACCGTATATGCGTCATCCTAAAGAGGCCCCCAAAAGAGTTGCGTTTGGGGTGGGGTTTGTTGCTGTTATGTATGTGTTTTGGTTTCTTGTAACGATTGGGGTATTTGGGCCGACAGTCACAGCGAATTTAGTATATCCATCTGTGGAACTCGCTAAGTCAATTGAAATTCCTGGACAGTTTTTTGAACGTTTTGAATCGCTGTTTTTTGTCATTTGGGCTATGGGTATCTTTAATACAGCCTCTATGTCCTTGGATGTCATGGTACTCGCCCTTACATCTGTCTTTACCAAGGTTCGGAAACAAGTGATGATCTATATCGTTTCACCATTTGTATTTTTTATTGCTATGTTACCAAAAAACATTATTCAATTAGGAGATTATGGTAACGCATTAAGTCTCACGGCGTTCATCTATACAATAGCTGTCCTAGTGTTGCTGTTCGTATTGATGAAAGTAAGGAAGGTGCGGTAAATGCTGAAACGATATGTAATATGGTTTATCTTATATTGCTTTATGATTTTATCATTGACAGGCTGCTGGGATGAAATGAATATCGAAGAACGTAATTTTGTTGCCGGATCAGCATTGGACCTGGCAGATGGAAAAAAAGATCATGATATAACCGTTTCTTTTACGAATCAATTCGTTGTGCCATCTGGTATAGGATCTCCTGAAGGAGGGAAACAATCGGACAAGGCTTTTACAAATGAAACAACGGAAGGCGAGACATTGCAGATCATTTCGCATAATTTGGGAACAAGAACAAGTAGATTCCCGTCATACCAACATTTAAAAGTTCTTATCTTTTCGGAAGAATTAGCTAAGGAAGAAAATATGGTTAGTAAATTATCTGATATGTTTATTAGAGATGTGGATATGCGTCGGGCCATAAAGGTTTTTGTTTCGGATGGGAAGGCAAAAGAAATTTTGAACATGAAACAGGATATGGAAGATACACCGGCTAAATTTATCGACATGCTCTTTGAGAGAAATAATAAAGATATTGAAACAATGGATATCTTGCGTATCGGAACCATGCAGGAGTATCAGTTAGAGGAGAATAGTTATCTTATCCCAAGAGTGAAACTTGAAAATGGTGAGCTACACACTGATACGGCAGCTGTTTTCTATGGCCCTGATGACAAACTCGTCGGAAATTTAAATGCGAGGGAAACCAAAGGGTATAACTTTGCCACAAAACATAATAATGAAGGTGCGGTTGAAATGAATGTTGATGGTAACCCGATGACTTATAAACTTGCCCGGTCGAATAGTAAGATAAAAGTTGATGTGGATGAACAACATCTGCACAACATAGATGCGTATATACACGTGAAAGCGGAAGGGTTTTTAGGTGAAATGTATGGAGATGAAACAGTCTTTAAGGAAGATTCCATTAAAAAAATTCAAAAAGAAGCAGGTAAGTCTATAGAGCGACTCATTAAGGAAACCATTGAAAAGTCACAAAAAGAATTACACGCCGACATCCTAGGTGTAGGACAAATGATTAAACGGAAGCATTATCCAATCTGGAAAAGGATTCATAAGGATTGGGAAAACGGTGAACAATACTTTGATGATGTCACGTTTCACGTGAAAGTAGAGGCTAACATGAAAGATGTTGGTACATCTGATCGTACTAAAAAGATTAGATAGTCAGGGGGGCAAAATCATTGTGGGAACTTGTATTGGATGCACTCCGTAATAAAATGATTATGATTTGCACGGTGCTTACATTCGTCATACCTTTCTGTATTAATTTCATCAACCGGAAGTTACATGAAGTTGGTGATCCACCATGGAAGAAAGATGAATAAGATTGTGGAATGTCGCCACTGTTCAAGTTGCATGATACAATATCTGTATCATACATAATGAGGTGACGACATGGATTTGGGAACATATATGAACAGTGATGCAATAGATTTGTATTCAAAGCTGCAAAAGGGGGATATCACGTCAAAGGATCTGGTTGATTTATGCTTTCAACAGATGGAAAAGGTTAATCCAACCTTGAATGCTGTTATCCATCAGCGAAAAAGTGATGCTCTTGATGAAGCGACTTTGAACAATATGACGGGACCGTTTGCCGGAGTGCCTTTCCTGCTTAAAAATATTTCTCAAGGCATGGAAGGTGAGCCACTTACATCAGGGACCCGATTGATGGAAGGCGTTATCGCTGAAACCGATTCCCATCTGGTAAAAAAACTCCGTGATGCTGGTTTCATCATGACAGGACATACCAATGTACCGGAATTTGCGTTGAAAAATATTACCGAACCAGAATTGTATGGTCCGACTCGTAATCCCTGGAACACAGAACATTCACCAGGTGGATCCAGTGGGGGCGCAGCTGCAGCGATCGCGAGCGGGATTGTTCCTGCTGCCGGTGCAAGTGATGGTGGTGGTTCTATACGTATTCCTGCCTCCTTTACAAGTTTGTTCGGATTGAAACCTACTCGCGGGAGAACACCTGTCGGACCTGGTGCTGGCCGCCAGTGGCAGGGAGCATCGATTGATTTTGCGCTTACCCGTTCTGTCCGTGATAGTGCGCGCCTTCTTGATGTGTTGCAAGTCATTCAGCCAGAAGCAGCATTTCAAACGCCATTATATCATGGTAAATACGAGAATATATTAGGTGAATCCTTTGAAGAGCCCTTGAAAATCGCTTATACAACCCAATCACCGGTGGGGACACCTGTGTCTGCGGATGCAGAGCGTGCTATACAGCGTACAGTGGCGTGGCTGGAAAAACAGGGGCATAGCGTACATGAAGTTGATAATGGGGTTGACGGGATCGAACTTATGAAAAACTATTTTCTTATGAATAGTGGTGAAGTTTCCAATGTGGTTCGGCAAATGGAAAAAGCAATGGGAAGAGAACTGACAGCACACGATGTTGAAGTGGAAACATGGTTGTTGAATGTGGCGGGGAAATCTGTTCCAGCAAGTGAGTTTTCGGCAAGTCTGGCATCGTGGGATGATGCAACCGCAACAATGGAAGACTTATTCCAATCATACGATTTTTATCTGACTCCGACCACAGCCTATACCGCTCCCAAAATCGGGGAATTAACGTTTTCGGAGCAAGAACAGGCCCAATTGATTTCCAAAATCGAAAAGCAACAACCACAGGAACAGCAGGCATTAATCTATGATATGTTTTTACCGAGTTTGACATACACGCCTTATACACAATTAGCCAATTTAACAGGGCAACCCGCCATGTCACTACCTGTCTATCTATCTGATGATAATTTACCATTGGGTGTACAGGTCATGGCTTCCAAAGGTATGGAACACCGTCTTCTCCAATTGGCAGCACACGTTGAACAATCAGACCTTTGGATAGGTATGGAAGGGAATCCGTATGTCACGTATCCTAGATGATACGTGGCATACGTGCTGTTCCATTGCTGCATTCATTCCCGTTGTCTTTTTTCAAACTTGTCCCTGTACATCGCTTCTTTTTTAACCTTTTCCATCATTCTGGGATGCCATCATGTTCATCAAATTCGATAATGACATCTGCCACGCCTTTTTGACCTAGGATTTTTTCCTCGATACGGTGATGGATTTTATCGGCTTCCCCTATGGTCATATCCGATTCCAGCTCGATATTTAATTCAACATGAAGTTCGTTCCCTTCCCGTATGACCATCAGTTTTTGGATGTCTTTGATATCGGGCTCGGAATATACAATTTTGCCAATTTTGGCCTCCATGTTTTCATCAGAAACACCTAAAACGCCCGCAACATTGTCAAGAAAGATGCGTCCGACTACAAAAAAGAGCATTAATCCGATAATGACAGAGGCATAGCCTTCAGCTGAGTGAAAGGGTGTGAACGCCCCAATCAATACAGCCGATATGGCAATCAATGCACCAAGGGTGGCTACCATATCTTCCAAAAATACGAGTTTGGTAGCTTGTTTCGCCTCACCAATATGTTCGAAGCTTTTCTTTAAAATGTTAAAGCCTTTTACATCATCGTCTGTTAAATCTTCGGTGATTTCTTTCATTGCCTTAAACCAAACAATCGCTTCAAAAACCATCGCACTTCCCAATACCCCAACGTTCAGCCAAAGCCAATCAGTGGATGTCGGTGGATTAATGATATGGTCAATGCCTTTCTTGACTGTTTCATATGCCAGAATGCCAACAATGATAACCGCACCAAGTAATACCAGATTGATAAGTCTTGCAAATCCATCAGGGAAACGATCGGTCGGTTCCTTATTGCTGAAAGCCGAGCCTAAGAATACAAATAACTGGTTCGCTGTGTCGCCAATACTATGCATTAATTCAGCAAACATGGCCACATTCCCTGTAATCAAAAAAGCAATGCCCTTCATGGCTGCAACGATTGCATTGACAATACAAGCCCATAAAGATGAGATGCTTCCTTTTTTCAACAATTTAAAAATCTCTGTCATGACGTACTCCTTTGTTTCTGTTATTTAAGGATACTTATATTATACCTTCATATAAATATTTTTACCCAAGTTGTCATAAAAAAAACAATAAACGTATAACTTTACTATTTTACGTACATCATAAAGATAGAAAATGGGCAAAATCTCCTTTTACTTCATAGTTCTTTTTTAGTATAGTTAATATAGTTATAGTATTTGCCTTGTAGAGGAAGGAGCCACGGGGGAAATGATGCAGGAAGTGCCAATGTATAATCCAAAGATAAGTAAAGTCATAGATAATATCAATAAAGTGATGGTAGGTAAAGAAGAAATATCTGTCCTCAGTTTAGTCGCTTTGCTCGCAAAAGGCCATATATTGCTGGAAGATGTGCCAGGGGTTGGGAAAACGATGCTTGTACGTACCCTAGCCAAATCATTGGATTGTGATTTTAAACGGGTTCAGTTCACACCGGATTTATTACCATCGGATGTAACGGGTGTATCCATATACAATCCCAAGGAAATGGAATTTGAATTCAGAGGCGGCCCGATTCTCGGCAATATTTTACTTGCAGATGAAATCAACCGAACCTCTCCCAAAACCCAATCAGCACTATTGGAAGGAATGGAAGAAAACCATATTACCATCGATGGACAAACCATTCCACTCAATGACCCGTTCTTTGTCATGGCTACACAGAACCCGATTGAATATGAAGGGACATACCCACTTCCGGAAGCCCAACTCGATCGTTTTATCCTGAAGCTGAAAATGGGTTATCCATCTCAAGAAGAAGAACTTGAAATTTTGGCGAAAACATCTGTGAATCACCCAATCGAATCCATCGGCCCGGTTATGGATAAAGAAGAACTGCTCGGTATCCAAGAGGATGTCAAACATGTTTATATCGAGCGTAATGTTCAATCTTATATTGTTGAAATCGTATCCGCAACCCGAGAACATCCATCTGTGTACCTTGGTGCAAGCCCGCGCAGTTCGATTGCCCTCATGAAGGCAGCCAAGGCTTATGCGTTTATTCATGGACGTGATTATGTGACACCGGATGAAGTGAAATATCTGGCGCCATACGTTTTATCACATCGTATTATATTGAACTCACAGGCGAAATTTGAAGGACTGACAAGAGAGAAACTTGTTCAGGATGTCATTCAAGACTCGAATGTACCGATCCGAAAGGAATCCTATTCATGAAACGCATGTTTCGGCTGACAGTCATGATTGTTTTTATATTTTTCCTTTTAGGAGCGCTTTTCAGCTATGCGATGTTTGAAGGGGGATTTGTAAGCTGGTTTTTATTTTATAGTTTCACCCCTGTTTTTTTGTATGAAATCGCATTGTTCTTCTACCCACTGAAGAAATGGCGTATGTCGCGTCAATTCCACCAACAAATGGTCCGTTCAGGCGAGGAATTATATGTAACGATCCAGATTGAGCGAACATTCCCGTTTCCGTTGTATTATACGATTGTTGAAGATATTTTTCCACACTCATTGCAAAAAGTGAACTTACGACATAATACGTATCGCTATTTGAATGCGCCGGAAAACCTGAGCGTTATCCGGAAGCTGAAGCATATTATTTTTCCGTGGTTCAGGCGACACATCGAAAAGACCTATGTCATACAGGACATTCCAAGAGGCAGGCATCCATTCAAGGAAATACGTGTACGCCTCAGTGATATGTTCGGACTCATACATAAAGAACATGTATTTTCATTAGAAGAAGAACTACTTGTTGCCCCGAGCACACGCCAATTGCAATTGAATGGCCGTGTGAGTGCCTTTGACCATGGCGAACAATCCGCCTACTCGTTCCGCTTGAAAAGCACTAACATCGCTATCGGAACGAGAGAATATGTCCCCGGTGATAAATTTTCCTGGATTGACTGGAAACAAACCGCGAAAAAGAATGCGTTGATGACGAAGGAATTTGAACAGGAAAAAAGTACAGATACGATGATTGTTTTAAATGCCTGCCATCATGACAGATATAATCTTTTGGCCTTTGAAGCGGCAGTTGAAGTGACTTATTCCATTGTTGAAATGATCCATGGCCGAGCTTCCAAAACAGATTTTATATCGATTGGCAAAAACAATACATCTATTTCGCTTTATGAAGATGAGACGAAGATGACCGTTTTACGTGACCATTTGACTGTTGTTGAACCTGATGGGGAAAACGCGTTTGCGGAAATGTTCAGACAAACGATGCTTAAACATTTCGGGGGATATGTGACAATCATTGTTACCACCCGAATTGACGCTCGCTTTCATGAGGCGGTATCACAAATGGCCAGCCGTATGAAACGCGTTATCGTTACATTGATACAAGGCAGTGGTTGGATTCAGGATGTGGAATATGAACATATTCGGCAATTGGAATCAATGGGTGTTGTCGTGAATGTATTAACTGAAAGAGAGTTGATACATCACACGATTGAGGTGAATATTATATGAAAAATCACGCAGCAAAAGCACCGACGATGTATACATTGATTTTATATATTTGTAGTTTAGTGTTATTTTTAGAATGGTTATTTCCTTTAGGGGTTATTACCGATACGGGCCATATCAGTGTGTTTATTATATATACGTTGTTCTGTTTCTTGATTTCGGGGTTGAATGTGTATTGGTGGCTATCTTTCACAGTCAAAGGGGCAGGCCTTCTATTTGTCATCAATACACTGTTTTTTGACGATCCCATTTTCGAACTGGAATGGTTGAATGTTTTGTGGACAGACTTATTAAATAATGTAGGCTTCCTTCTACATCAAGATTGGAACATGATTACACCGATATTTCGTAGTCTGCTATTTTTGATATTGATTTGGCTGATGAGTTATTTGCTTTATTATTGGTTCGTGACGATGAGATACGTATTTGTTTTTATTGTCTTAACGATTGTGTATGTCGGCTTATTGGATACATTCACGACGTATCATGGACAAATGTCGATGATCCGCATTGTCATCGTCGCGCTCATTTCCTTGGGACTGACCAATCTGATAAAAGAACAGGCCAGGGAAGGGCTTGATTTTCCAAAGGCGAGTAAAAGGCTGTCTTGGATCATGCCGATTGTCATCATGACACTTCTATCAGTTGGTTTCGGTTATGTGGCTCCAAAGTTTGGTCCACAGTGGCCAGATCCGCTTCCTTTTATTGAAAGCATGGCAGATAAACCAGGTGAATTCAGCTTTGGAGGCAATTCGCGTACAGTCGGTTATGGGGAAGATGATACCAAGCTTGGTGGATCGTTCGTTCAAGATGAAACACCGGTTTTTCAAGCAGAGGCGACTGAAAAGCAATATTGGCGTATTGAAACAAAAGATGTATATACCGGAAAAGGCTGGGAACGTTCTGAGGATGCATCACTTGATGAACAGGAAAACGGGATTTCGTTAAGGACGTTCGAGAATGGAGTTGAAACAGACTCGCTCGAGACAGATATTACATTTACCGGTGACGTCGAATTGACTAAACTTGTTTATCCGTACGGCATTACCACTGTTAAGACGGATAGTGATGCTGATTATTTCCTCGACGAATCATCCGAATCCATTCATACTAAATCGGAAGGGGAAAAGGTTAGCTTATCATCTTACACCATCCGTTATGATCAACCTGCATTTGATCTTGATGCTTTGAAAAATGTCAGTGAAGACGATCCAAGAGATATAAAGGAACAGTATACCCAATTGCCTGACGAATTGCCTGAGCGGGTCGATGAATTGGCGGCTGAAATTACGGAAAGCTATTCCAATCGATATGATAAGGCGAAAGCAGTCGAACAATACTTCGGCAGGAATGATTTTGTTTATCAAATCAGTGATGTACCTGTTCCGGATGAGGATCAGGATTATGTCGATCAATTTTTATATGATACAAAGGCAGGGTACTGTGATAATTACTCAACATCGATGGTCGTCATGCTTCGTACCCTCGACATTCCCTCTAGATGGGTAAAAGGTTTTACAGGTGGGGACGTAGTGGATGATCAAGAAACGGATGATGACGATAAAACGATTTATGAAATCACTAACTCAAATGCCCACTCCTGGGTAGAAGTGTATTTTCCGGGAATCGGCTGGGTACCCTTTGAACCGACACAAGGTTTTTCAAATGAAGCGGATTTCTATGAAGAAGGCAATGATCCGGATGATGATATATTAGATCCGTCGGAACAGGAAACGGATGATTCATCATCAGAAGACACATCAGAAAATGACTCGGATAATGAAACCGAAGAAAGTGATGAGGAACAAACGGAAAACGCATCCGATGAAACAACCGAATCCCATTTTTCCTATTGGTATTTATGGGTGCTGATAATACCGGTTATCGCGCTGCTTTGGTACGGCTATTATAAGAGATACCATATCCGTGCATACTGGTTAGGGAAAAAGGTTGCAAAAAATCAAGGGGATCCGGAGATATACAGTCAAGCGTATCTATTTTTATTCCGAGTCATGATGCATAAAGGATTTGAAAAAGCTCCGCAACAAACATTGCGTGAATTTGCGGGTCAGGTTGACAGACGACTCGGTGGAAATGATATGAGACGAATAACAGCATATTATGAAGAAATGGTATATAATAAAACAATCAGGCGTGTTGATGGAGATTTCTATGATCTATGGAGACGGCTGATGGACCGCATCTTGAAGGATAAATGATCGTGCCAGGGAGCCTGGGTCATGGGGGGTTCCCGACAGGATAGATATTGATTTGAAGCTATGCTAGAGGTGATAATGATGGGAAATGAAAAAGTTATAATACTGGACTTTGGTAGTCCAAGCAACCAAGCCCTTACTCGAACAATTCGTGAATTGGGTGTCTACAGTGAACTACATCCACACACTTTGACAGCGGAAGCGATACAGGAAATGAATCCAGCTGGGATTATTTTATCCGGTGGGCCATATAGCCTGCATGATTCCGATCCATTTCTACCTGATTCGGAAGTGTTTAAATTGGGGATTCCAGTACTGGGTATCTGTTATGGCATGCAATTGATGGCACATGCCAATGATACTGATGTTAAGCATATTAGCGATAAGGATTATGAAACCAAGAATGTTCGTCTGACGGGTGACAGTCCCTTGTTTAAAGGATTGGGTGGAGATGTGCCTGTTTTATATTCGACAGGTGACGTTATTGAATCGGTGCCGAAGCAGTTCACCGTCTATGCTGAAACGGCTGAAGGGGAAGTAGCCGCTTTTGGCAACGCATCTCGTAAACAGTATGGTATCCAATTTTATCCAGAAAGAAATGAGACGGAAACCGGTGTTGAGGTGCTCAAAAACTTCTTGTTTGATATTTGCGGATGTGACGGGAAGTGGTCTGCGGAGCGTTTTATTGATA
>DATGUN010000076.1:0-4628 GCA_035301285.1 Virgibacillus sp.
CATTAGCACTCTACTTATTGCAAAAAATGTTTCATGCTTATTAATTTTATTCTAGTTTTTTCATTTCATAACTTATACATTTAGCATTTTTAATAACACAAAAATGGTTATCCGGTACAAATCATTATTACATTTTTATCAGGATCAAGTATGGTGAAAAATGAAAAGTCATCAAAACGAATGATTTCTGATTTAACCTTATAACCTAAATCTTTTACATAGGTATAAGAATCATCAATATTTTCCGTATGAAAGTTAAATAGAGGGTGCTCATTTGTTGAAGAATCTTTTGTTATTCCTCCCGGCCCAGCATCTAGGGTTAGACCTGTATGGTCGGCAACCTTGATATTGTATACAGGTCTTTCAATACGATCTGAATCATAATCTTGACCAAGCAGTTGAGAGTACCACTTTACTGACTTTTCAAGATCGCTTACGTGTACAAAAATGGTGTTGATTTTATTTGTTATAGGGCTACCCATACTTCACTCCCTTTCATGAATACAACCTCTTAGTTTATCTGTGATTACCACAACCCACTCTATATACGGTTCTATCCAAAACCAATCATAGTCGTACATTAAGTATAACACTTAAAATTGAAT
Organism: Virgibacillus sp.; assembly: GCA_035301285.1. Lineage (GTDB taxonomy): Bacteria > Bacillota > Bacilli > Bacillales > Amphibacillaceae > DATGUN01. The sequence continues at coordinate 606 of DATGUN010000076.1, forward strand.
ATACACACAACTTTTTATTTTTAGTTACCTTTTGAAGAGGAATGTCCTTCTATAGATGGCGATTCTCCTCATCAATCATCAGCATGGACACAGCGGTAATACATTCATTATTTCGGTAAAAGTCACCGCTCTGTAGCCTTAGTTCAATAATATGATCGCATTAATGAAATAACTCTGGGTCTTAAGTCTTGTTAAAAATTTTGAAGATGGTAAAATAAGTGAAAATAGGATGACCCTGTTTTATGGATAGGGGGAGGACATAATGCCAGAGAATCAACCGATACACGAACCTGCTTATACATCCAGAATATCGCCGTTGAAGCAGTTCACCATTTTATTTTGCATTGTGCTGGGTTTTATTGGGATGTCGGTGTTTATTCCGATGGTGCTTTTGTTCGGTTATATGGTGATCGAAGGGGGACATGTCGCCCTTTATGTGATTGGATTGGCTGCACTTCCTTTGCTTGCTGGTATAGGTATTTGGGTATCCAAACTGCTTTTTTGGGAAATGAAAAAACGAATCATCGAAAACCGGTATCCAAGCGGATATGATTTGTATGAACAGTACCTTTCTTTCCAAGTGTTTGACACCGGGAAAAATCAATATATATATGGGAAAGTGCCTTATACCGAGATAGAAAAATGCGTCATCTCTGTCCACGCTGATCCGATTTTGGTGAAACGTGGTAAGGGAAGATTTGAGGTGACAGGGTATCACTATTTCCCTGTTGTTCACATCATTTACGAGGAAAATGGAGAAAGGACGTATTTTGCACGCACCCTAGTCAGTGAGTCTACCACGATGGATATGCTAGGGACATTGTCGCGGCACGGTATTCCGTTGGAAATCACCGATTATGATCTGGGGTGGGTGCCTCAAGATCATTTGATAGATGTCGTCACCGAAAACATTTTAACCAAACCACTAAATGACCCACAAGAGATAACAGAACATATTGATCAAGACCGTGAATACAGGGAGAAGCCGGTAGAATATATGGACGCATATCATGAGTGGCTCATGAATAAGCACGGTGTTGTTGAGCGAAATCTCACGCCTTGGCACACATTCGCCTTATTCATTGTGCTGAGCTTGCTGTCAGCGTTTGGCTTCAAGGCCTCCGATCCAGGATTTTTTCAGGTTGTAATTGTCCCGTATGGAGTCTTGGTAATCAGTTATATCGCTTTTATTTATGTGTTAAAAGAACCGAAATTTTGGAAGACTATTTTTCATGCAGGAGTGACACTTAGCGTGTATATTGTGCTCTTGTATCTGACAGGGCATGATCCATTCACTATGGTCGATATCAGCTCGGATCCTGATGCGATGGGTACATTAAAAGACAAGACGTCAGAGGCCGTGATTGGGACAGTGGTCGGTTTTTACGGGGGAAGTTATATTTGGTATCTGGTAGCAGAAAGAGATATTCGTGATAAGTGGGCCGCCACATTCCATAAAGAAATGACGGACGTATTGCGAAGGAAGCAGATATAGCCCAGAGCAAATTATCCCCTCCCTTCAAATCCGGATGGTGAATGAATGCCCCTTCACCTTTACCATCGTAAGTTATTCCACAACTTAGAATCGACATCATTGTATATAGAACCTTCTTCCAATGAATGACATAAAAAGGACGACTCCAATGCTTCCATGGAAAATAAGGAAGAATAAGAGCCGTCCTTCTGCTTTTTTTGGTCGTTTCCAAACAGTCATATATCAAATACATCAATACGATTCAATGAGCTGACGCATAGTCCCTTCTTTTTGGAATTGGGTATGCCATGACAGCGCCTTTTCAAGCACATGGGGTGTTTGACCACCGCGTTCCAGCGCTTCGTTATAATAATCCCACAACTGCTCACGATACATCGGATGGGCGCATTGTTCGATGATCAGCGGCACACGTTCTCTTGGAGCGAGTCCGCGTAGATCCGCATAACCTTGCTCCGTTACAATCACATCGACATCGTGTTCTGTATGATCAACATGCGGCACAAATGGCACCACACTGGAAATATCGCCATCTTTAGCAATCGACTTTGTCACAAATATAGCGAGTCGGCTGTTTCGTGCAAAATCTCCTGAACCCCCGATGCCATTCATCATCTTCGTTCCCGAGACATGTGTGGAGTTGATGTTGCCGTAAATATCAAGCTCCAATGCCGTGTTGATAGCTATGAGTCCGAGCCGGCGAATGACTTCCGGATGATTGGAAATTTCCTGGGGTCTCATGACGATTTTATCTTTATACGTTTCAAAATCGGAAAAGACCTGTCCCATTTTTTCTTCAGATAGCGTGATGGAGCAACAGGATGCTGTCTTCACTTTTCCAGCGTCAATCAAGTCAAATACAGCGTCTTGAAGGACTTCAGAATATATGTCGAGATCCTCAAATCCCGATTCAAGCAATCCGTGCAATACGGCATTCGCGACGGAACCGATCCCGGATTGAATGGGCGCGAGTTCCTTGCCTAACCGGCCCGCTTCCATTTCACTTTCCAAAAACCTGATCAAATGGTTAGCCATCACTTGGGTTTCTTCATCCGGCGGGATAATCGTGGATGGGGAGTCCGTCTGATCTGTAAACACGATTCCTTTCACTTTGCTCGCGTCTAATGGAATGCCTTTATGCCCTATCCGATCGGAAGAATGGACGAGCGGAATCGGTTGGCGTTCTCCTTGGTTCTCGGGGCTGTATAGATCATGCACCCCTTCTAAACTCTCCGGTTGAGCCATATTGATTTCAATAATGATATGGTCAGCACTTTCAGCGAACGCCAGCGAATTGCCAATTGACGTCGTCGGAATCAGATAGCCATCATCTGTTATCGATACCGCTTCCAAAATGGCATAATCAATACCTTCAATGGCATTCTGGCGCAATAGTTCCGCCGTATGGGATAAATGTTGATCGACAAATAGATGATCCCCTGCATTAATATGATGACGCATCGTTTTATCTGCCTGAAAAGGCAAACGCTTATGGATCATATCCGAATCAGACATTAACCGATCAATATCCGAGCCCAGTGAAGCCCCTGTAAAAACATTGACCTTAAACGTCTCATGTTGCGCACGACGAATCAAAGCCATTGGAGTCGCTTTCACATCACCGGCACGTGTGAATCCACTAAGCCCAAGCGTCATACCGTCCGTGATCCATGATGCCGCTTCTTCCGCCGAAACAACCCGGTCCAATAAACGTTTATCGCGTATCCGCTTTGTAGTATCCTTCATATCATTCCCGTCCTTTCTCTCATGGTGTTCTACCTCCATTTTACTAAACCGCTTTCTTGTTTTGCGAAATCATGACGGGAAAAGATAAAATACGTTTAAGACATTATATTGGTGGATTAAAGCAGAAGATTTGTGCAACGAAGTTCACAAACGAATGTGGCACCGTTTTGAATCGGCGCCACGGGGTCAGTCTAAAATGTGGGAGAACATGATCAAAATCCGAGCAGTTTCCTGAAATAACTGGAATACGATTGACTGACCGGGACTTGATCGCCATTCTTCATTTTCAACAAAAAGGTCGAATGCGTGTCCGGTAAAATCTGATCGATATGATGCACGTTGACAATAAACGAACGATGGCAACGGATAAACATCTCTGATGGCAAAAAGTATTCAAATTCCTGCAAGGTATTATGTTGCGTCCCTGTGAACCCTTCAGCGATCACATGTGTTTTCCGATCTTTGATTTCCAGATAAATGACCTTGGAAAAAGGGAGTGGCTTCCATCCGTCATCTGTTTTCAAGGTGATGACCGACTTCCCCTCTGTGACCGCCGGATAGACGGTCAATAACGACCCTTCCACATTGCCCCCATATTCAATCGGGACGGCCATCCCATGATATGGCACACCATAAATGCTTTTATCAATGAATTCGGATACTTTCTGTTGTGAATGAAGGGCCTTGTACGCCAATGTGCCTTCTTTAATGGGATCCCCGGCTCTGATTTTTAAATCAATTCGCTTACTCGGGCGAAAATAGATGTACTGATGCTTGTCCGTCAC
>DATGUN010000077.1:0-27995 GCA_035301285.1 Virgibacillus sp.
AAACTGTTATTGGATGAGACAAGTTTCCAGTTTCCGTTGGGTCGGACTATTGCTATTATAGGAGCAAACGGGACTGGAAAAACAACTTTGCTTCACCATATCCTGAAAGGCGGGGAAGGGTTGTCGATTTCTCCCAAAGCAGTAATCGGAGCATACAATCAGATGGATTACCGATTCATGAAGGATGAATCGGTCATTCGTTTTATGAAAGAAAGAAGTGACTATGAAGAAGGCAAAATTCGGGCGGCCCTTGATGCTATGGGTTTTAATGGCAATGATTTGAAAAAAGATGTTCGCGCGTTAAGCGGAGGGGAAGCGATTCGGATTGTACTCTGTCAGCTTTTCCTCGGAAGATATAATATACTGATTTTGGATGAGCCGACCAATTTTTTGGATGTTTATTGCATTGAGGCTTTGGAGCGATTTCTGGAAGGGTACCCGGGCACGGTTCTGTTGGTATCGCATGACCGGACTTTTGTACGTCGGGTGGCTGATGATGTATATGTGTTGAAGGAACAACAATTAAGGCTTCAGAATTGACAGTGGGGACGCGGTAAGGCCTTGTAGTTGATTAAGAAATCCGATGTTATTTCGCCTTAGGACTTCGGGAAAACATTACATTGTAAGCAAGGGGGTGCCATTTGTGTACCTCTTTATATTAAATGTCATTCACTTTTGATTGCGTGGGGAGAAAGAGGCTTTTAAAAATTAATGGACCGACCTGTTGAATATGAGGTTCTTGATTGAAAAAAGCGGGTGCCCGAGGGCGAAAATTGCATCAAGAATGGTTCTTGATTGAAAAACAGGTGCTCCCGAGGGTGAAAATTGCATCAAGGCGGGTTCTTGATTGAAAAAAGGTGCTCCCGAGGGTCGAAATTGCATCAAGAATGGTTCTTGATTGAAAAATGAGGGTGCCCGAGGGTGAAAATTGCATCAAGGCGGGTTCTTGATTGAAAAACGAAGGTGCGCGAGGGTGAAAATTGCATCAAGGCAGGGTCTTGATTGAAAAAAGGGTGCGCCCGAGGGTGAAAATTCAATCAAGGCGGGTTCTTGATTGAAAAATGAGGGTTCGCGAGGGTCAAAATTGCATCAAGGCAGGTTCTTGATTGAAAAAAGGGTGCTCCCGAGGGTGAAAATTCAATCAAGGCGGGTTCTTGATTGAAAAACAGGTGCGCCCGAGGATGAAAATTCAATCAAGGCTTCTGTCTAGCTTCAATTGTATAGCAGGAGTAGGGGAGGAGCTATATAAATAGCCTTGGTATTTTACTTCTAGTAGGGATACTCTTATTGTTTTGATGCGTTTTATGATGGGTAAGATATATAGAAGGAGGCTAAATTATGACTGTAAAAATAAAACGTGTTTATGATAAAAAGTCAGATGAAGATGGAATTCGAGTATTAGTTGATCGTGTATGGCCACGGGGTGTGTCTAAAGAAAAGGCCTCCCTAGATGAATGGCTTAAAAAAATCGGGCCAACCAAAGAACTTAGACAATGGTTCAATCACGATCCGGAAAAGTACGAGGCATTTAAATCGGCGTATAAAAAGGAATTACAAGATGGTGAGCAGAAAGCGGAGTATGATAAACTGAAAGCTATTCAAAAGGAAAATGATAGGGTTACATTGGTATATTCCGCAAAAGACGAGGAGCACAATCAAGCGCAAGTATTAAAGGAAATGATGGATTAAATGGATAAAAAACGGATTGCCTGGAAGGGTGGTCCGTTTTTTTGATGACCGTCTTTCCTATAGAAAAGGGTGGTTCGTTTTTTTGATGGCCGCCTTTCCTATAAAAAAGGATGGTTCGTATTTTTTGTTAATTATCTTTTCATATGAAAAATGCCCTGTCGCAAATAAGCGCCAAGGCATTGGTGGAGTGTTTGTGAAATATTCTACTATTGATTTGCGTCTACTCATTATATGGTTCCGTAATCGAGCTTTTCTTCATATGGGTTCGCCTTTTCTTGTCTGAAACCAAGCTCTTTGAACTGTGCTCGGAGTTCGTCGCCTTTTTTGGTGAAAACATTTCTTTTTTCGGCTGTAAAATCTTCACCTAGTTTACCCGCACAGATGCTGTCAGCTATACGGTCAGTACAATTATTATTATGTGTGATGACATAAAGGTTGTCCTAGTTTTTTCCTTCACTCGATAAGTCTATCAATTCCCTTTTTAATTTTATGTCATTTTTAAATTCTTTTATTGCAGGTTTTAAGGATCTCTCCAAATAAAAGCTTATATTAAAGGCTGATTTAATTGTTTCATTCCATATCAGCTACATAATGTGTATTCCCGGGTGTTACGTGTTTAAACATGCTATGGGTATAAAGAATGATGATGGTGATACGTTCTCGGGACGAGGTGGTGTTTGAGATTTGTTAGAAAAGGAAGTGTTGGTGGTATGTATAAGGAACAAGCGATATGCATGTTTCAATTGCTAAATGGGAGGACGGATCGGATGAATCGGATAACCAGGCTGACAACGATAGGAGTGGTAAGTGGGTTTGTACTGGCAAGCTTTTTGATGATCATTCATATTTTAACGGGCAATCAGGCATATATTTTATTATTTAATGTAGATTATATTCCTGTATTAAAGGATATTTGGTCTCAACCTGGCATAGGTATCGTATTTCACTTCGTCTTTTGTGTCATAAGTGTTGTTGCATTGTTCTATGTTTTATGTTTATGGCATCTTGAAAAAAGATGGTTCATGTATGTTTTAGTGTATGTGTTTGGAAGCGGCGGGTTGTTTTTCTTGACTGCTTTATCTAATCTGGCGCCTGATGCAGGTGATTTCGGATCCTGGCTTTACTGGACAAGTGCTCATCTGGTTTATGGCATCATTGTTGGTTTGCTCATAAAGAACTGGATCGATTAGAAATAAACTATTTATATAAGGTTTCATGAAATTGATTTATCATTTTTGTTAGTCTAGTACAATATACTTAGTGGCTGTAACTGCGTCATCATTGCATAAAGGGCTTGAGATGTACTGTCGGACTGTTGACAATATCTTATATAATGATACTATTTAATGGATACTGTTGTTAAAATCAATCGTTTTTTGTTTGATTTGATTAAAAAGGCTTATCGCATATTTGTATCCAAGGAAATTATGTCGATGTAAATAGGAAGCTTGAGTCAGAGCGTTAGGCAAAAGGAAAAGTTAACATGTTCTGAAGTTTGTAACAACGTGATAGGGTGCAACAGGTCAAGGTGGATTTGCTGCCGATTTGCTACGTCCTGTATAGTTGACGAAATTTTTAGAATAGTCAACGTGCTGCATGTTTACATATGGTGTAATTTATGACATACAAAACGATAAGCATCTTTTTGATAAATTGAACACTGATAAAGGTGGTGAATGTGGATGATCGAATTTAAAAATGTTTATAAACGTTATGATGGCAGTCAAGATATATTGAAAGATATAAACCTGACTTGCGAGGATGGCGAAATTACGGTTTTGATCGGTCCGAGTGGATGTGGAAAGACAACGACGATGAAACTTATCAATCGTCTGATTAGCATCACGAAGGGGAACATCCTGATTGATGGGAAAAACATCAATGAAATCAACCCTGTTGAATTACGCCGAGGGATAGGGTATGTCATCCAGCATATTGGACTGTTTCCGCATATGACGATCGGGCGTAATGTTGGCGTTGTTCCACATCTTTTGAAATGGGACAAGTCCAAAACGGATGCACGTGTAGACGAATTGCTTGACCTGGTCGGTTTGGATCCAAAACTCTATAAGGAGCGTTACCCATCCGAATTGAGTGGGGGTCAACAACAGCGTATCGGCGTCATTCGTGCATTGGCGGCGGAACCCGATATTATTTTGATGGACGAGCCGTTCAGTGCGCTAGATCCGATCAGTCGTGAACAATTGCAGGAAGAACTTATCCAATTGCAAAAGGATATCAAGAAGTCGATTATTTTCGTGACACATGATATGGATGAGGCGTTGAAAATTGCTGATAAAATCGTATTGATGCGTGACGGCAAGATTGTACAAGAAGCAAGTCCAGAAGAAATACTCAGACGTCCCGCCAATGATTTTGTCAAAGATTTCATCGGAGAAAAACGGCTCCAACAGGCTGTGGATGTTCCTGAAGTGTCCGATGTCATGATGACGAAGCCTGCAACAATCCTCCCGCAACGAGGTCTTGCGGTTGCCATGAATATGATGGAGAAGAGACAGGTTGATTCACTAGTTGTGGTTGATAATGATAACCATGCGAAAGGATACATATCCATTTATGACGTGACAAAGTCCTTCGATGATGAAAATAAAAAGGTCGAGGATATATTGCATCCTTTTTCACATGTGATATCTCCTGATACAAGCTTGACCGATGCCATTCGTATTCTCGATGAAGGCTTTTCCTATGTACCGGTCTTGAATGCTGATGATACACTTGCCGGCTTATTGACAAGAGGTAGCGTTGTCGGCCATGTGCGTGATGTATATGCACAGGAAGGGTGGGCCTCCAATGTATGAATTCAGCGATTACTTCCACGTGTTTGTTGAACGTCATTCGGATATTATTGCTTCTCTTTTAAAACATCTACAAATATCCGGTATCGCAATATTACTTGGGTGTATCGTGGCGATTCCTTTGGGAGTATTTCTGGCTAAAACAAGTATAGGCTGGATTAAATCGCTTGTTTTCACCATTACAAACATTTTCCAGACGATACCGAGTCTTGCAATGTTGGCGATTTTCATTCCATTAATCGGCATCGGCATGAAACCTGCCATTGTGGCATTGTTTCTATATTCATTGATGCCAATCCTGCGTAATACATATGCCGCTTTTGAGTCGATTGATCCTGGCATTATCGAGTCCGCTAAAGGGATGGGCTATAATGCGATGCAACGGATGATTCACGTGGAGGTACCCATTGCAATGCCCTATATTATGTCAGGTGTACGTCTGACAATGGTATACATCATCAATTGGGCAACGCTTGCAGGGCTGATTGGTGCGGGTGGCCTTGGACAGTTGATTATCGGTGGTATGGGTGTCAATAATAAACCACTTATATTTGCTGCTGCTATTATGGCAATGGTGTTGGCGTTGGTCGCTGACTTTGTGTTTGCTAAATTTGAAAATTTGTTCAAGAAAAAAGAAAATAGAAAACAAATTCCAATACAGATGGAGGAGAGCGTATGAAAAAGATTACAATTGGTTCTATATTGATGTTGCTGTTGATTTTGCCCTTGACGGCGTGTTCAAGCGACAAAATCACCATCGGGGCACAAACGTATACGGAGACAAAAATACTTGCTCACATGTATAAGGATTTGATCGAGCAAGAAACGGATGTAAAAGTTGATGTAAAAGAGGATATTGAAACAAGTCCGATTGTTCTTGAGGGGATGCAGTCTGGTGACATTGATATGTCCACTCAATATACGGGTACCGCTATTTCTTCTTTTACAGATATAGATGATCCAAAAGATTCGGACGCTACATTGCAACAAGCGAAGGACTTTTTCGGTGGTGACGATTTTGAATTTGAGGTATTGGGTGAGATTGGTTATGCCAACACATATGCATTTACCGTTACAGAAGATCTTGCAGATGAAAACGGATATGAAAAAGTTTCGGATCTAAAAGATGATGCCGGAGATTTAAAAGCGGGATTTGATACGGCTTGGCTTGAGCGTGACAATGACGGGTATCCAGCCTTCCAGGAAACGTATGGTATTGAGTTCGGTGATACAAATCCAATGGAAATCGGCCTTGTATATGATGCAGTGAAAAATGGCGAAATGGATGTCGTTCTTGCTTATTCAACAGACCCGAGAATTGTCGAGTATGACCTTAAATTGTTGGAGGACGATGAGAACTTCTTCCCGCCTTATGATGCTGTACCGATGATCAGACAGGATGTATTGGAAGATAATCCAGAAATTGAAGATGCCATCGAGCCGTTATTAGACGCCTTTGATGAAGAAAAAATTGCTGAATTGAGCGGGAAAGTAGATAACGACGGCGAAGAAATCAAGGATGTTGCAAAGGAATATCTTGAAGATCAAGGCTTATTGGAGTAGGTGATATCTAGTGGATGCATTTATGGACTTTCTGGACTATTTTTCAGGGGTTTGGGTAGAACTTCTGGGAATGACTGTTGAGCATATCGGCATGGTACTGTTAGGGGTTGGACTGGCATTGGTCATCGGCATTCCACTCGGTATTCTGTGTACTAAAAGTAATGCCATGGAAACAATTATCATTTCCATTGCCAACCTGATACAAGTTATACCAAGTCTTGCTTTGCTTGCTATGCTGATGCTCATATTTGGTCTTGGTTTCAATACAGTCGTCATTGGCTTGTTCCTTTATTCGCTTCTTCCGATCATACGTAATACAGCAGTCGGATTGAAGGAAGTCGAGAAAGAAGCGGTGGAAGCCGGACGTGGAGTGGGTATGACCGCTTTTCAATTATTGATGAAGGTTAAATTCCCACTATCCCTCCCATTTATGCTTGCAGGTATCCGTATTGCGGTTATCATTGCGGTCAGTGTCGCGACACTCGCACCATTTGTCGGTGGAGAAGGACTGGGACGGGAAATTGTTGCAGGGATCAACGTACGCGATTCCAATAAAATTTTCGCGGGAGCGATTTTTGCGGCCGCTTTAGCTATTCTCGTTGATTACTTGCTTGGTCTATTGCAAAAGAAACTGGAAGTCGATAAAAAATAATACGTCATACTGAATTCCATGCTGTTTTAATTGTAAACAGCATGGATTTTTGATGAGGTTGCTATTTGATTTGACGATAATAATCTTACCAATATAAAGGCGGATATTAGTTGGACAAAATAAGGGTGACTCTACTGTTGGTCAACGTTCTCACGCTGTTCGGTCTCCAGTTTTCTAAACATACGGCATTTTTGATCAGGACCTTTTGAACAATATGGACAATTTTTTGTATTGATGATATCAAGTGCATGGTTAATCGCGTCACTCGTCCGAGAGAAAAAGAATTCAGAACCGATTTTATGGTATAAACCTGTTCGTTCTAACATGGTTAACCCATCTTCATTTAACTCAGAAACCATGACTGTTCCACCTCGTTTCATAAACTTATTCACAAATGTCGATAGGTTGGTTACTCCGGTGACATCAATTATGGAGACGTGACGCATTTTTAAGATTAATACGGCTGGGCGTTTACGAATGGAGCTTGATAAGGTTGTTTCAAATCGGTCGGCAGCTCCAAAAAACAAAGGTCCCCTGATTGTGAAGCTGGCAATTTTGGGGCATACATACTCGTTATGATGGGTTGAATTTTCCTTGTCTGCATACCGTTCAGGTGTAATGTTTTCAACTTCCAATACTTGGCTGATTCTCCGGACAAACGACACCATTGCCAATAAAAGTCCGACTGGAACTGCAACAGTTAAATTTACGAATACCGTTAAAATGAATGTTGTTACGAGTACAAGCGAATCGGAATTTGCGAGTTTCAATATCGAGCCGAATGTTTTATATTCGCTCATATTGAAAGCAACAACCATTAATATCGGTGCCATGCTGGCAAGTGGAATGGAAGATGCAAGCGGGGCAAATAATATTAAGGTTAAGAGTACAAATCCACTTTGGAAAACACCGGAATACGGACTGACGGCACCACTTTTGATATTTGTTGCCGTTCTGGCAATAGCACCAGTTGCAGGGATTCCTCCAAAAAAGGGTGTGACAATATTGGCGACCCCTTGGCCGAATAACTCTTTGTTGGAGTGATGGCGTTTTCCTGTCATCCCATCCGCAACTACAGCGGATAGTAGCGATTCAATCCCACCTAGCATAGCAATCGCAAATGCTGGTCCCCATAAATAAAGCAACTTTTCTATCGTTATATGTGGGAATTGAAAATCTGGCAATGCTTGTGGAATCCCTCCGAATGCAGTACCGATGGTTGCTACCTTTTCCGGAAAAATTAAAACACTTAAAACAGCTGGAACAACAAGTGCAATCAATAAAATGGGTGCTCTCGGAAGTAATTTGGGAATGAACATGATCATGAGCAACCCTAGAATCGCGACAATGATACTGTATATGTTGATGGTTCCAATATGCTTGATGAGCTCAAGCATATTTTCATGAAAGTACTCTTTTTTCTCTATATTTTCCAAACCTAAAAAATTTTCCAGTTGTCCGGTGAAAATAATAACAGCAATTCCTGAAGTGAATCCAATCGTCACAGACCTGGGGATGTATGTGATGAGACTACCAAACTTAAAAAGACTCATGAGAACCAATATGACGCCCGCCAACATTCCGGCAATCAGCAAGTCTTCATAGCCATATTGCAGAACAATCGCTAGCAGTATCGGGATAAAAGCACCTGTTGGTCCCGCAATCTGAAAGTGAGAACCGCCAATGAGTGATACAATCAAACCTGCAATGATAGTTGTATAGATTCCATATTCGGGGTTGACGCCTGAGGCAATCGCGAAAGCCATACCCAATGGAATGGCAACAACACCAACGGTTATTCCCGCGATTAAGTCATTTCGTAAACGATGCTTAGTGATGTTCTTAAAGCGATTATCTTTGAACAATTAACCACTCTCCTATAAGTAACTCTAATACATCTATTCAAAAATAACAATTAAACATTATATATTCAGTAACACTCTTGATGATTCACCTGGATTATTCCATCTTTATCACCATTGCGGGCCATTAGTGATTTGTGTCCGTGTTTTTGATGAAGCGGTCTAATTCTCGAATGATTAACGCATTAAAGTGGTATTAACTGCAATCCAATAAACGGTGTAGTCACTATAAAACAGTTTTTTGTTTATTGAATGTCGAAAACGGGTATTCAGGGATATTAAAGTGTAGGAAAACTATTCCAACGGTTAGGAGGGCTTTATGGTAAAGTTTAATGACAAGCGATATCAGCAAATATAGGACATCGATTACATCTAGGGAGGTATACTTATCAAATATTTATCACTGATAGCTCTATTGACATTCGGATTACTTTTATTTAGCCAACCTGCTTCGGCAAGTGTGGATTATACAGTTCAAGAGGGAGATACACTTTATACCATATCCAAGAAATATGATGTAAAGATGGGGACATTGATTGCCGCAAACCCATCCATAGGTGACCCATTCGATATCAATGCGGGACAAGACATTGTCATCCCTGATAAGAATGGAAGCACATTCAGTGTAACGGCATATACAGCAGGTAAAGAATCAACGGATAAAGAAGTAGGCGACCCAGGATACGGAATCACAGCATCCGGTAATGTTGTCGAAGAGGACAGGACGATTGCTTGTCCACAGTCACTTGACTTTGGGACGTCGATCTATATTTCGGAATTGGATAAGACCTTTGTTTGTGAGGACAGAGGCAGTGCGATTACAAGCGGCCATTTGGATATATACATGGAAGATCTAGATGACGCTTTGGAATTCGGTGTACAAGATTTAAATGTCCGGATCATTGAATAAACGACGCAAACATATGAGGAGAGGGAAATGATGAATAAGTACATCATGGCAATACTCGGATGCGCCTTTATTCTCATGGGATGTAACAGCGATTATAATACGAATGCCGGAGAAAAAGATGTAAACGATCATACCGAAAAAAAACATGATGATACAGCATCATCTTCATCGAAGGAAAGTGATTCATCAGAAGGTGATAATTTAAGTGGTGTTAAGACGTCGGAAAAACCGGATCGGATAAAAGCCAATGCTAAAGATATACCGAATGGGTTGGATGTCAATTTACCTGATGAGGTCCATGTAGAAGAAGTTGATGATGAAATGACTTTATACGTACCTGCTTCATTATTGTTTGAGTTTGATAAGAACGAGTTGAAACCTGAATCAAAACAAATTTTGGACCAAGTTGCCATTATTTTGGAAGAGCACGAAGATGTGGAGGTAGACTTCAACAGTTATACAGATAATACAGGTGATAAAGAATATAATATGAACTTATCGGAAGAACGTGCTGATTCCGTCAAAAATTACATGGATGAGCAAGGCGCACTGCATCAAGTGACCGTTACAACCAATGGGTATGGGGACACTGAACCGATCGCCTCAAATGTTGATGAAGACGGACAACAAAAAAATCGCCGCCTGGAAATCGTGTTGAAGGGCTTTGAGGAATGACTCTCCAATCCAATCTAATCATATAGACCACATCAAGCGGACCGTCTTAATCGACAGTCCGCTTATTTATGAGATAAAAAATATTCTTGGCGCCCACGGTGTTATTGTTATATTGAATGTTTTTCAAAAAAACGTGTTCGAGCATTTTAATCTGAAAATAACAATACCAGTTGCAAAAGAGAGTAGGGACTGACATAATTTACCTTGTACATGTTTATTGAATGAAGTTGTACTTCTACATAGATGGAGGATTCGGGTTTATGAAGAAAATATGGATAGCATTGACTGCATTCATCGCAACCGCGCTTCTGCTTACGGGGTGTGGTGACGGCTCTGGTCAAAGTGCTCAAGACAATAACAGTCATCATGAAAATAATCATCAAAATGATTCAGGAAACACAAATAGCAATGAAGAAGGTAGCTCGGATCATGTGACAGATGATGATGAGGCTAATAATGAAGATTCCAATGGATCATCTATAAACAATGATGACGAGAACAACTCAATGAGTCCATCCGAGAAGGATGAAAAGGGTGTGTTATCCGACTACTCCTCTGAGGAGATTGAATATGCCCGTGTATGGTTGCAACTTGGCCAGAATCAGGATATAGATGAATTGAATGCTAAACAGATTCAGGCAGGCGAACCCCTTAATCCCGATGATGATACAAGTCTTGATTATCCCGAAGATGTTGTCCAATTATCTGGGTCACGCTTGGTTGATGGAACGATTACCTATAGCAGCAATGGAGACGGAACCATTCATGTGTATGATATCCCGCAGCGTTGGGATGGCAAAAACCCCGCCGGTGAAGATATCTATGAAAAACTCATTGAAAATACAGAAGAAGTATCCATTGATTCGAATGATGATGAAAAAGTCAAAGAGCTGATTGAAAAGTTGAAAATAAGCGATTAGAACATTTTCTACATCGTATATAAATTAAACAATGGTTATATCAGGGAGTATATTTTAGCTTTGAACGATGGATGGATCTCATTATGCTGTTCGTGGATGCATCATGCTGTTCCATCCATATCATGACATAAAAAAAGAGGCACCTCTTGAGGCGCCCTTAATGATCATCAATCATGTTTTTTGATTTCCGCATAACGGAAAAATTCATGTGTACCATTTGTTTGATTGATAAAGCCATCAACATAGTTTTTGGTCATTTGTGCCTTTCCACCTTGGTAAATCGGGATGATCAAGGCATTTTCAATCAAGTACTTCTCGGCTTCCTGTAGTATTTCCCAGCGTTTTTCCGGATCATCGCCGGTTGCATCTGCTTCTTCAATCATCTCGTCATATTTATCATCTGCAATACCAAATGTGTTTGTCGAGTTATCAGATGTGTACAGTTCAAGGAAAGTCATCGGATCTTCATAGTCCGGTCCCCAACCTGATCCAGCATCAATTTCTGCTTCACCGGCAGAAGTCAGATCCAGATAGGAATTGAATGGTTGTTTATTGATTTCTATGTTAAGACCATCCAGATTTTCTTCCAACTCATCGACATAGTAGTCGGCAAGCTCAGCGGCATCTTCCTTGTCGGTTGTCATATATTCGACATTCAGTTCATCAAAGCCTTCTTCTTCTTTGGCTTCTTCCCATAATTCTTGTGCTTTTTCTTTGTCTGTATTTGGATAATCCTCAGGATCGGCTATGCCACCTTCTTCGTGGAAATCGTTGCCGTCAGGGCCAGTCGCGAAGTCTTTGGGCACGAAATAATTCGCAGCCAAGGAACCATCGTTAAGGATGACATCAACAGCGGCATCTCTATCAATGGATAAGAAGATAGCCTGGCGTACTTTTTTGTTGTTGAATTCCGGAACATTGTCCATATCCAATTTCCAATACATATTCGAAAGTTCAGGCAGTTCTTGGAATTCTTCATGATCGCGATAGCTTTCCACGTCTTCACCTTTCAGTTCAACAACATCGACTTCATTGTCTTCATAGAGTTTCAATGCTGTTTTAGGGTCTTTGACAACTTGGAATTGAGCTTCTTCCATTGTCACCTCATCTGCATTGAAATAGTCTTCGTTCTTCTTCATTGTCCAACCTTCCCCGTGATTCCATTCATCAAGGACATAGGCCCCGTTATAAAGAAGGTTTTCTGGTTCTTCTGCATAATCATCCCCTTGTTCTTCCACGAATTCTTCATTCAACGGGAAGAAAGGTGCAAATTGCATCAAACTATTAAAATATTGTTCTGGTGTCGCTTTATCCAACGTTACTTTCAATGTATGATCATCAACGGCCTCAACACCAAGTTCCTCCGTCTCGCCATACATGTCATCGTCTTCGTCGGTTATTTTGGTCGCATTTTTGATGTTGGCGGCATCAAAGATATAATCATACTGTGATTCAAAGTCCCTGTCCAATGCGCGGCGCCATGCATAAACAAAATCATCGGCAATGACCGGCTCACCATTGGACCATTCTGCATCATCACGTAATGTAAATGTATATTCCGTGTTATCATCGTTCACTTCCGGCATATCTTCTGCGATTTCAGGGACAAGTTCACCATCTTCATAGATCAAAAGCCCCGACATGACACGGTTAATCGCATGATGTGAAATCGCATCGGTTGCGAATGATGAATCCATCGAACGGATTTCATCGGATTCCGTCAAGCGAATGACTTGCTCGTCTGCAGGTTCATCACTGACTTCCGCAACATTGTCATTTCCTCCTGATGTGTTTGAGTTGCCTGCAGAACAGGCGCTCATGAGCAGTACAAAGGCTAACAAAAGCATAAATGATAGCACTGGTTTCTTACCTATCGAAAAACGGTTCATTTTAACGCCTCCTGTGTTAGAGTCCCATTCCTATGTATCCTAAAATGATGGAAGTGTTCATCTCCCTTGATTTTTAAAAAAACTGAATATTTCCTGTGACTTTTCCTGGGTGATGTAATCAGCATGATATAATATTGGTTGAATACTGAACGAATCGTATCTTAAATGAACTAATCATATCGCTGGCATGATTAGTATGAAGCGGCTTTTACTTCATAAATGCCATTTAAGATAATTGATATAAAGTGTGGTTATGATGTCATGACCAGTTGTACAAAAATATTCCCTTGAAGACATGAATGTCTATGATGATTTAAGAAATGCAAGGGATGGCCTGTATAATTTAATTGTTTGATTCGTAACGTTATATACGCAAAATTGAGCGGTTCATCGCTTATATGTATCATTGGACGTGTATCACGATATATATCATCAGTTTCCACCTAGTATTCAACGCGCTGTTACAATCCATTATTATTCAATTTGTTGAAGGAGAATAAAGCCTGTAAGTATCAAGTCCTATGCACCCTTATGGACAAATCACTGAAAAGGGAAACGGGATGATTTTTACAGCTCCCATTCTAAGGATGTAAAAATGGATTCAATAACTATACTAGAATAACTGACGTGTGATGTAAACCCTTTTATAACTTTTCACTGGATTTAAATGTTGTTTTGTCTGGGGAAACATCATGACCAATCATTTTAAGAGATCATTTAAATAATGTTGAATTATAATTTCATTACGTGTAGACTGTAACTAATCAACGAAACGGAGGTGAGGTAAGATATGATGAATCAAACTGTTTTAACGCATGGTTATATGGATGTGTTCCTTTATATGTGCCGTGCGGAAATTTCTGTTGAAGTTGTTGACGGGATACGTGTGTCCTTTTTTAACAACTTCATAGCTCTGAAACAGTGAAATCATCTCTTACCCACAAATAAAGGCGGTTCAAAAGCATTGAAATGCTTAAAAATAGAATAGGATATTGAATGATATCCATTAATAGATGTGGCCATGGGAAGATACGTTTTCCCATGGCTATTTGTATTTAGGAGGAAATGCAATGATTATATGCAGTGCTGATAATATAGCAAAAATGTACGGAGGAAATATGGTTTTTGAAAATTTGTCATTGGAAATCAACGAAAAAGAACGGGTAGGCTTAGTTGGTCGCAATGGCAGTGGGAAAACGACTTTAATTCGTTTGCTTGCAGGTGAGGAGTCACCAGATTCCGGAAAAATACATTGGAAGAAGGGGGCACGCACCGGTTATCTATCACAAATTCCAGAATGTCATGATATGACGTTGACAAAAGATGTACTGAAGTCGGCGTTCTCTTCTTTGATTGAAATGGAAATCAAAATGAAAGAAATAGAGACTCATATGAGTATGGAAACAGCTCAGGGTAAACTTGAAAAATTGATGGATGAATACGGGAAACTGCAACAACATTTTATGATGCAAGAGGGTTATGAAATAGACTATAAAATTGAAAAAATCGCTCAAGGTCTAAATATAAGTCCATTGCTTGATCACCCATTTTCCCGATTAAGCGGGGGTGAACAAACAAAGGTGGGGTTAGGACTGATGCTGCTCGAGCAACCTGATTTATTATTGCTGGATGAGCCAACGAATCATCTGGATCTCATGGCAGTTGAATGGCTTGGACACTTTTTGCAAGAATACGAAGGAACGGTATTAGTCATATCACACGACCGCTATTTTTTAGATGAGGTCATCAATAAAGTAATCGATCTTGAGGACGGAGAAGTGACGACTTATCAAACGGATTTCACAGGGTTTGTGAAAGAAAAGGAAGACAAGCTACTACGTGAATTTAAAGCGTATGAGGAACAACAAAAGAAAGTAAAAAAAATGAAAGAAGCCATTAAACGATTGAGAGATTGGGCCAACAGAGCAAATCCTCCAAATGCCGATCTTCACAGGCGTGCAAGAAATATGGAGCGGGCATTGGAAAGAATGAAAAAGTTGAATCGGCCAGTAATGAATCGTAGGAAAATGAAACTGGAAATGGCTGCTTCAGAGCGGAGTGGAAATGATGTTATCACACTTGAAGATGTCGCAAAAAGCTTTGGTGATAAACGCTTATTTCAAAACGTAGATATGCACATAATGTATCAAGATAGGGTTGCTATCATCGGTGAAAATGGTACAGGTAAGTCAACTTTACTGAAATTGATTCTACAGGAACTTGAGCCAGATCACGGTGATGTGAAAGTGGGTAGCAATGTCAAAGTCGGTTATTTATCACAGCATATTTTTTCGGACATTGAAGATGATACAGTCATTGAGGTTTTCAGAGATGACGTACGGATGTCAGAAGGGGAAGCCAGGCAATTTTTAGCTCGGTTCATGTTTTATGGATATGCCGTATTCCGAAAGGTGTCTCAACTGAGTGGTGGCGAGCGCATGCGCTTGAGGTTAGCACAGTTGATGTGCAAAGATATCAATTTGCTCATTTTGGATGAACCAACAAACCATTTGGATATTGAATCAAGAGAGGTGCTGGAAGACACGCTCGATGATTTTCAAGGGAGCTTATTGGCTGTTTCCCACGATCGGTATTTGATCGATAAACTATTTGAAAAGATATATTGGATTGAATCTAAGGAAATCCATTTTTTTAATGGTGATTATACATGGGCAAGGGAAAAAATGGTTCAATTAAGGGAAAACACATCACAGAAAAAAGTAAAAGAAAGCACAAACTCCCTTTCACCTCAAAAGGAAAACAAAAACAACGAATCACTGGAAAGTAAGATGGCCTTCCTAGAACAGAGTATCGAGGTGTTGGATAAAAAGTTGATGGTTATAGACGATCTGGAGTTATTACAAACATTGTATAAAGAAAAACAAGATCTGGAACTGGAATGGGAGAAAGTATGTGATATGTTGGAAAGTTGAAAGGATTGTAATCGCAAGAAGAATATAGGGACAAAAATCGTCCAGGGAATCGGTCATACTGTGTCCCTGGACTTGATTTTTTGTTATCTCAAATTGCCGTTTGATGTGAGAATCCTTCTACATTCCATTTTTCTACATGAAAGGTATCCTTCATATCAATGTTCATATACTTTGCCATGTCTGTAAAACATGGAAATGCCATTTGGCTGGTCAACAATGCCGTCTAGAAAGTTTTTGGAAAGAATGGCTGAACCGGTTTGATAAATCGGTACGATATGTGCTTCCTCGATTAAATATTTTTCCGCTTCCTGTAAAGTCTCCCAACGTTTTTCGGGATCATCGCCTAAGCTTTCCGCTTCTGCAATTAAATCATCATATTTTTCGTCAGCCAAGCCGTACGTGTTTTGTGGGTTATCGCTTTTGAACAATTCAAGGAAAGCCATCGGGTCCTCATAGTCTGGCCACCATCCTTCACCGACGCCCAGTTCGATTTGTCCGCTGGATTTTTGATCGACGTATGAGTTATAGGGTTGTTTATTGATGTTAAGCTCCAGTCCATCTAACGTTTCCGTCAATTGTTCGGCATAGTAATCTGCTATGATGCCCGGCAATTCACCATCTGTTGTCATCATCTCTATTTCGATTTCATCAAATCCTTCTTCTTCTTTTGCTTCTTCCCATAGCTCTTTCGCTTTTTCCTTGTCTGTATCAGGGTAACTTTCCGGATCGGCAATGCCGCCTTCGACATGGAAATCCTCTCCATCGGGACCGGTTGCAAAATCTTTTGGAACAACATAATTTGCTGATGTAGACACATTGTTCAAGACGACATCAATCAATGAAGCACGGTCGATTGCATAGAAAAATGCTTGGCGCACCTTTTTATTTTTGAATTCAGGGATGGTGTCACGGTTGAAATCCCAATAAAAGACACCGGTGTCTGGTATTTCCTCGAATTCTTCATCATCCTGATATTTATCGACGTTCTCAGCTACAAGCCCTGTCCGATCGATTTCTCCGGATTCATAGAGCTTGATGGATGTATTTGTGTCTTTGACGACTTGATAATTGACTTCTTCGATAGTGACGTTGTCAGCATCCCAATAGTCATCATTTTTGACGAGCTTCCAGCCGACACCATGGTCCCACTCCTCCAGCTCATAAGCGCCATTGTAGAGCAAGTTTTCTGGCTCTTGGGCATATTCATCTCCCTGTTCTTCCACAAATTCCTCTTTTAACGGAAAGAAAGGGGAGAATTCCATCATGCTGTTGAAGTATTCCTCAGGTGTGGGTTCAGATAGAGTGACGACCAATGTGGAATCATCTTTCGCTTCAACGCCGAGTTTCTCGACATCTCCGTATATATCACTGTCCTCATCGACGATTTCTTTGGCATTTTCAATATGGGCGGATTCGAAAATGTATGTATATTGGCTTTCAATTTCCGGACTTAAGGCACGCTGCCATGAATAGACGAAGTCATCTGCTGTAACTTTGCTGCCATCGGACCATACAGCATCATCGCGGATCGTATATGTGTATTCGGTATTGTCTTCATTCGTTTCAGGCATATCTTCCGCAACATCTGGAACAAGTTCGTTGTCATCATAGATCATCAAGCCTGAGTTGATGCGGCTGATAATACCGATGCCGGTCTCTTCCGTTGCCTTGGAAATATCGAGTGTCCGTATCTCTTCACCTGAAGCGAGGTTGAGTACTTGGTCATCAGCAAGTTCTTTGCTATTGCCTGCGTTCGTCTCATTATTGGCATTAGCCTCGGATGATGTGTCATCGGAGGAACAGGCATTGGAAATGATGGTTATCGTGAATAGTATTGCTAATAGTGCGAAAATACGCATGTTAAGTTTCCTTATCATCACTTCATCCCCTTTGATTGTTTTTATAATGGAAACGTTATTTTTGATTATAGTACAGGTAACTCCATTTGTAAACGATTTCAAAAGATCGTTTTAAACCTTTGTCTTCTTTTTACAGTAAACGAAAATCTTTTAACAAATATGTTAAAAAAATGACACCAAAAGCTAGCTATTTTTATATGCGTATAAACACTGCCATAACAGTCTTTTGAAACACCTGCTTATGATCCGGATGGATGTATCTTGTCGTTATCTGTAGAAAATGGGAGGAATTCTAAGTAAAAACTATATAAACTTTATGCAATTAAAATTATACAAATTGCACACGTTATATAAAGTTATATGCGATTTTGTTAATACATTGATGTCCTATATAATTAAAAAAGTCAAAAGGCGAAACAATTATGGAGGTGCGGTTATATTGCTAGAGTTTAAAAATGTGACAAAACGATATGCAGACGGAACAACGGCCGTCAATAATATGAACCTGAAAATAAATAAAGGTGAATTTGTCTGTTTTATCGGTCCCAGCGGGTGCGGTAAAACAACAACGATGAAAATGGTCAATCGTTTGATTGATGTGACCGAGGGGACAATCTTGGTCGACGGGAAAGATATCAAGGAACAAAATGCCGTTGAATTGCGACGTGCGATGGGGTATGTGATTCAACAAATCGGCTTGATGCCACATATGACCATCAAAGAAAACATTGTTCTTGTTGGAACACTTTTGAAGTGGCCAAAGGAAAAGAAAGATAAACGGGCAAAAGAATTGCTGAAATTGGTTGATATGCCTGAGGAATATCTTGATCGATATCCACATGAGTTGAGCGGTGGACAGCAACAGCGTATTGGTGTGCTCCGTGCGCTAGCCGTCAATCCACCCCTGATTTTGATGGACGAGCCATTTGGTGCGTTGGACCCTATTACGAGGGATGCGTTGCAGGATGAATTTAAAAAGCTGCAACGGGAACTTGATAAAACCATCGTATTTGTAACACATGATATGGATGAAGCCATCAAACTTGCTGATAAGGTTGTCATTATGCGTGACGGGGAAATTGTCCAAGCCGACAAGCCTGAAGAAATACTACGGAACCCTGCAAATAAGTTCGTTGAGGACTTCTTAGGAAAAGACCTCCTCATTCAAGGCAGACCCGATGTAACAACCGTTGGACAAGTAATGGAAAGTTCACCGATTGTAGTCCAATCCGGTACAACATTGAAAGATGCGATTTCCATAATGCATGAAAAACGAGTGGATTCTCTGCTAATTGTTGATTCGGAGAATAAATTGCAAGGTTATGTGGATCTTGAATCCATTCATCAAAATTATAAAAAGGCGGGAACCGTCGATGAACTCTTGAACGAAGATGTACTGGCGGTGAATGCAGACAGTCTGCTGCGTGATACGGTACGGAAGATTCTCAGACGTAATGCGCCATATGTTCCAGTCGTTGATGATGACAATAATCTTAAAGGCATCGTTACAAGGGCTACACTGACAAATGTGGTGTATGACACGATTTGGGGCGATGGCAGCGAATTGGAAGAGATCGTAAAAACAGCAGAGTAGGAGGTGCAGGCTTGTGATAGAATTTTTCAATGAATATGGCATGGATTTGCTTATAAAAACATGGGAACATTTATATATTTCGCTGGTGGCTATGATTCTAGGTGTCATTGTTGCCGTGCCGCTTGGAATTATCTTGACACGAGCGCCGAAATTTGCCGATAAATTCATATCCTTTATCGGTATCTTGCAAACTATACCAAGCTTAGCTATCTTGGCGTTTTTCATCCCGATTGTCGGTATAGGAAAAGTTCCTGCGATACTGGCACTATTCTTTTATTCATTGTTGCCGATTTTAAGGAATACGTATATTGGCGTTCGTGGTGTGAATAAAGGGGTCATTGAAGCAGGAAGAGGAATGGGAATGAGTAACTGGCAGGAGATTATTAAAATGGAATTTCCATTGTCACTTCCGGTTATTATGGCAGGTGTTCGGTTATCAACTGTTTACTTGATTGGTTGGGCTGCGCTGGCTGCATTTATCGGCGGTGGTGGTCTGGGTGACTTTATTTTCGATGGTTTGAACTTGTATAAGCCGTCACTCATTTTGGCAGGTACGATTCCTGCGACCATTTTAGCTGTCATTGCGGATCGCTTGCTCGCTTTGCTTGAAAGTAAATTGACACCTGACGGAATCAAGGATTCCCAAAAGGCAGCATAACAGGAGGTGCATAAGGTGACTAAAAAAATATATACAGGAATGATCATGCTGTTGATTGTGGCTATGTTGTCGGGGTGTGCTTTGCCGGGTCTTGCAGGTACATCGAAAGATACGATTAAAATCAGTTCATTGACACAGTCCGAGTCAGAAATCATGTCTTATATCTTGGCAGATATGATTGAACGGGAAACAGACGCAAAAACAGACCTTGTAACGAAGCTTGGTTCATCCATTGTGCAACATCAAGGTATGCTGCAAGGTGATATTGATATATCCAGTACACGTTATACAGGGACAGATATTGCCGGGGCATTGGGCATGGAACCTGTAAAGGATCCGGATGAGGCTTTGGAAACCGTACAGAAAGAATTCCAGGAACGATTCGATCAGACGTGGGCGGAAGAATATGGCTTTGAAAATAGTTATTCATTGGCTGTGACACAAGAATTTGCCGAAGAGAATGACATTGAAACCATTTCCGATCTTGAACCATATGCCGATGATTTGGATTTTGGGGTTGATAATGCATGGGTGAACCGTGAAGGAGATGGGTATGACGGATTCAAGGAAACATATTTTGATTTTGGCGATGTTTATCCGATGAATCTCGGGCTTGTGTATAAAGCAGCGGCAACAGGCAATATGGATGTTGTGCTGGCGTATTCAACCGATGGCCGGATTAAGGAATACGATTTGAAAGTGCTGGAAGATGATAAACGATTCTTCCCGCCATATGATGCATCTGCGGTAATAAGTGATGAGGTTTTAGAGAAATACCCGGAAATCAAGGATATTACGGAGCGGCTTGGCAATCAAATTTCAACTGAAGATATGCAAGAGCTGAATCATCAGGCAGATGTGGAAAACATCAGTCCACGAACGATAGCCAAGAATTTCTTGGAAGAAAACAATTACTTTGAAGATGCTGGGGAGGGAAATGACTGATATGGATACATTACAAGAATTGATACGTTATACCTCTGAAAATGGCGCCTATATCTGGACGGAGTTTTACAGGCATTTTCTGATGGCAGTATATGGTGTGTTGTTTGCGTCCATTATTTCTGTTCCACTCGGTATTTTGATTTCAAAGTATGGGAAATTGAGTGGTTGGGTCTTGTCACTTGGAAGTATCATCCAGACAATCCCTGCGCTCGGGGCAATGGCTGTTGTGATGATTGTCATGGGTCTTGGAACGAATACTGCAATCGTCACACTGATGTTGTATTCGATTCTGCCCATCACGCAAAATACGTATGTTGGTATGCGAGATGTCGACCAAACAGTGGTGGAAGCAGCCTATGCGTCTGGTATGACACGTTTTCAACTGCTGCGGATGGTTGAACTTCCGCTTGCTGTCAGTGTCATCATGGCTGGTATTCGAACAGCGTTGGTCATTGGAATCGGGATCGTAGCGATTGGTGCATTTATCGGTGCTGGTGGACTAGGTGCCATCATCATTACTGGAACCAACGCAACAGACGGAACGGCGATTATTTTAGCGGGCGCGATACCAACGGCGTTAATGGCGGTTATTGCTGATTTGGTCTTGGGATGGATTGAACGTAAGTTGCAACCGGGTAAGGCTTCCTGAATGTTTGTTCACTAATATAAACGGTAGGTGAAAAAAATGGAAGGCAATCAATCAAATAATCAACATGATACACAGCAAGATCAAATCATCGAAGACATCAGAACACAGTTTGTAGAGAAGATTACGGATAATATGAATGCATTCGGTGCACCGACAAGTGTCGGGCGCGTTTTAGGAATCATTTATATGAATAAAGAACCGATGACCTTGGATGAGCTTGCCCAGGAAACGGGCATGAGCAAAACAAGGATGAGTCAATTGGTCAGGGAAATGATCGATATGAACATTGCGGAACGTGTTTTTAAAAAAGGTGTCCGAAAAGATCTATATAGGGTTGAAGAAGATTATTATGAAACGTTCATATCCCTATTCACTTCGACATGGCAGCGGGCGATTTCTCGGAGCCGCCATTTTGAACAACGTCTCATGAAGAAAATTGATGAATTGAAAGAGAATGAATCGTTGACACCGGAAAATGAGGCGGCTATGAATGAATTGCTTGAGGAGCTCTATGAGTGGATGGAATATTATGACTGGATCAGAAGAGTAAATCATTTGTTTGAAAGTGGAGAAATATTCAAGCATGTACCAAAAAAACCATTGGGAGGTAACAACGATGAATAAAAAAGTTATTTTATCATGTGCAGTTACAGGAGCAGGTGACACGACAGCCAAGAGTCCGCATGTTCCTGTCACACCTAAGGAGATTGCTGACTCAGCCATTCAAGCGGCAAAAGCAGGTGCGACAATCGCCCATGTTCATGCGCGTGACCCGGAAACAGGTGGGTTGAGCCATGACGTCAATCTATACCAAGAGATTGTCGAACGCATACGCGAGTCAGAGACAGATGTCATCATCAACATCACTTCAGGTGGTGGTGGTGACTGGATACCAAGCGAAGAAGACCCGACACGTGGTGGTGAAGGGACTGATATCCAAACACCTGAAGAACGTCATGAACCGATCGGGAAACTCTTGCCGGAAATGTGCACATTAGATTGCGGGAGTACCAATTTCGGAAACATGTTGTATGTCAGTCCGACTGATTGGTTGGAAAGACAGGCTAAACTTGTTCAAGCAAGTGGTGTAAAACCTGAGCTGGAATGTTTCGATACCGGTCATGTGCGTTTTGCCAATCATTTAATCGAAAAAGGGCTTATCGATGGTGATCCCATTTTTCAATTTTGCTTAGGTATCCCATGGGGAGCTGCAGCAGATGCGGAAACTGTTTCTTACATGAAGAGTCGTATCCCGGAAAATAGCCGATGGGCAGCATTCGGAATAGGTCGTATGCAAATGCCGCTTGTAGCTGAATCGGTCTTGCAAGGTGGTAATATCCGCGTAGGTCTGGAAGACAATCTATATTTGAAAAAAGGGCAGTTGGCTACAAATGAACAGCTTGTTGACAAAGCAGTCGGCATTGTCCAAAGCCTAGGTTCGGATATTATGACACCAGCAGAAGCACGCAAAGAGTTGAATCTATTAAACCCATAAAGAAAGAAGGAAACGGAAATGACAGATCATAGTATTAAACATATAACCGTTGTTGGAACAGGAGTCATCGGGAATGGCTGGATAACACGATTTTTGGCGAATGGCTACATCGTTACAGCGTCGGATCCCGATGAAACAGCTGAAGAACGTACACGCGACATGGTCAAAAGGGCTTGGCCGAAAATGGAGGAAATGGGTCTTCATGAGTCGGCATCAATCGATAATTTATATTTTGAATCAGACCTTGAGAAAGCTCTTGAGAAGGCTGACTTTGTTCAGGAAAATGTGCCTGAACGTGAAGAATTGAAACGGTCGATGATTGCCAAGATTGATCGATATGCAAAGAAAGAAGCAGTGATCGCTTCAAGCACTTCCGGCATATTGCCAAGTGTTTTGCAAAAAGACTGCCAGCACCATCCGGAGCGTACAATTGTAGCGCATCCATTTAATCCGGTTTACTTGATACCGCTTGTTGAGCTTGTAGGTGGCGAACAAACGGATGATGCCTTCGTTGAAAAAGCCAAAAATGTATATAGCGGTATGCATATGAAACCACTTATTGTCCGTCATGAAGTTGAAGGACATATCGGTGACCGTTTAATGGAAGCTATCTGGCGTGAAGGATTGCATATTGTTAATGATGGTGTGGCGACAACTGAAGAAATCGATGCGTCCATCATATATGGGCCAGGTCTTCGCTGGGCTTTGATGGGACCATTTTTGACATTGCATATGGGTGGTGGCAAAGCAGGTATGCGCCATCTACTGAAACAGTTTGGTCCTGCTTTGAAGCTGCCATGGACGAAATTGGAAGCGCCTGAGTTGACCGATGAATTATCAGAAAAGGTTATTGAAGGCTGTGAAGCTCAAACGGGTGATATTGACATGGAACAACTTGAGGAACGCCGTGACAGCTTCTTGATTGAACTGCAACAGCTATTGGAAAAATATTGGCCTGGGGCGAATTTGAACGGAAGACTTTAATAACGTCAAGGTGCACATGATGAACGCGATTCATTATGGGAAGGGGATGCTGAAAAGATGCGGAGAGTGTTTTTTTCAATCATCTCCTTCTTTTAATGGAGATAGGACAGAAAAACCAGGAGGGAACAGAAACAATGAACCAATCAAAAACAATCTTGAAACATGCAGTACCCGAGGAATGGATTGATTATAACGGTCATATGAACGATGCTGAGTATGTTCGGGCATTCAGCTGGGGTGTTGATGCCTTCATGGATGAAATCGGCATTACGGAAGCTTTTATCGAAAAGAACCAGTATACGATATATACTTTGGAATCACATGTCATCTACATGGATGAAATGAAGCTTGGTGAATCATTTGAAGTCCACTTGAACATTCTGGATTATGATGCTAAACGTGTCCATGTGTTTTTTGAATTGTATGGTGAAGGTGGAAAACGTGCTGCTGTAAGTGAACAGATGTTGATGGGAATCGATCAATCGTCGGGAAGACCGGCCCCTTTTCCAGATAATGTCTATGAAGAACTCCAATCGTTGGCGAAAAATCATACACCGGACGAAAAACCGGAGGAGACGGGCCGCGTGATAGGAATCAGACGCAAAAAATAAACAGCAGAATACTGGGCTGATGAGGCAGGCATTTCACAATAGGTGGGATGGCTGTCTCTGTTTTTGGGCTCACTGTTTGCTCCAGATTCGTGTATTCAAATTCAATTCCTCGATAATTGAAAAGAAAAAGATCAGATCATCATACACTTCTCTCACTTGTCTGTTTTTCATCCGACCAAATATACTTGGCTCGAAAAAGTACTTTTTTGAAGACAGCGCAATCGCTATATGATTGTGTCTGAAAGATATATCGATGGGATTCCGTCTTTTTTTGGAAAAAGAGACAATCCGCTCCATGAGGTTCGGGGTGAGAATATAGCGGGCCTCGACCTCATCGGATGTCTTCGTTTTGAAGCGTCGATCGAAATCCTTGTTTTCCAAGTGAATGCGCGTTAATGCCTTCCCGCGTGTCAACCTATTGAACATCAACCAGATATAACGTTTCAAATGCCTGAAACTCTTTATTTTTTTATCACGAAGCAGTGTGTGGCCACGGAAATTTTTGTTGAAATCAGCGAGAAATAACACCCCTTCGAATTTCCTTTTCATTTTATATCGTTCCGATTGTTTGCTTGACGTGACTCTTTTGTACAATGTTAAAGTTGAAAAATCGAAATCCGTCAGCCCGATTGTTCCTTTGATCCGGTCACCACCAACGAAGCGATCTCCTTTTTTAAGGAAAAATAAGCCTGAACGGGAAATTTTGAAGCTGCTTATTTTTCGACCTGCCCCGTAGCTCCACGTGACCGTTTCTCCAGGCTGATTTTTAGGTGATTGATACGATTCCATTAAATGTCTGACAACTTCTTTGACGATGACATCCCTGAAAGCACAGCGGAATTTTATATATGTACGCCCCAAGAAAATGAAGCTGCTGACAACACCGATAAAAAGACATGGAACAGCTATGAAACGAACAAGTTTTTCAGTGGGAATGCCATGGAATGTGTCGGGAATCGGTAGTATTGACGGTTCAATCATAGTAATGCCGGGCACAAAAAAGAACAAACACATACAGAACCAACCGAAAATAAACTTAAGAATGGTACCGAAACGTATTTTATTCATTTTTTTCAGGTTATCTGTCATCTTGGCGATTGTTTGCTCATAATCCTGAAACATTGGTTAACTCCTTAATATGGAACGCATATCGACATCTTGTTTTTTGTATTCAGCGACTTGCAGCATCTCCCTTTTCGGGAATCCGAGTATTCTTGCAAACAGGATAATCGGGAATGACTGTGTCCAGGTGTTATATTGATTGACTCTTGCATTGTAGGCTCTTCTTGAGGCGGAGAGCTTTTCTTCCACTTCATTTATGGAACGTTGCAACTGCAAATAGTTGTTACTGGCCAAAAGATCCGGATATCTCTCGAACTGTGCACGTAATCCTTCCACGATCTGACCGGCTTCGTTTGATTTTTTAACTTTTTCATTGCTGGATAGATCGGGATTGTCGAACCCGGTACGTAGTTTCGTGATTTTTTCCATGATATCGCCTTCATAATCTGTATAGCTGGCAACAGCCTGAGCAAGTTTTGTTAGCATATCGAATCGTTGTTCCAGATACACGTCAATACTTTTGAAGGTTTCATTGACTTTGTTACGCAGATAAATGAGTCGATTATAAAGAATCACGATCAATAATATCAATCCACCAACCCAATACATCCATGGTTCCATGTGCATAGACCCATCCCCTTTTGTAAACCGTTATTTTATTTGAGTTTTATAGTATATGTATCTATTGATTGTACCATTATTTTGATCATGTAAAAAGGGTACTTTTGATCGAGGACATCCATTCTCCATTGCTTCATTGATGGGCGATTCGTTTTTTGCTGGAAAGTTTTCTTCAAGTCCTTTAGAATAGGTTTAATATTATTAGATGACAAAGAATAGAATCATGTAATGGTATATATTTTTTATAAGGGGGTCTACTGGTGATAGTCTTTAACCCGGTGGTATTATCGGTTCTTGTTCTCGTTGTACTGAGCTTGCTCCGTGTCAATGTCATTTTTGCATTGTTAGTTGCGGCCATTGTCGGTGGTTTATCTGCAGGATTGCCGCTTGGTGATACAGCAACCATCCTTGTTGGTGGACTTGGTGGGCAAGGTGAAACGGCACTTAGTTATATTTTGCTCGGTGTTTTAGCTGTGATGATTGCGCGATCGGGTGTAACAGGTTTTTTGATCCGTGGCGCGATGCCACTTATGCGTGGTAAGAAAAGCATTGTCTTATTTACTATTGCTGCTTTGGCGTGTTTATCACAAAACCTGATTCCGATTCATATTGCTTTTATTCCAATTCTCATTCCACCTCTTTTGGCTGTCTTCAATAAAATGAAAGTGGATCGGCGGGCGATTGCAACTGCTTTGACATTTGGTTTGAAGGCGCCGTATATGCTCATTCCGTTTGGATTTGGATTTTTGTTCCAGGACATCATCTTCAAGGAAATGAAAGGGAATGGACTGGACATTCCATTTTCACAAATCCCTTTGGCAATGGCCATTCCAGTTGGGGGGATGGTTCTCGGTCTTATTTTTGCGATTTTAGTTACATATAGGAAGCCCCGAGACTATAAAGATATCGAAACGGAATTTACGATGGATGATACAGATACAACAACCAGTGGTGAAAAGTGGCAATGGAAGCATAATGTCACACTGCTGGCTTTATTGGTTACGGTGGTTGTCCAAGTGATCTATGACTCACTCGTGTTGGCGGCTTTAGGCGGTATTCTCGTTATGTTCATTTTCCGCGCTGAAAAATGGAAGAATGGCGACATCATTACCGAAGGCGGCGTCAAAATGATGGGGATGATTGCCTTTGTGATGCTCATTGCCTCCGGTTATGCATCAGTCCTTAAAGAAACCGGGTCTGTTGATGAACTTGTGGAGACAGCTAGTACGTGGATTGGTGGCAATCAGCTATTGGCCGCTGTTGTGATGATGTCAGTTGGGTTGGTTGTCACGATAGGTATTGGAACATCGTTTGGAACCATCCCGGTCATCGCGGCCATTTTCGTTCCACTAGGTACATCTTTAGGATTCAGTGCGCTTGCCATCACATCATTGATCGGTACAGCTGGGGCCATTGGAGATGCAGGATCGCCAGCTTCCGATAGTACACTCGGACCCACATCGGGATTGAATGTTGACGGTCAGCACCACCACATTTGGGATACGTGTGTACCGACCTTCTTGCACTACAACATTCCGCTGTTCATATTCGGCATCGTTGCAGCCATGATTTTGTAAAGAAGTATGAAGACGATAAATCGATGGGGGA
>DATGUN010000078.1:0-3334 GCA_035301285.1 Virgibacillus sp.
GATTCGTGACAAGGTGTGGAGTTGGTACAGATCCACACTATATACACGGTTAGCACCAGGTGGGGCTATTGTCCTTGTTATGACACGATGGCATGAGGATGATATTGCGGGGCGTTTAATGCAAATGATGGAAGATGACAAGGGCAGTGAGTGGGAAATCATCAAGTTTAAACAATACGCAGATGATAATGACCCACTAGGAAGAAAAGAAGGCGAAACATTATGGCCAGAACGCTTTCCGCAAGAACAAATAAAAGAAACAAAAGAAGTATTAGGTTCATATTTGTTTACTGCAATGCATCAACAAGAGCCATCACCAGAAGGTGGGGCAATATTTAAGCGTTCCTTTTACCGTTATTTCTATGAACAAGATGGTTATTATATTTTAATGTCGCCAGATGGAAGCAAAAAGAAATATGAAAAATCGAAGTGTTGGAAGTTTCAAACGTGCGACCCAGCGGCGACCGAAAAAGAAAACAGCGACTTTTTTGTACTAACGACATTTGCAGTTACGCCAAATAAAGACTTGTTGATTGTCGATGTGTTTAGAGAACGTGCGGAAACAGTCAAACACATTTCTATTTTGCGAATGCAAATGGCGAAACACAATCCAGACTACATAGGCATTGAAAACCGAACGTTTGGATTAAATATCATTCAAACAGCAAGAAACGAAGGTATGCCAATTATTCCACTTGAAGCGGATAAGGACAAGGTATCACGTAGCCGGGTTATAGCGGCGAGATATGAAATAGGGACGGTATACCATAGGCTAAATGCCGAATGGCTTACGGATGTTGAGGACGAACTGACGAAGTTTCCAAACGGTGAACATGATGACGTGGTAGACACGATCAGTTACGCAGGCATCGAGCTAATGAAACAGCGTAAAAGCAAAGCAAAAGTTAAAATAAGCATGTTCTAGGAGGTGTATGTATGAGCGTGAAGGTTTCTAGGGGTGTTGTCACAAAAGATGGTGACGTGTTGCCTATGTCCGTTTTAGAACGGTATGCAACAAAAGCACATCACCCAGGAAGTAAGCAAACAAAAGATACATTTGGTAAATTGTACGAAACTAGCGGATTGGTTCAACCATTGTATGACCCTGTTATGTTGACACAAATGCTAGACTTGAACACTTATCATAAAAGGTCATGTGGTACAAAAGCCCATGATTCAGTTGGATTGGGTTATCATTTTGAAGCACGTGAGGGAGTAGAAAACCCTAGTGAAAATGAAAAAGAACGGGCACAGAACTTTTTTGACAACTGCCACCCTATCAATACATTCAATGAAGTTTTGAAGCGTGCGGCGTTCGATTTTGAGGCAACAGGGGACGGATATATTGAACTAATAAAAGATGAAAATGACTTTTTGATAGGTATCGAACATATACCTTCACATACAGTAAGACGGCATCGTGACGGGGAAAGGTATTGCCAAAAGCGTGGGGCTAGTGAAGTATGGTTCAAACATTGGGGTTCTGATATAGAACTCACAAGGGATGGAAGAACCGAAACGCCAGAAGGTCACGAAGAAAAATCCAACGAGATCATACACGTATCAAACTATACTAGCCGAAGCGATTATTATGGTGCACCGGATGTTATCCCTGCATTAGGTGCTATGTTGGCTGATTATGAACGTATGGAATATAACAGTGATTTCTTTAAAAATCATGCAGTACCTGCTTATGCTGTTACCGTCGTAGGTGCTGAATTAGATGACGAAACAGAGGATGCTATCAAGCATTTCTTTCAGAACGATTTGAAAGAAAATAGACATGCAACATTAGTTATGAGCGTTTCAAAAAGCGAGTTATCACAAAATAACGAGCCTATCGAAATACAGTTCGAGCCTTTGAGCGTTGATGTAAAAGAAGCGTCATTCCGATTATTCCGACAAGACAACAGGGATGAAATCCTATCAGCACATGGTGTTCCACCTTATCGAATAGCAGTAAATGAAACGGGTTCGCTAGGTGGGAACACTGCAAGAGAATCAACTGAGATATACAAGCAATCAATACTAGAATCACGTCAAAACCTATGGGAATCAAAAATAAACAGGTTCATTTTGCAAGGTGAACTTGATGTTCACGATTGGGTATTAAAGTTTGATGAAATTGATACACGGGATGATGAACGAGAGGTCAAAATATCAAAAGAGTATTTTAACATGGCGAGTTTGTCACCTAACGAAGTTAGAGGAAGGCTTGGGCTTGAACGTGTTGAACATCCAGCTATGGACTATCATTATATTAATGGGAAACCAATCGAACTAATGGGAAGCACGACACAAAGCATTGATTCAAACAATTCTATTGATTTGCTTGGGAGTATAAAAAGTTTACACAATGATTTAGTCAATATTGCTATAAAAGGCAGTGATGACGATGTGTAAACATTGCAAGATGATTGACCGCACAAATGAATTTCTAATCAAGCATGGAGATATGCCCAGTTACTACATCATAAAAGAAAATGATGAATATGAAACACTTACCGAGAAATTGCATAATGAATTGCAATCATTGTTTGAACGAGTACATGAGGAAATTATCCAGACTTTAATTGAGGAAGGAAAGTTGCCAAGTGGTTCATTACAACGAAAGTCATTTCTTGAAGCATTTTACAGTGAACTGTTCGGAGAAGAATTTGGGGAAATCATAGCCAATTATTCTGTTGAAAGTGCTGAAAAAGGATTCAAATATATTGCTGATCAATTAAGGTCTTTTGATATAGATGTTGCGATTGATAACATACCAGACCGAACACGAAAATTATTACATGAGCGTAATTATAAATTTTCACAAGATACATTTGAACGCATCAAGGGCGATGTTCGCAATTCCCTAGAGGTTTCACAAGAGCAAGGGCTAGGAATAAATGAAGCGGCTGACGCTTTAAAAGATGAATTTAACAGCATCGAAGAATATAGGTTGAAAAGAATTGCACGAACAGAAATCAATACAGCACAAGGTGAAGGGCGTTATCTTTCGCTAGGTGAAAACGGTGCTGAATACATTAAGTGGATAACAGCGAAAGACGACAGAGTTAGAGGTTTAGACCCTAAGGACAAAGCGAATCACGTAGCGTTACATGGTTGTGTCGTTCGCTATGGCGAAGCATTTCCGAATGGGTTACGTTATCCAGGTGATAGGTCTGGACCATTAGAGGAATGGATAAATTGCAGATGTAAATTAGGGGTTTATATACCAGATGTGGGCGAGGTGAATATCATCACGCCTTTTTATGTTGCTTAAGTTTAAAGGAGTGATAAACAATGTCGGAGTTAACAGCACCAATTGTATTCAAAAATGATGAAAAACGGA
>DATGUN010000079.1:0-2174 GCA_035301285.1 Virgibacillus sp.
TGACCATTAGTGCAAATGCTGTTGTCTTGCCAACTTCCATCCTCAGAAAAGTGCAGTACAGCCAATTTTTCATGCTGACAAATGGCGTATAACGTGCTATTTGAATGACAATAAAGTTTTTCATCACTTTCCAAAAGGAAACAGTTTGGTATATTTTCCATAAAGAATTTGCTTCATTCACCTGAAATCGGTCAGTTTTTCGCATTGTCGCTTACACCCCTGTTAGCTTTAACAAATCGGTCATGTCTTCTAACATATATGTTGGGTTATATTGCTGCAGAAAATCTTTTCCTTTGTGTGCCCACGCTACACCGGCCGTTTGTACCCCTGCATTTTGTCCTGACTCAATATCATGATAATTATCTCCGACCATTAATGTAGAAGCGGCATCTGCATCCAATTGTTCCATCGCTTTAATGACAGGCTCTGGATGTGGTTTCGGATGGTCTACATCATCAAACGTAATGACCGTATTAAAAAAACGGTCAATTCCTGTTATCGCAAGTCCCATCCCGACAGATTTACGCATTTTCGTTGTCACAATACCAAGTTGGATATTGTTTTCCTCCAGTTTTTGAAGCACATCAACAACATGAGGAAATGCGGTCACATAGCTGTCATGATGTGCTAAGTTATGTTCCCGGTAAGTCGCAATTAATGTTTCCGCCTGATCAGGATTAATATTATAAAATGTATCTCTTAATGGCGGTCCGTTAAAGCTCATAATCTCCTCTCTTGTATGAGGTAAATTATGCGTTTTAAATGTGTGCTCAAAGGATGTGATAATTAACTCATTTGTGTCAATCAACGTGCCATCAAGATCAAACAGAATCGTATGAATGCTCATTTATAATCTCCTTCTTTTTCTTCTTTCTTTGATCAGTTCGTTTCCAGATAAAAGCTATGGTCATTGTTAATAGTATTGCCGTAATTAGTCTTATTAGAAGCAGTGGCCACACCGGAATACCAAGTGGGATGAAAATCAGTGTATCTTCTACAACAGCATGACAGGCAACAAGAAACACGAGCGCCAAATACATATCCTTTTTAGACACGCCATCTTCTTGTACCGCTTGAATCATGATACCTGCCCCGTATGCCAAACCGATCGTTAATCCTGCTACTAAGGTCATCGATGTGTTTTTTTCCATACCAAGCATTTTCGTGAATGGAGCAAAGCAGTTGGAAAATACGGTTAACCAGCCTTTTTCACGTAAAAACTGCATCACAATCATCAATAGTATGACGATCACTGCTAATTGTGCGACAGCTACTAATGCTGTTTGGATCGCCTGCAATGTGATTTCACCCCAACCGTTTGGGACAACGTCAGCTGACGAAGTAAAACCATACTGTGCAGGTTCCCCTCCGCCATTCCATAGTAAATTGATACAAATAGCTGCCAGTAATGCAAGAGCGAGCCGAATTCCCGAAATCAACCACCAGCTCACACCTACTTTGGAAGCGACGGTCGATTCTATAAATAAGTTATGGGAAAAAGAAAGCATCACCGCCAGAATAAATACTTCTTTTACTGAAAAATCAAACGAAACAATTGCCGCGATTCCCGCATACAGATTTAAGGCATTCCCCAGAACTAAAGGAACTGCCGCTTCCCCCGATAAACCTAGCAATCCCATTACCGGACTTAACAATTTAATGATCCACGGCAAGATTGGTGTATGTTGTAAGAACGTTACAATTAATGTAATGGGTAAAATGACCTTCCCAAGCGTCCATGTTACATGTAAACCTTGCTTCAAACCACGATATGCTATGCCCCCCACGCATTCATCCCTCTTTCGTATTTATTTTTTAGGTTTTACCTTTTTTCCATTGTAATGCCTGTCAGCCATCCCTGATTTACGACGGTACATGATCAATATAACCGCCGCTGCTATTAATAAAATAGAAATAAACTGTGCTGTTCTAATGTTAGCGAACATATACAAGCTATCCGTACGCAGACCCTCGATAAAGAAACGCCCAATCGAATACGAAATAACATAGGTCAGGAATATTTCTCCACGTAGTGGATTATATTTGCGTAAAATTAATAGCAATGCAAATACAATCAGATTCCAAACCGATTCATATAAAAATGTCGGATGGTACATCACGCCGTCAATACACATTTGATTCATAATAAAATCAGGCAAATACTGATGAAAGCT
>DATGUN010000080.1:0-63580 GCA_035301285.1 Virgibacillus sp.
AAAATATGTTGAATGGGGAAGATAACCGATGAAAGATATGACCGCTATCCTGTTTCGTTACTCTGACGAAGCGGGTGTACATCAAGCTGTCAGTACATTGAAACGATTGGGTCCGAGGCTGAAATCCATCATCGTTCTACATGAGTGGAAAACACCCCCTCATGTCATGCAGGGGCGTATTAAATATTTGAGTGCCATTTCTGAAGATAGTGCTTATTTACTAAATGACATCATTTGTCAATTAAATACATCTTATGTCCTGTTTTTTCAGGATACGGATTATCTCTCACCGACGGTAAATCCCGAGTCACTGACACTGCCCCGCAAAAAAGATGTCTTGATAACGCCCTATCATCATCGTGATATTCTTATTAACCGTCCTATACTTGTCCGGACGTCAGTATTTAAAAAAGTGCCATTTCCCTCTCAGGGTCAATTACCATTTAAAGAAGCGCTTTTTCCAGCATGGCTTACGAATATAAAAAAATCGCAGCAATCAAGGAAAAGGGATGTCATCAGACAATCAAAAATAAATCGTTCCCCTGATACATTGCAAAAGGAAAAAATCATGGGGAAATATCAGTTGAAAAAAGGACGTACATGTCCAACCCTTTCCGTCATTATGTCGACATATAATATGGAAAAATTTGTGGAAGCGGCGGTTGCCTCTTGTTTGTTTCAAAATAATACGTTTGATGAGATCCTTATCATGGATGACGGATCAACAGATCATTCTTACCAGCTTCTGCAGCGTCTGGCAAAGGCAAACGGGATCACGGTATATCGAAAAAAGAATGCCGGGAAAGCAAGGGCGTTGAATGATCTACTGCCTCATGTGACTTCTCGTTTCATATTAGAATTGGATGCAGATGATTGGCTCGATCCGGATGCATGCGATGTTATCAAAAAGCAGCTGTCCGTTCTTAATGATGATGTTTCCGTATTGTATGGAAACCTGAGGAAATGGAAACAATCAGCAGCTGGCGTTCTTTTTAAAGAAACGACAAAGGGAACAATCATCAAAGGACGCGATGAACTTTTTACGTATCGACTGCCTTTGGGACCACGCATCTACCGGACATCGATATTAAAAAAGGAAGGCGGATTTCCCGTCATCAAGTTTGGCGATGGAAGATTGTATGAAGATGTAAGTATTTTATACCGATTACTTGGGAAATATCCATTTCGCTATCGTGATTTTACGGTGTATAATGTTCGAGAACACTATGATAGTATCACACATAATAATATTTTGAGATGGCATGAATTCCTGAAATCATTTAAATATCAATAGTGATATGTCATCGTTGTAATGTCTGAGATCGACACATCAACAGGAAAAGGTCCCCACATCAATGACTGATGTTAGGAACCTTTCTGAAATAAAGATTGGACCAGGAAATAAACCTATCTAGAATGTGTGGCGTATCCGAAGTCATTGCATCTTAAAAATGAACAATTTGCTTAGGCAAAAGTGGGCATTGGATTCTGGCCGACGGGGAATCGGATGAAGTTAATGGCATCTATCCCGATGAATTGTCTGTTGTTTGGTCCATAACCGCCGCCCGTGTTAATGACAAGAATCGAATTAGTTGTTACATTTCCAAGAACCCCATCGATCAAATTATTGTCTGTTGCCACTTCAACCCTTGATCCAACTCGCTTTGCCAGTTCTTCAACAAAAGTAAATTCAAACATTTAAACCCCCCCTTATGTTATTGGATTAACGGATTCAATACTTCTGGTACGAACGAGTACAAGTGCTCCGGTATCTTCCAACATGATAATATAGTCGCGCTTTACATCTAGCAAAGTCCCTGTGATGACCCCAAATGGGACGGTGACTTGGATGCGTTCATTAATCAAATCGCATAGAACATCGATGATTGTTTCTGGTGTATTTCGGTTTTTACAAACGTCACACGTACAGGAATCACAACATTTGTCTCTATTACATGTGTCTTTGCATTGACATGGGTTACTAGGTTTGTTTGTGTGGCAAGTGTTGCCGCAATCAGATGGATGACGGTGCTTTGTGCCATGGCAGGACTGCATTTGAGTTGCTTTTAAAAACTGTTCATTTCTTCTATACATAAAATCTTCCCTCCTTATTTCCACTCAATATACTCTATGTATCAAGGTCAAAAGAGCAAGTGTGATTGTCCTAGCATAAAACACTATATTTTTATAGTGTTAATAGTCTATGTAAATGGATGTTCCGATTGTAAGGAAGCTAAAGGGAGCAAACAAGAGAATAAAGGCGTTTTTTTGATTGGATGGTGTTGAAGAAAATCTATTGGACAAATGCCTTTTCATAAATACATCGAGAAAAGTGTCTCGTAAAATGGATTAAAGATAAGATGGAAAGGTACAGATGGCCTATTTCGTTATCATGGAAAACTTAAGGATGGCGGTATGCTCCACAAAATGTATGTTTGTATCAGTAGATTCGCCAAGCCATATAAAGAATATGGACATATAAATAACATATAACGGCTTACAATATAAGCGGTTATGACAACCATCCATGAAGCACTTCTTTCCAGGACTTGACCGGTATATCCCCTTCTTTGAAAAGGAGGGGATTCCGATTTTTCAAGGCCTCACATTTAACGGATTGATCCGCATATCACGTATGTTACGGACAAGTCATACATCTTTTACATTTGAAGTGAGAGCGTTATAATAGAAGGGTATAAAATATGTATTTTTCCACTCATGACACGGAACGGAGCGTGAAAAGAAATGGAATATCCAAAAAGAGTATTGACGATAGCGGGATCTGCTTCAGGTGGCAGTGCAGGTATACAGGCGGATTTGAAAACATTCCAGGAGCTGGACGTCTATGGTATGAGCGTTGTCACTGCCATTGTCGGCAGGCACCCCGAGACAGATAAAAATGTGCATCCACAAACGGTTGAAGCGATTGAAGCCCAATTCGCTACTTTAATGAAACAAGTGGGTGTTGATGCGGTTAAGACCGGTATGCTATTTTCCAAAACCGTCATTGACAAAACAGCCGAGCTCATTCGTGGCTCATCGATTTCCGACATTGTCATCGATCCTGTCATGGTCGGTAAGCTCGATTCCAAACTATTGGAAGACGATGCCATCCAAGCCATGAAAGAAAAACTCATTCCTCTGGCAACGCTCATCACCCCGAATATGGCTGAGGCATCTTTTTTATTGGATGAGCGAAACGTCAGAACCGTTGCGGATATTAAACAGGCTGCGATTGATTTGCATGCATTGGGATCTCAATATGTTCTTGTGAAAGGCGGTAAATTGGAAGGGCCGGCAATCGATGTATTATATGATGGCAAAACACTGACGACCTTTGAAGCGCCACGTATCGATACGGTAAATACAAGTGGGGCAGGGTGCTCGTATTCAGCCGCGGTAACAGCTTATCTGGCCAAAGGAAAATCGATGACAGAGGCAGTCCGGTTGGCCAAAAGTTTTGTTACAACCGCCATCCATTACGGGTTTTCCTATAATGAAATGGTTGGGCCGACATATCATGCATCAAATCGAAAATTTGGCGAGGCATACCCTATTAAAGTGACGAAAGAAGATGAAACAGAGTAGAATGTTTGTTATGGTATAAAAGGAAGTCTATTTCGTATAAGGGGGAATTGGCGTGACGAAACGTGCATTGATCAATGTTGATTACACGTATGATTTTGTTGCACCTGATGGGAAATTGACAAGTGGGGAACCAGGACAAGCCATAGAGAAGGAAATTGTTTCATTGACAAGGGAATTCCTGGAGGCAGGAGATTTCGTGGCATTCGGCATTGATGCCCATGAGGAAGGCGATACCCTGCATCCGGAAACAAAGCTATTTCCACCACATAACATTATTGGAACATCTGGAAGAGACTTGTATGGCGAATTGGCTTCGGTTTTTGAAAACCATAAACATGATAGCCATGTATATTATTTTGATAAAACAAGATATAGCGCGTTTGCCGGGACAGACCTTGAATTGCGTCTGCGGGCACGGAATATTGATGAGGTACATCTCGTTGGTGTCGTCACCGATATTTGTATCTTGCATACGGCCATCGATGCGTATAATAAAGGTTACAATATCGTCGTCCATAAAGGGGGCGTTGCAAGTTTCAACGCCGACGGACATAAATGGGCACTGGATCATTTCAAAAACGTTTTAGGTGCAAAAGTAGTGTAGTCGATCTTTTGCATCGAGTGGTAAGCAGTGCTCGGAAAAGCTGAAGAATAAGAAGCACAGGAACCCTGCCGAAAGGGACCTGTGCTTTTTGTTTGATGAAATTGCTCTTGATCGATTTATGCGGTGTTTTCAATAGCTCCGTCTTTCATGGTGACGATACGATCGGCGTATGCTAACATTTCTTCCTCGTGTGTCACTAATAAAGTTGTTACAGATAATGTTTTGGTCAGCTCCCTGATCAGTTCCATCACTTCCCTCGAACGTTTTGAATCCAGGCTTGCTGTTGGCTCATCCGTAAATAGCATCTTCGGTTGATGGATGATCGCTCTTGCGACGGCAACACGTTGTTTTTCGCCTCCTGACAATGACGATGGATAAGCATCTTTACGGTGCTCCATGCCGACGCGTTGTAAGATGTGATCGACTTGTTTTTGCTTTTCCTTTTTCTGTAATGGAGATCTGGCGACATCCAACATTAATAATAGCTGTTCTTTGACACGCAAAAAGGGGACAAGATGTGACGATTGAAAGATGAATCCGAACTGTTCGGCACGGATTTTACGGATATCATCTTGTTTCATCGCCGTCAAATTTTCGCCATTGAAATAGATGCTTCCATCTGTCGCGGACTGTAATCCGGCGGCAATAGTCAGCAGTGTGCTTTTTCCAGAGCCCGACGCACCTGACAAAGCTGTAACTTCCCCTTTATTTAAAGTTAAGTCGATTCCTTTCAATACGTTTTCCTCGACATCGCCAAGCTTGAAATCTTTGGTGAGCTGATTCATTTGTAAAATACCCATGTTATACCTCTCCTTGTTGGATTGCTTCAAGTGGTTGTATTTTCCTGACTTGTATACCTGACAGTGTTGCACCGATAAAGCCGATGATGATAAAGATGAATGATAATTGGACTGTATCCGACATACTCAAGTGAAAGGGCATGCCTTTTGGTGCGACTACTGCGAATATCTGGCTAAGACTTGTTGACAGGATAAGCGCAATGAGCGTAATCAGGACCATTTGTGTCCACATCATCTTGAATAGAGTCATTGTTTTAACCCCAATCGCTTTTAAAATGCCGTAAAGGCCAATTTTCTGGACGTTCATCATGTAGAAGAAAATACCGAATAGCATGCCACTGATGACAACCAGAAACCAGACAATCATATTCAGTGATAATTGTTCGGCGCTATAGCTTGGGATCGTGTCAAGGAAGTCCTTGTTCGAAAAGCCTTGCAGACCGGCAGATGACAAAGAGACATCTGTATCGGGTATAAAAATCAATTGCGTATCATCTGTATGATACATTTCTTGATAATTATCTTGGCTGATAAACGCGACCGGCGAATGGCTGAATTTTTGTTGATCGACGAATCCTTTGACCGTGAAGTCGTCCTCAAGCTGATCGCTTTTGAGTGTATCTCCTTGCTTGACGCCTTTTTCTTTGAGTGATTCATCAAGCATGATTTCGCCATTATCCACATCCGGGAACAGATCACTTTCATCGGATGCCACAAATGCGACACTTAATTGTTTATCGTTCACATCATCGGCAAAGCCCATTTGAATGGAAAACGGTGTGGCATCATGATGTTCTTCATGTACTTTTTCCACAGTGTCTTCATCGATTTTTGATAGGTTATACGTTTCCTCCGCATCTTCATTCATATAAAACGTCCCTTCAGGCATATCTTTTATGAGGGCCGCATTATCTTGAGAAAGCCCCTCGGATAAACCTGATATGATAAAAGTTAATAGACTGACCAAAAAAACGATGGACCCAAGAATGATAAAGCGTGATTTATTTTTGATGATTTCCTTCCATGCCATTTTCATTATCGTTACCTCCAAAACTGTTGATATATATATCATAATAATGGCTTATGAATGGCGTATGAATGGATGATTAAATAAATGGAAACAGAATAGGAAAGGATAGAAGAGGGTGATAACGCCAATCATTTAATGAATTTATCCATTGATATAAATTGTC
Source organism: Virgibacillus sp. (assembly GCA_035301285.1). Classification (GTDB taxonomy): domain Bacteria; phylum Bacillota; class Bacilli; order Bacillales; family Amphibacillaceae; genus DATGUN01. The sequence continues at coordinate 6,186 of DATGUN010000080.1, forward strand.
GTCTTGCTTTGTGAAATGGTGCCATTTGGTGTAATTCTTGACTTTGTTAGATGGGGGATATATATTAAGAATTAATATAGGAAACAGTGAAGAGGACTAGTATAATATGAATGTCTTTTACAGAGAGGGAGCAATTTGGCTGAAATGTTTCCAAGTGACAGTATTAGAACCTGCCTCTGAGTTCGCCATCGAACACGATCCTGTGAAGATGTGCGCGGGTAAAACCGTTATCGATGTAAGTGTATCTGTCTGAATCAGGATGGATAAACAAGGGTGGTACCACCAGACCTCGGTCCCTTAGTGGATGGGGGATTTTTTGTGTTCTGTAAATGGAGAAGGCTCCATAAAAAAGTAAAAAAAGGGTGAATCAATTTGGGAAAGAATAAACAATTTGTTGAAAAAGTTACGGCAATGGAAGATGACTTTGCACAATGGTATACTGATGTCGTTAAACAGTCGGAACTGGTCGATTATGGTCCGGTGCGCGGGACGATGATCATCAAACCATATGGATACGGCATATGGGAACGGATCCAAGGTGAACTCGACCGGAAATTCAAAGAAACGGGACACTCGAATGTGTATTTTCCGTTATTCATTCCGGAAAGCATGCTGCAAAAGGAAAAAGACCATATTGAAGGCTTTGCGCCGGAAGTGGCCTGGGTAACAAAAGGTGGAGAAAATGAATTGCAAGAGCGAATCTGTGTCCGCCCGACATCCGAAGTACTCTTTGGGGAATATTATTCTAAAAACATCCATTCCTATCGGGACTTACCCAAGCTCTATAATCAGTGGGTAAGTGTTGTGCGCTGGGAAAAAACGACGCGCCCATTTCTAAGGTCGCTGGAATTTTTATGGCAGGAAGGGCATACATGTCATGCAACAGGTGAAGATGCCGAAGCGGAAACGAACCAGATGCTGGAAATATATGCCGACGTCTGTGAAAATTACTTGGCTATCCCGGTGTACCGTGGCCGTAAAACTGAAAGTGAAAAATTTGCCGGAGCGGAATATACGCTGACGATTGAGAGCTTGATGCATGATGGAAAAGCCCTTCAATCTGGAACGTCACACTATTTTGGAACAGGATTTGCGGAAGCATTTGATATTCGTTACTTGAATAAAGAAGGGGTGGAGGAACCTGTCCATCAGACATCTTGGGGCATGTCAACACGTATCATGGGTGCACTTATCATGGTGCATGGGGATAACCGCGGGCTCGTCATTCCGCCGAAGATTGCCCCAACGCAAGCCATGATCATTCCGATAGCCCAGCATAAAGAAGGTGTCCTTGATAAAGCATATGATCTGCGTGATGCATTACAAGATAAATTCCGTGTCGATATTGACGGCAGCGATAAAATGCCAGGCTGGAAGTTCAATGAGTACGAAATGAAGGGGATCCCTGTCCGGATTGAATTGGGACCGAAAGATATCGAGAAAGACCAAGTTGTATTGGTGCGGCGGGATACAGGTGAGAAAGAATTTGTCCCGATGTCCGAATTGGAAAATCGCTTGACCGGATTGTTGGAAGAAGTACAGCAAAACCTATATGATAAAGCACTCGCTCACCGTGATAGCACAACGACGACAGCGACAACAATGGACGAATTCAAACAGAACCTTGAAGAAACACCAGGATTCATCAAGGCGATGTGGTGTGGAGACGAAGCTTGTGAAGAAAAAATTCAGGAAGAGACACAAGCGACATCACGCTTAATCCCATTTGATGAAGATAGCATCGCCGATAAATGTGTTTGTTGCGGGCGAGATGCAGAAAAGCTTGTCTATTGGGCGAAAGCGTATTGATTGTAGGCTCTTGGAAATATGGAAAGACATGTCTTTTCGTGTAATTAGTTCATTTTTGGTGGTTCATCAGCATTAATAATCGGACTATTATACACAAAGTTAAAACCGCTCACATTGGTTGAGCGGTTTAATTTATTTAGATATTGACATTCTTCAGCAATGGCTTTACCTATGAAGCCGCTCCCGTAATGACTGAAATTCCTGCTACCGATGCAGTGTACCTATTACAATACCGCTTCGATATCCTTCTTTATGTTCTCCGGTTTTGTCTGCGGGGCGAAACGATCCACTACATCACCATCTTTGTTCACAAGGAACTTCGTAAAGTTCCATTTAATGTTTTTGGTGACCATACCTTTTTCCTCACTCGTTAAATATTTGAATAGAGGATGGGCATTCTCACCGTTAACGTCTATTTTACTGAACATCGGGAAACTGACACCATAATTTTTCTGGCAGAACTCGGAAATTTCATCATCTGTGCCGGGATCCTGATTGTTGAACTGATTACACGGAAACCCAAGTACGGCAAAATCTTGATCCTTATACGTTTGGTATAGGTTTTCAAGACCTTCGTACTGTGGTGTGAATCCGCACTTACTTGCTGTATTGACAATTAAAAGCGTTTTTCCTTTGTAATCCCCGAGTGATTTTTCTTCTCCATCAATTGTTTTAGCTGAAAAATCGTATATAGACATACAATCATCCCTTCTTATTTTAATGGTTGTCTGAAATCTCCTTACCTTTATGATAGCAATGATGGATGGGGAGAGTCAAAAAAGTGATGTCATGGAACATATAAGACAACTTTTATATTTAAATGATTTAATGATCGGTAATGAAATGGAAACTTATTCATATAACGTAATCGATTTAATTGAGAATAATTATCATTTGTTGTATATTAGAATGTAACGTTTCATACAATTGATGAGGGAGGATATTTCATGCAAATATACTGGACCAAAATAAATGAGATTATAGACGAGTCACCTGACGTCAAAACGTATATGTTGGATTGTCCGGAAGGATTTACTTGGGAAGAGGGGGCACATACCCACTTTGCATTGGAAGGTTTCAACGCAGGGGATAAACCAAATAGAAGTCTGATCCGCCATATGTCTATATCCACGTTACCCTATGAAGATTCAATTGGCATTACGACACGCATCAGAGAAGAATGTTCCACGTTTAAAACCGAACTCAGGAAGCATAATGTCGGTGATGAAGTTGCCTTATTTAAAACGCATTCGAATGTGCCGCTTAAAAGAGAAGGTAAAAATGTTTACATGCTTTCATCAGGTGTCGGTTTGGCAACATTGAGGCCTCTTGTGCTTGATTATTTCGAACGTGCTGACAATGTCAATAAAATCCACTCTTTGAACATCGATTCATCACAGCATTTCTTGTTTACGGATATTTTTGAATCTGTACCTGACAAGAAATTCTCATCCCAGTTCGTCGATAACCGAAAAGACTACTATGATGAAGTGAAAAAATTGGCCGTGGATAAAGAGGGTCTGTTCTATGTTGTTGGGAGCGATGAATTTATCGTACAGCACATTGAATTGTTAAGCGATTTGGGCATCAAGCCGGAACAAATTAAACTTGATAAGCATGAACGTCAGCTATCCGAGTTTTTCTCAATGGATTTATCGAGCTGACCAGCGATATCAGCTTTACTTGAAGCTATTGAGGAAAATCCATCGACAGAATCAAAAAAACGCAGGCTCTCGTCTCCTGCGTTTTTCGTTTGGCTTAATACACACGATATTCTTTTTCTGTCTAAGTGAATGTTGCATATTGAAGCATCATTTACGCATATTGCAAGTCTTCGCCGATGGCCTTCAGTCGTTCTTCCACGTCTTCCTTCGAGAGATTGTGTTCGGCAACATACATATTACGTGGACTGACGCGACATTCATGTGTACAGCCTCTCAAATATTTGTGTTCATTGTCTTCAGAACAGATGATTTGTTTATTACAGTCAGGATCGGCACAATTGACATAACGCTCGCACGGCTTACCGTCAAAATAGTCTTTGCCAACGACGACATGTTCTTTTTGGTTGATCGGAACGGAAATGCGTTCATCAAATACGTAACATCTGCCGTCCCATAATTCACCTTGGACGTTTGGGTCTTTGCCATATGTGACGATACCACCATGTAATTGGGCCACATCTTCAAAACCTTCCTTCACCAGCCACCCGGAAAATTTCTCACAGCGAATGCCGCCGGTGCAATAGGTCAAGATACGTTTTCCATCAATTAAATCCTTATTCTCACGGACCCACTCGGGAAGCTCACGAAATGTTTCGATGTCCGGTCGGATTGCTCCGCGAAAATGTCCTAAATCATACTCATAATCATTACGTGCATCGAGAATGATGGTATTTTCATCTTGCATGGCTTCATGGAATTCTTCTGGTGATAGATGTTTTCCTGTTGTTTGTTTTGGATCGACATCATCTTCCAAGCGAAGTGTTACGAGTTCTGGTCTATGACGTACGTGCATTTTTTTGAACGCATGTCCTTCATGTGGATCGATCTTGAATGCCATATCACTGAAACGAGGATCAGCATGCATTTTCGTCATATATTCCTCTGTCTGTTCAAATGTACCGGATACGGTTCCGTTAATCCCTTCATGCGCGATCAATACGCGTCCTTTCAGTCCTAGATCCTGACAGAAAGCCAAGTGCTCTTCTGCAAACGTCTCTGGATCATCAATTTGGACATAGTTGTAATACAGTAAAACACGATATGTTTCTTTACTGCTCATGTTGATTTCCCCTTGTCATTTATATTTGCAAGATACAAATGTATAAGGTTTTCATTATTTATAAACTTGCACGATTTATTATACCAGCGTTCCCGTCCTGTTTCAAAGTTTACATACATCCAAGAGCAACATCTGATTATCAACTTCATACCACTCGGATATAATCCGTTATCTTTTAAAAAATCAGAAGGTCATGTTTTTTAATGCTCGCTCTTCTTCCGTATTGCTTTTAACAAAACTCAATCCAAAACTTCTTTCAATAAGCGATATGAATGAAAAGTCGCCTCTTTATCAGGTGTGATGGTTACAATCATTATTTCATCCGCTTTATATGCTTGTTGTAATTCTTCCACCTGTGTTTTGACTTGTTCGGGATTTCCGATGATCATGTTTGTTTTCATTTTTTCGATTTTATCTCTTTCTTCATCTGAAAACGGATAGTGACGCGTCGTTTCCAGTGAAGGGACGTGGTGGTCGTCCATCTGTTTTTCCTGTCTGATTTTCCACAAAAACGGACTCATGGCCAAACGGTTTGCTTCATCCTCCGTATCTGCACAAATGACACTGATGGCAATGATGACATTCCCTTTGGAAGTATTTATTTCGGAATAACGATTGCGGTATTGCTGTACGATTTCGGGGCCATTTTTATCTGTCATGAAGTGGCCGAATGCATAGTCCATTCCTTTGTCTGCGGCAAGAAAGGCACTTTTTTCACTTGTTCCCAACAACCAAGTTTCGGGAGGGGCGTCGGGTACTGGGGTTGGCGAAATCTTTCCGTTTGGCTCATCCTTGGTATGTCCATCATGTAAAAACTTAAGAAGGTCATCGATATCATCCGAATAATGTTTTACCTGTTTCAGATAATTGTCCGCCAGTGCAAGGGAAACTTCTGCCGATCCGCCGGGTGCGCGTCCCAGCCCCAAGTCCACCCTGTCGGGAAATAAAGTGGCAAGTAAATTATATGTCTCCGCGACACGAAACGGTTTGTAATAGGGGAGTAATACAGCACCTGCCCCGATGCGGATCTTTTCTGTCCTCGAGCCGATAGCGCCTAACATGACGTCAGGGTTTGGGCAAGCCAAACCGAATAGATCGTGATGCTCAGCAATCCAGTACCGGTGATACCCTAATTCTTCACATTGTTTTGCAAGTTCAATCGCATTTTCAAGAGCGTTTGATGCTGTTTCGCCTTCTGTGATCGGCGCTTGATTCAATATGCTCAATTTCATGTTATCACCTCATATCGCTCATTATACATGAAATGATTTCTTGTATAACATAAATATAATCCATTCATATTTGGATGTATTATTTTGAGTCATGATTCAATCGACCGTCAAGAAGGTCATTTTACTTCCTGTTAAATGTAAACGTTTGTGATGCAAATTTAACTTTTTCCCAATGATTGATACAAAAATCCGTTAAAAGCTTGCATTTTTATGTGTTTAAGGGTAAAGTAGAATGTGCAAAAGGAAATTGAAGGACGGATAATACTTTACTATCTCTTTTCAAAGTGGTGTAAAAGTATTTAAGTTTCAATTACTTTGCACTATATTTGGTAGGGAGGTCATATTAATGACTGGTAAAGTAAAATGGTTCAACGCTGAAAAAGGTTTTGGTTTCATCGAGCGTGAAGACGGAGACGATGTTTTCGTACACTTCTCAGCTATCAATGAAGAAGGATTCAAAACACTTGAAGATGGTCAAGATGTTGAATTTGAAATCGTTGAAGGCGACCGTGGACCACAGGCAGCTAACGTAACTAAACTATAAAACACACGATATCAAAGGCATATCCCGTCTGTGGGGTATGTCTTTTTTGCTTTTGAAAAGTATAAGGGGGAGATTGAATATGCAGGGCGAAAAGGATGAATATATCATACAAAGGTCCAAGGAAAATGAGGAAATGATGATTCTTATTTATGCACAATGGTGTATCAATCATGATATTGACTCACACATTTTATATAGAAGGGCTTATCCCGATCAAGCGATCCCATCATTATTGGATGATGCGATGGAATCCACTGTCCCTAAGAATGAATCTGAAGAAATTACGGCGGAAATGGTCATTCAACTTCTGCAGATGTATGGAAATGATGACCTGGCATTTGCTGTACAAGAGAAAGTCGATGAAAAGGAACGGTCATGAAAACAGGAAGGTGAAAGCCTGTATTGACATGATTTGGGAATGATAAAACAGAATCATCTTTTAGCTTCTACACATAGTATACATAGGAGCATTTATTTAAGGGGGAGACCACCCTGTATGGAGGCTAATATTGATGATTACGGATACAGAAAAACAAGCATGTCAAGATAGGCTTTTAAAAAGGCAAAATGAATTGATTGATCTAATGCAAGATCATTTTGGCTTAAACCAGGCTTTCACCCATGAATCGATGGGGGAGTTGTCCAATTACGATAACCATCCTGCAGACCATGGGACGGAACTGTTTGAACGGGGTAAAGATTTGGCATTGAATGGCCATGCGGAAAAAGAATTGGAAGATATCAATAAGGCACTGCATGCGATCTCAGATGGCACGTACGGTATCTGCAAAGAATGTGGAAGGGATATCGCTTTTGAACGCCTTGAGGCTCTTCCTACAGCTGATACATGTATCGAGCATGCAGAAAGAAATAGTGATATAGACGATCGACCGATTGAGGAAGCAGTGTTCAGTCCACAAATAAATCCAGATCCAAGTTCACAATATGATCAAACAGCATACGATGAAGAAGATACGTGGCAGGATGTCAGCCGTTATGGTACTTCTGAGACACCATCCGATTTTTATGGGGACAGAGATGATTATAATGATATGTACCCGAATAGCAGTCATTCGGAAGAAATAATCGATGATCGTGATAAATAAGATCGTATTGTGTGAATGGAGTCATTTACCAATAAAAAAACTCCTTTTCCAAATCTGGAAAAGGAGTTTGATCATTTTTAGAAACCGAAGTCATCCATGATGCTATCAACACCGCCCAAAACAAAAACAGGCAGAATGAATGGTGCGATGAGGTAGAAAAATATACCTAAGTTGATCACACTTGTAAGCACCATTAAATAAATCCGATCGACTCCGACTGATTTCTCTTCCATCAGGAGTATCGTTGGAATGATAAGTACGATTGCCAAGAAACTCGCAAATAAAATAACTGCACCGACTGAATGGAGTTTAATAAGCACAAGGATATACCCAAGTACAAGCAACAATGTAAACGGCATTAAATATGCACCGAATTTGCCGATTGTATCAAGGAAATTGAAATCACTTGTCGCCAGTTTCAAGACAATAAAGGTGATTGCCACAGACAATGCAATCATGATGGCTATTTTCAAGAACGGCCATAAAAATCCTTCCGTGAATGGAATGGAAGTTGATGTCGTGTCCTCGAAAAAATCCCCGAATCCGCCGAATCGATCAAGGACCGAACTTCCTAAGCTTTTTGCGGCAAAGAAATATCCTAAAGCAAATACAAGAGCATATATAACCATTGTAATAACGCTGGAAATCCAGTCGTTTTTGTTTGCTTGTTTCGCGGCAGATGGTTTTTTAAGCAAGGTCATGAAGAAATTACTGAAATTATTGCTGACTTCCTTGATCTTTTCTACCGCTTCATTTGGAGCCGCTTGGGGCGTTGCTTGGGTTTCTTGTTGTTGGGTTATCTGTTGGTGTTGATTTGGCTGTGGTTGATGTGTTTCAGCTTGTTGTATAGGTTCATTTGCAGCCGCACTTTCATTTTGATGTAGCGGAGCTCCACAATTGGTACAGAACTTTCCTTCTTCGGTCTGCTGACCACAACTTGGACATTGCAAAATATTCACTTCCTTTTCAAATAATATTCATGACAATTGTGTAGATATCCATGATCTACAGGTACTTTTGTCATGATAAATTCACATATAGAATACATTATACTATAAATTGTCATGAAAATGTACGAAGTTCCCAACTTTTTCTGCAAAGATTATAAAAATTGATTAAAAAAAGCCAATGATTTTGGTGTCGGAATAGTAAATTGAAGTTGAAGAATCATGATATCATTCCATTAGGGGGACGGAAACATACATCACTTAGGTGTATTTGCGATTCGCAGTCGGTTATCCTATTCGATATAAAGACAGGCGGACAACAATATATGTTGTCCGCCTGTATCTATTTGAAAAGGGGGTTTTCAGTTAATCTTCACGCTCAGCCAGTTCAAGTTCTGCCTCCTGCTTTTTGCCATCGCGATAGAATTCTATTTTTACTTTGTCGCCTATCTCTGTTTCTTTATACAGATATTTGCGTAGATCCAATGTTGATGTTATTTCTTCTCCGTTGATTTTTGTGATGACATCGAATTGATCCAACCCGGCTTTATCGCCTGGTGAACCTGTTTCTACATTCGCGATGACCATACCTTTATCAACATCATCCGGGAGATCGATATTTTCTTGGTATTGCATAGGTACTTGATCGAGTGGTGCGGTAGAGATCCCGATATATGGTCTTGATATTTCACCATCCGATTCAAGCTGTTCGATAATCGGCACAGCGGAATCGATTGGTATGGCGAATCCGATGCCTTCTACGGCTTCATTGGCAATTTTCATGGAGTTAATGCCGATGACATCACCATCCGAATTGACAAGGGCTCCACCACTGTTGCCGGGATTGATGGCCGTGTCTGTCTGGATGACTTCTGTGATCCAATCCGGTTGATTATCGCCATTTGTGTCCATTTCTACTGAACGATCCAACCCACTGATAATACCCCTTGTAACGGAACCGTAAAATTCTTCACCTAGTGGATTGCCGATAGCGAGAACTGTTTCGCCGACATTCATATCACTTGATGAGCCAAGGCTTGCCACGACATCTACATTCTCACCATCGATTTCCAGTACGGCAAGGTCTGTCAATTCATCTGTACCCAATACGTTTGCTTTTACTTGTTCATCATCATTTAAAACGACTTCGACTTCTTTTGCATTTTCGACGACGTGATTATTTGTAACGATGTACGCTTTTCCATCTTCTTTTTTGTAAATGATGCCTGATCCGGAACCTGCTTCTTCACCCGAATCCCACATATCTTGCTTTTGCATGTTCTTGACGCCGACAACAGCCTGGGAAACTTCTTCTATATCCGTTGATTCTTCGGCATTATCGATTGAAATGGTCTGTGTCGCATCACTGGAAGAATGGTCATCGTTTGCCTGTTTCTGTTCGATGTGGTTACTGTCACCATCACCTGTAAAGTTATCGATAGGCACAACCCCAGATATAAGCAGTCCGACAATCAATGCGGCAGAGATGACACCACCTAGAATGCCGCTGAAGAAATGTCCACCACCGCGTCCACCACTGTTTTTTTGTTTAGGTTCCTTCGTTTTTTTCGGTTGTTTTGGTTTACTGGGCGCGTTCAAACCTCTTTCTTCCTGATTGCCTTGGTTGGATTGCTGCATAGTTTGTTGTTCTTTATGAGAGCTGTTTTCATATGGATCATGATTTTCATTATTTAATGGACTGCTATTATATGAACCGTTATATCCGGTGTTTGATTGATTGGCATCAGGTGATGTTTTCCGGTTTTGTTCATTGTTGTATGACTGGTTTTCACTGGTGTCTGGACCATGATGCATCTGTTCGTCTGTTTGGTAAGCCTGTTCCGAATTTTGGTTCATGTTGTTTTCTTTATTTTCCATATTATTGTGATTGTCATCATATGGATTATGATTGTTTTGATTGTTCATTGCACATTCATCCTTTCATTCCTATATTTTCCTTGATCAGGAATCTTTTAAACGTCCAACAATCAATTGATATAGACATGACGACTCATAAGATATCTTGATTGATTACTTTTATTATATAAATGTGTTAAAGCAATAATTTGGGAAGAATGTGTAAAAACAATGTAATTTGCTTTTCACTGTTCAGAACGGATATCCTATGTAAAAATAGAAGATAATATGTCATTCGAGAAGGGGACATTGGTATGCATAACCATATTGGAATCGTAGAAGATGATGAAAATATTCAAGCGATTGTAAGTGCCTATTTGGAAAAGGAAGGATATACGACTACTATCCTGGGCTCCGCCGAGGAAGCTTGGGAACTATGGGAAAAGAACCCCCCTGATATGTGGGTCCTCGATATCATGCTCCCGGGTATGGACGGATATGAATTGTGCAGGAAAATCCGGGCGACAAGCGATGTCCCCATCATCATCATTTCTGCCAAAGATGATGAAATTGATAAGATTTTGGGACTCGAGCTCGGTGGCGATGATTACTTGACGAAACCATTCAGTCCACGTGAGCTGGTAGCGCGGATCAAACGTTTGTTCAAGCGGACAAGCCACAGTGATCATTCGGAAACATCAGCCGAAAAACTGCATGTGGATGGATTGACCATCGTCAAAAATGATCGACGTGTATTTTGGGAGGACAAGGAAGTGGAAATTACCACAAAAGAGTTCGATATGTTACTCTTGTTGGCCGAGCACGTCAATAGAGCATTTTCTCGCGAACAATTATTATCGGATGTGTGGGGCGAAGATTATTTTGGTAGTGACAGGGCAGTCGATGATCTTATCAAGAGGCTCAGGAAGAAGTTGGACGGCATCCATATTGATACCGTTTGGGGTTATGGATACCGGCTCAGAGACGATGAGGCGTAATCATGAAATTACAATATCAGCTCAATATTGCTTTTACAACTTTATTACTCGTTATTTTAGCTGTAACAGGTTATGTCATCTATTCGTTGATTTTAAATTTACTTATCCAGGATGAACAGCGGCAGCTAGAACAAAAAGGAACGTTGTTAGTCGATATATTGAATGAAGAATATGGAGATATACAAGACGTGGACGAGTTCCGTGACTTCTTGCAAAACCAGGATTTGCAATTGTTCGTATATGATCAGGCCAAAGATGAAGTGCTGTACACGACATTAAGAGAAGACTTGGCGAAAGGGTTCGTCACCCAGAATGAATTCAGTAATCAAAAGAATGATCTATGGGAATATGGTTCTGATCGATTCGTGTTGAAGCGGATTCCCTTTTATCCGAAAGAACGGGGAATTCAGCTGATTTTGTTGACTCCTTTAACAGATTTACAAGTTGTCCAACATAGTTTCTTCGTCCGGATGGTCGTGGTATTCCTGATCGGTGCTGCTGCTGCCGTAATACTGAGTTACTTTTTTACGAATAAATTGGTGACACCGTTGACACGTCTGAAGCGCCAACTAAAAAAAATCGAGAAACGACAATTTGATGACGTGGAACGGGTAAAAGCAACAGGGGAAATCAAAGAAGTTGAACAAAGCGTATTTGATATGGCGGGGGCATTGGAAAGTTATATGAAGTCACAGCAGGCATTCTTCCAAAATGCAAGCCATGAATTAAAAACGCCTTTAATGACGATTCAAGGATATGCGGAAGGTATTCGCGATCATATTTTTACAAAAGAAGCCGAAGAAAAAGGCTTGGAAGTCATGGTGGAAGAAGTAAAGCGGCTGAAAATGATTATCAACGAGATGATTTTACTAGCTAAGTTGGATAGTGAGGAAGCTGAATACAAGCCGGAAATAGTAGATATACGGATGCTCGTCAACCAAATTACTGATAGAGGACTCCCAATCGCAAGTGAGCAACATGTCACATTGAAAACGGATGTTGCGGAAGGTGCGATGGTTTATGCCGATGAAGAAAAAGTGTTGCGAGCGTTGTCCAATGTAACATTTAATGCATTACGGCATGCGTATGAGACGGTTTCCATTTCAGTGACATATGGAAATAGGTATACGACGATTGTTATTGAAGATGATGGGGAAGGGATACCGGACGACGTATTACCGCATATTTTCCATCGTTTTGTGAAAGGAAAAGGAGGGGAGACAGGTCTTGGACTGGCGATAGCGAGAGCGATTGTCGAGCAATCTGGTGGCAATATAACCGTTGGAAAGTCATCCCTTGGAGGGGCACGATTTGCGCTGACATTCCCAAATACAATATGAATAAGCGATAAAAGGCCATGGCAGTCCTGATGATCAGGAACTTACCATGGCCGCTTGTTGTCACAAGACTCTGTTGCAGTGACCTTAATCTACACCTCGCATCAAAACGTGTATTTTCTTTGATGCGACATATAGCAATAATCCCAAAAAGATTGCGATGGTACCAATCACACCAAAATACAGTACCTCTGTATCAAACGAATATAAACGAACGATTTGGGCGTTGATGGCCTGGGCAGATGCGTTGGATAAAAACCAGAGACTCATGGTCTGTGCCGAAAACGCTGCAGGTGCGAGTTTGGTTGTCGCTGATAAGCCCACTGGTGACAAACATAACTCACCCAGAACAACTAAAAAGAAGCTTAGAACGAGCCATAACGGGCTGACGAGTGTGTCTGTACCATTCATGAGCGCTGGGATGATCATGACCAAGAATGAAAGTCCCGCAAACACCAAACCGATTGAGAATTTTTTCGGTGTCGATGGCTGCCGTTTGCCCAATTTCACCCATAGCCAGGCGAATACAGGTGCTAGCATCACAATGAACAGTGGGTCCAATGACTGGAACCATGATGCTTTGATGCTGATACCTGCAAATTCAAGTTGTGTCCGTTGATCCGCATAACGGGCGAGAATGATAGATCCTTGTTCCTGGATAGCCCAAAACATGATTGCTGCAATAAAAAGCGGGATATAGGCAAGCAATCGTGATTGTTCCACTTTCGTTGTTTTGGGGTTCCGGTACATAACGAGGAAATAAATCGCTGGAATAACAACCCCGAAAATGCTGATAATCATTGTAAAACCATCAACGGTTAAAATCCCGGTTGGAATGGTGATGGCGCCAAGCAAAATGACAACAGCAGCACCGATACCAAACCGTTTGAATACTTTGCTGCGCTCTTCAGGTGTAAGTGGATTTGGAACGTTGGTACCAGCCGGTCCAAGATATTTACCTTTTGTAACCACAAAAAAGATGAGACCGATAAACATACCGATGGCTGCCAAACTGAACCCAAAATGGAAATTATAAGACTGTCCAACAGTTCCGACAATCAACGGAGCAATCAATGCCCCCATATTAATACCCATGTAAAAAATGCTGAAGCCTGAATCGCGGCGGTAATCTTCTTTGGTGTATAAGTCACCGACAATGTTGGAAACGTTCGGTTTTAACAAGCCTGTCCCAATCACAATCAAAAACATCGATACAAACAGTCCTGTCAAACTTCCTGGAAAAGATAGGACAATATGTCCGAACATGATCAGTATGCCACCGTAAAATGTGGTCCGAACGCTACCAAGCAATCGGTCGGCAATCCACCCTCCGATGATCCCCGACATATAAACGAGTGAACCATAAACAGCCATGATTGACTCGGCGGTGCCATGTTCTATTCCAAGTCCACCTTTAGTGACTTCATAATACATATAGAATAATAAAATTGCACGCATCCCATAATAAGAAAAGCGCTCCCAAAATTCCGTAAAGAATAATGTGGATAACCCTTTTGGATGTCCAAAGAATCCTTTTTGGGGTATTTTTTTTAATATTTCGTTAGATGTCGCCATTTAATGACCTCCTATACAAAATAATATTATACTATCCATGAATTAAATTTAAAAATGATTTTTTAGCCATAATAGTTTGAATTATCGTGTTTCCTTTGCATAAAGAGGCTGGGAAAATCGACATGGTTGACTTTTAGGAAGGGGGCGGTAGAATTCTAAATCATAAACCATATCAGTAAATGTTTTCCAAATATTATTGTAATATAATTTTTATTATGAAGGATACTGTGTTATAATAGTATAGTTTGATTAATTCGTACGATTATAAGGAGAGTACCTGCATGCAATTGAGAGAAGATATTCGTAATATCGCTATTATCGCGCACGTCGATCATGGAAAAACGACTTTGGTGGACCAGTTATTAAAATACTCAGGAACATTCCATGAACATGAACAAGTGCAAGATAGAGCGATGGATAGTGGTGATATTGAAAAAGAACGTGGTATTACAATTTTGGCGAAGAATACGGCCATTACCTATAAAGATACAGCCATTAATATATTGGATACGCCGGGTCACGCAGATTTCGGCGGTGAAGTCGAACGGATCATGAAAATGGTGGACGGTGTATTGCTTGTGGTGGATGCGTTTGAGGGAACGATGCCACAAACGCGTTTTGTACTGAAAAAGGCATTGGAGCAAAAATTGAAACCCGTCGTCGTTTTAAATAAAATCGATCGTCCAAACGCTCGGCCGGAACAAGTTGTCGATGAGGTGCTTGATTTATTCATCGAACTTGGGGCAGATGACGATCAATTGGAGTTTCCCGTACTTTATGCCTCGGCTATTAACGGGACATCAAGTAAGGAACCTGATGTTCAAGAAGAAACAATGGATCCTGTGTTTGAAACAATTCTGACCCATATTCCAGCTCCCGCTGACAATAGCGATGAACCTTTGCAATTTCAAGTTACATTGCTCGATTATAACGAATTTGTCGGCAGAGTGGGGATCGGCCGTATTTTCAGAGGGAAAATGCATGTCGGCCAACATGTCGTCGTCATGAAAAAAGATGGAACAAAAAAACCCTTCCGTATTCGGAAGTTATTTGGATTTAAAGGATTGGACCGGATTGATATTGAAGAAGCAAAAGCAGGGGATCTTGTTGCTGTTGCGGGAATGGATGATATCAATATGGGAGAAACAATCTGTCCAGATAACCACCCTGAAGCATTACCGATGCTTCGTATAGATGAACCGACATTGCAGATGACGTTTGTCGTTAATAACAGTCCATTTGCTGGTAAGGAAGGAAAATATATTACGTCTCGTAAAATAGAAGAACGATTATTGACGGAACTGGAAACGGATGTCAGTTTGCGTGTTGAACCAACTGAATCCCCGGATGCATGGATTGTATCAGGCAGAGGCGAACTCCACCTGTCGATCTTGATTGAAAATATGCGCAGAGAGGGATTTGAATTACAATTATCCAAACCACAGGTCATCATCAAAGAAGTGGATGGGGTAAAATGTGAACCATTTGAACGCGTACAGGTGGATGTCCCTGAGGCGTATACCGGAGCAGTTATGGAATCGCTTGGAGAACGAAAAGGTGAAATGATCGATATGGTCAATCATGGGGACGGACAAGTCCGCATTGAGTTCAAGGTTCCATCCCGTGGCCTGATTGGTTACACGACTGAGTTCATGTCACAAACACATGGATACGGCATCCTGAACCATACGTTTGACGATTACCAACCGCTCATCAAGGGGAACATTGGTGGCAGAGTACAAGGTGTGTTGGTCGGGTTGGAACAAGGGAAAGCGAGTACGTATGGTATTATGCAGTTGGAAGATCGCGGAACGATTTTTGTTGAGCCGGGTACGGAAATTTATGCTGGAATGATCGTCGGTGAACATAACCGGGAAAATGACCTTACCGTGAATGTTACCAAAGAAAAACATCTGACAAATATTCGCTCGGCAACGAAAGACCAGACGGCAACAATCCGGAAAACACGTTCGTTGACACTTGAGGAAGCATTGGAGTATTTAAATGATGACGAGTATTGCGAAGTAACACCAGAATCCATCCGTCTGCGCAAGAAAATTTTAAATAAAAATGAACGTGAAAAAGCAGCGAAAAAATCGAAATAAGCATATAGATAGAGTGCGAACTCTCAGATATAACCCGCAAAATTAGATTGAATATCTAACGTTTGCGGGTGTTTTTTCATGGCTGGATCTCGTGATATACATAACTAAAATTGCCACAGAGTACCTCAATGGAAAAAATATTTTCGGGAATTGATTTTCTTGATAGTGACCGGGAGCCTAGCGCTTATCATTTGGATAAAAAAGGCAGCCCATATAAGAAGATAGAACAGTTGACGATTTATTTTAATACAAAAAACCGGTAAGCTTGACGCTCCCGGTTATAGACAATTATTGTTTTTTTTGTTTTCTTTTCTTTTTTTATCAGGGATGTACTTCGTGAAATAAGCCGCAAATAACAATAAAACAAGCACAATCCCCCATGTTGCAATGCCGTTCCACAATACGTCAATACGTAAGCCGAATACAATGACTGCAATGCTTAAAATGAAAAAAATCAATGTTAAATAGCGTTTCATGAATGTACCCCTCTTAATGTTTGTGATTAACTGACCATACCCATTGATTTAATCCCATTTCGTCAAATTGAATCGGGTGTCTTTCTCTCTCTGTGTGATAAAGTCGTGATTATTGTCCTGCGACATCCCGTTTGGTGAAGAAAATCCATGAAAGTACCATGAAAATGACGTAATATAGGATGAGCATCGTAATGGAAAATCCTAATGTCATTCCCTCAATCCAAGGTGTTCCACCATTCGCGTATTGGGATAGATCGGTGTTTGCAAATAAAATGTATTTCGCCCAATCATAATCAGCAAAGAGACCAACAATCGAGTTTCCTGTAAACATCAGGAAGATTGCGGTTCCTATTGCCATGGCACTATTGCGGAATACAGCAGAAATCATGAATGCAAAGGTAGCCATCATGACGAGGTTAATCAGACTATAGCCATACTCGGATAATATCTCGCCGATTTGTGATACGTATGCATAACCATTTCCTTGATCAACCACGATATGTGGATCGAATCCATTAAACCCGAAGAAAACGGCACCTACCAAGAGTGACATGAACACGACGAATAAAAGTGTGAAAACCGCAAATAAGAGAACAGATATATATTTCGATGTTAAAATGACCGATCGTGATATTGGCCGGATGAGCAATAATTTAATGGTTCCCCAACGAAATTCATGTGCGATGATCCCGGCTGCGATGATGATGGTTAGCAGGCTGACGAGTGAAAGCAAACCACTGTTTTCATAGATGAAATGCCACGTGTCGTATGATGCGGGTTTTATATCATGTTCCAAGTGATAATTGTTTTTCTCGACATTGACGTCTGAATAATAAATGCCATTCTCATCCATGTCTTCCGGTTCTTTTTCTTGGGCTTCCATTGCTTTTTCATTTTCATCTTGCAGTTCTTGCCGCCAATCATCGGAGTATTCTTCTCCCACGTCCCCTAAAAAGTTGACGATAAACCCTGCGCCGATGATGATGACCGCTAAAATAATATACATGGCCCATGTTGATTTTCGTATATACGTTTTGATAAGTTCATTATATATGAGTGGAAAAAGTCTATTCAATTGTATTCTCCCCAATCAAATCAAAGAATTTATCTTCCAAAGTTCCTTTACCAATATTTACTTGATAAACCGCAATATCATTTTCAATAAGTGTTTTGATGACATTCGGTATATTTTCTTTTTTGCTTTCAAAGGACACCATTCCGTTTTTTTCGGTTCCTTGTATGCCGAATTGGTCTTTCAAGCATGATATCGCCTTATTTGTTGGTGTTACTTCCAAATCGATTTTTTTGATTGTTTCTTCGGAGTTATCTTTATCCCTAACGTATTCAGTGGCAATCATTTCGCCATTTTTAATGATGCCAATCCGGTCACACATCAATTCAATTTCTGATAATAGATGACTGGAAATAATGACCGCAACATTCTCTTCTGTTGCCAGTTTTCGGATATATTGACGAATTTCTTTTATTCCTGCTGGATCAAGGCCGTTTGTAGGCTCGTCTAAGATTAGTACGGCTGGATTATGTAATAATGCTTGCGCGATACCGAGGCGTTGCCGCATGCCGAGCGAGTATCTGCCGACGTTTTCGTGAATGGCTTTTTCCAGACGGACAAGTTTGACCACTTCAAGGATACGCTCATTTGTAATCCCGGGAATCATGCGGGCATAATGGATTAAGTTTTTCCACCCTGACATGAAACTGTACATTTCTGGGTTTTCGACAATTGCACCGACTTCACGGACGGCCTCTTTAAAATCGTTTTTGATACTTTTTCCCAAAATACGTACATCCCCATCAGTCAGCTTCATCAAGCCAACCATCATCCGGATGGTGGTTGTTTTACCCGCACCATTTGGTCCGATAAAGCCGAACACCTCACCACGGGGAATGGAGAAGGTCAACCCCTTTATGATTTTTTTAGAACCAATGGACTTTTTAACATCGATCAATTCCATTGCTGCTTCAGACATATTTTTCCCTCCAAGCCAAAGTTTGTACCATGTATATGTACGTTCCTTTATACAAAAGGTTTCAGTCCTAAACATTTTCGCACACTTCAGGATATTTTCCTAGAGGATTATGAAAATTCCTTTAAAAAAGTTAATGTTATATAGCTCCTTGGGAATAGGTGGTTATGACATGACTTATCATAATAAGGCTTTTTATCGTCATGGATTTCTATATGAAACGGTTAAGGTCCTTCTAATGAGGAAAAGTGAGTTATGGAAGAGATGTGGGCTAGTGAGATGGATGAGTATAGGAAGGCGCATCACATTGATAGAAGTGATAAGACGTCACAGCGAGCCAATCTATCTTTTCTGGGTAAGAATATAAAGGGGGACGCCATCGTCAATTCAATTTTGCCGCAAAAGGTTTGGCTGATCACAATTTTAACAAATCAAAAAGCCATCTTATCGGAGTTGATAAGATGGCTATATTTAAATGATACACATGTTACTTAAATGTCCAACATGTTATGAAAATAGAATCCATCATCCATTATTTATTCGGGTCTTGTTCTTTCTTTGCACGATACCCGCCGGCAATGTCAGCTTTTTTAAACTCTTTTGCATAAATGACTTCTTGGGCATCAGCCAACTGTTGATCTTTTGTCGGTTGATAATCTGATTTTCTCATTGTATATCCACCTTTCATCTATGTCTTAAAAATAGTTTACCCGCTCATATTAAGGACAAAACATATGGATACATGAACTTTGATATCCATTTTGCTTATGATGATTTATCACAATCGAATATGTTCCAAATTTGTTATACTGGTGGTTAATCATGGATGAAGGGATGGGGTTAGGTGCGTGAAGTAGTCGTTGTTGATGGGTGCAGAAGTGCTGTTGGCAGGCGTAAGGGAATGTTTCGTCATTTGCGTTCGGATGAATTGGCCAGCGAGGTTCTTGATGCATTGATGAAGCGGATGTCACTTGATAAAGAGATGGTTGAAGATGTCATATTAGGGTGTGTGACACAAATTGGAGAACAAGCTATGAATGTGGCCCGGACTGCGGCACTGATTGCTGGATTTCCGGAACACGTTCCTGGAGTGACGATTGACAGACAGTGTGGGTCAAGTCAACAGGCTGTTCATTTTGCATCCCAGGCCATTGCTTCGGGTGATATGGATATCGTCATTGCCGGCGGTGTGGAGAATATGACACGGTCACCAATGTTTGCCAATACAGGCGATGTCAAACCAAGCAGTAAATTGACTGAGATCTATGACATCGTCAATCAAGGCATATCCGCGGAAAAAATAGCCGACAGATGGGGGCTCAGTAGGGAAATATTGGACCAATTTGCGTTTTCAAGCCATAAAAAGGCGCTTGAAGCGATTGAACAAGGTTATTTTACTTCTGAAATTGTTCCAGTTGAAACGACCAACGATGATGGGAAAACGGCATACATCCAAATTGATGAGGGTCCAAGGAAAGACACTGATTTACAGGCGTTGGCAGCATTATCTTCTGTCTTCCAGGAAAACGGTAAGATAACCGCAGGAAATGCCAGTCAAATGAGTGATGGGGCTAGTGCAGTCCTTCTGATGTCGCGGGAAAAAGCAGATGAGCTGGGTATGAAGCCGAAAGCCAGGATTGTTGCCCGCCAGGTTATCGGTTCCGATCCGACATTGATGCTCACCGGACCAATAGAAGCCACAAATAGGGTGTTAAAAAAGGCGAATTTGCATATCGAGGATATTGACCGATATGAAATTAATGAAGCATTTGCTCCTGTACCACTCGCTTGGATGCAGGAAACGGGAGCAGATCCAGATAAAATGAATGTCCACGGCGGTGCGATTGCATTAGGTCATCCACTAGGTGCAACAGGGACAAAGCTACTCACGACTTTGATTCATGAATTGGAACGGATGAACGGTCAATATGGGTTGCTCGCTATTTGTGAGGGGATGGGGATGGCTAACGCAACGATTGTTGAACGAATCCCCTGAAATGCTTTAAAATGAGTCAAAGGTGTTACGCGATTTGTTTTGGACGCTCTATCGACATGATGAAACTGGCATCAGAGGAGATTGACATGAAAAAAGAAAAGAAGTTCATTTACACAACATTTATATTCATTATTACAGCCATTGTTCTAGCTGGCTGTACCTCCACTAAAAATGATACATCTCTCCAACCCGTCAAAAAGCAGGAACAGATGGAATTGGATGAAACGCATTTTTCCGAACGGGATGAACACCCCAATATGGTGTATGACAATGTCCGTGAAATTACCCTTTCCGCATTGGGAGACGTCCTGATTCATGATCGCGTGTATGATGTGGCAGAGACAAAGGACGGTTATGACTTTTTGCCGATGACCGATCACGTGAAATCGTATATGGGGGATGCAACGATTACATTTGCAAATCAGGAATCCGTGATAGGGGGCGAAAAGGTTGGCCTTTCCAGCTATCCATCTTTTAACAGTCCATATGAAATCGGGGATGCCTTAAAGGAAGATGGTGTCGATATTGTTTCCATGGCGAATAACCATACGTTGGATCGTGGAGAAGAAGCGATTCAGAGTGCCATCAGCCATTGGGAAGAGATTGATATGATGTATACAGGTGCTTATAAAAATAATATGGACGCCTCCCGTATTCGTGTCATTGAGACAGATGAGGGAATGGATGTTGCTTTTATAGCGTATACATATGGAACGAATGGCATTGATGTCCCTGAGGGAAAAGACTATCTTGTCAATTACATTGATAAAAAACAAATCAAGAAAGATATCAAAGAGGCGCGAGATGAAGCGGATGTCGTTGTGTTAAGTCTTCACTTTGGTATTGAATATGAACGCATGCCGAATAATGAGCAAAAGGAACTGATGCAATTTGCGGCAGATGAAGGTGTGGATATTACATTAGGCCATCATCCACATGTGCTGCAACCTGTGGAATGGGTAGAAGGGGAAAACGGAAATGAAATGTTTGCCATTTACTCATTGGGTAATTTCCTGTCTGGACAAGATAAGCCATATACTCAAACAGGCGGCATTCTGAATCTAACCATTCAACAAAAAATAAAAGACGGTGAATCGAGTATAGAAGTAAAAGACCCGACGTTTTTGCCAACTTATGTTGATATAGATGAAGGGTATAAAGTTTATCCGATGTTTCAGCTAAACGATGATCAATTATCTGATTCTAAAAAGAAATATGAAGACATAAAATCACATATGTCCCAATGGATGCCGGAATTGGAATTTATCGAGGATTGATGAGCGGAAGCGGGGAGCGACGTGGATTGTTTTTCTGCCGGGAGATCCATGCGCTATCCGTGATATTTTGCAGGCGCGGGCGACGACATGATGATCATGTGACGTAAAGTGGTACAAGGTACGACTGCTTATAATCAAAGATATCTTTTTTCATATCATGATATACTAAAAATCACCAGAGCATATAAACGTAATTAGACTATGCTGATTACTGGCATGATTATAAACTGAATCGAAAAAAGAAAATGGTTAAAAAATTTTGCGTTCCGTGTTGCGTAATGATGTATGAAACGCTAGTGATAAATCGGATTTGTATCAAATTAAAGGCGCTTCGAAAGGATTATTTAAGTACAAATTGGATTTGTATCAAATTAAGGGCGCTCCGAGAGTATTATTTAGGTATAAATCGGATTTGTATCAAATTAAGTGTGCTTCGAGAGTATTATTTAGGTACAAATCGAATTTGTATCAAATTAAAGGCGCTTCGAGAGTGTTATTTAGGTACAAATCGAATTTGTATCAAATTAAAGGCGCTCCGAGAGTATTATTTAGGTACAAATCGAATTTATATCAAATTAAAGGCGCTCCGAGAGGATTATTTAGGTATAAATCGAATTTGTATCAAATTAAGGGGTTCTCGAGAGCACGCAAATAGGTGGTTTTTTTGTATAATGATGCAGTTGATGTATATTCACGTGTTCGTTAATATTATTTGATTGGCAGGTACTAAATATTGTGTGAATGAGGTTTTTCGTGTAGACTTATCCATGTAATTTCACTTTATATTGGACTTGGATAGGTTCATGTCACATCTACCTTTATAAAGGATTTTTTGTAAGGATAAAGACCAGAGGATTCAGTATGTTATGTCATATGATGGTTTTATACGATGTTAGTGAATTAAAATATATTTCTTCTTGTGTTACGAATGGACCAACCATTAGGTAAGGTGTATAAACAAACGTTTGAACAAGGTATATGTTTGGTTCGGTACATAGAGATTATTTGAAGGAGTAGACAGTGAATGGAATGGAAAAATATCTACAGGGGATTGATGATGGGAGCAAGTGATGTGATACCGGGTGTCAGCGGTGGAACGATTGCAGTTCTTCTCGGTATTTATGACCGCCTTATTGCATCGATCAGTGGCCTTTTCAGCAAGGAATGGAAAAATTATCTCGGTTTTTTGATTCCGTTGGCAATCGGAATGGGTGCGGCCATTTTAGCACTGGCGAACCTTATTGAATACTTATATGACCATTATCCGAAGCAGACAGAGTTTTTCTTTTTAGGATTGATTCTTGGGGTCCTGCCTTATTTATTCCGTCAAGCGGAAGTAAAACAAACGTTCAAGGCGCAGCATATCATTTTATTCATTGTCGGTGCGATTTTGATCAGTCTGATGATTTTTCGCCCGGAAACCAATGGTGTCATAACCGATCGATCATTTGGCACTTACGCATTGTTGTTTTTTTCCGGTATGTTAGGGAGCGCCGCCATGATTTTACCGGGAATAAGTGGTTCCCTCGTTTTATTGATGATCGGCGTATATCAAACCGTGATGTCGGCCATTACTCACTGGGAATTTGATGTGATATGTGTTGTCGGGATTGGTATTGTTTGCGGTATTTTGCTTGTCAGTAAAATCATTCAATTTTTCCTTATGAATTACAGGACGGGAACCTTCGCGTTGATCCTTGGACTCGTGACAGGCTCGCTCGTTGTGGTTTTTCCTGGATTTCCTGTAGACACCCTACCGATATTGGTCTCTGTAGTAACTTTTGCCTTGGGATTGTTGCTTGCTTATATTTTGGGTAAAGTGGAGTATAAAGCATAAGCAATTTATAGGACAATGGGGCTGGCACGCTGTACAATAGGAGTTGAAAGGGAGGTTGAATTATATGAAACATATTGATACAGAAGCACATTTCAATGATATTATTCAAAGCGAAAAACCCGTTATCATCAAATTTTTTGCGGATTGGTGTCCCGACTGTAAACGGATGGATATGTTCATCGGTGATGTCATGGATGAGTTTAAAGATTTTGATTGGTATGAAGTGAATAGCGATGAAATACAAGGGATTGCGGAAAAATATGAAGTGATGGGCATACCGAGCATGTTGCTTTTCAAAAATGGCGAAAAAATAGCCCATCAACATAGCGCAGATACGAAAACGCCTGAGTCTGTTTCGGGATTTTTACACGAGCAGCTTGATTGATGTCATGGGCATATGGCTACATGACATTAGATGAAGTGTCATCTGAACTACAAATAAAACGTCAAAGCCACCCTTTATGGAACGTGATACATTTTTCCATGGAAGGTGGCTTTTTGTTTATTAGCGGAAATATCGTTATTCTCATGTTTATGTCATCTTAGACAAGTTCAAAATTAATCTTTCCGTTTTGGGTGAAATAAATGGTGCTGTTTAATAATGTCAATTGATTTTTGTTCAATTTCTTTGGTTTCATTTGATAGATGCGTGCAAAGGTTTGTTTGTCGAGACTTCCATAGTTTACACGCGTAATGCTTTGTGTGTTTGCTAAATTCGCTTCTGAAAAAACACTTTTCGGGTCTTCCCATTCAATGAGAAATGGCAATGTTTCCTGTTTATAATCATAGACTGGAAAAAGCATCCGCCATTTGAGGATCGTCCCGTCCGGTTTTTCCCGTTGGGCAGCAAAGGGCCCCTTGTAAGGGATGCCTTCTTTATCGAAATGTGTTACATATGAATCAAGTTGTTTTGTCCGTAGCGCAAATTGGAACGGACCGTTTATTTCTTGTTCTTGCATATATAAAAGGTGTTGGATCAATGGGTTAGTTGAATTTCTTGCTTTTTCATAATCATTGACACCTAGTAATTCAAGATAACTGTTATTGGAAAAATGAGACAGATAATTATATGTTCCCCATTCATCATGTTCTCCGCCCTTGACAGCCTTGATAGCAACTTTCATTCCAGAGTGGGTGATGATGTCATTTGTATTTGATGAATTGATGACAATATGATCAAGTGCCAGCAATTTGTGACCTCCTTCTGAAAAACATTTGAAGTACAGTGGTTTACAACTTATGAGTACTATACTATATTTGTTCTTTACTTTTCTACTCTGACTACTTGAAAATGCAAATCGTTTTTTGAACTTAGATCATTGCGTGGTATTATGATACTAACAACAAGATGTTTTCATTACTTTTTAAGGGAATTTTGATATAGTACATAAAAAGAATAATTAAGAAGGTGTTGAAATGAGTCTTGCCTCTATTTTAATTGTTGAAGATGAACAGAAGTTGAGCAGGGTTCTGCAATTGGAACTGGAGTATGAAAATTATGATACCGAAGTCGCTGGAAACGGGACTGATGCACTAAGGCTGATCCAGGAAAAATCGTGGGACTTGGTTTTGCTTGATATCATGCTGCCGGAATTGAGTGGTCTTGAAGTGCTGAGACGGGTGAGGAAAACCGATGAAACAACGCCGGTTATTTTATTGACAGCCCGTGACCAAGTGCATGATAAGGTAAGTGGACTTGATCTTGGTGCGAATGATTACGTGTCAAAGCCGTTTCAAATCGAGGAGCTCCTGGCTCGGATCAGGGTACATTTACGGCAGGGGAAAATCAAGCAACCGGTCGGCGATGTTCTCGAAGTCGGTGATCTACATGTAAATTTAAGCAGCCGTGATGTGAAACGCAAGAATATATTGATCACATTAACACCACGTGAGTACGATTTACTCGTATACCTGCTTGAGAATAAAAATATTGTCCTGACGAGGGAGCAACTTATCGAACAGGTTTGGGGGTTTGATTACTTCGGGGATACGAACGTTGTTGATGTCTATATACGCTACTTACGGCAAAAAATCGATAAAGATTTTGAAACACCGTATATCCAGACCGTCCGTGGCGTCGGTTATACGATAAAGGATCAGGCAAAATGAAACTACGGACAAAAATCCAGCTGTTCTCGAGTATATTCATTTTGATATTGATGTTACTTATCAATGCATCCATTTATCTCTTGTTTTATAAACAATCAGCGGAAAGTGAACTTGATGAAATATCTACACAAACAGATGAAATGGTGAAGATCATCAATGAAAACCCTGAAATAAGCAAAAAGGATCTTCTTGATGCTTTTATACCAAGCAATGGAATGATCCAGGTAATTTCCAAAAGTGAGGATGTTATTTTAAGACGAGAAAAGCCAGTCGAACATGGGAATTTAGATGGTGCTTTTTATAATAAAGAAATCCAGAAGATCACGAAAAATGACTTAGGCCATAATATCGCCATTGTTTCAAAACCGATTGTTTGGGAAAACGATGAGCTTGTCACTGTCCAGGTCTCCAAACAGTTGTTGACATTGGAAGAAACGATGAGAACATTGTTTTATGTCCTTGTGATTGCATCTTTGGTCATGCTTATCCCCGCTATTTTAGGTGGATGGGTATTAGGCAGGGTACTGCTGCAGCCAATCCAAACATTGATCCAGACGATGAAACGAAATACAGATCAGCAGAAATGGGAGAAAATAGCCATCAAAGGACGTTCACGTGATGAACTGTATGAGATGAAAAAGACATTCAATGAAATGATTGATCATCTGGAGGCTAATTTCCATAAGCAAGAAGTGTTCGTATCGGATGCGTCACATGAATTGAAGACACCGATTGCCATCATAAAGAGTTACGCTCAGATGTTGGAAAGACGAAAAGATATGTCACCTGAGCTATTCAACGAATCAATCGAAACAATCGAATCAGAGGCGGACCGTATGCAGTCACTTGTGGAACAGATGTTGCTGTTAGCCAAAAACCGGAACCAAGCAAAATGGGAAAATGTCGATATGGTCGCGTTGGCTGATAACGTTATTCATACTTTTCAAGGGGCTAATGAACGGGCGATTCGATTGGATATCAAAACAGATGTTGAAGGGATACGTGTCAATGGTAATGCCGGACAATTGCAGCAGATTCTCTATATATTGGTTGATAATGCTTTGAAATACAGTGATGATGCGATCAATATCACATTGGATCATACAGATGATATGGTACAACTCAAAGTGATTGACTATGGTGCAGGAATCCCAGAAGAGGAACAGGAACATATCTTTGAGCGCTTTTATCGTGTTGACAAAGCCAGGAGCAGGGAAACTGGGGGAACCGGATTGGGGTTATCAATCGCAAAAACAATTGCCGAAGCCCATGGGGGAGCTTTAGGGGTCGAAAGTCACATTGGTCTTGGCACCATCTTCACGCTGCGGTTGCCGATAATGAATAACGAATCATGACTTTCTCATGATTTTCTAATCTTGTGCTAAGCGTTCTTTCACACTCTCCGGATATGATAGTATTAACAAACTTAAAAAAGGAGATGAGGATGTGATAAAAAAGGCGGGCTTGATCATTGGTGTAGCGTTGTGTGTATTTGTGCTCGGGTTAGGCATTTATCATACAAGTGCTACAGAGACTTCCCCTAAAATGTCTGCTGACGATATTGAAGAGATGGTTTCGGAACAATATCCTGGTGAAATCGACAGTATCAAGAAACATAAGGAAAAGCGCGATATCATTTATGAAGTGAAGTTAAAGAGTGACGCTAAAGGATATACACTCAAAGTTGATGGCGATACAGGCGAAATTTTAAAAATAGATGAAAAGACGATTGCTGAAAAAAAGGATTCGGAAAAAGAAAAAGGCAAGGACCAACAAACAGCCGATTCCGGAAAAGATGATCAGAAAGGCAAACAGGAAAAAGAGGGTAAGGATAAAAACAACTCGGAAAATAATCAAGAAGTAGATCACTCAAAAGATAAATCGAACGAGAATTCAAAGGACCACAACAATACAAATGACGAAGACAATGATAACAATAAATCTGAACAAAAAGAGGATCATTCAAAAGACGAAAAAGAAGGCCAAGAAAATAAAAATGAAGACAACAACGGGTCTGGAAAGTCAAAGGAATCCGACAGACAGACTGCTATTGACATCAAAGAGGCAATGGCTATTGGGTTGAATGAATATTCGGGTACGATAAGTGAAATTGAACTGGATGAAGAAGATGGCCAATTGATTTATGAGTTGGAAATCATCTCCGGAAATGTCAAAGCGGAAATCGATATCAATGCTTATACTGGTGATATAATCGTTATCGGAACGGAAAGTACGAATGGGATTGATGCTGATGTCGATTCTTTCATAAGTATTGAAGAAGCTATAGATGCAGCGTTGAACGAATTTCAAGGTACTGTTGTCGAGGTGGAGTTGGATGACGATGATGACGGTTATATTTATGAAATTGAAATTGAATCGGATAATGAAGAAAGAGAAATTGAAATTGATGCCTATTCCGGGAAGGTTGTAGATGTCGATGACTAAATGACACTCCAATATCAATCCATCCGGTGCCCACCTTTAAATCACACACATAAATCGGCCATAGAGAGCCGATTTTTTGTGTGCTGAAAATCAATAATCCTCATGTTAACTGACAGGTCGATCAATAAAATGACGCCAATTGAAATGTATGGCCAACATTTTGTGGGTTCAAGATCCCCATTGATTATCGTTTCGCTTTATTTTTTAACACGGAAATTATCCGTCTTTTGTGCTTTAACGGTTTGATGCTTCTCGAAATAAGCCTGAATCAATTCGACTGTGTCGCGCTGATCTTCTTTTACAATCGGCTTTTCGCGGAACATCGTATAGTCACCGCCCCCGCTGGCACGGTAATTATTCAAGACGACATGATACGTTTTGTCGGCATCAAGTGCTTCATTATGATAGGTGATATGCTTCACCCTGCTTCCAACGGGTTCGGAAACATGAATGGTGTAGTTGATTCCTTCCCACATATCATAATTATAATGTTGTGGTTTTGGTGTTATGAATGCCGGATTGACGGTAATATCACCATGATCGTCAAGTGTGAAATAAGTGGCCGTTTTCTCCAATGCATCTTTAATATCTTGACCGGTCAATTCCAGAACGACGAGCGTATTCGGGAACATATAATTGCTAACGACATCACGCATGGTAACGACAGGAGCAAAACCTTTCGAGTCATTGTTCAACAGAGAAGAAACCGATATGTCTACACCGGTCGCGTCCATCTGTACCTGCTGGATGAACTCAATGAGCGGATGCTTTTGCAGCCTTGCTTGGAAAGGATCCGATATCGTCATGTCACCATCGACATAACCAACAGGCTCATCCAGCCATTTCTGGGTCGAATTTTCGAGTTCTGATATATCATCGATGAATGATTCGTCTGTTTCCGCACCTTCCAATGAACAGACTTCTGCTCTCTTATCTGTCAACTGCCATGTGTTGTTATCATTTTGGAGCTCTAACGTGATTTTTCCATACATTTTTCCATTATTACCCGGTTGGATGACTAAAACGTCGTTTATTTTCCCGGTCAGAACGCGGTGTTGATGCCCTGTCAGCAGGACATCGATACCATCTATGTCCTGGCACATTTCATATCCTTGGTTTTCTCCGGTCAAAATCTCTGTTGCTTCTCCCGTTTCAACATCACGCTCGAACCCTCCATGATAGGATGCGATCAGAATATCTGGTTTTTCGGTTGCACGTACATGTTGAACCCACTTTCCAAGTGTCTTTTTAGCATCAGCAAAACGAAGATTCTCTATGTTCGCTGGGGCTTCCCAGTTTGGAATATAGTGTGTTGTAACACCTATGATTGCAACACGGACACCGTTATCAAGTGTTTTTATGATGTATGGCGAACCAAAAAAAGGTTCATCGGTTTCTTTGTTCAATGTGTTGGCGGATAACCATGGAAAATTGGATTCACTGACGGCGTTTTCTAAAACCCGCTTCCCGAAATTAAATTCATGATTTCCGATGACACTTGCATCTATCCCGATTTTATTCATCATTTGAATCATGGGATTCTTCCGCTCACTGTGTGCTTTGACGTAATGCGTCATGAAAGGTGTCCCTTGAATAAGATCACCATTATCCAAAACGATGACGTGGTCATTTTCCTGGCGGGTGCGCCTGACAACTGTTGCATATTTTGCCAGCCCTAAGTCAGCTTCCTCATTCGTCCCGTATGAAATCGGCATGGCATTTCCATGGACATCACTGGTGTATAGAAGTGTGATTTTTGTTTGATCTGATTGCATCGTATATCCTCCCTGTATGGCGTTATCGCATTAAGTAAACAGTTCTTGATTCATTTTTGGCTGTATGAAAATGTGAGAGCCATCTATGTTATCAATCTTTTTCATTACAAGTATACAAGTTTTGGGACAATAGGTGAAGGAAGTCGATAAATGGCATCTTCCATTTCTAACGGAACATGCGTCCAGTCGCCAATATGGTTGAACAATGAACAGAAAGACCTCGTTTTCCATTATTGTTCGTTATGGACTTGTCGCATCGTTTGATTACGGTTAGAATGGAGTGATACATAGGGGATGATAGATATTATAGGGGGGGGGGAATGAAAATGTTGGAAGTAGACGGGATATATACTGAAATTGATCAAAAAGTCCTGCTTGAAGATATTTCGTTTTCGATAGACAGCGGATCTGCTATGGCACTTGTGGGACATAATGGAGCAGGAAAATCGACATTGATCAAAACCATTTTGGGTATCCTTGAAAAATCGAAAGGAACAATTACCGTCAACAATCATTCAATTGATGAGTCTTATATTCCATACAAAGAACACATTTCATATTTACCGGAGGAACCACTTCTTCTGACAGAATTGACAGCCATGCAGCATTTTCAACTTTACGGGTTGAGTTACGATTTGCCGGAAAAGATACTGGGAGAGCGTATTGACCGGTATGTGAAAGGGTTTGAACTGGAAGGGAAATTGGATGTCTATCCGGAATCATTGTCGAAGGGGATGCGGCAGAAGGTTCAAGCGATATGTGCTTTTTTACCTGACATACCACTCCTGTTAATTGATGAACCATTTATGGGACTTGATGTATATGCGATTGATTATATGGAGCAATTGATCAGGGAGAAAATAGATCAAGGGACAAGTATATTGTTGACAACACATCAGCTTGACAAAGTAAAAAGAATAGCTGGATCTTTTATCATGCTTGAACAAGGTAAGTTGATTGAAGAAGGCAGGATGGAAGAATTTAATACAATCACCAGGAGCTCTGGCGCTAATGGGTAAAACGGTCAGAGCTAATTTGTTCATGAGGTATAAGCGTTTCCGGAAAAAACTTCATTTGAATATGATGGGATTGAAAGTGCTATTTGATGTCACAACAGCGATCTATTCTTTGATTTTAGTTGCTTATCTTGTAGCGGCCTTTTTTATTACGAATGATGAGATCAATGAAATGCATGATTCTTTTATCATGATCGAAGCAGAGATGCGTAAACATTTTTGGTTTATATTGACTGTACTCCCGTTTCGTTATGTCATGCAATCGTTTCAATCGCCGGGTATTATTTTTTCGACGTCTGAACATAAGCTATCCATGTTGCCTTTTGCACGTATCAGGGTATGGTTGTTTGCCTGTGTCGTGAAATGGGCGAGAAATGCACTGATCTATTTATTTCTAGGGGGGATAGTTGGTGTTTTGACACCTATATCCTATTCATTGATTATCGTTTATATCATCATATTGTTTGGTTATGACGTGCTATTTACCGTGCCGGTCTGGAAGTTGTTTCATGAACGGTTGTGGATTAAATTTGCTGTTATGGGTGGTATGTTGTTTTTCAGCATTTGTACATATTTGCTTGAATCTCCTATCATCGGCCTGTTGATCCCGCTTGTGTTGATCGGTATACATATTCCGCTTATGCCACAACTTTTCAAACAGATTAACTGGGGAAGGGTAACAGAGGTCAGTGATTTTAAAATATGGAATATGCCACTGATTTCAAGAGCAACCAAGACATCGTTCAAACGGAGTAAACGTTATAGCATTTTTCGCCAGTCCAGACGGCGGCGGAAACCTTTTCAGTATACACATCAGGCGATTCACAGGCGACTATGGATGATTTACTTTGGAGAGAACATAACATTGATTGCCCAATCGATCGGCAGTCTTTTGGTGTTGTTGACCGTTTTAGCATTTGCTGGGGGCTTCTATTTTCAAATCGGTGTTGCAATCGCTCTGTATGTATATGCGAATGTCAGTGCCAGTTTCTTTCGGGACCGTTTTCAATCGGATATATTGCGTGCGCTGCCATGGGAACTCACCCTTTATAAACAAACGTTTTTTAAATGGGTGCTTTTTGGAGGAAGTTTTCTCCTGATACCAATCGTCATCTTTGGCATCATTCATTGGTCCATATGGCAGCCACTTAACTGGGTTCTTTATGGTTGTGTGTTTTTATCGCTGTATCATATAAAAATCGATAAGTCCATTACCATTTTAGCCAGACGCCTATTATCCCTTGAATGGAGTGAAGGGATTGGGTTTTTATTTCTGATCGTTGTCATAGGTAGTGGGTTCTATCCAATTCTTTCTTTTTGGTTCATCTTATGTATCATTTTCTTATCATGGCATAAACAGCATTTCCATACATTATTTTATTTAAAAGGTGAAAGTGTGACATAAATCATAGCACGCGAGGTGAGTTCATACTATACTCAGATTGGGAAATGGGATGTGTATCTGGTCCAACTTAGTGCTAAATGTTGGACATACACGAATTGATGAGGCTGGGATAAAAGTATATGTAGCAACAACCCTATACTTCAATGGGTTTTTACTGCTATCTCAGCCTCCTTTTTTATGCCTGTTTTTCATCGCTTCCCCCAATTCCATATATTTTACACACTTTAATTCCTTTTTCTCAATTCCGACTGACCAAAAGGTACCCACATCAACTTATAAGCTCCTCATTCACTGTCTGATTTCTTATTAAACTTTGTTTACAAAAATGACTTTTCGGGTATAAACTTTATTGAAATAAACGCCAGACTCAACCAAAAATATTTTGCTTAAAATAGATGTAAGCATAGTAGTGGAAGGAGGAAGCTGAGTGATGGATAAGAAAGTTACCATTTATATCAGTAATAACAGCACGGAATGCCGTCGCTTGAAAAATCAGTTGGACGAATGGAAGATTGATTATCAAACTAAAAATATATCCGATGACCGCAAGAATCTGGAACGATTGCAAGGATTCGGGATTTTTGCGACGCCTGCTGTATTTGTGGATGATACGGTGATTTTAGGTTTTCAGAAAAACAAATTAAAGAAAACACTCGGTATTGACTATCAGTCATATTACAGAACGATTTTATAAGTAACACTCTAGGCGGAAGTAGCATATGGTATTTGTGATGAATGTATTCATGCATGTAATGATACATGTTGGAGAGTCTAAAAGGATGCATTCAAAGTAGCAAATAGAAGACTTCCCGAGGTGAATGGATATGGTTGGATGTTTGATTTTACACGGATATACAGGTGGTCCATATGAAGTGGCGCCATTATCCAGTTATTTAAAGAAGAACACAAATTGGTTCATCCATGTTCCAACGTTACCTGGGCATGGCCGTGACCTCGAGTTGGAGGATATTCCCTACACGCACTGGATTAATGCTGCTGAACAGGCCTTGAAAACATTAAAGAAACAATATGACGAGATTCATATTATTGGGTTCTCGATGGGAGGTATGATTGGGGCTTACTTGGCGGCAAAATACCATATTCCCAAATTGGTTCTCCTTGCTCCGTCAGGAAAATACCTATCATGGAAACAATTGGCATGTGATATGGGTAAATTACTAGCAGATGGCGTGCAGAATAAACTGGGGAAGAACAAACTTTTTTTACAATACAAAAGAAAGGCCGGTATGATCCCTTTCCGATCCAACATCGAGTTTATCAGGCTTGTCCGATTTACAAGAAAATATATTCGACACGTACAGTCAGATGTCCTGATTGCCCAGGGATATCAAGACGGCATGGTTCCGTTTAAGACTGCATATTATTTATATGAAAAAATGGTGACACCGAATAAAGAAGTTGTTTTTTTTGATCATTCCAAACACCTGATTTGTCTAGGAGAAGACAAAGACACCTTGAACAGGCTCGTCCATCAATTTCTTCTGAAAAAAGTACCCACAGCAACTGCCATGGATACTTCATTTTGAATGGTTATAACTAATTTTTGAAAAAAGACATGACCAGTGCGCCTTCACCTGCATAGGTCGAAATCAGGGGCCCCGTTTCAGAGAGGAAAATATCTTTGAACGGATACATCTTTTTTATATCCTGAATGACAGAATGGGCACGTTTTTCATCATTGCAATGCGTTATGGTCAACACTTTATCCTCAATGTTTTTCGTATATTCACCAATTTGGCCAATAAATCGGCGAAGCGACTTTTTATCACCCCGTACTTTTTCAGTTACTTCAATTTCCCCATTATTTTCGCGCATGAGCAGTTTGATATTAAGTGTTTTGGCAATGGTTCCTTTTACTTTATCAAGCCTTCCACCGAGGATCAGATTATCAAGTGACTTTAAAACAAATAGCGTAGCCGTATCGTTGACGCGTTCTTTTATACGTTCAACAATGTCTTTATAAGATATGTTTTCGTTGATCATTGTATTGGTTTCATGCAATAAGAGCCCTACACCGCAGGAAGCTGTCTTGGTGTCAATGACTTCAATGACGCGAGCAGGTTCTTCATCGAGCAACATGTTTCTTCCGGATACGGCATTTTCATATGTGCTGCTCAATCCTTTTGTCATGCTGAGCATAATGATAGGCTTGTCTGGATCAACTTTTTTGAAAGCTTCATAAAAATCACTCGGGCTCGGTGCTGATGTACGTGGCAAACTATTTTTCATTTTGATTTTTTCATAAAACTGATGTAGATTCATATCGACGCCACTGGTATATTGCTTATCTTCAAAATGTAAATAAAGTGGTACGGTGATAAGATCCAAGGATTGCTTTATTTTTTCCGAGACATCCGCACCACCGTCAACCATTAATTGTATGTTCAAGCTTATCTCCCCCATATGTTGATAACTTATTCCATTGTATCAGCATTCAATAACATCATTCCGAATTTTTATGTGACAGTGTGACTTTAGGTTTCCTCGTTGTACTCATGATGAAAAGAAACAAACCGAAGATAACGATGGTTCCGCCAAGCCATTGTGACCATGTAATGTATTCGCCCAGCAAGAAATAGGCCAAAATTGATGCCCCGACAGGCTCAAGGACGATTCCCATTGATATGGTTGCAGTACTGAGCCACTTTAGTGCCCAGTTAAATAATGAATGTCCGAGGAACGTCGGGAAAATGGCCAGGGCGAGAAAGATAAGCCAATGTGTTCCTTGATACCCAATAAATGAATTCCCCTGAACAATGTTATAGCATATCAGCGTGAGCGAACTGATACCGTAAACGATAAATGTATATGTCGTGAGTGATAAACGCTTCCGTACTTGCTGTCCCATCAGGAAGTATACCGTAATCATGATCGCTCCAAGAAGTGCCAATATATCTCCAAATAACGCCATGCCGCTGACCTTGAAATCGCCCCAGCTGATAATGACACTCCCGAATACGGCGATGATCAAGCTGATGATCGCCCCGTAGGAAAAGCGCTCTTTGAAAAATAGGTACGTCCCGATAAAGGCAAATATCGGTTGTAATGTAACGAGCACGACCGAACTTGCAACAGATGTATAGTTCAACGACTCAAACCAAAGGATAAAATGAAACGCCAAGAAAACACCTGCTAGTATGGATAGAAGCCAATCTTTTTTGATGATATGTTTAAATTCATTCCGGTGCTTGATATAAACGTAAGGTGCCATGATGACAACAGCCAGAAATAGTCTATAAAATGCAATGATCCCCGAAGGAGCGGGGAATGCCAATTTTACTAAAACAGCCGAAGTCGACACGGATATGACACCGATCACGACTGCAATATATGGATTGAAAGGTGGAAATCGCATTATTTTCTCCTTAATGTCAGTTTCAATAGTTCTCTTTATTTAAATTGCAATGGTATGTCCATCGATTCTGTTCGTATAAAGACTCTTTTTATTTTATCATGCTATCGATAAAAAAGCATTTAATCCAATAGTGGATATTATGTCTATTTGTATGTTAATATAAAATAACTGTCATTTAGTGCATAAGTTTCTAAATTAAGGTCTCATTCCGATTTGGAAGAGCCTTTTTTTCGAAAAGGAAATACGAATCACTTTATACTTTAAAGACATTGATTGTTTCATCAAATATATAGGTGGTAACCGCTTGATAGGCGACGTTGTCCACGTTAATTGAAAAAGACGCTTATGTAAAGTATAAAAGAATAATGAAAAAGGCTTTCCAGGACGCGATTTGGAAAATTGCCAAGTGATAAATTTTTAAAGAATAAAGGAGTAGACGATCCTAGTGACAACATTTAAAGAATTAAGTATCTCAAGCCCAATATTGAAGGCATTGGAGAAAATGGGTTTTGAGGAGGCAACACCGATACAGGCAGAAACAATTCCCTTGGCATTGGAAGGGAATGATGTGATCGGACAAGCCCAAACAGGTACAGGTAAAACAGCAGCATTCGGTATTCCGATGATTCAACATTTCGATCCGAAAGTACGGAAAATACAAGGATTGGTTGTAGCGCCGACGCGTGAATTGGCCATTCAGGTCGCGGAGGAAATCAACCGGCTGGCGAAGTTCTCATCCATCCGTGCACTTGCCATTTATGGTGGTCAACATATGGAAAGACAAATCAGGGCTTTAAAAGATGGACCGCAAATTGTTGTGGCCACACCTGGTCGCTTATTGGACCATATGCGCCGGAAAACCATCCGTGTGGACAATGTGAAAACAGCTGTATTGGACGAGGCTGATGAAATGCTGAATATGGGTTTCATCGATGATATCCGAGATATTTTAAAAGGGATTCCAGAAGAAAGGCAAACATTGCTGTTTTCGGCAACCATGCCAAAAGAAATACGAGATATCGCTAATACACTCATGAACAGTCCAAAAGAAATCCGAGTGAAGGCAAAAGAAATGACGGTAGAAAACATCGATCAATATTTTGTCGAAATTCCGGATAAATTTAAGTTTGATACATTGACAAACCACCTGGACATTCATGCACCGAAACTGGCGATCATTTTTAGTCGGACGAAGAAGCGAGTCGATGAGATCACTGACGGTCTTCAAGCAAGAGGTTTTCGTGCTGAAGGCATCCATGGAGATTTAACACAAGGGAAGCGGATGAGTGTTCTCAATAAATTCAAGAATGGTCGTGTTGAAGTACTCGTTGCGACAGATGTTGCAGCTCGAGGCTTGGATATTTCGGATGTGTCGCATGTGTATAACTTTGATATCCCGCAAGATCCTGAAAGCTACGTCCACCGCATCGGGCGAACAGGACGCGCAGGAAAAACAGGTGAAGCCATTTCGTTTGTGACACCGAGGGAAATCCCGCATTTGCGTGTCATCGAAAAAGTGACTAAAAGCAAGATGAAACGTCTTATGCCACCGACCAATCAAGATGCTGAACGTGGTCAACAACAAGTAGCCGTTGAAAAATTGCTTAATACGATGGCGAAAAAAGACTTACAATCTTATCATGAGGCAGCCAATGAACTTTTGCAGGATCATGATTCGATAACTGTCATCTCGGCGGCACTGAGCATGCTGACGAAAAAACGACGGGATACACCGGTACGTATTTCATCAGTGGCACCTGTCAGTGTAAAAGGTGCTAATGGTCGCGGCGGGAAGAATTATAATCGCCGTTCCAACAATAAACGTTTTTACGGTAAACGCCAAGGCGGTGGCGGACGTAATAACGGTGGGCGTAACAAAGGCGGACGTTATCAAGGCGGTCGCAACCGGAAAGGTAATTTCCAAAAGAATAAATAAGATGACATTATAGAAGAAGCTCCCAAAAGAGGCGTACACTCCAAAAGGTTGGAAGTCGACGTCATGTGGGAGCTTTTTTTGATTCCAGGAGCGCATCATACTTTTTTGCGAGACTTCATTCAACAGTACCTTGGGATGTGTAGCCAGTCATGGCTTTAGTTTGGAGACACCCCATGTTTCAACATCCGGATAAGGTGCTCTACCTCCTGTTCATCGTCCCATTCCGCCTCTGGTAAAATAATGTATCTGAATAAAATATAACTTATGATGTTACTAGCTAACGATCTCAGAATGGTGGCAGGTGGCAGATCAGCGACAATCTGTCCTTTATCTTGATAATATATGATGACTTTCTTCACTTTGGCAAAAATATCTTTTCCGATATGTGTGATGAATTGTTCTTTCAATTCGGGATGAAAAGGTAATTCCTGCATTAAAATGCGTAATAGGGTGATATTGTTTTTCATGAAATGAATCCGATTTTGGATCATGGCTTTTATGAAGTCTTCAAAGTGTACAAATTCCTGATCAATTACTTTATATATATCGTCCTTTAATATAGGAGCGATGAATTCAACCATTATTGGGGTAACGATTGAGATCAACAGCTCTTTTTTATTTTTATAATGCCGGAAAATTGTCCCTTCCGCCACACCTGCTTTTTGTGCAATTTCGCTAGTGGAGGTTGCTGCATAACCGTTCTCGGCAAATAATGATGATGCTGCTGCTATGATATTTTTTTGTTTTTGGGTTAACTTTTTTTCGTTTTTGGACATTGAGATGATCCTCCTGTTGGTTCCGCAGTCACAATTATATTTTTCGATATTTTCGGAGCGCCAGTAAATTTAAAAACATAAATAACACAGAGAAACCAATTAGTATATAGACATCTTGGTAAATGGCATTCCAACCATATCCTCTTACCATTATATTTCGTAAGGCTTCCGCTGCATAATAAAGTGGTGTAAATGGACCGATCCAGCTCAGCCAATCGGAAATGGTATCCAAATTGAATAATCCAGAGAAAAAGATTTGTGGAACGACGATGATAGGGATAAACTGGACCATTTGCAATGTGTTATTCGCAAATGAAGAAATCAAGATACCAAGTGTCAGTGCCGTTAAAGCAAGCGCCAATGAAATAATGAGTACATAGATAAATGCCCCCTCCATCAACATGCCAAGCACAAAAATGGCGTAAGCAGCAATCACTGTTGCCTGAATCATGGTGAAAACGCCAAATCCACAGACGTATCCAGTAATAATCTCCCATTTTCGGAGTGGCGACGCGAGCAAACGCTCCAATGTCCCGGATGTGCGTTCTTTGATGAATGAAACGCCGGCTATCAAAAACACGAAGAAAAAAATGAAGAATCCGAGCAGGACAGGTCCAAAATAGTCAAACTGTCCCATGTCACCAGAGCCATGCAAATACTCAACCGTGAATTCAAGCGTGTCGTCCTGATCATGTTGAGTGGCCTGAAATGTTTTGCGTATCCAATCTACTGTCGATCGGTTGATGCTTGGATCACTGCCTTCTAATTTGATTTTCGGTGATTGTTCTTGAAATACGATATATCCATCCAGGTTTTCGCTCTTTAAATCTTCGTTAGCCGTTTCTTCAACATGATAGGTTTCGATATCCGCACCTTTTTTATCCATTTGTTTGAGAATGGGTTCTGGTATATCCACCAATCCGATTTTCGGTTGATATGTTTCACCATCAAATACGAGATGTAGCATGGTAAGGACAAGAATGGGTGCAAATAAGAGCAATGCCAATGTACGTTTGTCGCGGATGATCTGTCGTAAAACTCGCTTTGTGAGGACCATGATTCGCATATTATGCACCTCCATAATAGAGAAAGACATCCTCGATGGTTTCCTGATGAGTGTCTTGCTTCAAGTCATCGGGTGTACCGACAGCAATCAAGGAACCGTTTCGCATCAAACCAAGTCGATCACATTTTTCAGCTTCATCCATGACATGGGTGGTCACAATAATCGTCGTACCTTGTGCATTGAGTTGATAGAATGCATTCCAAATCGACTTCCGAAGAACCGGATCAATACCGACTGTCGGTTCATCAAGAATGAGTATATCTGGTTCATGCAACAAAGCGATGGCAAGTGATAATCGACGTTTCATGCCGCCTGAAAAATGTGAAACCAGTTTGTTGATGTCCTTGGAAAGGTCAACGATTTCCATGACTGCCTTGATCCGTACAGTTCGTGATTTCCGTTTCAAACCATACAATGAAGCAAAAAAATCCAGGTTTTCAAAAGCTGTCAAATCTTCGTATAACGCATCTGCTTGTGCCATATACCCAATCTGATGGGCAACGCGGAGTGAGGGGAGCTTTTGCCCTGATAAGAAAGCTTCTCCGCTTGTCGGAATGTCCAATCCGACCAATTCTTTTACCAACGTGGTTTTGCCAGCGCCAGATGGTCCTAATAGACCGAATATCTCGCCTTTTGCAATATCTAAGTTGATATCTTTGAGCACTTGTTGTTTTTTAAATGATTTCGAGATATGTTGAATGGAAATACAAGGGATGTCAGTCATAAATCGTACCTCCTTCAAAAAAGTCACGTTGCTAAAGTGAGTAATCACTCACTAATAAGTATATCGTTCTACCTGACATCTGTAAAGGGGAAATATAAAAAAGGAGCGGTTTCGACCACTCCTTGAAAAATTAAATAATCCCTATTGCACTTAAGACACCTGCTACCACGAGGATTCCAATGACTGTCCACACTATTTTCTTGACGGTGTCCGGATTTAAGGGGCGACGTTTTCTCCAACGGTTGGGATTGAATTGGACATCATCATTTTTTCTTTGACGTGGTTGATTGCGCCACGTCGAAAATGGTTGGGCTTTGCCAAGAATGAGCGGACCCATGGCAAATCCACCGATCATGCCAAAAACATGTGCAGAAATATTGATGCCGGTCCGCAGAAACGACATAATAAGACCGATGATAACGATGACCATGATGATTTGCGTACTTCCGGGGTCCATCAGATCTTTCCGGAAGAATACCATGAAAAGAAATAAACCAAGTATGCCGTAAATCGCTCCCGATGCCCCGATATGAGGGTTCAACATTGCCGGGTCGACCAAATATGTGCCAACATTTCCGATGATACCTGCAATGAAGTAAAGTGTGAGAAACTTGATCTTTCCTAGCATTTGTTCGAGTGGAGGCGCGAAGAGTACCAATGCAAATGAGTTGAACAGGACATGTGTCAAACCACCGTGCAAAAACATGGCTGTCACTAGGCGCCAATATTCACCATGTGCAACCAAAGGATTAAATCCCATACCACACTCGTATAGTTGTTTTCCGAGCGTTGAAGGATTGGTGATGGTACATTGTTGCAATGCTTCAATGGTCGGAAGAGGGATGACATCAGTCAAGAGAAACAGGACAATATTAATGATGACGAGTGTGGAAACAACAGGGTAAAAGTGTATAAAGTCTTTGATGCTTTTTTCCGTCCGTATAAACATAATTCGTTTCCCCTTCTATATCATTTTCTGGGCGTCTATTTCATCAATGGGTTATATCGTTGATACCCACTGGTTGAGTCTTCACTTTATAAGTGTTAGCGGGTATGTTTATATATATATAAGTATGATGAACTTTAGTATAATCATTCATAGCTTACTAAACAAACGGATTGAAATGCAATCATAAACATAAGGCAGGTATGAAGTGACATGATCAAAGGCATTGGTTTGGATATTATCGAATTGGACCGTATAGGGGAGAGTTTAAAGAAAAGCGACCGTTTGGTCAGGCGTATATTAACACCACAAGAGCGGGAGAAGTTCGACCAGTTGGGGTCGCATAAACGAAAGGTTGAATTTTTGGCTGGAAGATTTACAGCCAAGGAAGCCTTCTCGAAAGCGGCTGGAACGGGAATCGGCGCATTGAGCTTCCAGCATATCAATATTGAAAATGATTCTTCAGGTGCACCGAATATGACGGTGGCTGGGTATGAAAAGATGCATATCTTTATTTCGATCACCCATAGTGATACGTATGCCATCAGCCAAATCGTTTTGGAAGATGTGTAAGACAAGTTGCATAATCGGTATGGTTGTCTCATATATTCTAGTGCGGGTAGAAGGAGGGAACGTGGAGCGTTTACCTTTACCGGATGAATACCTGTTGTGATAGATTATTTTTAAACAATCAATCAGGGAGGTGAATATCCTCTTTAATGTCCAATCCATTTGGGCAGTTCGATGATTATGACACAAACATTTTTGAAACCGTCACACTGAAGAAGGTATTCATCTGGCGGTGCAGGTAAATAAAATAGGGAGCGTTTCCTTTGTCCGTTATTCAGAGACAAGGAGATATGTCCATGAGAAAAAAACAAGTGTTATTTGCGGTGATTGTCTTCGGCTTTGCATTGTTGCTTGCCGCTTGCGGAGAAAAATCCCAAGAGGACGTTGTCAAAAAGCTCGATGAAAATATAGATAAATTAGATGGCTATAAGACAACTGCCGAAATGACAATGAATACCGGTGAAGAAGCACATTCATTCCAAATCGATGTCTGGCATAAGAAGAAAGACTTCTATCGTGTATCACTGGAGAATGAAGAGGATGAAAAAGGGAATCAGGTCATTCTGAAAAATGAAGAAGGTGTGTTTGTTTTGACTCCAGCGTTGGATAAAAGTTTCAAGTTCCAGACGGACTGGCCGCAAAACAGCAGCCAACCTTATTTGTATCAATCGCTGGTCAGTGATGTCTTGCAAGATGAAGATGCGGAGTTTGAAGCAACCGATAAAGAGTATATTTTCCAGACAAAGACCAATTACCAAAGCAATAACAATCTCCCTTACCAAGAAATCCATTTTGACAAAAAAACATATACGCCAACGAAGGTAAAGGTGTTGGATAAAGATAAAAATGCACTCGTCAATGTCACATTTTCATCATTCGATACCAAGCCATCTTTTGAAAAAGGTGATTTTGCAAGAGATAATGCTTCCTCTGAAAGTCTGGCGGATGAATCTGTTTCCGGAGATGAACAAGATACTTCGTTTACAGTTTTGAAGCCGGAGTTTTTAGCCGGTTCTGAACTGGATGAAGAAAAAGAAGTGACGTTTGATGATGGGAAAAGGGTTATCATGACATTCAACGGTGAAAAGAACTATACACTCGTGGAAGAAAAGCGTTCCTCAGTAGAGACAATGTCCTCGCCCAAGGAGGTCGAAGGGGATATCGTCAACCTCGGGCACTCAGTCGGAGCGCTGTCGGAAAAAGGCATCGAATGGGAGCAGGAAGGTGTCAGTTTCCATCTGGCAAGCGATGAATTGACTCAGGAAGAAATGATTGAAGTAGCAAAGTCGGTCCAAGGAAAAGAGGTTAAATAAGTGAACCCCAGATAGCAGACCCTTCTAGGGAGAGCGCCGTGCCTGTTCCGCTCCTCTCTTGAATGAAGGGTCTGTTTTTTTATTCCTACGTAAATAGGGAGAACGGTTAGGCACACGGTCTCTTGCCCAACGTTAAGAGAAACAGAGGCAATGTATCTATCACTCCGGCTTTATGTGTGATAAAATAAAGAAAATATTGCATGGAATATTGTGTTAATTTTTGCAAAAAGAAAGGGGTTTTACTATGGATTTAGTGAGTGAATTGCAATCGATATTAGCGCCTGATCGGGCAACTGAAAATGAAACAATATTAGAAGGACATAGCAGCGACGAGTCATACCACACCCCACACCTCCCAGATGTGGTTGTGTATCCGAAAACAACGGAGGAAGTCAGTGGGGTTGTTTCATTTGCCAATGAACATCAAATACCTGTTGTCCCTTTTGGTCTCGGATCGAGCTTGGAGGGGAGTGTTATTCCATATAACCGAGGCATCATCATTGATATGAGTTTAATGAACAAAGTCATTGATGTTATGGCCGAAGACTTTCTTGTCAAGGTACAGCCCGGTGTCACACGGATACAATTGGAAAAAGAGCTGAAGAAATATGGTCTGTTTTTCCCTGTCGATCCCGGTGCGGATGCGACGCTAGGTGGAATGGCTTCAACCAACGCCAGTGGTACGACATCAGTAAAGTACGGGATCATGCGGGAAAATGTGCGTGATATCGAAGTTGTCATGCCAGATGGAAAAATCATACATACCGGTAGTTTGGCAGCCAAATCTTCCTCCGGTTACAACTTGAATGGGTTGTTTGTGGGATCGGAAGGGACGCTAGGATGTTTTACGGAGTTGACCCTGAAAGTGCATGGTATTCCCGAGGAAATAATGGCAGGTAGAGCCTCCTTTCAAACGACACATGAAGCGGTTGATGCGGTGATTGGCATTTTACAGGCCGGCATTCCGGTCGCACGAGTTGAACTTGTTGATGAGCATGCCATGAAGGAAATCAATGTATACAGT
Organism: Virgibacillus sp.; assembly: GCA_035301285.1. Taxonomy (GTDB): domain Bacteria; phylum Bacillota; class Bacilli; order Bacillales; family Amphibacillaceae; genus DATGUN01. The sequence goes on from DATGUN010000080.1 coordinate 50,535, forward strand.
GAGACGGATTACAAAGAAGTCTCGACATTGTTTTTGGAATTTCACGGCAATGCAGCTGGCTTGAAACAGGATGTTGCGTTTACGAAAGAAATCGTGAATGATTTTAATTGTGAGGAATTCGCTTTTGAGTCGGACACGAAAGGCCGGAATCAATTATGGGAAGCTCGTCATAATGCCGCATATGCATTCATTCATGGTAACCCCGGGAAAAAGCAGATGGTGACGGATGTTTGCTTGCCGATTTCCGAAATGGCCGAGGCGATTAAAGATGCCAGGGAAGCGATTGATGCATCAGGTCTTGTTGGTGGAATCGTCGGACATGTCGGAGATGGAAATTATCATATTTTATTGATGATCGATCCGGATAATGCGGATGATATTGCGCGTGCTGATAAAGTCAATGAACGGATTGTCGAATATTCTCTTGAACGGGGTGGAACATGTACCGGAGAACATGGGGTTGGTATTGGCAAACAAAAATATCAACGGCGGGAACATGGCCCGGCACTTGATGTCATGAAGCAAATCAAAACGGCACTGGATCCGCTTGATTTGTTTAACCCGGGTAAAGTGATTGATATCGATTAATATAAATGAGCAGGAGATGTCATGATGCAAGAATTTTACCGCCCGACATGGGCAGAGATCGATTTGAATGCGATACGTTACAACGTGACACAGATGAGGAAACGACTGGAAGGTGATACAGAAGTTATGGCTGTCGTGAAAGCGAACGGCTATGGACATGGCGCTCGGGAGGTGGCCGAGGCGGCGATCGAAGCAGGTGCTACATCGCTTGGTGTTGCATTGCTGGAAGAAGCTATCATACTCAGAAAAGCTGGTATGACGGTTCCTATTCTTGTGTTCGGCTGGGTAAGTGCGGAGGATGCACCGATAGCAGCAGCTTTTGATATTACCATCACTTTTTTCCAAGAAGCGTGGCTGGAGGAAGCGAGCAAGCTATCATACAAACAACCATTGAAACTGCATATGAAATGGGATACAGGAATGGGAAGAATCGGTATCCGGACAAATGAAGAATTGGTTTCTCTTTTGGATGTCTTCAAACGGGTGAGCGAAAGGAAAGACTTTCAATTAACAGGTGTATTTACACATTTCGCAACTGCTGATGAGATGGATCTTGATTATTTCAGAAAGCAATACAGCCGTTTTGAATCAATGCTCCATACATTTTCAGACCACTGGAGAAAGCAAGTGGCTGTACACATCGGGAATAGTGCAGCTGCGATACGTTTTCCGGGAAAAATGCGGAAGTTTGTACGTTTTGGCATTTCTCTTTATGGTTTATATCCTTCAAAGACAGTCAGGAATGAACAAGAAATTGACTTGAAGCCTGCTTTTACATTGAAAACCCGTCTTACTCATGTTAAACGCATTTCTCCGAATGAATCGGTGAGTTACGGGGCAACATATACAACTACAGATAATGAATGGATAGGGACAATTCCGATTGGGTATGCCGATGGCTGGATACGAAAATTGCAGGGAATGGACGTTCTTATTGATGGGAAACGCATGCCGATTGTAGGGCGGATATGCATGGATCAGACGATGATCGAATTGGATCGATCCTATCGTGTCGGTACGCATGTTACCTTAATAGGCAAACAGGGTGATGACATGATTGAAATGGATGAAGTAGCTGATTATCTGGATACCATCAACTATGAAATCCCATGCACAATCACGAACCGCGTTCCACGAGTTTATAAAGGGTGTTCTCAACAATAGAATAAAAGCATAATATGTTTTTTGGGAAATAAAATGTAACATAGCGGTCTTTTAACATATCAATTCATTTACAAGAAACACTATTTTACGACATTATTTTCAGATTCAGCACACTTTTTCCGGTTTTTTTGCGAAAAAATGCCTAAAGACCTTTGCAATACACTTTATTCAATGATATTATAAATACAACTTAATATTATTGTACACAGTTGCCGGAGGTGTTTGGGTTTTGTCGGAAAGCTTGCAAGAGATTTCAGTAAAATTACCAAAAAACCTGTTAAATGAGGTGGACGGAATAATGAAGTATGAGAATAGGGACTTAAGTGATTTCATATGTCAGGCCACAAAAAGTTATTTAGAATCCAAAAAAAGTGAGCATATTCAACAATTTCATGAATCGATGCAACAAGGATATAAAGAAATGGCAAGAATCAACCTATCAATTGCTTCGGAAGCTTTTCAAGCTGAAGAGGAGGCTGAAACAACCTTAGAGCGCTCTGTGATCGGGGTGTAGTCATTTGATTGTTCAAAGAGGCGAAGTTTATTTCGCCGATTTATCCCCTGTCGTTGGGTCAGAACAGGGAGGCGTACGCCCGGTATTGATCCTACAAAATAATATTGGCAACAGATTTAGCCCGACTGTCATCGTAGCCGCCATCACAGCTCAAATACAAAAGGCTAAATTACCAACGCATGTTGAAATCGATGCAAACAAATATGGTTTTGAACGGAATTCTGTTATCTTGTTAGAGCAAATTCGTACATTGGACAAACAGCGTTTAACTGACAAAATTACACATTTGGATAAACCTATGATGGAAAAAATCAATCAAGCACTGGAAATCAGCTTAGGTTTAAGAGATATGTATGAGCAATAAACCCCCTTGTCTACAGTGACATGGGGATTTTTTACTTAAAGATGCCTATATGGTTGCAGAAAATCTGCAGTTATGTGACAATATTCTTAACTTTATATATATAAGTATGGAGGGGAAACATATGTCTAAAGAATTCAGGAGTATCGCGCTTGAAAACAGTGATGCCATCGTACATATGTGGATGGATGAAATCGGTTCCATGAAGGATGATAATTATACTGCGACCGTATCCAATGAACTGTTCGAAAGTACCAACCGTGAATTTGTGAACGTTATTTTCACCAGCATCAAGAATAACGGTGATATGGAATCCGTTGAGGCGTTTTCAGAGAAAATCATCAATCTCGGTTGGCCGTTGAGCTATATTACGGATGGTCTTCAAGTGTTCAGACGTGTTACGATAGATTATATCCTGGGTGAAGTCAATGAAGCCGATTCGGAATATATAATACGTGTGTTGAATAGTGTCGATAATTGGGTTGAACCCATCATACGTAAACTTGTCAATGAATACTCAGGAAGTTGGGAAAACATATTGTCTCTCCAACGTCTCGCCTTACAGGAATTATCAGCGCCTCTCATCCCGGTCATGGATAATGTAACCATCATGCCTCTGGTGGGGACCATCGATACAGAACGAGCGAAGTTGATTATGGAAAACTTACTGGATGGTGTCATAAAACATAATTCAGAAGTGGTCTTGATTGATATAACGGGTGTTCCGGTAGTGGATACAATGGTCGCCCATCATATAATACAAGCGGCTGAAGCAGTGCGATTGGTTGGTTCGACATGCATCCTTGTCGGTATCCGCCCAGAAATCGCACAGACGATTGTTAACTTAGGCATTGATTTAAATCGATTCCCGACAAAAAGCTCGCTTAGAAAAGGTTTTGATGCAGCGCTTGAGATGACTGGACATAAAATTGTCGATATGAAGACGCAAGAGCAGGCAATTGACGATATGATCGAATCATTGAACGGGGAGGAATAATGGTGCGCATCCCAATTTTGAAATTAAAAAACTATTTGCTGATATCTATTCAAACGGATTTGGATGATCAGACGGCTATGCAATTTCAGGAAGATTTGTTGAGTAAAATCCATAAAGATGGCTCATCCGGTGTTGTCATCGATTTAACATCAGTCGATATGATTGATTCATTTATTGCAAAAGTTTTGGGTGATGTGGTTACAATGTCTGATTTAATGGGGGCAAAAGTCGTTTTGACGGGGATTCAGCCTGCAGTTGCCATGACATTGATTGATCTTGGAATACATCTTAATAATGTACCAACTGCACTTAATCTAGAACAGGGATTGATTAAATTACATCAGGAATTGGGGGAATAGCTATGGATCTCCAACCCTGTGTGACGATAAAAAAAGAGTGGGATATTGTAGCTGCCAGACAGCTGGGGAGAGATGTCGCCAAAGAGGCAGGGTTCAGTACGGTTGACCAGGCGCGTATCGCGACAGCTATTTCCGAATTAGCACGTAACATTTATTTATACACAGATGGTGGCAAAATCTCTGTTGAACAGATAGATACATTGGAACATAAGGGTTTAAGTGTCATTGCCTCAGACTCTGGTCCAGGGATAGAAGACATCAGCAGGGTGATGGAAGATGGTTATACAACATCACGAGGACTCGGGGCTGGCTTGCCAGGTGTCAGACGTTTGATGGATGAATTCGATATTAAGTCGAACTCCGGGGAAGGGACGGAAGTAAAGGCCTTGAAGATCATTCGTTGATGAAATGAGAAAAACAAAAGAAAGATATAAAAAGATAACGAGGAATATTAACTTTTTACAGGGAGGATGTTGACCTCGTGGGGACACTTAATCTGGATGCAGCCACATATAAGGATTTATTGAAACATTATATCGAAACGCAGGATGAACAATCTCTTTATGGCGCAGAGCAAATAACAAAGTCATTTATCAAAAACAACTTTTTACCGGAAGAAATCGTAAATTTGCACATACAGGCACTTGCTGAATTGTATCCGGAAATATATGTAGAAATGCAGCATTCCATGAATTTTTTGCTGGAAACGATGATTTCTTACGGGCTGGCGCATCAAGAGTTTGAATCGTTAAGAGAACGGCAGTCCGAATTAAAATCGGAAATATCCGTTGCAGCGGAAATGCAAAAAACACTACTGGCCACCAAAAAACCGGATGTGGATAGTCTTGATATAGGGGTCATCAGTGTTCCTGCGAATCAAATGAGCGGTGATTATCATCACTTTATAAATGGGAAGGATGGTTCTTTCGGATTGGCTCTTGCAGATGTTGTCGGAAAAGGGGTTCCGGCAGCTTTGTGCATGTCAATGATTAAGTATTCGATGGATAGTTTTCCGAAAGCGTCGATGAGTCCAAAGGCTATTTTGGGGAACTTGAACAGAGTTGTTGAGCGGAATGTGGATCCAAGTATTTTCATTACCATGTTCTATGCACATTATCATCCTGCGACAAGCGTGCTGGAATATGCATCTGCCGGCCATGAACCGGGATTTTATTATAATGCCGAAGAGGACATGTTTTCCGAAATAAAGACAAAAGGGCTTGTTCTCGGTGTGTCTCCGGAAGCCAACTATCCGCAATATGAAAAAGTGATTGAAACAGGTGATATGGTTATACTACTGACTGATGGTGTAACAGAATGTCGTAAAGGTGATCGTTTTCTTGAAACACGTGAGGTTCTGGAAATTATCCGTAAGTTTTCCGATTTACCGGCACAAGAATTGGTCGAGCAAGTGTATAAATACTTTGAAAGACTGCAGAACTTCCAATTACGTGATGATTTCACATTAATCGTTTTACGAAAAGAGGTTTAAACAGAACTGAAATCGGGAACTTAGTCCTATTAACAAGGGGGAATTAAATTGGATTTAAGTATCAAGGTAGATAGTGATAATGAGGTGACATACATTTATTTAGCGGGGGAAGTTGATGCATATACCGCGCCTAAACTAAAAGAAGCGGTACTTCCGAAAACCGAAATTGAGAATCATGTTGTCAAAGTCGATCTTGGTGAAGTAAACTACATGGATAGTACTGGGTTAGGGGTTTTCATAAGTGCGTTGAAATCTACAAAAGAAAACAATAGCCATTTGAAACTCGTTCATCTGCAAGATCGTGTCGCACGATTATTCAGAATTACGGGATTAGATGAAGTGATTGATATTAACTCAACAATAGAAGGTGGAAATAACTAATGGAAACATTTGACTTTATAGAGATGAAGGTTCCTGCAAAACCTGAATATGTCGGTGTAGTACGATTAAGTATTTCCGGTATTGCAAATAGGATGGGGTTCAATTACGAGGATATTGAAGATTTAAAGGTAGCTTTATCAGAAGCCATTACAAACGCTGTGACACATGCCTATTATGAAGAAGATGATGGGGAAGTGACAGTCGGTTTTGGTGTGTTTGAAAATCGCCTGGAAATCATGGTTGCCGATCGTGGAGGTAGTTTCGATCTGAATGCGATTAAAGACGAGATTGGCCCATATCAACAATCGGAGTCTGTAGAAGACTTACGTGAAGGAGGGTTTGGTTTATTTTTAATTGATGCTTTAATGGATAAAGTTGAAATTAACAATGATTACGGTGTCATTGTTTTAATGACGAAATACCTTTCTGGAACTGGGGTGGATTCTAATGGGGACCAAATCCGAACAACACAATAATCAAGGTGATGAGGTATATCAATGGATTTCTCATTTGCAAGAGAACCCGACAGATGAGGAAGTCCAGGAAAAAATTGTACTAACATATCAAAATCTGGTCGAATCCATTGCACGTAAATATTCAAAAAACAGCAGTATCCATGAAGACCTATCCCAAGTGGGAATGATTGGTTTATTAGGTGCGATAAAGAGATATGATCCATCTTACGGACGGTCTTTCGAGTCATTTGCCATCCCAACGATCATTGGGGAAATCAAACGCTATATGCGTGACAAAACATGGAGTGTCCATGTCCCAAGACGGATTAAGGAACTCGGCCCTAAAATCAAAAAAACAATTGATGAACTGACGACATCTGATCAAAAGTCACCGACTGTCAAAGAAATTGCTGAGTATATGAATGTTCCTGAGGAAGAAATCCTGGAAACGATGGAAATGGGCAAAAGTTATAAGGCATTGTCTGTCGATCGTAAAATCGAAGCCGATTCTGAAGGTGGTACGGTTACGATACTTGATTTGATCGGGAGACAAGAAGAAGGCTATGAAAATGTCGATCTGAAAATGCTGCTTAAGAAGATATTGCCCGTACTTACAGAACGTGAACAAGCTATTATAAGGTGCACTTATTTTGATAATATGAGCCAAAAGGAAACAGGCGAGATCCTTGGTATATCGCAAATGCATGTTTCACGTCTCCAACGGAAGTCTCTGTTGAAGTTAAGAGAAGCCATTCAAGCTGATAATGGAGATGTGGTAAGTGAGTATTGAAGAGCATAATGTGCAGATTGCCATACATCAAATACCTAAAAAGGGAAATTACTTGTGTGGTGACAGTTACTTTTATACAGAAACAGACGATGAATTTGTCTGTGCCATTGCCGATGGGTTAGGAAGCGGAAAATATGCCAAGGAATCTTCTGATGCCGTAATTGAGATAATACGTGATAACATTTATGCGAGTGTTGAACAATTGGTCAAAAAGTGCAATGAAAAGCTTTGGGGGAAACGCGGGGTTGTTTTGGGAATCCTGAAGCTTCATTATAAACTCGGGACTTATTCATTTTCATCAATTGGTAATATTGGAATGATGACAGTGTCAAAAGAAGGAAAGAAAAAAAGGAACATCCCCAATGCGGGATATCTGGCAGGTTATAAACGTACAATCAAGGTTATTCGAGAGAACCTTGAACGAGAAATGAATTTTTATATGTTTTCTGACGGTGTAAAAGACGCCGACCTGTCACATAGGCTTTTTTTGAACCAAAATATCTATGAAGTCATTAACCAATATGCACAACTACATGATGAAAAAAGGGATGATGACACTACCTTAATCGGGCTTTGTTATCAAGGAAACGAATAGCGGACTGGTTTATAAAAGTCATTTAGTGCAGACTTTTCTATATGAACCGGTCTTTTTTCGTGAGCAGATTGATGAAGTATCAAACGAACATAGATGAAGGAGGAAACAGGATGACAACGGAAATAAATCAAGATTTGTTAAAATGGGTCGCAACCGAAACAGATGTAAAAACACATACAATCCAAAAGGTAATCAATCTTCTGGATGAGGGAAATACGGTTCCGTTTATAGCACGCTACCGTAAAGAAATGACCGGTGGCCTGGATGAAGTGAAAATCAAATCTATACAAGATAAGTGGACATATGTTGTGAATCTTGAGGCAAGAAAGGAAGAGGTACTTAGGATAATCGATGAGCAAGGAAAACTGACAGATTCCTTAGCAGCCGAAATCAAAGAGGCCACTCAACTGCAACGTGTGGAAGATCTATACAGGCCATATAAACAAAAGCGTCGAACACGAGCGACCATCGCAAAAGAAAAAGGATTGGAACCACTGGCGGAAATGATCTGGAAACAGGAAAATTCGGATGTCCATATCAAAGCAGCTGACTATATTTCCGAGGAAAATGAATTACATAATGTAGACGATGTTATGGCGGGTGCGAATGATATTATCGCCGAGTGGATTTCAGATGAGGCAAGTTATCGGGAATACATTCGTGAACACACGTTCAAACATGGTACCATTCAATCCAATGTAAAAGAAAAAGAAAAATCAAAAGACGAAAAAGGCGTTTATGAAATGTATTATGATTATCAGGAAACGATACGGTCATTAGTGTCCCACCGTATCCTGGCATTGAATCGTGGAGAGAAAGAAGGTATTTTAAAAGTCACGATTGTTCCTGATGAGGAGAAGTTAGTTGAATACTTGGAAAAACAAATGATCAAACCACAAGCCAATGAAGTTGAAAAGGAATCGCTCAAAGCGGCTGTAGAAGATTCCTATAAACGTCTCATCCAACCTTCCATTGAACGGGAGATTCGCAGCAGTTTAACGGAAAAGGCAGAAATACAGGCGATTGAGGTCTTTTCTGAAAACCTGAAAAACCTTTTGTTACAACCACCGTTAAAAGGTAGAACCATTTTAGGTGTTGATCCGGCTTTTCGAACGGGATGTAAGCTGGCTGCTATCGATGAAACAGGAAAAGTCCTGGAAGTAGGTGTCATGTATCCGACAGCTCCTAAAAATGATAAAGTCGGTGCTGAAAAAGCGGTCATGTCGTTCATTCAAAAATATCACATCGAATTGATTGCTATCGGAAACGGAACAGCCTCACGAGAAACCGAACAATTCATCTCAGATGTGATCAACGATAATAAATTACAAGTTCCTTATATTATCGTGAATGAGGCAGGTGCAAGTGTTTATTCTGCATCAAAACTTGCTCGTGAGGAATTTCCCGATTTACAGGTCGAAGAAAGAAGTGCCGCATCGATAGCGAGACGTGTACAGGATCCTTTGGCCGAACTTGTGAAAATCGATCCGAAATCCATCGGCGTTGGGCAATATCAGCATGATGTCTCTCAAAAAGAATTGAATGGATCACTGGGATTTGTCGTTGAAACAGCTGTCAACCAGGTCGGAGTAAATGTTAATACAGCGTCAGCATCATTGCTTGAACATGTATCTGGCTTAAGTAAAACTGTAGCAACGAATATCGTCCATAAACGGAATGAAGAAGGGAAATTTTCCGATCGAAAGGAATTGAAAAACATTCCTCGACTCGGTGCAAAAACCTATGAACAGGGGATTGGCTTTTTGCGGATTGTTGATGGAACGAATTCATTGGATCGAACACCGATTCACCCGGAAAGTTATAAACAAACGGAACAATTGTTGTCTAGTATCGAATGTCGTTTGGATGATATCGGCAGTGATAAATTGAAAGAAAGGCTTCGTGCTATCGATATAAAACGTATGGCAGATGAGCTCCAGATGGGGGAACCGACCCTCCAGGATATTATAGGTGCCCTGATCCGGCCTGAACGGGACCCGCGTGATGATTTTCCACAACCATTATTAAAACAAAATGTTTTGTCCATGGAAGATTTAAAGTCAGGAATGGAAATGCAAGGAACGGTCCGAAATGTAGTTGATTTTGGTGTGTTTGTTGATATTGGCGTCAAACAGGATGGACTCGTCCACATTTCCAAGATGGCTGATAAATTTGTGAAACATCCCATGGATATAGCTGCTGTTGGGGATGTTGTCACGGTTTGGGTAGAAAATGTAGATGTGGAAAAAGGGCGGATTGCATTATCGATGATTCAAGGTGAATAATAAAAAGGTAACATAAAACGGCATGCACAGTATCATTGTGCATGCCGTTTGCTTATTAATGGACGAATTATCGGAATGAAAAGCCTTCCTGAGGTTTTGACAGGCGGATGGGTCAGTAAATGACGCATCTTCTATCCGATTACCAACCTCTGTTTTCGGCTTCCGCTTTTACGTCATCCATTGAAAGGTTTGCTGCTTTTGCAACACCTTCACCATAGGCTGGGTCTGCTTTGTAGCAACTTGCAGCGTAGCGGATTTTGATGTCTTCTGTAGCCGCTGCAAAGTTCCGGGCCGTGTTTTCGAATAAGGCTTGTTTTTGATCATCATTCATCAAACGGAACAAGTTGCCGGGTTGTGTGTAATAATCGTCATCATCTTCACGGAAATTCCAGAAATCCGCATCGCCATTGATTTCGAGTGGTGGTTCACTTAGATTTTGGGAATCTTGCCATTCACCATAACTATTTGGTTCATAGTGCAGCAAGCTTCCTTGGTTGCCGTCTACACGCATTTGTCCATCTCTGTGGTATGAATGAACAGGACATCTTGGCTGATTTATTGGGATTTGATGATGATTGACGCCAAGACGATAACGCTGTGCATCACCATATGAGAACAGACGACCTTGAAGCATTTTGTCCGGTGAGAAACCAATTCCGGGTACAACGTTTGCTGGTGTGAATGCAGCTTGTTCAACTTCAGCAAAATAGTTATCCGGGTTACGGTTCAACTCCCACTCTCCGACTTCAATAAGCGGGAAGTCCCCTTTTGGCCAAACTTTCGTCAAGTCAAATGGATTGTATGGTGTATTTTTAGCTTCTTCTTCCGTCATGACTTGGATATATGTTTTCCATTTCGGGAAGTTGCCTTCTTCAATGTTTTCGTAAAGGTCCCTTTGATGTGATTCACGGTCTTTACCTACAAGGTCATCAGCCTCTTGGTCCGTAAGGTTTTCGATACCTTGTTGTGTACGATGATGGAATTTCACCCACACACGTTCATTTTTATCGTTGATCATGCTGAATGTATGACTTCCAAATCCATGCATCTGACGGTAGTTTTTCGGAATGCCACGTTCACTCATGATAATGGTTACTTGATGCAGTGCTTCCGGAAGATTTGACCAGAAGTCCCAATTATTTTGAGGGCTGCGCATATTTGTGCGAGGATCACGCTTAACAGCATGGTTCAAGTCAGGGAATTTTTTAGGGTCTCTGAAGAAAAATACAGGTGTATTATTTCCAACCAAGTCCCAGTTCCCTTCTTCTGTATAAAACCGAGCTGCGAATCCGCGAATGTCTCGTTCAGCATCTGCTGCGCCTCGTTCCCCTGCTACTGTAGAGAAACGAACAAACATATCCGTCTTTTTCCCTACTTCAGAGAACATGGCGGCTCTTGTGTATTTAGTGATGTCATTGGTAACTGTAAATGTACCGTGTGCACCTGAACCTTTAGCGTGCATACGGCGCTCAGGAATCACTTCCCTGTCAAAATGGGCCATTTTTTCCAAGAACCAGACATCTTGTAGTAGCATTGGTCCTCTGGGTCCAGCAGTCATTGAATCTTTATCATTATATACCGGAGCACCAGCTGCAGTCGTCATTCTCTTTTTTTGTTGATTTTTATCTTCACTCACTAATGTGCACCTCCATAAATATTTAATCCAACTATTATAATATCATACTCATTATTGATTTGCTATTCTTATAGTTTATTAGAAATCATTTAATATTGGTATGGTGTGTAAAAACGTGATATATAAGCAATTATAAAGTGTTTTTTGGCGGAAATCAGGGAACGCGATTGCTGAAAATAATCATTAGGGATATTCTGTTTATTCTCATTTAATGAATTTAAATGAGAATAATTGGATATTTATTCTGGATAAAAAGATGGAGTTAGTTTGTGATGAAAAAGCTTTGCAATGCTCGAAAATATAATGTGAATGATTCGTTTGAAAGGATGCTGGGTGAACTCACTTTTTAAATGATAGCTAAATGAAGATGGAAACGATATGATAAGTATAGGTACGAACTAAAATAGGGCTAAAAGGAATGTTTATTATAGATGGCTTATATAGAAGAAAAAGATTTACATGAATTGGTGAATCATGTATCTTTGAAACACTTCGACAAAACGTTTCCGGATGAAGTTGTTTTCAACCATAGACTTCGTACAACCGGTGGTAGATATTTACCCTCAAAAAGAAAAATTGAATTGAACCCGAAATATGTGGATGAAATGGATTGGAATGAATTTATTGGTATCATTAAGCATGAATTATGTCATTACCATTTACATGTTGAAGGTAAAGGGTTTAAGCATGGCGACAAAGCATTCAAGGATCTATTGAAAAAAACCAATTCCCCTAGACATTGTCAACCCCTTCCGTCTATGGAAAAAAGATATAAATATACATATATCTGCGAAAAATGTCATCACGTCTATAAGCGGATCCGGCGGATTGATATAGCCAAATATCGGTGCGGTAAATGCATGGGGAGAATCATGTTAAAGGATGCGCCAAATCGAAAATGAGATAGGTTATAACGAAAACAGAAGATAATCTGCATGCAATCAATTGACGATATGTCTTTATCGTGTTAAATTATATAAGGAATTATTAGAGGAATACTTTCATGGGAAATGTAGAAAATACATAAAATGTGCAGTTTTTTATTGACAAGAAGCAAGATGTATAGTAAGATATTTCTCGTTGCCGTTGTAGAATGTATCATTAACATTCGTCGAAACATCATGCAACACGATGAGCACAATCAGCACCAAAACAACGTTTATAATAATTTATACTTTATAATATTCCACAGTAGCTGGCGTAAACATCACTGGTAAATCATCCGTGTGTAGCCTGCGAGGAGTGGAACATCGTTGAAACATCATGCAACACGACGAGCACAATCAGTACCAAAACAACGTTTATAATAATCTATATTTTATAATATTCCACAGTAGCTGGCGTAAACATCATTGGTAAATCATCCAAGTGTAGCCTGCGAGGAGTGGGACATCGTCGAAACATCATGCAACACGACGAGCACAATCAG
>DATGUN010000081.1:0-42140 GCA_035301285.1 Virgibacillus sp.
CTAGAAGATAAGTGGAAAGGTGGTCATATCCAAAACTGGGCTATGGTTATGAACCAATTTCTTGTCCACGATCAATTAAAAGATAGAGCTATAAAATATCTAGAATAAATAATAACTTACACACTTAGCTTGACAAACCCCGGTTTCTTTGACGATTAACTGAGTTGCGTCAAAAATTTTACCGGTTTCAACGATTTCTTTGACGATTAAGCGAATTGTGTCAAAGGATTTGCCGGTTTCAACGATTTCTTTGACGATTAAGCAAGTTGCATCAAAAATTTTACCGGTTCAAACGATTTTTTTGACGATTGAGTTGCATCAACGATTTCGGTATAATTTGTGAATTACGGCTACTTTCGAGTTTCCGTAAAAATTAAAAATCAGGAGATTAAATGATTTTTATTTGCTGACATATGTTTTAATGAATCCATCTTTGTTTGGAAACTCAAATAACGCCATATCATATATACGTTCCTTACCATAAAATGCCTTGGGACATTTGCTATTATGTCCCAAGGTTTTGTTAGCCCATTATAGTTTGCATGTTTTTCAGTATGCAACGGAAACTTTCCAGAAAAAATGGATCACTCCACATTACCCATATCCACTTCCAACCATTCATCAAACGAGGATACATCTTCAATATCCAAATAATTGATCAGATAATTGATCATTTCATCGGCATTCACTTGTTCATATTGATAGGTATCAAAATAGTCATGTAAAAAATCCAATGCTCCTCCAATTTCCCCGTGCTCCTGAAATAGTGTCAATAACTGATAAGTTGTTTGGGAGTATACGCTTAAGGAGTATGTCCATTGGTCATCTTCATAACCGTCCAGCGATAAGTTTGCCGGGATGACTTGATCTTCATAGTAGTCATCCTCCAATATGTCTTGGAAGTTTTCCAAAACCTCGTCATATTCCACATCACCATTGGCATCCATTAGATACAAGTAAGTTGCAAATTGTGTCAATCCTTCATCAACCATCGGATCATGATATGCGTCGTTTGTCACCATGCCATAAAACCATTGATGGGCGATTTCATGAGCAATGACTTCCGAAACATCCTGTATGCTGTCCATGACGGTCACAATTCCGGGATACTCCATTCCTCCATCTTCTTCCATCATGATGACATCAAGCTGTTCATGTGGATATGATCCGATATGTTCATCGAAAAATTGTAAGCTATCTAAAGCGATATCCAAATATTCATCTGCATACATACTATCTTCATCAGCGATAACACGCACTTCAATCCCCGCATATTCTTCCTCTAACACGTCTATTTGATCGGTTTCCATGATAGCCATGTAAAATTCCTTGATATTATCCATTTCCAACGTATTGGATGATACTTCTTCACTTGTTTCACCATCAGAAGAACTAAAAACGGTATAAGCCTTTGGAATATCATATGTAACGGTAAAATTGCTGAAATCAGTATGATAGGATTCACCTGTCGGAATATAACTTTCTTTATTCCACCCATCCTGATAAGTTGCAAGCATTGGGTAAAATTGTGCCAAATGATAATTTCCATCGATTTCGGTAAACCGGATTCCACCTTCCGGAAGCGTAAAGGTATAAGAAACTGTCACTTCAGTATTATCTCCATCATTCAGAGGATCTTCAAGCTCAAGGGCAAGCGTATCACCATCCAAAGAATAAACAACATCCTCGTCTTCCACCTGAACGGTTTCCACATTGACCTCAGCAGCACCCTCAACATCTTTCGGTTTATTCTCTTCGGTAAACGCATTGGGAATCATATAAAACACAAGATGCTCCCACACATCCTCCGATTGATTCTCCACGGTAATATGTGCATCCACATGAAACATACCATCATCATCCATTTGCAAATCCAAATCATACATGGCATTTGTTTCAGATGGAATGGTTTCCATTTCAAAATCGTCACGAGAAACGGGCTCCTGAATTGTAATGGGTCGATCGTCTATTTCCGCAAACATTGGCTGAACACGATCATCAGACTCACGTCCCTCTTTTTCATCATCTTCATTATTAGATGACTCCTCATTTTCATTTCTGTTTCCATCATGATTCGTTTCGTCCTCTTGTGTACCATTATCCGTTTTTCCCTCTTGACTTTCATTATCCGATGTACAACCAACAACCAAAAATAACAGCAACACAGCAACCCCAACTTTGTAAAACCATTTCGATCCCCTCAATTTTTTCCTCCTCAAAGACTGCTATAAACATTTACGATTTACTTTGTGAAAAAGTTTCAGACTGATTATAAAGCAATTATACTCATCACCGTTTTGGTATGCATTATATCAGATACTTAGTCACTGTGCATGAACGTAAAAAAACGATTGTCGATACCAGCCTGGAAATCTGATTGTTAATGGGCAAAACGATCGAGCGACTGCCATTATAATATCGTCAAGAAAAAAGTTAACATAAGTCGTCTGTCATAAAATGAAAAACTAAAAGACATCAGATAATATATGTTAGCTTATCTGATGTCTTTTAATCATCTCTTATTCTTTTGATTTTACATGACACAACCGAATCTAAAAACAGAATAACACCAACCTATGCCACGTATATTCAGTCGTTAATTCATTTTCCACTACTTTTTGGCCAGTTCATAGGTGTCGGCTATCGCATCTGCCGTCAATTCTCCCAGATAATCACGATAGCTTTTTTCTTGCAACAATTCATTTTCCGTTGGATTGTCAATGAACATATACTCTAATAATAGTGCCGGCATCGATGTGTTGCGCAACACACTGAAATTGGCCTGTTTTCGTCCACGGTCTTGCACATCAAGTCGATCAGCCAGAAAAGTGTGGATATGCAACTGTCTCGTTGGTGTCTCAGCTCCGACATTGCCATTATAAATATACGATTCGAAGCCTGATGCACTGCCGTCAAACGAATTCAAATGAAAACTGACAAAGTAATCGGCACCCCAATTATTGGCCATTGCCGAACGATCAAACAATTCGATAAACTTATCGGATGTCCGTGATATATTCGTTTCCACACCAGTGTATTCATCATCCAAAACTTCTTTCGTCTTCAGTGCAATATCAAGCACGACATCTTTTTCATTCAGTCCATTCGATTGTGCACCTGGATCGCTACCGCCATGTCCAGGGTCCAGAAAGATTTTAACCGTTCCGTTCGAATCCGTCTTTGCCTTGGGATTAATCAGATTTTTATCTTTGATAATATCAATATCGTCTTCTACCTCACTTTTATCAATGCTGCCTTCACCTTTTTCAGGTGTTGCACTCGAGGTTAACGGACCCAAGAAAAGGACGGAGAAAAATACGATCACCAACGAAAACCAAAACCCATGGCTTTTAATCACTCTCATGTCATCTCCTTCTAATATTTTCATCCTCTTTGGCACGTTCAATTTTCATATTTTCTATTGATCTACTAATCATCTGCTATGAATGCAACTAGGAAAACCGACAAAAGGCAAAATGCCGATTTTCCCTAGTTACATATATTGTAAAGGAAGGAAGAATGTTCACCATTTTTATAAACCCTATTCCCATAAAACAACCATTCTACATCTTCATTCATTATCATTGGTTTTTATATCAGACTTCTTTTCTCACACTCACCTAACATGATAAGGGTACTTAGCTTTACTCACCGAAATGGACAATCTATTTTTCAGACCAATAAAGTGGGTCATATGGTGGTTCCCAACCAGGTGAAGAGTAATGCGCTACCTCGCAAACATATTCCTCACCGTCATAGACTACTTCATCACCGACATCGTAAAACGTATATGCTTCCCAATTCGGTACATCCGGATCGTCCGGATCTTCGGGGTCAGGGTCTTCCCCACCATCTCCATTATCGGCTTCTTGTACCGCAGCAGCGGCGTCAGCAATTCCATTTCCATATTCATTTTCCGATCCTGCATCTTGTGCCGTATCATTTAGGACACTTCTGGCATCGTCAACAGAAATATCTGGATCGGCAGACCTGATCAATCCCATCACACCTGCAATATGCGGAGTGGCCATCGATGTGCCTGACATCTTTTCATATCCATCTCCGGGAACCGTACTATAAATATCTGAACCAGGTGCCATAACATCTAATTCTGGTCCATAATTGGAAAAGTCTGAGCGCTGTTCATCTGAATCAACAGAACCGACTGCTACTGCTCCATCATAAGCGGCAGGGTAAGATACTTGTTCCATACCGTCGTTTCCACTGGCGGCTACCACAATCGTACCTTCGCTATTTGCTGTTTCGATAGCCTCTTCCATACCTTGGTCATATCCGCCACCACCCAAGGACATGTTGATGACATCTGCACCTTCGCCAGCAGCGTACGTGATACCTTCCTGGATATCATACATTGATCCAGATCCATTATCATCAAGCACTTTGACAGGAATCAATGTCGCTTCTTCCATGACTCCTGAAACATCACCATAACTGGCAATCGTTCCAGCTACGTGTGTACCGTGGCCCTGACCATCGCTCGTATCGCCACCTACAAAACTTTTACCAGCTTCGGTGTCAACATAATCACTCAAGTTTTGATGATCAGCATCAATCCCTGTATCCAACACCGCAATGCTTGTTTCACTGGATCCGGGTGTTGTATCCCACGCTTCCGGAGCGTTGATCATGTCATAGTTCCATTCTTGATCTGGATGGACATCCATTGGTTCAACTGTTTCAGATGCTTGTTCAAGTGCATGCATCGTGTAGTTTTCTTGGACATAACGTACATCCATCCCCATATCTTCCAAGGATGTTTGAAGTTCTTCTTTTGCTTGATCACTGTTCTCATAATCGTTCTCGGAATACTCAATCAGATAGACCATCCCCATCTGTTCAGCTACATTCGCCTTGAAATCGGCACTCATGGTACTTGCACCTGATTGAATGCTATCCAACAATGAGTCGGATACGTGAAAACCATCCTGTTCCAGCGCGGCAGACGAGATCATGACATCATTCGTGCTATGCATGGAATTATCCTGTGAATCCGCTTCAACTGAAACGACCAGTTCACCCTTGACATAGTCAAAGGTAGTATCTGCATCATCCGTTGAATCGGCAAATGCTTGATTGGTAAATATTAAAGCACCAATCACCACAAGCAATGACAAGATATAACGACTAAGTCTCGACGATACTTTCACAAAAGAACCTCCTTATTGTATTGCCCCTACTTTTTTGCAAGTGTTACACGTAATGTGACAATACACCTCCCGATAAAAAAATAGTTGTGATGAAGTCTGATTTAATTACCAATGTTCCGACAATTTTTTCTCTTCTTTTCAAAAGAGGGGCTTATCCATAAACTACCATAAAAAAATAATGGTACAACCATATTTATCCATCTTAAATAGTTCTTAATGTTCTGATAAAATAATCGCAATATTGTTAATGCCATTTAATAAAATGTAATTTTTTGTCATATCTTTTAAACGCTGTCAATTTGCATGGAATATGGCAATACAAAGTACCAGCAGATGCTGCAACACATAAAACGTCCTCTATATGTCCATTCTACTGGAATACAACCTAAACCTTAGCTATTAGACATTAAAAATAATTTCGATTAAAATTATGTAGAGTTCTAAAACAAATCGTCAATTTATGGAACCAAGCAATATCAAATGAAACTCTCGGTGGTGATAGCAATGAAAAATTCACATAAACGATATCTATTTTATATCATAACGGCGCTCTGTTTCATTGCTTCGATTATTTTCGTCAATCATAACTACACTTTGTACAAACGACCCATTGCAACAATTACAGATGCCAATGTAGTGGATACAGTGAAAAAGGATGATGAATTCGATAATCACGATAAGGTCATGACACAAGATATAACCGCTGTCATCAAGAACGGAAAAGAAAAGGGACAGACCATCACATTAGACAATGAATACTCATTGTCCGGCGCATACGATCAGCCTTATGAAGAAGGAAATGATGTATTTATCGGAATCGATGAGAATAGTGAGAGTACACTGACAGGATCTATCACCGATGCAAAACGGGACACGTATCTCGTGTTCGTCGTATGGGTTTTCATCATTACATTACTGCTGGTTGGAAAAAAACAAGGCTTATTTGCGGCCATCAGTCTTGCGGTCAATATTGTGTTACTGTCATATGCCTTGGACATCTATGTAAATACAGGAATGAATTTACTGTGGATATGTGCCATTACCGTTATATTATTTACCGTTATATCGCTCCTGTTCGTCAACGGCTTCAACGAAAAGACATATGCCGCAATTATTGCAACACTGCTAGGCACCTTTTCTGCATTGGCGATAACGTTCCTATGTATATGGCTCACTTCTGAAAATGGTCTTCACTATGAAGGGATGCAATTCTTAACACGTCCATACAAACTTGTGTTTTTAGCCGGATTATTCATTGGATCATTAGGAGCAGTGATGGATGTGGCGATTTCCATCTCAGCCGCTTTATTTGAACTATATCATAACAATAAAGATATTTCGGTGAAGGCATTGAGAACATCCGGTATAGGGATTGGAAGAGATATTATGGGGACGATGACAAATATACTATTCTTCGCGTATATCAGTGGAACCATTCCAAGTCTCATATTATATTTGAAAAACTTTTCACCGCTTGGCTTTACCCTTTCCATCAATCTATCACTGGAGTTGACAAGAGCACTTGCAGGAGGGATAGGAATTGTTTTGACAATACCCATCGGCCTGTACACCACCATCTTCTTTATCCAGAGAAAGAGGGCTAAATCATGAATGTCTTATTTCTGCTTACAACGATTTTATTCATATTGATGCTGGTAATAGGCGGTAAAAAAGGGGTACGTTCCTTTGTTTCCTTGTTTTTGAATTTTGGTGTTGTCGTCTTTACTGTGTTTTTAATGTCAGACCCGCATGCCAATCCGATTATCATTACCATCATAGCTTGTGCGGTCATCAGTTGTATCAATCTATTCTTCATCAATCAAGTCAACAAGAAAACCATCACTGCTTTTCTGTCATCGATTATTACCATTACCATCTTGATTCTATTCATTTATATCGTGACTAAGAAAACAATGATCCAAGGATTCGGTGAAGAGGAAATCGAAGAATTAAGCGTGTTCTCATTATATCTCGGTGTCGACTTTGTAAAAATAGCAGCCGGCGTGATCATCATGAGTACAATCGGGGCAATTACAGATGTTGCCATTTCCATCACGTCACCTATGGAAGAGGTCCTATATCATAATCCCGATATCAGCAGAAAAAAACTATTCCTCTCCGGCATGACAATAGGTAAAGATATATTAGGTTCAAATACAAACACATTATTTTTCGCTTTTATTGGGGGTTATATGGCGTTATTGATATGGTTCAAAGATCTATCGTATTCTTTCGGGCAAGTAGTGAATTCCAAAATATTCGCTTCCGAAATGATCATCATCTGCACGGCAGGCATCGGCATTGCATTGATCATCCCCATTGCATCAAGCATCAACGCGGCCTATTTGATTAAGAAACGAGAAAAAGCCCATAAGGACGAAACGAATATACCCCAATCGGATTAAGTGTGATAAATATGGATGGATCACACCCTTCATTCTTTGCCTGCAGAGGCAATATAGACACAATCATCCTCTCCTTTTTCCCGGGGGACTGTTTTTCGCTTCACATGGACGAAAATATCCCGCAGCACTCGCTCGAATGCTCCGGAATGTGAGGCACTCCAAAACGCGACAACCCCATTGGGGCTGAGCAAATGTAACAGCTGGGTCAAACTGTGATGTCGGTAAAGCCTGCTGTTGGCATCTGTGACCGTCCAGTCCGGACCATTATCAATATCAAGGCAAATCGCATCATACATCCCTTTTTCCTTTGACATCCATTCAAGAAGATCAGCATGGATGATTCGTGTACGCGGATCATCCAAACCGTAAGCGGAAAAAGGGGCCAGGTGTGTCTGGTTCCACTCAATGACCTTCCTCTCGATCTCCACGACAGTCACTTCCTCAATGGTTTCATATCCAAGGGCTTCAGCCAACGAAAAGCCAACTCCGAGACCGCCGATAACAACACGTTTTGCGCTTGGAATCTCCTCCAATGCCGCATTTACCAACAGCCTTTCCGACTTACCATTATATGTAGCCATCAGAAACGTACCATTACTTATGATTTCATAATCAATGCCACGGCGTTGCAATTGCAATTCTCCACGCGCTGTTTGTGTACGTTCTATCACTTGAACAATGGGTTGCAAAATGAATCACTCCTTTTGGGATAAGAAGTCCTCTATTCATTTTAATCTTTTCCACCACGTTTTAACCAATCATATAAATACATAGCCTATCTGAGACTGGCATTCTCTCCGTGTATCTCACGGACAATGGCTTTTTCCTTTGCTGGCGGATGTAGAAATAACGACAATACAAATGCTGCAAGAGCAAGTAACGTACTTCCCAAGAATGCCCATTCAAAACCTGTAAGCTGCGCAAGTGCTTCTATTTGATCTGGTGACGTATCGCCGTGTGGGACAAAACTTTTTGCTCCCATGGCCACCAATGTGACCAAAATGGCAGTACCGATGGAAGCTGAAATCTGTTGCATGGTATTTGCCATTGCCGATCCATGTGCATACCATTTGGGCGGAAGTTGATTCAATGCCGATGTCATGACAGGCATCAAGGCAAACGACAAGCCAAACATACGGATTGCATAAATTACAGTCAAATAAGTGAACGATGTATCAAGTGAAATTTTCGTGAACATAAACGTTGTCACCGTCACGATTCCCATTCCAGTCAAAGCAAGCCACTTCGCCCCATATTTATCGAATAATCTGCCGGTAAGTGGAGACATCGCACCAATCACAATCGCACCCGGCAGCAGCATCAGGCCAGATTTTAATGGTGAAAAGTTTAAAACATTTTGCATAAACAGCGGCAACAAGGTTTCCGCCCCAATCAGAGATATTAATACTGTCATCGTAATAATAATCGCCAATGTGAATGTACGAAATTTAAAAATCCGAAATTCCAGCATCGGTGTCTTCAAAACAAGTTGTCTCCAGATGAACAGCCCAATTACGACAATTCCAGCTCCAATTGTTCCAAGAACCAAAGGACTCGTCCATTCATTCTCAGAAGCAATGCTGAACCCATATAGAAACGATCCAAAACCGAACGATGAAAGAATGATGGACAAAATATCGATTTTCGGTTTACGAAGTTCAGTAACATTTTTCAAAAAAAGCGCAGCAATCGTAATAGTTATAACTGAAATCGGGAGCATGACAATAAATAACGAATGCCACGAAAAATGATTCAACAGCCATCCTGAAAGTGTCGGACCAATGGCAGGTGCAAAAGCAATCACGATTCCGATCATGCCCATTGCTGTCCCCCGTCGTTCAACCGGAATGATCGCTAAAAGAACAGTCATCAAAAGAGGAAGCATAATACCAGAACCCGAGGCTTGCACAATCCTGGCTAGTAAAAGTACCGGATAAGCAGGCGCTATTGCCCCGATCAATGTTCCTACTCCAAATAAGCCGATTGCCGTCAAAAACAGTCCTCGGGTCGTAAAACGGTCAATCAAAAAAGCCGACACAGGAATCATGACACCATTTGTCATCAAAAACGCCGTCGTCATCCATTGCACTTCACCTTGTGATATTGAAAAATAATGCTGTATGGAAGGCAGTGCAGTGGCCAGTAATGTTTCATTTATAATTCCCATGAATGCACCGGTCAACAAAGCCGTAATCATCAATGCCTTCTGTTTTCCCGGTAAATCCCAGGAATTTGCGCTATCACTCATCCAAATTCCCCTTTCTATATGTTGTATCATTTTTTTATCGATACTATACAAATTAAACGTGCCACAACTGATACATCGTATGAGCAGCATCACATAACTATCTTTTGATACTATCGACGCACCTTTATGGCAAACGATTTCGGCTCCAATATCCAGGTATTCAAAATAAAAAAGCCCCTCACTACCTAAGGGTAAAAAATAATACAATCGGATATCAAAGGTAACTACATCTCATTATTATAAATCAAAATCAAATCAATATGTGATTTAAACCATCGATTATACAAAACGATTCATTCATTTAAATCGTCTTCATATAAAGGATAGACAGCTTAAATTCGCACAATTAAACGATGCATTCGCCTACTCAGACAAGTGCATCGCGCTATTAGAAAATAAAGCACGCACCGATAAGACAAAAGCATACATTCCTTTTATCGCTTATCATTGTCATTCTTCTGATGATTCATCCATGTCCTTTTTATCGTAAACCTCTTTTAACTCATCCACCAGTGTTGTCTCGGTCATTTTCACCTTTGATTTATATGCCGCACGAATGATAAGATGCCCCGCAGTCGGTGATGTGATGAAAACAAATACAATCCCTAATATCAGCCTCACACTGATGGTCCCATCCGTCAACAAAAAATATAAAAAAGCTCCCACAAGTGTCAGCAGCACAGCAAGAGTCGAACTTTTCGTCGCCGCATGTGCCCTACTGTATACATCGGGAAAACGAATGATGCCAAATGCACTGATCACACTGATAATACTCCCGATTAATATCAGCAACGCTCCCCAAAACTCATTCATCTCGCCTGCGCTCAATTAGAACACCCCTCTCGATAAACCTGGAAAACGCAATCGTACTGATAAAAGCCAAAATGCCCAATATGAGTATCACTTCCAAAAAAGCTCTCGTATGAAAAAAAACAGAGACCACTGCAATAATCGATATAAGATTGATACCGATAAAATCCAATGAAATGACACGATCAGGTAGACTTGGTCCTCGCATAAGACTATAAAGCGCAATTGCGATGGCGATTGCAAATAATACCATCGACACGATTAACATTCCTTTTACCATTAGCGCGTCACCTCCATGATCGCTTTTTCAAATTTAGCCAGCGATCGTAATAAGTTTTCTTTATATTTTTCGATATCCATTGCATGAACGTAAAACACATTCCCCTCTGGCATAACTTCCATCACCACAGATCCCGGTGTCAACGTCAGAAGCAATGCCACCAATGGAACTTCCCATTCACCTTCTAATACTGTTTCATAACGAAAAATTCCCGGTTTTAAATCAAGTTTAGGTGTCAATATCGTTTTAAGCACCAAATACGCCGATTGGAACAGCTCTGAAATAAAAATGAGGAGCAACTTGATTATGGCATACACACGCTGAAGATAAAACTTCGTCCCGAAAAATCGGTACATTAAAAAGACGATAATGATCCCTACGATGTATCCCTCAAAAAAGGTTGTATACAAAAATCCATGTTCGTCTTTGATCAACATCCACAAAAATGCAATCAATATATTCAACAGAAATTGTGCCGCCATCATCTCTCCTCCTTCAATGTTCTGCACCCGGGTTACGCGATTTCGCCCCCGAGTCGCGCGGTCCCACATGGATCGCGCGGTTAATTTTCTGGTAAAACTGCATCTATATACGTACCCGGATTGGCCAGTACATTTGCCGCATCGCCCACATAATCTGCAATGGCTTCTGCCCCTACACCAAGAGCGATGGTCGCCGCTGCAAGGATGACAGATGGAAAAATCCACTTTTTCGGCATCACTTTTTCATCATCGACGCTCATAATGGTTTCACCCCAAAAACAATTCATGAACACTCTAAGTAACGAATATAAAACAAATAAACTGGATATAAACGCTAGCGCCAGCAATACGTATGTCCCTGATTCCACAGCACCTTTACCTACCAAATATTTGCCGATGAACCCACTTAGAGGCGGAACACCTGCAAGTGATAACGTCGTAATAAAAACGAGCCAACCTAACACTGGATAGTTTCGGATCAACCCACTCATTTGACCAATCCGCGTTTTTCCAGTAAGTAAAATAATTGTACCTACTAAGAGGAATAAAAGAGCTTTGACAATCATGTCATGGATCAGGTAATAAATCGAACCTTCCAAAGCAGAGGGGGTCGTAACAGCCAGCCCGATCATGATGAACCCGATGGCAATGATGATATTATAAATAGCAATCTGCCGCAAATCTTTGTAGGCGATCGCTCCGATGCTGCCAACCACCAATGTCACTGCTGCCATCATTCCGATAATGGTATGGGTAATGGAAATGTCATGTGTAAATATAAGTGTAAACATCCGAAACATGGCATAAACCCCGACCTTTGTCAAAAGCGCACCGAATAACGCAGCAACTGCAGGGGGTGGCACACTGTATGATCCAGGCAACCAGAAAAATAGAAGCAGCCCGGATTTTAAACTGAATACAATCAAAAATAATATGCTTATCGTTGTCAGAAGAGGGGTCTGTCCAACTTCTGCCACTCGTTCAGCCAGGTGAGCCATATTAACAGTCCCAAGCGTTCCATATAAATAGGCGATCCCAACAAGAAATATCCATGATGATAGAACATTAATTGCAATATATGTAATCGATTCACGTAATTGTGTCTTCTCACTGCCCATGACAATCAACATATAGGATGCCACCAGCATCACTTCAAAACAGACGAATAGATTGAATAGATCACCTGTCAAAAAAGACCCATTCACGCCGGCAACCAAAAACTGTACAAGTGGATAAAAAAATAGTTTTTCCCGTCGCTCCCCTATTGTTGAAAAAGCGAACAATAAACAAACAAGCGCCACAAAACTCGCTGTTGATACAAGTAATACCGCAAACGAATCCGCGACAAACACGATACCAAATGGCGCATCCCAATCGCCGAATGCAAGGGTCATAATACCATTGTCATGAATGTGCCCAAGCAGGTATACACCTATACCTACAATAAGCAGCATAGACAAAGCACTGACCAGGCGTTGCATACGGATGAACGGACGTAAGAATACGAGTATAATCCCTGTCATTATCGGGATGACCATTGGTAACATGATGAGATTACTCATTTTTTGAAACCTCCAAATGTATGTAAATTCTCCGTCCCTGTACGCCTATATAGATGATAGGCCACAACAAGAAAGATGGCCGTCACCGCGAAGTTAATCACGATGGCTGTCAAGATCAAAGCTTGCGGAAGCGCGTCTGTAAAGGTTGATTCTTCGCCGGCAATCGGCACCCCACCTTTTTTTAAACCGCCCACCGCCATCAAAAGCAGGTGAACAGCATGTGAAAGCAGAGATGACCCTAAAATAATCCGTATGACATTTCGGGAAAGAAATAAATAAGTCGCAACCATGACCAATATGCCAGACAATATAATAATCATACTCTCCATAATTCACACATCCTCGCTAATACTTAATATAATCGTTACTACCACACCTACTACAGTCAATGCAACCCCAGCTTCAAACAAAGTAACCGTTGACAACTCCGTATCGCCTATAAGCGGAAAAAATTTATGCGTTAGCGTTTGCGAGAGAAATGATTCATGACGAATCAACGATAAAAAGCCCGTCCCGACCGCTAAAAATACACCTATGGCCGCTACAACGATGAAATTGAGATGCAATCCTTTGTTGATGGTTTCCATATCAAATGCCAGATAAAGCAGCACAAAAGCGGACGATAGAACCAGCCCTGCAATAAAACCGCCTCCAGGAGAATTATGTCCAGCGATAAACAAATAAATCGCCAATGTCAATATAATGAACACAACCACTTTTACAACTGCCTGTAAAATGACGTCATTTGTGTTTTTCAAAGCTTTTCCGCCCCTTTCCGTTTCCAAGCTTTATGACGGAAAATACGCCTATGCCTGCAATGAAGAGAACCGTCACTTCCAACATCGTATCAAATGCCCGGAAATCACCTAAAATGGCATTCACAATATTTTTCCCGCCGGTAAGCTCATATGCATCTTCAAAGAATGAGGAAATGGATGCCGACAAACTACCGCTATTGACCGATAGACCGACAGCGATAAAAACAAGTCCAACACAAATCGAAATGACCATATTCCATAATTTAGTATGTTTTGGTGCCTGTTCCTTTTTCCATTCAGGAAGAAAGTAAAAACAAAGCATGAACAAAACAGTTGTCACCGTTTCTATGATCGTTTGCGTCAATGCTAAATCCGGAGCTCTGAATAGAACAAATAAAAACACAATGGAAAAACCAAGCACACTATTCAACAAAATCGCAGTAATACGTGATTTCGCAAACAATATCGCAACCGCCGCACTGACCATAATCACAATGAAAATCCATTCATAAGATGACAATGGTGAATCACCCGACATATCCCAGGAAAAGGATCCCGAAATGAATAGCACACCACCTATAGCAACAATGAAAAATAAATAAATATACATTAAATAATCTCTTAAATAGCCTGTCATATACCGTTTTGTAAACGTCGAGGAACCTTTTTCCATTCCAGCAATTGTATGATTGTATAGCGCATCAAAAGACAAATGGGCCGGAAATATACGATAAATCTTTTCCCAATGACGATAGGTTTTATATAGTAAACTTCCAACGATTACAATGCCGATGGTCATCCATAATTCTGTATTCCAACCATGCCATGCCTGAATCGAAAATGCCCCACCGTCAAACGTGAACGAAGGAAACACACTCTCCAGCGCAGGCATCACTAGCTGCTGGCCGACCACATTTGGAAATGCGAAAATAAATACAACAAACAAAGCCAAAATAACTGGTGAAATCAACATACCTAATGGAGCATCAAACAGCTTACGGTCATACGTCTCCCCTTTATATTTCCCGAAAAACGCTTTGAAGACAATAATCATACAATAGACAAACGTAAAGACACTCGCTATCCATGCAATAACCGGAATCAACGTTCCCCAACGATCCAGCGAAAAGATATCCAAGTCTGCTATATCCAGAAGCGATGTAAAAAACATTTCTTTACTCAAAAATCCGTTAAACGGTGGCAATCCCGCCATGGAAAAACTACCTATGGCGGCTATGGTAAACGAAACTGGCATGATGGACATCAATCCGCCCAATCTACGAATATCACGTGTCCCGACTCTCAAGTCAATGATCCCGATGATCATAAACAAGGTCCCTTTAAATGTTGCATGATTGATAAGATGAAACAATGCTGCAAACACAGCTTGTGAATACAGAATCGATTCGGCGCTATATCCGTCATAGAGAGCAATTGAACCGAATCCCAGCATACTCATGATCATTCCCAGCTGACTGACTGTAGAATAAGCAAGAAGCGCTTTTAAATCGGTTTGTCGTACAGCGAAAAAAGAACCCCAAAACAACGTAATGATACCAATGCCACTGACAGCCCAAAACCAAATTTCCTCTCCACCGAAAACAGGTGTAAAACGGGCAACCAAATAAATCCCCGCTTTCACCATGGTTGCCGAATGAAGATAGGCACTCACCGGTGTCGGTGCTTCCATCGCGTCGGGCAACCATATATGAAAAGGAAATTGTGCCGATTTCGTAAATGCACCCAAGAGCAACAGGAGCATGGCAGGAATAAATAAGCGACTCTCGGACATCAAGCCAACTGACGAGATAATTTCCCTAACACTGAATGTTCCCGTCATATGATAAATCATGATAAAGCTGATGAATATTGCAAATCCACCCATCACTGTAATGAGCAATGATTTCTGTGCACCGTATCGAGATTGTTTACGATGGTACCAAAACGCGATCAATAGAAAAGAAGAAATGCTCGTCAATTCCCAAAACACATAAATCACCATAATATTGTCAGAAAAGACAACGCCAAGCATTGCCCCCATAAAGAACAATAAATAGATGTAGAAATGTCTGAGTGATTCTTTTTCCGATAAATAATAAATGGAGTATAACGTTACAAGGGTTCCAATACCGGTTATGAGCAATCCAAAAATCATGCTGAGACCATCGAGGTGTGTAGTGAAGTTAATGCCGTAAGATGGAAGCCATTCTAAAGTATGTGATTTTGTTCCACCTTTTGCCACAAACGGCACAAGTCTGAAGAGCGCAACAAACAAAACGGCAGGCACGCCGAGTACAAACCACCCGATATGTGTACGAGGGTCTATCTTATGTATGATTGGTATAAAAACAGCCGCTAAGAAAGGGATCATGATGGCTAAGGTTATCGTCAACAAAATAAATCCTCCGTTATCGAACCGTGACGTCGTTGTAAAATAATTCATCTTTTATCTGGGATGGTTGTCCGTTCACCTTGTCCGCAAGCAAATATATACTTGACTTGCAGTATACTTGGCAGCATAATGTTAGGGTAATAAGACGGAGTATATACAACTATTAAATCGAGTTATGAATCCGATGTGAATGCGTATCACTTCAAACGAATAGCATATGGACCGTTAGCTTGGATAATGATACGACCCACATGGGATTGAGTTATGTAATACCAAGAATCAAACGGTATGGTTTCCTTATCACACGCAATATAGGTTTGTCGGTAATATGGATCAAAAACCGATTGCACGATAAACATATACATTCTTTCATTATACATGAAGTGAAACCATCATGCACTTTTAACACATGCCGAAAACCATCTACAAGGCAATCTGACATGATGATAAATCACTGACAAAACCCCATTATTCTTAGGTTCGCCTTAACTGAATTCGCACATATTCCATGCTAAATGATAAAAGGTCCAAAAAAGGGTTTACGAACCTTCAAGAGCATGTTAAACTGATTTGGCTTTAATAAATATAATCTGTACTGGAGGAGCACTTCTCCAGTCTATGTAAATCAATTGAAAATAGCCGAAAGAGGTGAATGATCATGAAAAAAATTAAAGGTCGTATGGATGAAAGCATTCTTGTATGTACGTTTTATGGACCGAACGGTGAACGCCTTATTAACCGCGGTTACAAACTAGCGACCACTCTGGATTGTCCATTATATGTATTGACAGTTGATCCGCTCCCTTTTGATAAGTTTGACGAAAAAAAATCCGGATATGTCGAAAGATGGAAAGAACTCGCTGAAGAATGCGATGTTGAGGACTTCATACTCAAGGATAACGAAAAACGGCCAGCTGCCAAAGTGATTGCAGAAACAGCAAATAATTTGAATATCACCCAAATCATCATTGGCCAATCCCCACAAAATCGGTGGGAAGAAATTACAAAAGGTTCATTTGCCAATGCATTATTAAAAGAAATAACATTTACTGACGTTCACATTGTATCTGTTGATCGACGCATCAAAAGCACAAAAGATAAAACGTTTGAAACAGGCGTTCTCGGTTATTTGCGTAAAGAAGATGGAGAAGAATACCGGTTATCTTTTACGAGCTCTCCAGCCAACCACTATGAAGGCATATTCTATAAAGAAATCGGCACTGATTTCAATAACGGCGTTTTCAAATTTGTCATAGACGGAAAAACATATCAAGTCAATATCCATGATGATAAAGTGATTGACCCTATCAAATCTCCGCCGAATTTGAAAACGTGAAGTCAAGCAAAAAAGCTCCCCGGGATTCAGTATGAACCGTATCCCGTTTGGAGCTTTTTTATGCCCTTTATTCTTTGGCCCGTTTCGTTCGATCCTCCATCTGTGGCGGCTCCTCTGTCCATCCGTGTTTCACCATGATATTTCCTCCCTCACTTGCAAAGGTGAAAATATCCTTGCTGATGTCCACCATTTTCAATGATAAATCTCGTCTTAAGCTAAAAGAGGTTCCTATCGCATTACTTCCTAAACCAAAGGTGCTTAATAAAGATGTATTATACATCATGAGTTTATCAGAAAAAGGCGGTATGGTTGAATCAGTTACCATTCCTGCTGACGGAGACGGCGTAATAATATCACTTTCTAAAAATGTTTCAGTAAATGTTGAGATGATTTTTTTAGATAACTCTTTACCTTTTTCAAAATATTTTCGGGTTTCTTTTTCTTTTGCCGCTTGAGCAAACCCTGTCATTAACTTCATCCCAGAAACATTCGATTCAATCGCATCATACAAATAAGCTACTTCCACCGTATTCAACGATCTTCTATTCCCTGTTAGTTTAAAAGTTGATCGATACCCTTTCCCTTCAGCAAACTCTGCTTGATCAGGCATATTAACACCGGGGGATTTTGGGAGGGCTCCTTTTTCCAGCAAAAACTGCGTCGTTTTTTCACACGTATCTTCTGCAAATGCCGAAAATCGTTTATACAGTTCCATGATATCTTTTCTATATGCCATCGACATATGTATAGCGTGCAGCCCTGACGCAACTTTCATCATTGTCCGTAAATACATGACCTCATAAATGTCATCAAACAATTTTGGTGCATTGACATTAACATCATTTTCGGTATAACCAATTGGAACCGCGGCCCCTTCTTGTTCGAAAAGATTCGTAAGTTCTTTCACAAAAGTATCTTCCTGTGTGTGAAACGATTGCAGTATTTCAACGGCTTCGGGATTCTGATTATTTGCTAAAAACGAGTCAATAACCCTTAACATCATCGTCTTTTTTTGATAAACGATCCAAAGTGTACCCAATTCGGATGAGGTTAATGGTATATGGTCTGTTGTCATCTGATTCACTCCATTTTTGGATATTCATCAGTAGGTTTTGCAGTAGCTTGATGATTTATTCACTTAAATATATGTTTTTATAACTCATAATCAAGGACCTTGCATATGTATTTTTCCTTTCAACGTATGATAGATTCCTTATTCAATAAGCAGCAAATGAACGAACAAGAACATTGCTCATCCATCATATTTTGTTTTTATATGCAAGTATAGTAGAATATAAAATGTAAGAATATAGTCTTTCAAGAGGAGGTTTTCATTTTGGTATTACCATATGAACACGAAGCACTTACCGATTTCCAAGATAAGCAGAACCGTGACGATTATATAACGGCACTCAAAAAAGTGGAAAGTGAATTGGGCAAAGATTACCCACTTGTTATCGGTGGCGAAAAGATCTACACCGATGAAAAACTGACATCCGTTAACCCAGCAAATACGGAGCAAGTAGTTGGAAACGTCTCCATGGCAACGAAAGAACATGTTGAAAAAGCCATGGATGCTGCGAAAGAGGCTTTCAAAGAATGGAAGAAATGGACGGCAGAAGAACGCGCTGAAGTATTGTTCAAAGCAGCTGCCATCTCACGCCGTCGGAAACATGAAATCTCCGCATGGATGTCCTTTGAAGCAAACAAGCCATGGGATCAGGCTGACGGCGATACAGCAGAAGCCATCGACTTCATGGAATATTATGGCCGTCAGATGGTACGTCTTGGTAAAGGACGTGAAGTAAACGATCAGCTTGGTGAAAACAACACATTTTTCTATCAACCTTTAGGACCTGGCGTTGTCATTCCTCCATGGAACTTTGCATATGCGATTGTTACCGGCACAACAGTCGGACCGATTGTCGCAGGTAACCCGGTACTCATGAAGCCATCCGAGAGCACTCCTGTTACAGCTTATAAATTGGTTGAAGTACTGGAAGAGGCCGGACTTCCAAAAGGCGTACTCAATTTCATTCCTGGTGACCCAGCAGAAATCGGTGATTACCTTGTGGACCATAAAGATTCACATTTCATCAATTTCACTGGTTCCCGTGCAACTGGGACACGCATCTATAATCGTGCGTCTGTCGTACATGAAGGGCAAACACACCTTAAACGTGTTGTTGCTGAAATGGGCGGTAAGGATGCCATCGTTGTTGATAACGATGCCGATCTTGACCTTGCTGCACAATCGATTGTTGATTCAGCATTTGGCTTCCAGGGGCAAAAATGTTCCGCATGTTCCCGTGCCATTGTCCATCAAGATGTGTATGATGAAGTACTGGAAAAAACAATTGAAAAAGCAAAAGTATATACCGTTGGTAACCCAGCTGAAGATAATGTACCTATGGGTGCAGTTATCAATCAAAAACAATTTGATAAAATCAAAAATTACATTGAAATCGGCAAAAAAGAAGGAACCCTTGTCTATGGTGGTGAAACAGATGACTCCAAAGGGTATCATGTTCACCCAACCATCATCAAAGACTTGGATCCTGAGGGAACCATCATGCAAGAGGAAATATTCGGACCTGTTGTCGGATTTTCCAAAGCAAAGGACTTTGATGAACTTCTTGACATTGCCAATAACACAGACTATGCATTGACCGGTGCCATCATTTCCAATAATCGTGCGCACTTGAACCGTGCCCGCCACGAGTTTGATGTCGGAAATCTATATTTCAACCGTGGATGCACAGGATCCATTGTCGGCTATCAGCCGTTCGGCGGTTTCAAAATGTCCGGAACCGATGCAAAAGCCGGTGGCCCAGATTATCTTCTTAATTTCTTGGCACCGAAAACTGTTACAGAAACATGGTAAAAATCGAATGATTCATATAGCCCGGTCTCACTTCATGCGACCGGGCACTCTTTTACCTATACACCCCAAAGGACTTGATCCCATTAAAATAATAGCTTCTCAGGAATTTACTAATACGTTCCATATGGAAACGTCACTTTTGAAAAATATTTGTTTTTTTAACAGGACTTTCAACAGGGTATGTCGAATAAAATATATATAATTATAAAGGGGGATAGACACCATTCATTCCATTAAAGCTTGCGCGATTTCTTAATATCGGAATACAAATGAAGCAAGTTACGAATCAACCTTGTATGATCAATGACATCAAAGGGGTGGATGCACATTACATAATCATTATAATCTCGTAACAATATGAGCAAAGGACGGTATTTGACTGACCTACTTCAGTTTGCATTCGAAAATAATAAAATAATTAAAACTAAATTTCCAGAATGTTTTGTGAGTGTATGAAGCAGCGACGTATAAAGAAGATGTGATGTATGTTTAAATCAAGGGGAGATTTATCATATATTTTACCACACGCATATAATGCTATAACACAGTGTTTCTAATTTGTATATAAACAAGAAAGAAAAATAATTTAAAAGGGGCGTGTTTTTTATGTTCAAAAGATCTTTTTTATTTCTATTGGTGGTCGTATTCCTTGTAGGCTGTGGGTCAAATACAAATGCGAACAAAGATACGGACAAAAACGCAAATGCAAAAAGCAAGGAGACAGAAGAAGTCGTCTATTCCGGTGAAAGTGATACGTGGAAGGCGGAACTGAAGCTGGTTCTTGAAGGAGATAAGGAAAAAAGGGAATTCACACTGACGTTTACTGGTGATGATTATAAATCAATTGAATATATCAATTACGATGTCGTAGGACCAGAAGAATTCAGCGAAGAAGATGCAAGCATCAACGTCATGCAATATGTCGTGAGCAAGGAAACATTACAGGAGGCAACTTATGCCGATGATGATTCGGACATTGAAGTCAATGTTGAATGGAACGATGAAACTGAAACGATCGAATTGGAAGAGGAATAATCAATCAGTCCATAGTATAGCATTCCGTTAAAAACGAGGCACCTTATGAAAAAGGAGCCTCGTTTTTTGATATCCAATAAAAGTGTAACGATGATCAAAGATGTTTTTGATCCTTTCAAATGGTTAGCATAAGACGATTCAAGAATGGATTGTACATTAATCGTCTTTTCGTCTACAAACAAAGGGCAAATTTCTCCCAGATTCATTTAATGAACGGTACTCTTGAAATCATGAAGCAATTCGCGGACGTCATCGGTTGATTCCGTCTGCATCAATTGATTCCGAAGCTCACTTGCCCCCCGGAAATCACGTATATATATTTTGAAGAAACGACGTAAAGGCTTGAATGAACGCGGCTCTACTTTTGAATATTGATCAAATAGATCCAAATGCAATTTCAAAAGACCAATCAGTTCCTCACTCGTAGCTTCTTTTGTTTCTTTTTCAAACGCATATGGATTTTTAAATACGCCCCTGCCGATCATGACCCCGTCCACTCCGTACTTATGGACGAGTTCCAACCCCGCTTTGCGATCCGGAATATCCCCATTGATTGTCAGAAGCGTTTCCGGTGCTACCTCATCACGCAACTTCTTGATCTCAGGTATCAATTCCCAGTGTGCATCCACCTTGCTCATTTCCTTTTTGGTTCGGAGATGGATGGTCAAATTGACAATATCTTGTTCTAGCACATGCTTCAGCCACGACATCCATTCACGAACTTCCGTATAGCCGAGCCTTGTTTTCACGCTTACAGGCAAACCGCCTGCCTTTGCTGCCTGGATAATGTCACTTGCAACATCCGGGCGACGGATCAGACCACATCCCTTTCCTTTTGTGGCCACATTGGGGGCTGGACATCCCATATTGATATCGATGCCCCGGAAACCTTCTTCCTTCATGCCAAAACTCATCTGACGGAAATATTCCGGTTTATCGCCCCAAATATGCGCGACCATCGGCTGTTCATCTTCAGTAAATGTCAAACGTCCACGGACACTGAACTTTCCCTCGGGATGACAGTAACTCTCCGTGTTCGTGAATTCTGTAAAGAATACATCCGGTCTCGCCGCTTCACTTATCACATGCCTGAAAACGACATCGGTGACGTCTTCCATTGGTGCTAATACGAAAAATGGCCGTGGTAAATCGTGCCAAAAATTATCTATCATTTTCAAAACCTCTCATTACAAGGCATCATCAAAATCGTCTTGCCTCAAAAATAAAAATAGATCATGCTATTCACTTATATACTTATACCATGATTGAGAGTGTTGTATCAAATGAAAATGATCGTACATGAAATGAAGCAATCATGCCCCCTCTTACAGGGATTGCATACTTTTATGCTTAACCTTGAAAATCAAATAAAAGGCCCTACATGATCCATGCAATAATCATTCATTAAAAAGATATTAATCCCCGAAACTGAATATCTTGTCCGGTTTAGTCATTCTGTAAAAAGCAGACGATGTTATGCAAAGCATCCAATCTATTAAAATTGCCCTATCAAGAATCATCTGAAGCAAGCCCTCGTAATGCCTCATCCGGTATGTCTTCATCATCGACTTCCTCGTACGTGATGACCTCATCCTTTTTAAAGTATATCTTCAGATAAGCCCCTTCCAGTAATTGATGATTAGCAGTGAAAGATAGATCTTCACTTTCGCCGTCCTTATTAAAACCAGTTAATTCATATTTATATCTTGTTATGTCATTATTTGTATACGTCTCTCCCTCACCTTGGACTTTCACATAATACTTGCTTGAGCCGAGTGTTTGAAGTGCTTGCGGAGAACAAGCAGTCATGATTGCCCCCAACATAACGATCATACAAATGATAATGTATTTATTTTTCATCACCGTCCACCCTTTCATTGTGTAAAAATAAAATCAATACAGCCTTATTCTTGTCACTATTATTATAAGGGAGAACATAGATGCCCGAAATCGATTGTTCTTTCAAAACACATGATGAATCTTACAATATTGTCATCTCCCAATTCCGTTTTACGATAAAACTGCCGACATGTTGTATCGGCAGTCCATTCACTCGTTTATTCATTTAGTAACCGGAATCCAGATTTCACTTCTGACATCCGAGGTCGTTAAATCCTCACTTTTAATTGACAGAATTTCCGGCCCCTCCATTTGTTGAAAATTAGAGGTTGGAAACCATTCTGAATAGATCCGCCCCCATACGTTCTGCAATGTTTCAGGAAAAGGTCCATTTGACTCAAATACAGCCCAGGTGCACGCCGGAACCTTTAATTCCGAAAAATATTCCGGACTCTCCTTAATCGTGGCTACACCTATATAGTGATCCAGTCCCCCTTTTTCCTCCATGCGTCCTTCTGAAAAGTTTGTCGACGCTTGAATGATACCTTGAGGAGCAACATCTGAAAGCGCCCTTAATTCATTCAATTGATTTTCATCCAAGGATTTCCACATTGCTGTTATCTCAGGATTTTCACCTTCAAATACAATCGCGACTCTTTTTTTGATACCGACAATCTGGAATGCTTCTTTTTCTTCCAATCGGTAATTCATTTCACATCCTCCTTCAATTGATAATTGGAAGGTCATTGGTGGATAAGCCTTTAACGCACTGCCATTTCTTCTCGCCTCAGATGGTGTTATACCATGTAATTGTTGGAAAGCTCTTGTAAATGAATCAGCGGACTGATAACCATACTTAATGGCAATATCTATAATTCTCATGTGACTTTGGGTGATTTCAAAAGCCGCAAGTGTAAGTCGTCTACGTCGGATATATTCTGACAAAGGCACCCCAGCCAAGAATGAAAACATCCTTTTAAAGTGATATTCAGAACAGTAAGCGATTTTTGCCAGCTTATCATAGTCAATTTCTTCTGTCAGATTATCTTCCAAATACGTCATGGCATCATTCATTCTCTTTAGCACATCCATTTCCCAACCACCTCAATCCAAATAATAACAAGCAATTAATAATAGCATCCGACATCCTGTGCACCATTCAGCAGGGCATAAAGTGATGATACGTTAATTGAAACTTCTTGGAATACGCATCAGGCCAACTTTCCCTATTTCCCGGGAAATAATGACATCATTCAATAAAAGAATACCATAAATTTATCTTGCCCTTTATTCAAATATTACGACTTAATTCTAGCATTTCGTAAGCGGAAAAATGATATGGCAAAAATTCCACAACGCGTTTAAATATGCTATAATTTAACATTACACTGTATGAGTAATATAAATACATATTATGTAACTCACTCATTTATACAGATTTGCGTTTTCTATGTGAGTCATAGGGAATTGGTATATTAAAAACCAACCATCCCATATCTAAGGAGGAAATGAATCATGAATCATAAACTTGCTATTGTTGGTGTTGGACACGTCGGCTCGTATGTACTTGCAGATGCGATGAAAGTCGGCATGTTTTCAGAAATTGTCGTCATTGATCAGGATAAAAATGTCGCATTTGGAGAGGCACTTGACCAGGCTCATTCCACCGCCCTTCCCTATACAACAAATGTCGATGTTTATGCAGGCGATTATGAAAACGTGAAAGATGCTGATGTCATTATTGTAGCAGCAGGCCCAAGCATCATCACCACCGAAGACAATAAAAAACCGGACAGGGCCTTGCTGGCAGGAGAAAACAGTAACAATATCCGTGAAGTTATGACAGGCATTACCAAATATACGACTGATGCCATCATCATATTAATCACCAATCCACTGGATGCCATGGTATATATTGCTGAAAATGAATTTGGCTATCCAAAAGGACGCATCTTCGGAACGGGGACGATGCTTGATTCCGCTCGCTTGCGCTATGTTGTCGCGTCCAATTATGATATTGATCCCAAAAGTATTACAGGTTACATGATGGGTGAACATGGGCTCACTGCATTTCCGGTCTTCAGTCGATTGAATATTCATGGTTTCGGCGAAAAAGAAATAGACAGCCATTTTCGAGGAAAAGAAAAACTCGACCGAAAAACGTTTGGACAAAACGTTGTGAATGCTGCCTATGATGTTTTAAATGGAAAAGGATGGACAAATGCAGGGGTTGCCCAAGCAGCGATCACACTTGCTAAAGCCGTTTTGTTGAATGAACGAAGCGTGTATCCGGTTTGTACAACGTTGAACGGACAATATGGATATGATGGTGATGTCGCTTTGAGCATGCCTTGTATCATTGGAAAAAATGGTGTGGAACAACAATTGGAGATTGAATTAGATGAAGAAGAAATGAAATTGTTGCATGAATCCGCAGCATACATACAGGAAACAATGAAAATAGCGAAAACAGGAAAAGATAAGGTGAAATAACAGTGTATGGTGATGGAAAGGACGCAAACCCAAAGACATTCTGCGACACTTTCTAAATATCCCATAACGCCTGACTTTTTACCAAAGTGCCCCTCCCTTCTCGTTATAACAGTTCCATAAACTTTTCGCTTGAAAATACTTTAAAAAGGAATAAGATAAATGTGGAGGGGTTCCTATGTATAACTTGTTGAAAGAAACGACTGTACGTTGTGTGTGGCCTGGAGCTGTCCTTCCATTTGGTGAAAATGGCAAATTCCTGGTCAACTACTTCAAAGATAAATACGATGTGGATATCGAATACCTCGAGGAAACAAAAACCCTACCCGGAAACGGTCCCGAGGGTGGACGCATCGATCAGATATTCAATGTCTATAACGACTCCATCGACCAATTTGAAAACGTAAAAGATAAGATCGGCGCTTTTTACGCTAAGGAAATTGTACAAGAAGCCAAGCATCACCTTTACATGGAAAGTATCTACTTTCGTTATTTCAAACGCGCCGAAGATGAACTGTTGAAAGCCGGGGACATTTCAGAAAACGAGGTCTACCCGGTTAAAAAGTTCAAATAATCCATCAAACCCCCGCCATTTTTGACGGGGGTTAGCTTTTGAGAAAGAAAACCTTACTTTGTAAGATCTCGCATATCTGGAACAGTCGGACTCATCATATAATGACCCCCTTCGACTTCGATTGCCTGTCCAGTAATGAATTTGGATTCATCCGATGCGAGAAATAATACCGTATAACCAATATCATCCGGTTCACCGTTATAGGGTAGAGCATTATGCCTTGTAAACATATCCTTGAATTCCTGCGGCAAATTATTTTCTGCTGCCGGTGTCATGATCATACCCGGAATGACGCTATTACAACGGATATTATCCTTCCCGTATTGTGTCGCGATATAACGTGTTAAATTAACAACAGCTGCTTTCGATGCACCATATGCTGTCCGGGTTGAATCACCAGCAATAGCTGACGTCGACGCGGTATTGATAATCGAGCCGCCCCCTGATTTTTGCATATGCGGAATAGCAAATCGACTGCCAAGCAATACACTTTTAGTATTCACGTTCATCAATCGATCCCACTCATCCAAATCGATATTGACAACATCCAGATCCTTTTTCAGATTGGTCAGCCCAACATTGTTATATAAGATATCAATTTTCCCATATTGTTCGACAGTATATTCCACCGCGTCACGGATCGAGTCTTCCTTTGCAGCATCGAGGAAAATGCCTTCTGCTGATCCACCTTCTTCGCGAATGGCTTCAGCCGCTTCTTTTGCTCCATCCGTATTGAAATCTCCTATGACAACGTTTGCCCCCTCCTGTGCCATCAATTGTGAGGCAGACAACCCGATACCAGAAGCACCACCTGTTACTAAAGCTACTTTTCCTTCAACACGACCCATTCAAAACATCTCCTTAAAATATATTACTGTTCATCTAAATGGTTCAGAAGTTTTTGCTGTATGGCCAAATACTGCTGAATTTCTTCCTCCGTTAAAATTGAAAAAATGTCTTTTCGCATTTTTTGCCCGGTCTTTTGTGCTTGATCAAGGATGGTTTTTCCTTTCTCCGTAATAGAAAGACGAATGATGCGCCGATCCGTTTCATCATAAACCCGTTCAACATATGATTCTTTCATCAACCGGTCCGCAATATTCGTCAATGCGCCTGGTGTATAACCAAGTTCATGGGCAAGTTCGGATTGTTTCATTGCTCCGTTTTCCCGTAATTTGGATAGAACAAGAATCTGTGAAACACCGACATTATACGGAAAGGTTTTAGACCATCGAACCATTGTCTTATTGCCGAATAACTCCAATATCCGGATCAATTCGAAAATACTGCTAGACTGCAAAGCATTCACACCTCCTGTATGGTGGTGAAACGGGTCATCAACGTAATTTAATTGATCCACCATCCACCATGATTGTTTGACCGGTAATATAATCCGAATCTTCGCTCGCTAAAAACACCGCTGCCCTTCCGATATCCTCTTCCAATTCTCCAAATCGGCGCATGGGTATATTTTCCAATACGGATTGATAATATTCCGGCTCTTCTTTTCGCCAAGCTTGTACACCAGGTGAGTTTGCAATAGGTGAAATAAGATTGACATTGATCCCATTCGGTCCATATTCATTCGCCGCCACACGCGATATCGCACGGATAGCCTCTTTGGCAGCCGCATAAGCGCCTTGTGTCGGATGGCCTTCAAGACCGGCACCAGATGCAAAGTTGATAATGTTTCCTTTTGTTTTTTTCAAGTATGGGAGTGCCGCTTGCATGAGATAAAATGTCGGATAAAACCCTGTATCAAAGGATAGATCCATATCATCCTGCGTCAATTCTTCCAACGGTTTTCGCTTAGATGCATGCGCATTATTCACTAAAATATCCAACTGCCCATAACGGTCAACCACTTTCTCGACAATATTTTTCAGTTTATCATGTTCAGCTAAATTGGCTTGAATGAACATGGCGTCTTGATATTGTTGCAAATCGTAGACTGTTTCTTTTCCTGCTTTTTCGTCCAGATCAACAATCGCCACTTTGGCCCCCTCTTTTACGAATGCGCGGGCCATGCCTTGACCGATGCCCGCCGCACCACCTG
This sequence comes from Virgibacillus sp., assembly GCA_035301285.1. Lineage (GTDB taxonomy): Bacteria > Bacillota > Bacilli > Bacillales > Amphibacillaceae > DATGUN01. Next base: position 28,320 of record DATGUN010000081.1, read on the forward strand.
TTATAAGAGCTACTTTGTCTTGTAATTTCCCCATGTGATCAACTCCTTATATATAGTATATCACTATATATTTTAATGTTAAAATATATAGCTTGAAACATATTTCATTCACATAGTGACACTTTCAAAAAGAACCTCATCTCAGTTTGTACTGTCTTTTTCCATATTATTCCTTTGATCAATGACGAACAAAGCCATAAAAAAATAATACCGATTCTTTTTTCTAATTAAAAAAGAACCAGATATTACGCATCCTGGTTCCCTTAAAAGCCCATAAAATATTAACCCTTTAACTGCATTGTCGTTATACACGTATCATCGCCTTCATAAGTGGAAATATCCGTTTCCGCCACACCCTCGTCATGTTCAATCGTTACATGGTAATTTTGATCTCGGGGTAACCATAAATCCATAAAGCCATTTTCAAGAGCTGTCATCATCTCGTCCACCACAACATTCCCATCTTCATCTTCGATATGTACATCAAATTCTTCATTTGCCAATTCACCTTGACATCCCGTTAAACTATGGATTTCACATGGATGTGTCTCATCGACAAATGGCGCAATGGATACGAAAAATTCTTCTTCAGGAAGGTCATATGTTGTCTCACTTCCATTTTCATTGACAATCAGTTCATGGGATGTGATCGATGCTGTTTCATCATCGAAGCTATCTACACTGTATGTGTGAACCTTTTCCTTGATATCTTGCACAGATTCTTCATTTGATTCTCCCTGACAAGCCGTTAGCATCATGACCAATCCAATCATAAAAAACAAATGTTTCTTCATCTATGATCCAACTCCCGTTAAGTATTCAAAACCTTAATACATGTGTATTTTATCATAGTATCCATTACAAATACGCCAGACTTTCAACATCTTTTTGACTTTTCTTATATGTAGTCATATAAATCGTATTGGCAGTATGATATTGTCTGTCATTGGATTTTGTTGAACCATTGATGTAGTATTGTTACATGGATTTAGCCTGTGAGCGATGATTGTAGATGTTATAACCAGACATTTATTACTTTTCCATAGGATATTTTGAAAGATTACAACACGTCTTGGTAATCACTTAATGTCTACAAATAAGTCAGTATTGGAGTGATTGATGCATGTGGGAATTTGAATATGTGATCAGGCTTGTGTTAGCCGGAATAATCGGGGCCGTTATCGGTTTGGAACGCGAGAAACGCTTTAAAGAGGCTGGACTGCGCACTCATTTTCTTGTGGCAATCGGCAGCGCTATTTTCATCATCGTTTCTAAGTATGCGTTTTTTGATGTGCTTGCTGACGATGTCGTACTTGACCCAAGTCGTGTTGCGGCTGCCATTCCAAGTGGTATTGGTTTTCTAGGTGCAGGTATGATTCTTGTCCAGCGAACATCCATACAAGGGCTGACAACGGCTGCAGGCATATGGGCAACTGCAGGGATCGGGCTTGCTATTGGTGGTGGAATGTATGAAATCGGAATATTCTCAGGCTTGCTCGTCATTATCGGATTGGAATTTTTGAAACGACTGTTTAAACCCATCATTCCAAAGATCATCAAATTGAATATGGTTGTCACTGATAATGACACAATCCACTACATCATCAGCAAATTGACGAAATCGGACATCGTGATCAGGGATTACGCCGTCAAAACCAAAAAAGATGATGACGAACAGAATATGAGTGTTCTGATCAAATTACAATCCAAAAAGAGATGGAAAGAAAATCAAATCACAGATATGCTACAACAAATTGAAGGTGTCGAATCGATTAAAATAGACATCTAAGCAAGTATAAGCAGCAAGCAGCCTTTCATTTTCTCCCGTTCCGTTGTATTTATATATTCCTTTTGAATGTACCACTGATTTCAAGCTCTCAATACACAAAATCGTCTCTTCACAAATGTTGTGACATAGCTGCACGTCATCTGAACATACCAAAAGCACATGTTTTAACAGTAAAGTGGGACAGAATCATCTCTGCCCCACATCCTTTCAGTCTTCCAGAAATTCCAGAAGTGCTCTATTAAATTCGGTAGGGTGTGTTGCATTCAACCCATGCGGCCCGCCCTCGATCAAAGCTAACTGACACCCAGGAATCGTCTCATGTGTTCGTTTACCACTGGCTTCGAACGGCACAATGTCATCCGAATCACCGTGAATAACGAGAGTCGGGATATTGAATTTGGCAAGATCCTCCCTGAAATCAGTCCTTCCGAAAGCACCAATACAATCCAGAGTGCCTTTCGGTGAAGCGCCTGCCGCTATATCCCGGTTATACAGACGAAACGGCTCGCTGACTAAATCAGACTGTGCACCTGCAAAAAAGGTTTTTGTAAAATCTTCGAGAAAGGCGATTCGATCTTTTTTCACGCCACTTTCAAAGTCTGCAATCCCCGCATCATCCATTGGCCCATCGGGATTATCTTCTGTATTGTATAAATAAGGTGGAACCGCTGCAGCAAAGACAGCTCTCTTTACTCGGCTTGTCCCATAATTGGCGACATAACGAGCAACTTCACCACCCCCCATTGAAAAGCCGACAAGCGTTGCACCTTGGAGATCAAGATGTTCCACTAATTGGTTCAAATCGGCTGCCAACGTATCATAATCGTACCCATTCCAAGGCTGAGAAGACTTACCGAAACCTCGTCGATCATACGTAATCACTCTGTAACCAGCCTCAATAAGGGCCGGAATCTGATATTCCCAAGAACGACCGCTGAGTGGCCAACCATGTATCAATACAATCGGTTTTCCAGCACCATGATCTTCATAATATAATTCAATTGGCATACTATTTTCTGTTCCCACTGTAATTGTTGCCATCATTATTCCTCCTTGTATTATTCACATGTTATCTATATTCATTTTTTACCGATCAGAGAATCGGACATTTAAAATGTCCCGTACATATATTTCCCGCAATCAAATGGTTCCAAACAAATGACATTCGAAATATGACTCTTGATTTGGTGCACTCACCGATTATCGTATTATTCAAACCCTATGTTCCACCCAAACATTGGGATCATCATATAGACCGCAATCCTTGTCACAATCAATTTTTACCAGTGAAAGTGCCCCGGGAACGACATATTGTCCTGATTCCGGTAACGCCATCCCAGTCCACTCTGACCATTCGGACACGGTTCCTTTTATCATCATTGACCTTGGTGCGATTCCAAGTTGTCTTCCACCAAGTCTCCAATGAACGCGCAACCATGGATCAAATGGAGCACCATCATCTCTTTTCCAATGTGCATAGTGCTCGATCGGAATGGTAGGATACTTTTGTTTCCATGTCGGACGGACAGGCGCGATGACCGATGTCAAACCGTTCTTCTTCGCTATCGCCTTCATAGTGCGGATGATGTCATAACTCAGGCCTTTACCTTTATGGCTTGTTGAACTGACTGCGGCCAAGGCACATAGTGTATTCGGTTTGTTTGTATCAAACCCCTGTTTCAACGCATGATCATACCCACCGGGGAGGTGTTTTTTTGTCCCATCCCAATATAACGGAATCGTATGCCCACATCCCACCATCTCTTCATCTTCACCATATAAAGCAAATTGATAATCTGGAAATGTAGTATACAATTCATTCCAATAATAACGGCTGATTGCGTCTCCTTGTTGTATGAATTCCGGAAATTGTTCTAGGAATGGATCGAAGACTGGTATCAAATCTACGTTCTGACTAACTGTTACGATTCTCGTATTCAATAAACCTTCCCCCTTATAAACCTCAATCTTCTTTCTGTTTAAGTCAACCAAACTCAATGCGAATTAGACACCTTTTCCCACTTACACAAGAAATTGTTTTACAAAACTGCTTTACATACGTCATTGAACGACCTCTGTCCCTGACACCCAATCATAGATGTTTTTCCTTTTCTTATTTGTGAAGGGAATGATCAAATATATTAATATGACAATATTGACAGCACTTAAAATAATAAAAACGGTCATTTCCAAAAGATCGGATGGAAGAATCAGCCTCCATATACCGAAATGGGCAATCTCCCAAGGCAAAAACTTGACAGCTGTCCGAAAAACAGAGCGGCCGACCCCAATACGTTTTCCGAAACCATCAACAACTCTAATACCCATTTTTCTTTTCCCCAATGTTCCCTGCCATTTAGAACATTCGCTTAAAATAAAGTAAAACGAAACTGGTAACGTCATCATTATAAAGCCTGTCAGCTCAGCCGTTAACGGTGAACTTGAAAACAAGGATTGAAAATATGGCCGACAAACAAATGAGAAGGTCCCTACAACACCAATACCATATATAACGATAACAAGATAATCTAACAAGAAGGCGTAAATACGAATTCTAAATGGTGCATACGACATAACGAGCCCCCCGAACCGAACAGCATAATCTTTTCCACAAAAACATCTCCTCAGATAAACATGACAAACCAATGATACCTTAAAAGATTATTATAACAGACTTCAGGACGTACTTATACAAATCATTTAAATTATTTTACTATTCAACAAAAACAAACCTGAAGAAAGTACTTAATAACATTTTCGTTTCACTCACACGAAAAGAAGGATTCCCCGCCAGGAAAATCCTCCACCTATCAAACCGTTACCACTATCAAACACCTTCAATCAGATCCCGCCGCTTATAGCCAATGTAGCCGACCAGCATCAGGACAATGCTGATTGCGATGATGGCCATAAAAATGATTAGGTCAAAGTCATCCATCGGTAAATTCGGCATCCAGCTTTGAATGGCGGTTTTCGAAAACCATTCTGGTAAATCCAATATTCCTTCAAAATAGGTCAGTAAAAATGAATAAGCGAGATAGATATACACGATTTTACCTTGTTTCGGTGCCCAACCGAGCGCCAATGCAGCCAGACCTGTAAAAAACAAAACAGTTGGCAATAGATTGAAACCGGCTGCAAGGAAATCAAACAAATCCATTGTTGATGAGCCACTCATAACGACCACTGCTGTGCCACCAAGGCCACCGGAAGCTAATAAAATGCCAACCAAGCCGGCTAAAACTGCGAGCCCGATACTGGTCCAATACAGCTTGGCGCGGGTCACTTTTGTTGCATAAATCTGACTCAAATGAAGCCGACTCTCTTCCGAAAAAAGCTTATTGACGAGCACAATGGGTAAGATTGAAACCAAAACAATCATAATGATCATAAGTGTCCCTGTGGCTGATTCTTCAATGGAATAACCGGATTGCATGAACATTTCCTTCATCATGTCATTCCCTTCCATGAATGTCTGCATGTCACCGTAGATCGAGCCATACGCCGCTCCCATAATCGCAAACGCAATCAACCAAGCCAAAATGACACCTTTGTTGATTCTGAATAAAAAACCCCGAACAGATAACAAGGAAGGTTTAGCGTTCTTTCGCCCTTCTCTTTGCGGAAGATAACCTGCACCCATATCACGGGAACCTTCCAATGAGAACGCCATGACCATTAAAACGACAATAAACACCAAGGCAATGATAAGCGGCATCCAATCATTATCCGTAAAAGGATACGTCAGGTACGTCCACCCCAATGGATTAATCATGGAAAAACTGGTATTTGACACATCTGTCCCTGCGCGGATAATATAAAGCAGTCCGATTATTCCAAGCGCCAAACCGGTTGCACCACCAGAGGAGGGCATGATTTGTGCCGTAACCAGCGCTAATACAGCCCCAATCACACCTGCCACTCCGATAGACGCACCGAATAGAAGTGATCCTTCAACTGAAATGGTATCCGCAGCAAAACTCATCATGACGCCCGCAATTAAAAGGGCCAATAACATATTAATGAAAACTACTTCTAACATCGTCGCGAGTGAATTGGATTGGCGCCCTACCCGAAATGAACGTACCAGTTCGGTCAATCCGAGGTCCTCTTCCTTACGCGTGTGACCGACCACATGAAGAACAGATAGAATCATGGCAAACAAACCGCAGAATAATAGCATTTCATGCGTGTACATAGCTCCCAATGTATAATCAATCGCGGTATCAACGGGTGTTGGTCCAACCATGGCGATCATCGCCGGATTTTGCAATGTTTCATACATTCCAACTAAACCTTGCCCTTTAGTGATCTCTTTAAATGCCGGCACAAAACCAGCGGAAAATATGCCGAGTCCTATAATCCAAATAGCTGCTTTCAACCAATCTCGCTTCAGATTCAACCCGAAAAGCATGTGCCAGCGGGCAAATTTTTCTTTCATGATATTGTCCCCTCCTTTCAGATGGCTAGCCTTCATAATGACGCATGAACAAGTCTTCAAGGGTCGGTGGGGTCGATTCAAACTTTTTGACTCCCAATTTGCTTGCCGCTGACAGAATATCGTTGAGATGTTGATGATCCGCAGAGAACGTAGCTTCGTCATCTTTCTGTTCGAAATCAAACACCCCATCAACATCAGCCATTATACTCACATCACTCTGTGTTGCTATTGTCATCGTCGATCGTGTCAAATGACGCAACTCATCAAGCGTCCCCGACTCCACGATTTCCCCTTGGCGAATGATGACTACCCGATCCGCCAAGCGTTCCACTTCACTTAAAATGTGAGAAGATAACAGGACGGATTTACCGGCTTTCTTTATTTCTTCTACTTCCTCCTGAAAAATATGTTCCATCAACGGATCCAGACCAGATGTCGGTTCGTCAAATATATATAAATCCGAATCGACAGATAACGCTGCAATTAAACCGACTTTTTGACGATTTCCCTTCGAGTACCCTTTCGCCTTTTTCTTGGGATCCAGTTCAAATCGTTGAATCAAATCATCACGTTTTTTCTTGTTTCCACCACCGTGAAGCTTCATGAATAAATCGATGATTTCACCACCTGTAAGGCCACCCCACAAGGCGACATCCCCCGGTACATATGAAATCCGTTTATGAATGTCCAGGCTTTCGCTCCAAACATCCTTGCCGAAAATTTGTGCCATTCCGGCATCCCGTTTGATGATTCCGAGCAAGATACGTATGGTCGTTGATTTCCCTGCTCCATTGGGACCGATAAAACCAACAACTTCCCCCGGCTTGACCGTGAATGTCACATCACTTAATGCCTGAAACTTGCCAAACGTCTTCTGTAAACCTTGCACATTCACAATTTCCTCCATCACTCAGCACCTCTTTCGGTATTTTCAAAACATATGAATACGCACACAATCATCTTTCTTCTTCTCTTTACTAATACACCCCGATACAACTTATTTGTAAAAACTGCCTTTCAATATGTCAGCGTATTGTTTCCATTCTTGAAGATATTGTTCTCCAAAATCACGGATATTTTCAAAAGAATCGATTTGTTTAAGCCCTTTATCACCAAAACCAAACATCGTCCAATTCAATATTTCAATCGCTTTTTCAATATCGATATCGTCTCGGAACAAAGAATAGTCAATATTGTCATACACGATTTTCGTCCCTTCATCATAGATGGGGTCCACTTTTTGTTTAATGATATCCTTTACCTCAGGGGACTCCTCTTGGATGGAAGCAGCTAAAAAGTCAAAAACTTGTGGATATGTTTGATGAATATGCATTTTTTGCAATCCAATATCTTCGATTCGCTTAAACAAGTCGGTCTCGCTGACATCTATTTGTCCAAAGAACCATTCGATTACTTGAACACAATGCTCGATCAAATAAACATAAAGATCTTTCTTGCTGTTGAAATAATTGAACAAGGACCCTTTGGAGATGTTCGCCCTTTTAATGATTTCGTTAGTCGATCCCTTATCAAAACCGTTTTGGACAAATTCCTTGATGGCTGCGTTCATAATTAGCTTTTGTTTCTCTGCCTTTAAGTTATTGAATCTTGAATGGATGGTTAACATCTCCTTCCTACATAAATATGACCATATCGGTCACTTATTAGTGTAAACTAAATGACCAATATGGTCAATCCTTTTTCAAAATATCTCCAACTCTTTCAATGTGCTTTTTTATTTGTAAGGAACAGACTTGGAATGAAAATGAACGCAAGAACAACAACTGATACTAAAAACCCGGCGTGGTAACCGAACAGGTTGCTTTCTACCGCTCGGTCCATCCCTTTCATGACCGTTGCCACAACGGTAGCAATAACGGCCGTTCCAAAACTTGAGCCAAGGTTTTCAATCATATTAATGCCCACCCCTGCCTGGGGAAGCTGCTTACTATCAAGTCCTGTATAAGCATCACTGGTCAAAGGGAGCATGACACCTCCTACACCTGTACCACGGATAAATAATACAATAGATATCCAAATCATACTGGTTTCATCAGTGATAAAAACAAGCGGTATGGATCCAGCCAATGAAATGCCCAGGCTCGCCATAACAACGTATTTCGCTCCGACTCTATCAATCATTTTTCCGATCAACGGACGCGTCACAAGCATTCCGACTCCTTGAGGAATAAGTGCCAATGATGCTTGAATCGGGGTAAATCCATGGATGTTAATAAAAAACAGAGGAAGAATCAACATTGGCCCCATAATAGCAATGTTGGCTAAAAACAAACCAGAGCTTGAGGCTAAAAAAGGCCTGTGTCCAAACAAATTCATCGGAAGCACTGTTTGATTTTTCCTCGTTCGATCATATATAAAATAAATAACCGCGAAAATAAGACCAATCACCATCCAACGTTGAGTTTGGTCATTATAAAATGATGCGTGATCTGCCGCCTTCGTTATTCCATAAATCAACGTTACACTCATAAGGGACAAACTGATAATACCCAACACATCCAATTTACTTTCTTTGTTAAACGGTTCAAATTCCGGAATGTGCTTCATCATCAACGGTGCAGCCATTAAAACGATGAACACATTTATAAAGAAAATCCATTGCCATGAAGCCACTTGAACAATAAATCCCCCGATGACCGGTCCAAAGATGGGTCCGAAAATCATCGGTGTACTGACGATTGCCATCACTCTTCCAAGCCTATCCTGCTCAGCTGTTTTCACCAAAAGAGTCATCATAAGCGTCGTAATAATCCCAGCACTGAACCCTTGGAGTAAACGTAAGAAAATAAAGCTGACAACATTCCAGCTCATACCGATCAAAACTGATATCACCCCAAAAGCGATGACTGTTCCGATAAAAATCCTCTTTCCATTAAATGAATTCATCAACCACCCAGATATTGGAACGGCAATGGCAAGAGCTAGTACATACCCTGTAATCGCCCATTGAACAACTTCCAGTGTCGTGTCGAATTCTTTAATCAGAGTATCAATGGTAATATTCACCATCGTGGAATCAAGCATTGGAGCAATGGCCCCAAGCGCAATCGCCCATGCAGCGGCAAGAATGTCTTTTGGTAATGCCGCTTCTTCCGCTTTGACATTTGACATATTGAATCACCTCTTATGTTTTTGTTTCCTGGTCAACAAAAATAATAACACCCTTTTGTTTCTCCGTCAACAAAATTTCAAGTATAAAAAATAGCCTCTCTGGAATGATTGAGGCTATCTGTGATTCTGTTCTTCAAATGTTTTCTAATTAACCGTTAAACCTTGTTTCTTAATTTCCTTATCCAAATGATTACTGTAATTTTCAAGGAAATGAAGCATACCCTCGAATTGTTCATCGCTCATCGATTCAAATACAATTTTATCCCGTTCCAGAAATGATTTATGCAGATTCTCATGGATATCAAAAATTATTTTTCCTTGTTCTGTAAGTCTGAAATAAATTTCCTTTTTATTATCCGGTTTCTGATATCTTTCAATCAGACCTTTTTTTATAAGTCTTTTCGTTAGTTTACTAATGGCGCCTCTAGTCATATAAAGAGATTCCGCAAGTTTTCTCACATTGGGATACTTGTTTTTCTCTATGGCTTCGACGCAATGTACCTCAGAAGGCGTATATCCCTTCAGGCTATCTGTCATGTTAAACTCATTGAGCCAGCCCATCTTGTTAAATAGATCCCTGAATTTCGTCATGAGCTGTTCTTCTTTATTCATGGTCTCCTACTCTCCTATTCATTGGTACATCGCGTTTATTATATCGTGTTTATGTTTCTTGTTCAACAATAGAACATTTAAAAAGCCTCTCGTTTTAAAAGTATTCACCTATTATCAGCTTTTCTGCCCACGGAATCCCTATACCTGTATAACACATGATTATTGTTCCATGGATTAGTCAACGTACTTATCTTTTAAACTATCCGATCCTATGCCACCGATAACCATCATAGCTAACGGCAAAAAGTTAGCCATGATTTTCAACACTTTCCCATCCACTACCAGAAGTTCTACACCGATAAAAAAATTCACGCCTAAAATGATTAGCTTGACCAATAACAAAAATACTCCCAACAAAAACAGACTGTCAAAAAATGTTTTCCATTTTGGATACGCCAATTGTTTACTATCTTGTATGACCTTTTCTGTCAACTCTTCATCACTCCTCAACAATTCATCAATTGTGATACCGAATAAATCACTTAATTCGATAATCACTTCGATGCTAGGAAAGTTTTTACCAGTTTCCCATTTTGAAACCGATTGGCGACTAACATGTAATTTTTCAGACAGATATACCTGTGACCACTTTCTTTTTTCACGCTCCTTTTTCAACTTTTCACCAAAAAACATATTAGTCATCTCCCTTCCTTTTTCCATTATTATTGGAGTGAGCGGATAAAGTAAAGATAGTTATAAGCGCATCAAGGCGCAACCTTATGTTGCCCCTTCTACATAGCTAGCGATTAAGCGATCTTAGGTCAATGGCCATTCATTTATTTTTTATCTCATCACCATTAAATTTGTATGATTAATTATTAGATACAGACGACAAGCCGAAGTTTATTTGCATCTCATACTCTTCCACATCATAAGTCAATCCTCCAAAAGATTCCTCACCCAAAATATAGCTATAATGTTGAAAACGTCATGAAGACAAAAGATAGATCCACACTTGTTCTTTCCTTTATATAAAAATCATAAAATGGTTTAATCTATAAAATGCGACATAGACAAGTCAACACAAAATTCATTATATAATAATACAATGCATAAACAAAAGAGCAGAAGATAGTCTCCTTCTACTCTGAGCCTAAGTTATATACGATATCAGCAGATAAGAGACCCATTTTTTCAAAAGAACGGGCACTACTTGATTACCAATACATCACATCTTGCGTTTTGTACAACATGCTGGCTGACACTGCCAAGTAACATACCCTTGAAAGCCCCTAGACCACGGCTCCCGATAATAATCAGATCAATGGCGTGTTCATCTGCATAGTCAATCAATTCCTGACGCGCATTGCCTTCTAGTTGTATGAATTGACAAGCATCTTTGTAATCATCCATCAGCTCTTCAGCCTCTAATATCGTCTGCCGAGCTTTTTCATCAACCTCTTGCAAAACTTCCTGACTTAATTGAGAACCATATAAGCTATATAAATACATAGAAGGTGGATACATGACATTCACAATATCGACTTGAATATCACTGTCATCGGCAATGAATTCCGCTGCTCTTGTCAGTGCCTTCTGGCTGTCCGGTGATCCATCATACGCAACTAGCAATCTTGAAAACATACTCATTCGGATGACCTCCTTTTTAATTACGGCTATCGGGAAAGGGTTTACAAACATTTATGAAAAACATCAACTTAACTTCTGTGGATTCAATATATTGCATCCTATCTATACATACATTATACATCATTTTTCGCCATTAATCTGTAGCTAATTTGTGAATGAACAAATGTCAAATTTCACGATAATATCGTAACGAAATGAACTTCTCTTTTTCTTCGTTCGCATATCCTTGTTTTTCATATTGAAAAGAAAAGCCTTTTGCTTCATAAAACGGGATTCCCTTTTGATTCCCTTTCTTGACAGAAACCCATTGTTCTTTTGCGCCAAATTCTTTTTGTTGAATCGTAATGGCATCTAAAATCTTCGATCCTATTCCTTCATTTCGCCTTTCCGGCTCAAGATATAGTACGAAAACTTCACCCACTGTTTCACCGGTCATTCCTCCACCACCAGCACCAATTACTTTTCCACTCTCTATAGCAACAAAATAGCCGCCCCAATGCCTATTTGATATCTTTACCTCTTCGGAGATTCTATCGACATTATAAAATTCTTTTATTATCCTCTTAATATATTTTGTAGGGTGTGTATCACCGTACGTTGCCCAATACCCATTTATACACACACTTGCGATTCCATCAATATGTCTTTCGTCAGCTTTTATAACAGTTATCCCTGAATGCACGTGCCCCACTCCCTATATATATCACATAATATTGGCTTAATTATAACACTTGCCTGCAAATGCCAACAACTCCATTCAGGCGTTAATCGCTTTGGAGAATACCATGGAAATACATGTCAGCATTTTCTTATTTACTTAACAAGCGTAATGGGTCAGCCAATCACGTTCGGTGAAAGGGGTAAGCTTGCGATAACTTCAAGTGTTTACCTATTATTATTATAAAACAGATTAGATTACATATTTTAAGGATGAATGGACAACTAAAATGTGTACAAACAGCAATTTCGTGGTATAATGTACATAGAAGGAACATAGGTGCATACAATAATATGACCGCCCATGCTGATACATGGAGCGGCCGCATAGACCGAACCCCGTCAAGAGGGGTAGGTAGCGGGCAAAATAATCCCTCACTTACCTGCTAAAGTGCATGAGGGATTATTTTTTATGGTTATTCTTAGAAACGATAAACGCTACTAACATCCCGAAGGATATCATAAGCGTCAGCGTACTAAAAGTGTCCATAGGCAGCACCTCCCTCCCCGGGAAGTCTCCCAACGAAGACTAACGGCGGATCGATCAACGGTGCTACCAAACCCCTCATGCGAAGCCAGTCTATTATATTCATTATAACATATCGCTATTATCTATACTGTTAAATCTTTTTAAATTTGATTTCTTTGTAATTGCTGCATAATGATCATGATCTTCCTCCTAATCAGATGAAAATGTTCAACCTTGAATCATCATTCATTATTTCTTCCTGAGTATGCAGCCAGCCCGGATTATTATTATATTCCCCTGCACCAAACCAACTTTATGTTGATCAAGACCGACACACCTCTCAATTTTTCCAGAGATTGAGGGGTTTTTCTTATTAGAATAATATGGCGGATACCCCTTTATGCCGTTAAGTCTTCAAAGAATCACTAAAAAAACCGATCATTCTGTGCCAAGCGTCAAATTGAGCTTGCGCATTATCTTTTGGCGTTCCCCCAAGCAACAATTTGCCACTTCCAAATGGGGCCATCACCGATTGTGCCGTTGAATATCCGGGGGCTGAAAAAGAATGACCCGCATCAGGAAAATGGATATGTTCGTAACGATAGGGATGATTGTTTTCTCTTAATCGAGATATCACTTTTTCAGACAACAGGTCAGCAGGCCAAAGCCGGTCATCACCGCCTGAAACCAACAGAATGGGCCCTTGGATATCTTTAACCGCAATCTCTGCCTGCTTCTCACCTTCCGCCCAATATTGGTAGATTTTCCGATAAGATATAGGTTCCCCGGTATGCATCGCCTGCTTCAATTCCTCCGTCACCACTTGTGGTACCTTTCCATAAGCAAACGGTAGCGATTTTCCTTTATATTGCCATGATGATGCACCAGATGCCGATTTCCCTAATCCCGGATAGACAACGCCACTCGGTACATAACCAACGACTGCCTTAATTACCGGAAACATGGAGGCACTTAATAGTGCCAGTTCCCCACCCTTGGATGTCCCGAACACACCTAGTTTTGCAGTGTCAACATGCGAATTATCGGATAGCCATTCGATTGCTTCTTCAA
>DATGUN010000082.1:0-19769 GCA_035301285.1 Virgibacillus sp.
TATTCAAGTATAGGGCGCAGTTCCGGAAAAGGAATTGCGCTTTTTTAGCAAAAGGAAATTATGTGGAAAAACGAACAAACAAAGAAAGGGATTTAACGATTCATTATTAACAAAATACGGGAGAGTGTAAAAATGGATCCATTTATATGTTGAAGTCATTTTTAAAAAACGGGAAACACAAGTCAGTTTATAAGGATATTGCATATATATGGTTTTCTTCTGAAGCAGATAGGGCGGCAATTTTTGTAAGCGCTTTATGTATGGTCGATTCATCTTTTTCCAATATAGATTGACCAGATCGTTATAGGTATGCATCTGCTTCACAGATTGAATCATCGCACCGACAGGGTGACTGCTGAAACGTATAAAAACATCTGATGTGAAGAACTATTATCTCTGCGATGCAGTAAGAAAGCTTAAAAGCCAAGCTAAGTGTCAATCACAAAATGAATGGTGACCTTATGTTGATAAGGAGGTGAAAAATGTTGAAAAGACATTAAGAACATAGAGTGTCCTAGTAAAGAGAGTGTGAAACCAGATAAACAAAATGGAGATGATTAAATGAAGAATACGCAACGTTATTACCAATTACCAAATATCGTGTCACGAGAAGAATGGCTACTGGCCCGTAAAGAATTGTTGATGAAAGAGAAGGAATTTACGAAGGCGAGAGATACGCTGAATGCCGAACGTCGTCGGCTTCCGATGGTAGAGATTGATAAAGATTATACTTTAGATAGTCCTCAAGGCAAAGTCGGCTTACTTGATTTATTTGAAGGGCATCCTCAACTCATCGTGCATCACTTTATGTTTGATCCAGATTGGGAAGCAGGTTGTCCAGCATGCTCGCTTGCTGCAGACAACATCGGTCATCTCTCCCACCTGCATGCACGTAATACAGCACTGGCCTTTGTATCCCGTGCTCCACTTACTAAACTCCTAAATTATAAGGAGCGCATGGGTTGGGACATTCCGTGGTATTCGTCTTATGGGAGCGACTTTAATTATGACTTTCATGCTACACTGGATGAATCTGTCACTGCAATTGAATACAATTATATGGACAAGGCTGAACTCATTCAGAAAGGCGTCCCCGTTGATTCTGGTCAGTCAATGGAAGTGCCCGGTATAAGCGCTTTTTTGCGCGATGGTGAAAGGATTTTTCATACGTATACGACTTACGCTCGTGGAACGGACATCCTGATTGGTATGTTTAACTACCTCGATTTAACAGCTTTAGGCAGGCAGGAGGATTGGGAACAGCCATCCGGACG
This sequence comes from Virgibacillus sp., assembly GCA_035301285.1. GTDB lineage: Bacteria > Bacillota > Bacilli > Bacillales > Amphibacillaceae > DATGUN01. The sequence goes on from DATGUN010000082.1 coordinate 1,275, forward strand.
CAGTGATGGCAATGGTCAGACATGGTTACGCCGTCATGATGAATATGAGCACGCTTTTGAATCGGATTCTTGTTGTCATTCAAGAAAGAACGAATAGGTGTCTAATAGGTTTACGGCTTACACAGGTGTGAACATCGGTTTCTACACAGAATGACAAACGATAAATTTTGATGATGTTAGGATGGAAATTGAAGTAGGACCTATCGTTGATAGTCCGTATATATCTGCACGCTGGAAGTTTACTGGAGCTTATAAAGGAAACATGCCGGATGCCAAGGCAGAAACGGGAAAAATAATGGGTTTTAGCGGTATGGATATTTTGCAAATCAAGGATGGAAAAATAAAAAGCTATTGGGTGTCTTCTGATGGCATACACTTAATGGAACAACTAGGGATATTTTAATTTGGTTTCACCTTCCGATGTTTTAGAAAAGGGCGCGATGGTTTAGTTAAAAAAAGGAAATTTAAATAGAAGTTAATATAAAGCATAATAAAAATCAAAGGTGGTGGGTTAAATATGAAAGTGATTGGTCTTATTGGTGGAATGAGCTGGGAATCCTCTGTTGAATATTATCGGATTATTAATGAAGAGGTGAAAAGAAGATTAGAAGGGTTACATTCGGCAAAATGCCTCTTATATAGCGTTGACTTTGAAGAAATAGAACGCTTCCAATCAAACGGTGATTGGAATAAGGCTGGTGAAGTTTTAGGAGATGTTGCACTTTCATTGGAAAAAGGGGGAGCTGAATTTATTATCATTTGTACCAATACGATGCACAAGGTAGTAGATGATATACAATTCAAAATCAATATACCTCTTTTGCATATAGCAGATGCAACTGCAACTCAAATTAAAAAACAGGAAATTAAATCTGTAGGGTTACTTGGCACAAAGTACACGATGGAACAAGACTTTTACAAATCACGTATAGAGTCCAACGGTATAAATGTGATTGTGCCAAATGACAAAGAAAGAGAGGTTATAAATAAGATTATTTATGATGAATTGTGTTTAGGAAAGATTCATAAGGAATCAAGGGATTATTATAAAAAAGTTATTCAAGGTTTAATTGAATCCGGAGCCAAAGGAATTATATTAGGCTGTACGGAAATTGGATTATTGATCAAGTCAGAGGATTCCGATCTTCCTTTATTTGACACAACTTATATACACGCGTGTGAAGCAGTGAATATGTCACTGAAAAAATAAAAGTTTTTTAGTCTTACCTTTCATTATATTATTGGATGTTGTAAAAGGTAAAAGACAGGTTAAAGTCCAATTATGTACTAACTGTTTTACCAGACCGCGATTAAATGAAAAATCAGTGCAATTTATCCTAGATCCACTGATTATTGATTGCTTATATATATTGAATGGGGAATTTCGGTGCTTCAAAAATTCAACAGGTACTAGCCTCATTTTTTATCTCGTTTCTTATCCAGGATAGACTTCAGTTCTTCAATATCTTCTGCAGACAGATCTTCATCCTGTATGAATTGAACAAGCATTGATTTTAAGGTGCCATCGAAAAATCGTTTTATAAATGAGTTTGTTTTGGCCCGTTGACAAGCGTCTTGTGAATAAAGTGGGAAAAATGTATAAATCCTCTGATCTTTATGGACCCCAACGACCTCTTTTTTTGTAAGTCGATCCAATAGGGTACATAGTGATATCTGATTTGATTAAAAATTCAATCTGTGTTACTCTATGAAAATAAATGAAGCAAATCCTTTATTTTTCATTTAAAATAAAGCAAATGCTTTAAAACCCTTGTAGGGGGGGATGGTTTGGATAAGATATATCAAAAGTTATCGGAAGAAAGAGATTCTTTTTCGAAAAGTTTACAGAAAATTGCTTCATGTGTTTATGATGATCCGAACTTTTTTGCAATCTATTCTGCTGCTGAAGTCGGTAAGCAGATAGGAGTAAGCGAAACGACAGTTATTCGATTTTGCAAGAAACTGGGGTATTCGGGTTACAGTGCGCTCCAGGGGGAAATACGAAAACATTTATTTCAGAAAAGCAGCTTAACCGATTTTAAAGAAGAGAAATCCATCGAGACAGATGGGAAAACATCGGTTAACAAATTGATGTTGAAAGATATGGAGAGTATCCAGAAAACGATGGATAAAATTCCTGATGCATCTTTTGAAAAGGCGGTCGATCAACTGGCTGCTGCTGATCGAATACTGGTTACCGGCGCACGAATGTCATATTCACTGGCAAGTTGGTTCGCTTTTTCGTTGGATATTGTCGTAGGGGACACTCGACTTTTCCAACCGGGGATGGATGATATTTTACTTCGTGTCAGTGAACTAACCCGCAAAAGTGTCGTTGTCGTGTTTTCGTTTCATCGTTACGTTAAAGAGACGCTCCATATTGCAAGGCTTGCGCGTGAGCAGGGGGCGTATGTGATTGCATTCACGGATTCACCAATGTCTCCGATTGCCGGATGTGCTGATTTATTGTTACCGATCCAATTGAAATATACGTCCACACTGGATGTGGGACCGGTTGTCATGTCTCTGGCCAAAGCAATGGTATCGGCCATTTCTCTTCAAAATGAATCACAATTTAATGAGCGTGTCCAACGCTTTGATGCAATCAACGGGGAAGACTTTTTTAATGGCGTATGAAAAATGAGCTGAAGTTATAGATCGGATAAAGGGAGTAAATACATATGACACAGCATAATATAAAAATTAAAGTGTTACGTACCATGGATGAATTGAAACAGATGCAACAAGTGGAAAAAGCCGTATGGCAGATGGACCCCATTCCCCTTCATCATACGTTTACTTCGATGCAAAACGGTGGCATTCTACTTGGGGCTTTTGATGCAGCAGAAATGATTGGGTTCTTATACAGTTTCCCTGGTGTTGATCGTGGAAAAACACATCTTTGTTCGCATATGCTTGGTATTTTACCAGACTACCAGAAAGATGGAATCGGTGCGGAAATGAAGCTCAGACAAGCAGCACTTGCCCAGGAGGCTGGTTTTTCAATGATTACGTGGACATTCGATCCTTTGGAGAGTCGTAATGCCTATCTCAACTTACATAAGCTTGGAGCAACCGGGGCTGTGTATCACGAGAATTATTATGGTCAGATGGACGATCAATTAAACCAAGGCTTGCCGACCGACAGAATTCAAATTAAATGGGATTTGCAAAAAACAAAGTCGACACAGACATATGATTTGGATAGAGGACGTATTTTGCTTGATGCAGATGCTCTGGGGACACCGGTATTGAACACTTTCTTGGGTCAGATGGATTTTGAACGTTCAAAGACGTTTTTTGCTGCTGTACCGAAGAACTTTCAATCCATAAAGCAAAACCAGTTTGAGTTGGCGAAACAGTGGCGTATGAAGACACGTGATGTTTTTAGGCATTTATTTAATGAAGGGTTTACAGCAAGCGATCTTTTACGCCGTGAAGCGGATGCTATCAGTTATTATGTATTTACAAAATAAATGGAGGGTTTAATAGATGACATTACCAATCAAACAAATAAAACTGCGTAAACTGAATATGCAATTGAAACATCCATTCACTGTAAGCTTTGGTACGTTTCATGATAAACGTTTTTATATTATAGAGGCATCAGATGGGGAAGGGAAGAGTGGCTTCGGAGAGTCAGTGGCTTTTACCAGTCCTTGGTACAGTGAGGAAACCGTTCAGACGAATTTGCATGTGATGAAAGATTTTCTGATTCCAATCATAAAAGAAAACGCCATCAATCATCCGGATGATCTGTTAACGTTATTTAAACCGATTAAAAGGCACCCGATGGCAAAGGCTGCATTGGAAGGGGCTGTTTGGGATTTGTATGCCAAGCGGAACGATATGACACTTGCCAAAGCATTGGGTGGAGATAAGAAACAGATTGATGTCGGTGTGAGTATCAGCATTAAACCAACGGTAAAGGACCTTCTTGCGGAGGTTGAAGAAAGTGTCAAGGCTGGGTTCAAACGTATTAAAATAAAAATCAAGCCAGGTTTGGATGTGGATGTACTTCGTGAAGTGAGGAACGCTTTTCCGGATATACCGATTATGGCAGATGCCAACTCGGCATATACATTGGACGATATCGATCATTTGAAACAGCTGGATGATTTGAATCTGATGATGATTGAACAACCATTGGCTCATGATGACATAATTGATCATGCCACATTGCAGAAGCATATGAAAACACCGATATGCCTAGACGAAAGTATCCATTCATTTGACGATGCAAGAAAAGCAATCGAACTCGGAAGCTGTCAGATTATTAATATTAAAATCGGTCGTGTCGGTGGATTGACGGAATCGAAACGGATCCATGATTATTGCGCTGCACATGGAGTCGATGTTTGGTGCGGTGGTATGCTTGAAGCGGGGGTCGGTCGTGCTCATAATATTGCGCTTACCACACTTGATGGGTTTACATTACCGGGAGATACAGCTGGTTCGGAACGCTATTGGGAAAAAGATATTATTACACCTGAAGTGATTGTAGAGAATGGTGTGATTCATGTGCCAGATAAGCCGGGAATAGGTTATGACCTTGACGAAAAGGCATTACAGATGTTTACAGTTGAAGAAGAAACCTTTGAATTATAGATGGGATATGGGTATTGAGGCATTCATTGTATTGCCTCAATACATTCTTATTTCGTCGTAAAGGGCATTTATCTACATTAATTATCTTAAAATTCACATTAATAAATGATGCACATCATATGTTTGGATGAAATCTATGCTTGGGAGGCGCCATGGAATGAAAAAAAGTTTACAGATTGCAGGTGCATATATCGGACTGATTGTTGGAGCGGGTTTCGCCTCTGGACAAGAAGTATTACAGTTTTTTACCAGCTTTGGTTGGTATAGCATGATTGGTACATTGGTAGGTGCGGTTTTATTTGCTTTTTTAGGCATGCAAGTGGCCAGGCTCGGATCCGAACTACAAACTCTCTCTCATAAGACAGTCATTTACCATGTCTGTGGCAAATACGTTGGATTTTTGGTCGATATATTGGTTACTTTTTTCTTGTTTGGTGTGGCATCGGTCATGATTGCAGGAAGCGGATCGATTTTTGAACAGCAATTCGGCATCCACCCTATTATTGGTGCGTTAATGCTTACCGTGTTGGTTATCTTGACATTGGTATTGAATGTCAAGCGTGTTATTTCTGCCATCAGCAGTATAACGCCCTTCTTGCTTGTGCTCATTTTTATCATCACGATTTATTCGATCTTGACAAGTGATGTAAGCAACGCCACTCTTGTCGAGTCTGCCTCAGCGCATAACTCAGCTGCCCCGAATTGGCTTATCGGGTCCATGCTCTATGTCTCTTATAATATTGCTGCCGGTGTTTCCATGCTCGCGATTATCGGCGGAACCGTCAAGGATCGAAAAATTGCCAGCCGAGGTGGTTTTTTAGGAGGGCTGGGTCTTGGATTATTATTGTTTCTTATTAATTTAGGGTTGTTTATGAATATCGATAAGATACAGGAGGTCGAAATGCCGACATTGTTTTTGGCGAATGATCTTTCACCTGTACTTGGAGTTTTGATGAGTCTTGCTTTACTGGGCATGATCTACAATACAGCGGTTGGCATGCTTTATTCATTTACGGCTCGATTCGTACATACAGGAACACACATGTTTAAAGGCAGCATTGTGGTGATCGGCTTGCTTGCATTCGGGGCCAGTTTCATTGGATTTACCGAATTAGTTGGAACTGTCTATCCATTGACAGGGTATCTGGGATTTGTTTTGATCATTGCGATCGTCATTACATGGGTTTCCAATCGAAAAAAGAAGCCCGTATCAGGAGATGCTTCAGAGAAAAATGCATTGTGACAGCAAACATCATTACATTTGCAAAAGGCGCGGACATCAGGCAGATTCAGGCACCGGGATCGATTCATTCTACGGTCAATAATGCCTAAAGGAACGATATCGTTATATATGACGAGCAATTTTAAGTTAAAGCGATTTTTATAAAGTTATCTTAATTGATATACTCGTTTATCCTTATTAAACGATGAATATGGAATTTTAAAAACGAATGAAAGAATGATAGCATTTTTAACGTAGAGTCATGACTTTTCAACAATGGATGTGAGGGGTGATGTCTTCGTATACCAACTGTCAAAATAGACTTTCCAGATCGTAAATGGATGCCGTAGCACGGTTTTTTTACATGCATCGGCTTAAAGGCGGAGGGTTCATGTTAATAAAAAAACGTATATTTGTTATATGTAACTTAATGAAATACGTTGTATAGTTGTATATATGATGAAATTCGACGACGTCTTTAAAAAAGGTGTTGGAAGAATTTCATAATATTTTTTAAAATTAAAAGCCGTCTAGACGGTTTATAGAAGAGCATTTACGAAATTAAACGTAAAATCAATTATTGCGGCGCAAAATTGAAGGAATATTTCAATCATTTAAAGTGAAAAGAATGAAGCCGCGTTTGTATAACATAAGAACATTTATGAGGATTGATAATGATATCCATCAATTAGTAAAAATGATACATAAGGAGTAGATTATTTGAAGTTTTTAAATATCGAACACAAAATTCTATGGCCGGTTTTAGCCGTATTGCTAGCATTATTGATACCGATTGGACTAAATCCCGCAGCTGCAGAAGATATGGTGGGCTCTATATTAGGATTTATTACTAAACATTTTGGATGGATTTACGTTATTTTTCCATTGTTGATCATTGCTTTTTTTGCGTGGCTTGTTTTTGGGGACTTTGGAAAGATTAAACTGGGAGATCCTGATGACAAGCCGGAGTTTTCGAATTTCAGTTGGTTCGCAATGATTTTCACTGCCGGAATAGGTGGTGAAATTATGTATGAATCATTCATTGAACCGCTCAATTTTTATAATGATCCGCCTTTCGGTGTAGAAGCGGGATCGATGGGTGCTGCCGAATGGGCGATTCCATATGATTTATTTCATTGGGGCATCCTTGCTTGGGCCATTTATGCTTTACCCGCTATTCCAATGGGGTACGCGTTGCATGTCAAAAAAGTATCCCATTTAAGACTCAGTTCGGCATGCCGCCCGATTTTAGGCAAACATACCGATGGGCTATTAGGGAAAATCGTTGATATTGTCATGATGTTTGGTTTGATTGGTGTCGTAGGGACAAGCATCGGATTAGTCGCACCAATGATCGCACGTTTTTTCGGAGAATTGTTTCATATACCTGTCACAATGGGCTTGTTGGTATTTGTTATTGCTTTGTGGACGATTATATTTGGCGGAAGTGTGTTTCTTGGTCTTGAGAAGGGGATTAAACGATTATCAGACTTCAATATCATTCTCGTTGCAGCCATAACCGTCTTTGTGTTTCTGGTCGGTCCGAAACTTTTTATGTTAGATAATACCATTCAGTCCATCGGCGTGATGTTTAACGACTTCTTTAAAATGAGTCTCAATCTGGGATCCATCAACAACGAAAGTTTCCCTCAAGATTGGACCGTATTTTATTGGGCGTGGTGGATTGGTTATGCATCTTTGATAGGGATGTTTACTGCGAGAATTTCCAAAGGGCGGACAATCAGACAGGTCATCTTGATTCAATGCTTGGTTGGTCCGGTTGGAACGTGGATCTTTTTCGGCGTTTTTGGAAATTATGCATTGAATCTGGAACTATCCAACTTGCTTCAAGTGGAGTCCATTTTGGAACAAAGCGGACAAACAGAAACGATAATGGCGATTACGAACACGTTACCACTCAGCATCATTATCATACCGTTGCTTATTGTTGCTTATTTAGTATTTTCCGCGACGACGTTCGATTCTGCTTCATTGATTTTAGCCTCCGTTGCAAGTAAGAAGTTGGACCATGCAGGGCAACCCCCTCGTTACCAAAGACTATTCTGGGCTTTGATACTTGGACTGGTTGGCATTGTGGTTATAGCTATAGGCGGATTGGATGCTGTTCAGTTGTCTTCGGTTATTATAGGTGTTCCTATGATTTTGGTTTTTGCGTTGATGACGATTTCTTTTATAAAATCTGTTCGTGAAGATTTCAGCACCAAAAAAACAAAAACAACTTTAATAAGACATTTCAAGGTTTCCAAAACCGATACAGATAAAAAAGAAGTTTGAGAAAGGTTCAACATTAATTTTCAGAAGCGTTATTCGGTAACAAGGAAGTATATTCATGCGATTTTTTTCAATTGATTTCATAATCATGGAAAATGTTGCGTTGACAAAAGACCGTCTGGACGGTACTATAAATAGAAAGGCTACAAAAGGGGTGGACACGCGCTTATAATCATCAATATAAAGAGACTTAGCATAGTCTCGCGCTGGTTAGCCCTCATCAAGGTCAACTTGAGCACAAATCATCAAAGGAGGATTTATTCTATGAAAAAGACAACACCACTTGTACTGGGGATTGATGCTGGTGGTACAATGACCGATACCATTCTCGTGGATGAACAAGGGAATTTTGCAATCGGTAAAGCACCAACAACACCTGGTCGTGAGGCAGAGGGATTTATTGAATCCGCTTATGATGCCACTGATATATGGGGGTTGGATGCAATACAAACGTTTGAAGAATTGTCCGTCATCCTGTATTCGGGTACAGGGATGTTGAATACGTTACTTTCAAGGACAGGACAACGATTAGGGTTACTTATAACCAAAGGTATGGAAGATGCTGTTCTGATGGGAAGAGGCATGCAGGCATGGGCAGGATATTCCTATGAAGATCGGCTTCATGCTGTTACACACGCTCACCCAGATCCTCTCCTTCCGATCAACCGGGTGCGAGGTGTCACGGAGCGGATCGACCAATTTGGAAATGTCGTTATCCCCGCCTATGAACAGGATGTCGTCAAAGGTGTACAAGATCTCATAGACCAGGGAATCGAAGCGTTATGTATTTGTACCTTATATGCTCATGTCAATCCCGAACATGAATTGAAAATCGGTGAAACAGCCAAGAAAATTTTAGATAAACATCAAATAGACATTCCGATTTATTATAGTCATCAAGTCAGACCGGTCATCCGGGAACAGTCTCGATTAAACAGTGCACTCATCGAAGCGTATGCCACGGCTAAAGGACGAGAGCAGTTGTTGAATGTGGATAAAGCTGCTAAACAAGAAGGCTTTAAACATGGCGTACAAACGGTATTATCTTATGGTGGGCTTGCGAACATGAATTACCCACGTCTTCACGAGACAATGATTTCTGGGCCGGTAGGAGGTATATTAGGGGCGAAACATGTCGGAGAATTGATTGGGACGGATTCGGTGATTGTCAGCGATATGGGCGGAACAAGTTTTGACATCGGTGCAATCACACGTGGCAATATCCCAATCGATAATGAGCCTACATTAGACCGCTTCAAGTTGAATCTACCGACAATCGCGATGGATACAATCGGTGCTGGTGCGGGTACGATCATCAAAGTGGATCCATACACGAACAAGGTTAGCCTCGGACCTGAAAGTGCAGGTTCAGAACCAGGTCCTGTTGCTTTAGATAGAGGTGGTACAGAGCCGACTATCGGGGATTGTGATGCCATTATGGGCCGGTTGAATCCGGATTACTTCCTAGGTGGTAAAGTGAAACTGAATATCGAAAAAGCGAAACAAGTACTCCAGGAAAAAATCGCTGATCCTCTGGGGATAGATGTATATGAAGCAGCTGAAGGCATGGTGAATTTATTAGAGCTGGAGGCAAGGTCATCTATCGAGTCGATCATCTCTACAAGGGGGGTTGACCCAAGTGAATATCACCTCATGTCCTACGGTGGGTCTGGTCCGTTACACATGGCTGAATATAGCCGCGGGTTAGGTTTTAAAGGGACGATGACGTTCCCGTTTGCGGCAGCATTTTCAGCATTTGGATGTACAACGGCAGATTATTTACATCGCTACAGTCAGTCCGTGCAAATTATGATCGATCCGAAATCAGATAAAACGAATCGTGATCAAATCCGCAGTCAGATCAATGAAATCTGGGGAGAACTTAACCGTGAAGCCCGTGAAGAATTCAGTGCTGAAGGTCATGATTCAAACGACGTTAAATGTGAACCTTTCGCAATGATGCGCTATACAGGTCAATTGGAAGATGTGGAAGTTCCTGCTCCAATGCTGAACCTGGAGTCAGATGGTGATTTGGATGAATTGACAGAAGCCTTCGAAACATTGTATGAAACAATGAATCGCAGTGTTTCGCGATATGGAGAAATTGGATTTACTATCATGGAACTTGGATTGACGGCTCGTGTGGAAAAGGTGAAACCGAATCTGGTCCAAAGACCTTTACAATCAGAGCAACCTAAACCTGAGGCTTCAAAAGGAACAAGATCCATGTATTACAATCGCGAATGGCATGAAGCAAACATTTGGGAAATGGACTACTTAGAACCTGGCAATAAATTGGAAGGGCCGGCAATTGTAGAACACCCGGCTACAACATTAGTCATTCCTAAAGGGGACTCTGTCCATATCGATGAATGGACAATCCTACACTATGAACATGGTGAAGAAAAGTAACATTTAAGTGCCGCATGACACTATATGTTTATCTTGAAAAAGGAGGATCATATTTTTATGAATACTATCTCGGAAAAAGAAAAAATGACCCTGAAGGATCAATTACTTGAATCCGATGACTTATTGAAAAAAACAGGTCATTACGCTGGTATAACAGAGTTGGAATATCGTGCGGAGGACCCCCTTCGCTATGAGAGTCTTCATACAAAACTGCGCTCTATTGCGGTAGAAGCCCGTGAGATGGCGAGACGTATTTCTGCTTCACCGGGTGTCAGGGAAGTGGGGGAAATGGTTGTTGCACTATATACACCAGAAGGGGATGCCATCAGCCTTTCCACCGGAATTATGGTACATGTCCATACGATGAGCCGATTCATCAAATGGATGATTCAAAATGGATATGAAGAAGACCCTGGTATCCGACCAGGCGATATCTTTGCAAATAATGACGCTTTTATTGGTACTGTGCATGTACCAGACGTTATCGATGTCATGCCGATTTATTATGAAGGTGAGTTGATCGGTTGGGTAGGCGCCGTTGCCCATGAGCTGGAAGTAGGCGGTGTGACACCAGGGGGCGATGTTTACCTAGCCCAAGAACGCTTTACAGAGGGATTGATCGTGTCTGCTGAAAAAGTTGGGGAAAATGACAATCTCAGAAGAGACTATCTCAACCGTGTGGAACGAAATGTGCGTATGCCGATTTATTGGATCCTTGATCAAAAAGCTAAAGTAGCATCTTGTATCGAAATGCGTGAGAAAGTAACCGAGCTCATTGATGAAGTTGGTTTAGACTACTATAAACGGACAACCCGAGAGTTCATTGAAGAAGGCCGCAGATCTCAACTAACACAAGTGCAAGATCTGATGGTTCCTGGACGTTACCGTGGTAATTCATTTTATGGCTATATCACCGAGGGGAAGCCGGGAATCCTACCATTAGGTGAAGATAACTTGCTCTATTCCATTCCACTCGAGTTAGATGTTAATGCGGATGGTCGTATGCATTTGGATTTTGAAGGGACAGGTTCTTGGGGATACCACTCCATGAACTGTACACCAGCTGGTATGGATGGTGGTTTGTTTGTCGCTCTTACACAGAGTATGAATTATGAAGGTAAAGTGAATGATGGCGCCTGGATGGCTACAGATATGAATTTGCCTGAAGGAACGTGGACAAATCCGGACAGTCATCTTGCAGCGACAGCCACATCCTGGTCACTTATGTTGCCGGCCTTTGGGATTTTCCAACGCTTGCTCAGTCGGGGCTTCATAAGCAGAGGCTTCAAAGAAGAGGCGTTTGTCGGTCAAGTCAATAGTCCAATGGTTGAAATGGGCGGCAAAAGCCAGTACGGTGATCAATTTGGAATGGCCTTGTTTGAATGTGCTGCTGCCGGAAGTGGTGCCTTAGGCATGAAAGATGGAATCGATACAGGATATGTCGGTTGGAATCCTGAATCCGACATGGGTAATATGGAGGTTTGGGAACAAGGTATCCCAATGCTCTACTTAGGTCGAAGTATTTCAGCCAATTCAGGAGGGGTAGGTCGCAATCGCGGTGGTACTGCCTTTTCATCCATGTGGCTTGTCCATAATACAGACCAATTGACGATCGCTACTTCAGAGCATTCAAGTCGTGTCCTTGATAATGCCGGTATGTGTGGAGGTTATCCAGCGCCGACCGCTCAGCCTCACTATGCTGTACGAAATAGTAATATCGAGGAATTGGTTGAGGAACAAAAGCCTCTTCCACATTCACTTGGCAGCGACCCAAATACAACGGATTTGGAGAAATTTGTTGATGGTGATCTAGAAGTTGTGGAAGGACCCTATATTGACAAACCATTTAAATCCGGTGATCTATTTGCGCACACATACAATGGCGGTGGCGGCTATGGTGATCCGATTGAACGGGATCCGCTCGAGATTGCCCGCGATGTGGAAAATGGTTATGTCACAGCGGAACTTGCCGGTAATGCCCATGCTGTTGTACTTCATTACGATGAAGAAAAAAATACATGTCATGTTGATATGGAAGCAACTGAAAAACGTCGTGAAGAAGTCAGAAAAGCACGCTTAAGCAATGCTGTACCAGTAGAAGAATGGATTGAATCGGAGCGCGAAAGAGTACTGGATAAAGACTTTGCGAAGGAAGTCCGCAATATGTATAAAGATACATTGAATATATCCGATCGATTTTCCCAAGAGTTCAAGGAGTTTTGGAAACTTCCTGAAGACTTTACAATGTAAGGAGGAAGCAACAATGAAAAGTTATGATAAGGAAACCATTCGAGATTTAATTGATGGCAAACTACCTTGGCAGACAACCAAATCCATTATGAGCCAATATAAAGATGAGGATCGTTTTTTTAAATATATCAACATTCTCCAAGAGCGCGTGAATTTCAAAGATCAAATCTTATTGCCGATTGGTGAACATTTATATATTGTCGCCAAAGAAGAACATCCAAAAGGCGAACGGGTTGTTAAATGCGGCTGTGGTCATGAATTTGGCCATTATACCGAAAACTGGAAACTAAAATCAGTCGTCAATGTACGTAATGACGAGGAACAAATCGCCGAGATTTATCCGGGTCGGCTTGGATATGATTCGGAGTGGATGGAACTTCGTGAATTTATGTGCCCAAACTGTGCCACATTATTGGAAGTAGAGACGGCCGTACCAGGTTATCCGATTGTCTTTGACTTTTTGCCTTACTTAGAGGTGTTTTATCGTGATTGGCTCGGTCAAGAACTGCCGCCAGAGCCCGTTTCCGAATAACGTCAATAAGGTCAGGGGAACAGTTTTATAGGAGATGACGTTTTTAAATGTCTTTAAAACGGTTTTAGCTTTTGATAAAAATGAGCTAAAACCGTTTTTTAGATAAACCATAGACATCTTGTGAGGTGTTTGATGCTTTATACGGCAGATAATTCATTAAACAGGGGAATATGGATAAGAAGATTTTAAAAAAACGGTTTGAATGGTAAAATTAAGGAAAAGATCACCGAAAGGAATATGTTTATGTCTGTTAACGAAACGCGTTCTAAAATTCTTGAGGCAGCGGCTTATATCATTCAATCAAAAGGTATACTGTCTTTTACACTTGAAGCGGTTGCCAAACAAGCGAATGTCAGTAAAGGTGGATTGTTATATCATTTTCCATCAAAAGAAGCATTGGTTGCTGGTATGGTCGAACATCTGATGAAAAATTATATCGAAAGTATTGAGAGAAATGCTAAAGAGGATACATCACAGCATGGCAGATGGACCCGTTCATTCATCAGAGGATCATTTGAACAAAGTACTCCTGATAAGCATATGAATGCAGGGTTGATGGCCGCCGCTGCAGTCAATCGTGAACTGTTGGAACCTGTACAAGATGCGTATGACCTATGGCAGAAACGGATTAATGAAGATCAGCTTGACCCGATTGATTCGACGATTTTACGATTGGCCGTTGATGGTTTATGGTTTTCCGAAATATTTGATTTATCGCCACTGGAAAAGGACCATCGTCAACGTGTTCTGGAAAGACTTATAACGTTAACGAAGAAAGAATCGTAGAAGTGGTCTTTGTACGTGATCGGAAGCGGAAGTGACGATTGATACGTAAAAGAGCGGAATACATTTTTGTATAATGGCATTGGTTCTGATATAATCATACGTAATAATTCAATAGGATTTTTCTTCGGGGTCGGGTGTAATTCCCAACCGGCGGTGATGAGGCATGCCTCTTAGCCCGCAACCCGGGTTCATAGCTTATATGAAACGGTGGATTTGGTTAAAGTCCAAAGCCGACAGTAAAAGTCTGGATGGGAGAAGAAAAAGTCGTTCAAAGATGCAAATAGTGCTATTTTTGACGTTTATTTATGATGCCTTTTTATGCCTTTTTCTCCCTTGCTAAAAATAAGTAAGGGAGTTTTATTTGTTTGGAGAGATTAATAAAGAAAGGGGTGCATTTTTTTGAAATGAATGATCATGCATATATGAAAATGGCACTTTCACTGGCACAGGCGACTGTTGGTCAGACAAGTCCCAATCCGTGTGTCGGAGCAGTGGTCGTGAAGGATGGTCAATTGCTTGGGACAGGTGTCCATTTAAAAGCTGGCACACCTCATGCAGAAGTTCATGCCATCGATGAAGCTGGTTTTTCTGCTAAAGGAGCCACAATGTACATCACACTTGAACCGTGCAGTCACACAGGGAAAACACCTCCATGTACAGAGACGATTATAAATAGTGGGATCGCCAAAGTACTTGTAGCAACGTTGGATCCGAATCCTTTGGTTGCGGGTAGTGGCGTAGAACGACTCGTAAAAGCAGGAATTGAGGTTGAAGTAGGATTGTGCCAAGAAGAAGCCACACAGATCAATGAAACATTTTTCCACTATATCCAAACAAACGTACCATTCGTTACCATTAAGGCAGGCATCTCATTAGACGGTAAAATAGCAGCAACTTCAGGTGACAGTAAATGGATAACATCACCTGAGTCACGGCGGGATGTCCATCAACGTCGTCATGAACATGATGGTATATTGGTAGGAATCAATACCATCTTAAAAGATAACCCTCTCTTAACCACCAGATTACCCCGAGGTGGAAAGAATCCCATTCGAATTATTTTGGATACGTATTTAAACGTTCCGATAACTGCAAATGTCGTGCAAGACAGGTCTGCGAGTACAATCATTTTTACAGCAAACCAAATTGATATCAAAAAGAAAATAGAATTTGAAAGGCTTGGTGTAACGGTCATTTCTCAGGAACGGACAACGATTTCCATCCATGAAGTTTTGAAGACGTTAGGAAAAATGAAGATGATTTCCGTTCTTGTGGAAGGTGGGTCGGGCATCCATGCTTCATTCATTGAGGCTAATATGTTTCAACAAATCATTGCCTATATCTCACCCAAAATCATTGGTGGTCTAGAGGCATTCCCTTTTGTGGGTGGTGATGGCTCCAAGTTTGTGAAGCATGGAAAACCATTGCGTTATACAGATGTCAAACAAGTGGGTCCCGATATAAAAATAACCGCAAAACCAATTAAAGGATTGGAAGGTGACAAATGTTTACCGGAATAATTGAAGAGATGGGCACCATTCAAAGGATAACATTCCATGGACAGTCGCTCATTCTGGATGTTAAGGCGAGGAAAGTCCTTGAAGATACAAAGCTTGGAGATAGTATCGCTGTGAATGGTACGTGCCTGACTGTAACGGAGATTTTCCATGATTCGTTTTGTTTGGATGTGATGCCGGAAACCTTTCATAGTACGTCTCTATCCCATCTGAAGAAAGGTTACCGAGTTAATCTAGAAAGGGCTGTGTGTTCCAATGGACGTTTTGGGGGTCATTTTGTTGCGGGACACGTTGATACGGTTGGGCAGATTGTGAAGAGAAAGAAAGAAGAAAATGCAATCTATATTGACATTCAATATCCCGATGCATTTAAACATCTTTCATTATATAAAGGATCTATCGCGATTGATGGCACTTCTTTAACCATATTTGGAATATCCAATCATTATTTGACTGTGTCCATCATCCCTCATACAGCAGGTCAAACCATTCTAGGCATGAAAAACATAGGGGATAGGGTGAACATCGAATTCGATATGATTGGCAAATATGTTGATTCTTTTTTAAAACAGAAAACGCCACATACCCAAAAGGAAAGGATGTCAACTGATTTTCTTAAAGATAATGGATTTATGTAAATGGAAGAGACTAGGAAGGGGTGGCACTATGTTTCATGATATAGAGGATGCATTGGACGATTTAAAAGCGGGTAAGGTGATCATTGTGTGTGATGATGCGGACAGAGAAAATGAGGGTGATTTTGTCGGGCTGGCTGAATGTGTGACGCCGGATATGGTTAATTTTATGGCTAAAGAAGGACGAGGGCTTATTTGTGCTCCTGTTTCAAAACGATTTTCCGACAAACTTGAGTTGAAACAAATGGTGCAGGTGAATACCGACCATCATGAAACGGCCTTTACTGTAAGTGTCGATTATACTGATACAACGACAGGGATAAGTGCATATGAGAGAGCTCTGACTATCCGGAAGTTACTGGATGAAGCATCTCATCCTAGTGACTTCAGACGGCCTGGACATATTTTTCCGATTGTGGCTAAACAGGGAGGCGTTTTACAGCGTGCGGGTCACACAGAAGCGACCATCGATTTAGCCCGACTTGCAAACGCAAAGGAAGCAGGAGTGATTTGTGAAGTGATGAATGACGATGGCACGATGGCACGCGTGGATGATTTGGTGGCGATTGCTGGAAAGTTTAACCTGAAAATGATCACGATCAATGATTTGATTGCATATCGGCGTGAACATGAAGCGTTGGTAGATAAAGAAGTAGAAGTCGATCTGCCTACTGAATTTGGAGGATTCAAGGCGATTGCATATACAGATAGAATGGAAGGGAAAGAGCATGTTGCCCTTGTAAAGGGTGAGGTTTGTGAAGAAGAGCCCGTTCTTGTAAGAGTACATTCAGAGTGTTTGACAGGGGATGTATTTGCTTCCAATCGTTGCGACTGTGGTCCTCAGCTTCATGCGGCTCTTTCCCGAATCAACCACGAAGGAAAAGGGATTCTCTTGTACATGAGACAGGAAGGGCGAGGGATTGGCCTGGTCAATAAATTAAAAGCGTATAAGCTGCAGGAAGAAGGGTATGACACAGTTGAAGCGAACCATAAATTAGGGTTTGAGGCTGATTTACGTGATTATGATACGAGTGCCCAAATATTACAGACACTCGGTGTGAGAAAGGTACGATTATTAACGAATAACCCCCGCAAAATTGCGGGTCTTTCTGGGTGTAATGGATTAGAGGTTGTAGAACGTATTCCTCTGCAAATGCCTACCCACAAAGAAAATGCATGTTATCTGAAAACAAAACAAGAAAAACTGGGACACGTATTAACGTTTTGAAAGGGTGGTTGTTGACATGAAAAAAACACTTGAAGGAAATCTAGTTGGTACAGATCTGAAAATAGGAATTGTCGTTTCACGGTTCAATGATTTCATTACAGAAAAACTATTGAATGGGGCAGAAGACGCGCTTAGAAGACATGGTGTTCATGAGGGAGATGTGACGGTTATATGGGTTCCGGGAGCATTTGAAATTCCACTTGCGGCAAAAAAATTAGCGGATGATGGTGGCTTTAATGCATTGATTACGCTAGGAACGGTGATTAGGGGAGCGACGCCACATTTTGAGTATGTTAGCAATGAGGTGGCGAAGGGAATTGCAAACGTAGGAATGCAAAGTGGTATCCCGGTTATGTTTGGGATATTGACAACAGACTCAATCGAACAAGCCATTGAACGAGCGGGAACTAAAGCAGGGAACAAAGGTTACGAAGCGGCTGTGGGGGCCATTGAGATGGGGAATCTCTATAAACACTTCAAATAAAGATGTTATTTTTTCTGGGATTGGAAATAGTGGACATTACTTTAGGGTCCAATCAATCTTCAATCATAAAGCACTTGATGGACTGGTGCAATGTGGAAGATAAGTAGATGCTTGATAGAAATGAAGATGGTATGATTCCTAGTTCATTTCTATCAAGCTGAAATCATCCGAATATGATATCATCAGACTAAACTGACATTTGACAGGAGAGATAACGTGAGAAAAACATCGCGAATCAGTTTATTCATTTTATTTATGAGCATTTTCATCGTTGGATGCAGTGAAAAGCCGGAAGACGTTCGCATCCAAGATTTATTGGATGGAAAAGTAGAGGAAGGAACGAAAATACGTGTAACCGGAACAGTCATTGGTTTTAATGAGTTTGATGGTAAGACCAGCTATAAAAAGTCAATAGAAGAATGAAAAATCATTTAGCTGTTCTTGAAAAGGGGTGAATTTTAAAATTTGGCATACCAAATAAGCTTTCTATCTATGTATTTTAAAATAGGAAAGCTTCTATTTATTCAAG